>JANQIX010000108.1 GCA_028281925.1 Alphaproteobacteria bacterium
CCGGCCCGACGCGCCGTTCGACAAGGTCTGCTATATCGGCTGCGGGGTGACCACCGGCATCGGTGCGGTGATCCACACCGCGAAGGTGGAGCCGGGGTCCAACGTCGTCGTCTTCGGCCTTGGCGGCATCGGCCTGAACGTCATCCAGGGGGCGCGCATGGTCGGCGCCGACATGATCGTCGGCGTGGACATCAACCCCTCAAAGCGTGCGATTGCCGAGCAGTTCGGCATGACCCATTTCGTCAACGCCGCCGAGGTGCCCGAGGCGGAGATGGTCCCCCATCTGGTCGATCTGACGAATGGCGGTGCCGATTACGCGTTCGAATGTGTCGGCAACGTCAAGCTGATGCGCCAGGCGCTGGAATGCTGTCACAAGGGCTGGGGCGAATGCGTCATCATCGGCGTGGCCGGCGCTGGACAGGAAATCGCCACGCGCCCGTTCCAGCTGGTCACCGGCCGGGTCTGGCGCGGCACGGCCTTCGGCGGCGCGCGCGGCCGCACCGACGTGCCGCGCATCGTCGACTGGTACATGGAGGGCAAGATCAATATCGACGACCTGATCACCCACACGCTGCCGTTCGACCAGATCAACGAAGGCTTCGAGTTGATGCATCGCGGCGAGTCGATCCGCAGCGTCTTGATGTTCTGACCCGGACCGTCTTGATGTTCTGACCCGGACCGAAGTGTCGCGGGTGCTGAGCCTTGGCTGGGCTTCGGCACTTCCGGTATTAGACTGGGTCTTGGGATCGACAGCGCCGCCGGGACCCTAGCGGCTCGGCGGCGCTGTCATTTACGCCGCTACTTCCTGGACAGCTCCGCGAACCAATGCTGTTGCGATTGTGTGGGTTGGCCATGCTCGCCGCGTGGCTTGCCGTGGCGGAAGCTGCGTCCGCGACGCCGCCGACGCATACGGTCCACCGTATCCTCTTCGTCGGCGACAGCCTGGCGCACGGGGTGTCCGCCCATATGCAGATCATGCTGGCACCCCAGGGGCGCGAATGGCGCAACGCGACGGTGGAACCGCATGTGTTCACCGGCGGAGGCGTGATCCGCCGGCCGGGTCAGGATCTGCTGACGGTGCTGGAAGGCCGGCTGCCACAGCCGGAGCCGCCGGTCGACATCGTCATCCTGATGGCCGGCGTCAACGATGTCGGCATGCCGATCGGCGGCGGCACCTTCTACGGCGAGGCCTGGCAAGAGGCCTATGTCGACCGGATGCGGACGATGATCGCGGCGGCCGGGGACCGGGGCCTGCCCGTCTTCTGGGTGGGCACGCCTGTGCTCGGCCATCGCCTGTTTGCCGAAACCTTCGAATCCCATATCCGCCCTGTGCAATACGCGTTTCTGGGCCGTGGCGACAGCGGCGCTACGCTGATCGACCTCTTCAAGCTGACCGCCGTGGACGGCGCCTATGCGGAGTTCCGGGATTTCGGCAGCGGCACCCCTGAACGCTTCCGGGCCAATGACGGCATCCACTTCTCCCCCAACGGTTATCGCCTGCTGGCCGGCCACATCCTCGACCGGATGGAGGCGGACTTGTCCATGAGATTGCGCCCCGGCCCGGATTGGAGTGTGCTGGAGGAATGAGCAGTCGCCGCACCGCCAAAGCGCAGGGAGGCTCACATCGTGGCCGTTGAGCTGGCCTGCCGATCCTATGGCGAAGGCCCGACTGTCGTGATCCTGCACGGCCTGTTCGGATCGGCCCGGAACTGGACCACGGTCGCGCGCGCGCTTGGCGAGCGGTATCACGTGCTGACTGTCGACCTGCGCAACCACGGAGACTCGCCCTGGACGGACGAGATGGGCTTCGAGGCCATGGCGGAGGACCTGGACGCCTTCCTTGCAGCCCGGAACATCCGCGCCGCCGCGGTCATCGGCCACAGCATGGGCGGCAAGACGGCGATGATGGCAGCTTTGACCCGGCCAGACCGGATCGCCGGCCTCTTGGTGGCCGACATTGCGCCGATCCCCTATCGCGAAAGCTTGCTGGACCATGTGGAAGCCGCAGCCGACCTGCAGCTTGCCGGCTCGGAACGCCGGGCGGAGCTTGACGAGGATCTGAGCGGCCTGATCCCCGAGCCCGGCACGCGAGCCTTCATCCTTCAGAACGTGGTGCAGGAGGCCGGCCGCTTCCGCTGGCGCGTCAATCTGCAAGCGTTACGCGCCAACGCCAACGCGATCACCGATTTCCGCGCACCGCACGGCACCCGCTATGACGGCCCCTGCCTTTTCGTCGCCGGCGCACGATCCGACTACATCATGCCCCGCCACCACGACGCCATCGCGACGCTGTTCCCCGCGACCGAGGTTGTGACCATCGCGGACGCCGGCCACTACGTCCACGCCGACCAGCCGGAGAGATTCGTGCAGGCTGCGAGCGAATTCCTCCGGTCTCGGGTCTTCGTCCACTGACGGTCACGATGTGCAAGCAGCCACCGCGCGGCACCTGCGCCAATCGTCAGCGATCCGTCTCTGCTCGGGCCTGGCTGGGGCCGGCGATCAGGTCGATCAGGGCATCCAGCACGAACCAGGTCGCCAGGAAGGCAACGGCCTCCAACAGGAAGCTGCCGAACTTATAGAACATCTCGGCGATGGCGAGGGACCCGACAAGCACCGGGGCCTGCCTGGCCAGCAAGGCACGGCTGCTCAATGACCTGATCAGTGTGTACATCCTGTTGCTCCCTGCAGATGTGTGTTCATCATTCCGGCCGGATACCGTCGCACCGGGCCTCTGCGTCTCGCATTCATGCCGCTCGGAACTGGAAGTCGCCGGACTGCCAGGCGCCTCCCGAGCGGTACCACAGCCGCACCCACACATCGCTGCCATCCGTGGGCAGACCGGTCACGGTCTCATTGAGGCCCGTGCCGAGCGAGCCGCTGTTGTAGAGATCGTTGCCGCCCTGGGTTGACCCTACGTAGAGCCACCACTGGGCCACCGGCGTGCCGTTGGCCGCCCAGCTGAAGGTCGTGGTCGCCCCCGGCAGGGTCGATCCAGGCGTGGGCGAGACGATGGCCGGCACCGCAGGCGTGGCGGCCGTGTACTGGCTGTCGACGGATTGCCAGGCCCCGGCGGTGCGGTACCACAGCCGCACGAATACCGTGCTGCCGTTCATCGGCAGCCCTGTCACGGTCTCGTTGAGGCTCGTTCCGAGCGAGCCGCTGTTGTAGAGGTCTCGCGCGCCCGCACTGGAGCCCACATAGAGCCACCATTGCGCGACGGTCGTGCCGTTGTCGCGCCATTCGAAGGTGACGGTGTCGCCCGTCAGCGTCGCGCCGGGCACTGGCGTCGTGATCTCAGGCGGGCCGGCCAAGGCCGCCGTATAGGTGGTGTCGATCGACCGCCAGGCCCCTGCGGTGCGGTACCAGAGGCGCACGAACACCTGGCTGCCGTCCCGCGGCAGGCCCGGGACGGTCTCGAACAGGGCCGTTCCCAGCGACCCGCTGTCGTGGTGCTCGCGGCCGCCCAGCCGCGACCCGACATAGAGCCACCATTGGGCGACCGCCGTGCCGTTGGCCGACCACTCGAACGTCACCGTGTCGCCGGAGAATGCAGCACCCGGTACTGGATTGCTCATCGAGGGCAAACCGACCGCGGCCGTGATCGGCACCGTGTTGGAGGTGTAGGTCGCCGGGCACCGCCGATCCCTGAGCGTGATGTAGACGCTGTTGGGCGGTGCGTCGCCCTGCGGCAGGCCGAACCAGAGCTGGTCGAGGCTCTGGGACGACCCCAGCGCGCAGAACCCGTAGATCCGCTGATTGTTGTCGCCGTTGAAGATGTCGACCCAAGTCCGTGAGGAATTGGTGTTGGTGCCGCAGGGCGGCAGGTCCGGCGATGGGCGGAACAGCGAATCCGGATAGCTGGCGCGGTTCGCCACCGACAGCTTGTAGCGGGTGAAGGGGCTGCCCTGGACCGTATAGCTCTCCGTGCCCGTGAACTGCAGGACAGGTGTGGGAAACGCATTGGCGATCGGCAGGTCGATCTCGAACATGCCCCGGCCGTGGGTCACGCAGACCAGCCGGCATCCCATCCAGAACAGATCCCGACACGCCACGTTCGCCGGGCCTTCGTTGGTCGGCGACCAGGTCGTCCCGCCGTTCTCGCTGGCGAACAGGCCGACCTGGGTTGCGATATAGATCCAGGTCGACCGCTGCGGGTGGATGGAGACATCGCGGATCGGGGCCTCCGGCAGTCCCTGGGAAACGCTGGCCCAGCTCTGCCCGCCGTCGGTGGTCAGCCACAGATTGTTCTGCTGGAAACCGCCGAAGGCCGCATAGATCCGGTCATGGTCGTCCGGATCGATGGTCAGCGCCAGGCACTGACGGTTCACGCTGATGCCGTTGGTGTCGATCTGAGTCCATTGCGGGTTCACAGCCGTCGCATCGGTCGACCGGTAGATGTTGCCGTTGGCGTGGCCTACGACAGCAATGTTGGAATCGCCATCGGCAATGGCGATGGCCGTGATCGCGTGGTTGCGCACCGAGTTGCCGATGGCGGCCTTGATCGATGCCCAGCTGGGGCCGGCCGCAGTCGTGTTCGGTGTGGTCGCATCATCGGTGCGCCACAGCGACAGGCCGCCGGCAAGCAGGCGGTCGGGCGCATTGGGGTCCAGCTCGAACGGCGCGATGAACAGCGCCCGGCCGTCGCGGGCATCGGGGATCAGGAAGGGTGCCGGCTTCCACACCCATTGCGCGCCATTCCAGCGCCGCCCGCAGATATAGTCGGTCTGGTTGCGCGAGGCGCCGCCATTGGTGTTGCGGAAGATCTGCAGCGTGACGTATTCGCCGTACCACAGGTTGGGATCTCTGGGGTCCGACGCGACGTCGCCGCCGTCGCCGCCGAACACCTCATTCCAGGCGTTGGCCCCTTGGGACGGCGTATAGCGCAGTGTGCCGTTGTCCTGGGTGCCCCCGACGATCGTGTTCGCGCCAAGATGCCCGGCGGCATAGTAGAACTGGGTGACGCCGTAGCCGTTGTTCAGATTGACCCAGCCGTTGGTGAAAGGCGCCGAGGCGTTGTTGCCGACCGTGGTCACGTTGTCCGCCCGGTGGACGCCGCCGTCATTGCCGAAATAGACGCGCCGGTTCGTTGTGCCGTTGTATCCGGGGTCGGCGACAATGGCGTGGTGGTCGGCATGGGCGGACTGGTCGCTCCACCACGTGCTGATCTGCGTCAGCGTGTCCCCGCCATCGGTGCTGCGCCAGAGATCGATGCCGCCGACCAGCACCAGATCCACGTCCGTCGGGTCGCCCGCCCAGATCACGTTGTCGTACCAACCCTGTCTTCCCAGGAAGTTGGCGGCCGCGCCCCCGGCTACGTTGGCGGCTTGCGCCTGATAGTTCTGGCCGCCATCGGTCGATCGCCAGATCTGGGACGGGTTCGCCTCTACCGAGGCGTACACCGTCTGGCTGTCGGCGACCGCATAGCAGACCTGGACACGGCCGCCGGCGGCCGATGGGCGGTTTGCCGTCTGCCAGGTATTGCCACCGTCGGTCGAGACATAGGCATTGCCGTTGCTGAGGCCGCCGGCAATGGCATTACTGGAGTCGCTGGGGTCGAACGCCAGATTGCCGATGGGAACGTTCAACTCCCGTGTCCAGGTCAACCCCTGATTGGTGGAGCGCAAGAGGCCGGTCGTCGTTCCGGCCAGCAGTGTTTGACCATTGCTTGAGATGGCCAGCGCATTGACAAAGCGGAAATCGGCGTTGTTGCCGGTGGCGGCGAGCCGGGTCCAGGTCACGCCGCCGTCCTGCGTCTCGAAGATCCCATCGCCGCGGATCGCGCCGATGTTGAAGAACCCCTCGCCAGTCCCGGCATAGAGCCGGTTCGGGTCCGTCGGGTGCATCACCAAAGAACACACGGCGAGATTGGCCATCAGATCGTCGGTCGGCGCCCAGGTGGCACCGCCGTCCGGCGACCGCCATACGCCGCCGCCGACGCCGGCAGCGAAGATACGGGCCGTGTTGGTAGGGTCGATCGCGAGCCCGCGCGTACGCCCGCCGATATTGCCCGGGCCCAGGGCTGTCCAGCCGGTGTTGTTGGCGTTCAGGCCGGCGGTCGGCCCCTCGATGCGTGCCGTCAGGGCAAACAGGGTCGCACCGGTCGGCACGCCAGCAACATCGCGCACCGTGCGGTGACTGGCCGCCCGCAGCCGGTCGAGCTGGCCCAGCGCCCGCGACAGGGCGTCTGAAGGCACCTCTCCGTCATCGCCCCGTAGCGCGCCCATCTCTTGCTCTATGCGAGCACGGGGCCGATCGGGTATTTCGCGCTTGTTCAGCACCCAGGCCAGACGCGTCTCTGACATCGCCCGGACCTCTTCGGCGGCACAGCCCAGCTCCGCGCTCAGCTCCGCCACCATCTCCTCGCTCAGATCCTGCCCTGCCGCCCGTTCTTCGCCCTCAGCCATGGGTCCTGCCTCCCTTGTCTTGCCTGGACGGTTCTCCGCCCGCAGGCATTCAGATCTTGAACCACTGGTTGTTCGGCGCTCGCGCCAGATTCCCTGCCCTTACCCTACGGAGGTGGCGGCGGCGGTGCGGCCAGCGTCATCTCGCGCAACGCCTGGGACCACATCAGCGCCCCAGTCTTCAGGTCGCGACACCTGAGCGAATACCGGCGGGTTCCGCCGATATCCTCCGCCACCTCGTAGAGCGCTCGGTCGTCAAGCGCTGCAACCGCCTCGGTGCCGGGGTCGAACGGCAGGCTCGCCGTCGGCTCCCCCGTTGCGGCGGAAAACACCTGCCATCGGTTGGAAGATGGCTCGCTGACGAAGATCAGCATGCCGTCTTGCGTGACGGCCGCTTCTGCACCTGGATCGGTTGAGAGCGTGCTCTCGCTGTCCCGGCCGGCTTCCCGCCTTAGCAGCGCAACGCCCGGCCCGCTCTGCGGCTTGATCAGCGCCGCGTCCCCGGCACCCGATCGCCAGGGCGCTGTCGCCCAGGACGATCCCGAGCGATATGGCACCACCCGTCTTCCCGCGCCGACATCGGGCGGCGACACGGAGGACCCACCCTCGATCCGCGAGCGTTCCTCTGGGCCAATGGGCGCTCCCGTCCGGCGATCCAGACGAACCATTGCCTGCTGGTCACGGGTAGCGGCTTCCAGCACCTCGGGTGGCGGCGGAGCCCCCCCGCCATATCGCGTGCTCGCCTGCCAGCGGACGATCACCGCATCGTCCTGAAACTCGGCCTCCAGCGCGAAGGCATCAGGCTCCAAGGCTTGGGGATCGGCCCAGTCGGGCAACGCGATCGTTGCTTCCCAGACGATGTCGATCGACTGTCCATTTCGTATGGCCGCGACTATCCGAACCGCGTTCGGTCCACCCGCCCCCGGCCTCCAGCCGATCAGCAATCCGTCAGCCAAAGCCAAAGGCTCGGCGGCGAATCCGGCACGGGCGACGATCTCGCCGCGGTTCAAGTCAAGGGCAAGGATGCAGCCGTCCGGGCCTGCGACATACGCCATCCCGGCCGGCACGTCGGCGAGCCCATGCGGAATCTGCAAGACCGGCTGCTTCTCCATGCCACCTCAGCTCACTCGAACCAGGGTTGCAGACGCAATGGGCACAAGCGCTACGTGATGAAGAGTATCATACAACCTCAGAGGAGGCGAAGTCGCCGCATAGATGACGCTGAATTAATCTCGAATATATAACTTTTCAGAAAATTTAGATTAAAATACTGCACAACTATCCTCTTCTGCCCCATTTGCCTTAGCTCCGCCCAGCATGGGGCGATTCCAGGAAACCGTGCTGCGAAGAAGATCCGTCGACGCAGCCACGGCGTAGCCACTACCGATTGGGGATCTCGCCATCGCCGACGCGCGCGTCGGCCGGCACAACGGCTTCTCTCAATGCGGTCATGAAAGGCCAAGAGAGAGCCCAAGGCGCACGAGTCCGACGAAGGCGCCGGTCTTTCTATCCAGCGCAGGCAACAGCGAAACCAAAGGGATAGGAGACGACGATGCCCAAGATGACCCTGTTCGGTTTGTGTCTGATCCGTACCACGGCGATGTCCATGATCGCCCTGATGGCGGCATGGATGGTCTTCCTCGGCCAAGCCTCCGCAGCGCCACGCGGTTCAGAGCAGTGGCTGATCTGCGAAATGGGCGGCACGGTGATCATCGACGACGAAGAAAACGGCTGCTGCACCGACGAAGACCAGGACGGCTACATCGACACCTGCTGGATCTGCGACGAAGACGGCGAGAACTGCCTTGAAGAGGAACTCGGCGAAGATCTCAGAGCTCAGCAGCCGGGCACCGGTGGCTTGAGCATCAGCCCCTGGTCGGCAACACCCTATGGCACAACCACGCCGCCTCCGATGCTCCAGCGTCAGTCCGACTGATAGCTGCCCCCGCCATTGATGGTGGCAGGAGGGGAGTGGGGGTGATGCAACAGTCGCGTCGCCCCCACCTCACAACATCCCGCACTCCATCAGCGCCTGACGCAGTCCCTCCGCGCCGATGAACAGGTGTGCGTGCATGCCCACCGCCCTGGCCCCGTCCACATTCGCCTGGACATCGTCGATAAACAGGCAGTCTCCGGCGTCCAGATCGTAGGTCTCGAGCAGGCGCTGATAGATCGCCGGGTGCGGCTTGACCTGGCCGATCTCGCCGGAAACCACGATGCCGTCGAACCAATTCAGAAACGGCCAGATTTCTCGTTCCAGGTCGAACTTCTCTGCGGAGAAGTTGGTGATCGAATAGAGCCGCCGTCCGGCCCGTTTCAGTTCCTCCAGGATCGCCACAGTGTCGTCGAAGGCGCGCGGCACCATCTCCTGCCAGCGCTCGTCATAAGCGCGGATCAGCGCTGCCTGTTCCGGGAACTGTCGGGTCCGTTCAGCGACGGCGTCGGCCCAGCTGCGGCCCGCATCCTGCGCCAGGTTCCAGTCCGGTGCGCAGACGGTGGCAAGGAACGCCTCCATCTCCGCCTCGTCGGTTATCAGCTTGCGGTACAGGTATCGGGGGTTCCAATCCAACAGAACTCCACCGACGTCGAACACGGGAACAGACGGTTGCGCGGCCATGGCCAGGACATCCAGACTTGGCGGGAGAAGAAGCGACCGGCGTGACGCCGAGCGCTCAAGGGATATAGCCCATGGCGAATGACGGCACGATGAAGCTCTACACTTATTTCCGGTCGTCCGCCGCTTACCGGGTGCGCATTGCGTTGGCGCTGAAGGATGTGACGGTCGAGCAGATCCCGGTGCATCTGCGCCGGCAGGAACAGGCAGCGCCGGGCTTCGCGGCTGTGAACCCGCAGCGCTTCGTGCCAACGCTGGAAACCGGCAGCGCTGTCCTGACCCAGTCGCTGGCGATCATCGAATATCTCGAAGAGACGGTGCCCAGCCCCCCTCTCCTGCCGGCGGACAGCGTCGGGCGGGCGCGCGTGCGGGCGATCGCCCAGCTGATCGCCTGCGACATCCACCCGATCAACAACCTGAAGGTCATGAACCATCTGCGTGACGCGCTGGAGATCACCGAAGACAACCGCACGGCCTGGTCACGCCATTGGATCGCTGAGGGGTTCGAAGCACTCGAGGCCCTGCTTGCCGCCAGTCCGCAAACGGGCCGGTTCTGCCATGGCGACAGTCCGGGGCTGGCCGATATCTGCCTGGTCCCGCAGGTCTACAACGCAAACCGCGTCGGCTGTCCGCTCGCCCCCTATCCGACGATCGGCCGCATCCATGCGGCCTGCCAAGACCTCGACGCGTTCGCGGGCGCGGCGCCCGACCGCCAAGCGGACGCCGATCTCTGACCGTCGGCTGCCGGTGTCAGCTGCCGCGCGCGCTGGCGATCAGGTCTTCCAGCACATCGCGGCCGACCGCACCCGGCACCACCTCGTTGCCGATCACAAAGGCCGGCGTTCCATTGATGCCGATGGCCGTCGCCAGTGCATGATTGGCCCGGATCTCGCCCATAACCTCATCGCTCTGCATGTCGATGCGCAGCTGGTCGACATCCAGGCCGACATCGGCGGCAATGGCGAAGATCAGGTCGTCCGACAGCTGGCCGCGATGCTCCATCAGGGCATAGTGAAGCTCGTCATAGAGGCCCTGGGCCCGCGAGGCCAGGGCAGCCTGGGCCGCCGTCATGGATGCCGGGCCGAGGATCGGGAACTCCTTGAACACGACGCGAAGGTCGGGGTCGTCTTCGACCGCATCGAAGACGTCGTCCAGCACGCGCTTGCAGTACCCGCACTGGTAGTCGAAGAACTCCACCAACGTCACGTCGCCCTCGGGGTTCCCCAGCACCGGCGATGTCGGGCTGAACAGCAGCTCGTCCCGGTTGGCCACGACCTGCGCCATCTGGCGCTCGGCCTCCAGTTCCTCCTGCCGGGCCTGATAGAGGTTCAGGGCCTCCACCACCAGATCGGGATTGGCCAGCAAGTAGTCGCGCACCACACCTTCGATGGCTGCGCGCTCCTCATCCGTCATCGCCTCCTGGGCCGACAGCGGGGTTGCCGCGGCACCCATGAGGCACGCGGCAGCAATGGCAGTTCGGGCGACGGTCGGCAGGCGGATCGGCATATCGAAGGTCCTGTCGGTTGCTGAGGTCTCAAGGCATCAGAAGATGACGGGCCAAATATGGCGTAACAAGCGGACAGATGGCCACCGTCACGCATTTGTGAGGAATTTTCGCGTCAATCCTGCTCCTCGGCCAGCTCTTCCGCAACGCGCCGCACATCCTGCAGCCTGAGCCAGCCGGATGACCCATGGGCCAGCAGAGCCTCAGCCCGCTGGGCCTGCTCCACCGCCGCCTCACCGTCGCGCAGCACCAAGGCCTCTTCGGCCAGCGAAAGGGCGGCCATCCCCAGATCGCCCTGGCGGCCATAGGCCGTCGCCAACAGCCGCCATGCCATGGAGGGGACCACGCGATCTTCACGGATCGCGAGATTGAGGTCGTCGACAGCACCGGCAAGATCGGCGTCGGTGCCGCCGTCCAGCTTGATCTGGGCCAGCGGGATCAGGAACAGCGGCTCGCCCGGCAAGACCGACAACGCCCGTTCGTAGTACTGCCGGGCCTCTGCCGCGCGACCGCTTTCCAGCAGGATCATCCCCGCGGCCTCGTTGAAGAACGGGTCGTTCGGCGCCATGGCCAAGAGTTCGTTCATCTCGGCGAGCGCGAGGTCCATCTGGCCGCGGCGGTAATGCGCAATGGCACGGCCGTACGTTGCCGGGATCGATTTGTCCTCCTCCGGGAAGACCTGCAAAGCACGCCGCGGGTTGAGATAGCCGATCAGCTTCGCCTGCATGCGCGCGAACATCATCTCCGCCTCGGGCGATACGCCCTGCCCGGTAACAGGCGACTGCGCCACGTGGTCGCGGATCAACTGGATGCGGTCGAAGGTCAGCGGATGTGTGCGGACATATTCGGATTGGCGGTCGATCGGCAGCAGCTCCTGGTCCGCCAGCGCTTCCAGGAACGACATCAGACCTTCCGACGAGAGCCCCGCGCGGTCGAGATAGGTCAGCGCGGCCTGGTCGGCGGAACTCTCCATCGTCCGGCTGAAGCTGAGGAAGCCGCGCGTGGCCACCTGCCCGCCGCTGATGGCGCCGGCACCGACCAGCCCGCCCTCGCCTGTCGCGATCGCCGCGGCAATGCCCAAAAGCGTACTGATCAGCGCCGTCCGCTGGGCACGCTCAAGCGCATCCTGCCCGCGCGCCAAATGCCCGCCGGCGATGTGCCCAGCCTCGTGCGCCATCACGCCGATCAGCTCCAGAGGGTTCTCAGCAGTCGTCAGCAGGCCGGTGTTGAAGAACATGTTCTGCCCGCCGGCGACGAAGGCATTCAGCGACTGGTCCTGCACGATGAAGATGTTCACCGACTGGGGAACCAGCCCGGCCGCCTGGAAGATTGGTGTCGCAAAGGCACGGAGGATGTGCTCTGTTTCTGCGTCCCGGATGAACGAAAGTCGGCGCTGCGCGTTCGCCGCCACCGGCTGCACCAGCACGAACGCGACGATGACGAACCCGACAAGCCATTTCCGCACGAACCAAACTCCTCCGCAGGGCTCCATGCGTCATTATACCGGACTTGGCACCCTTGTGCCGAAGCTTCTGGCCGCAGGTGCGGCGGCGGCCCTGGGGGCCGGCTGCCAGCTCGCCAGCGGCGGCACCATCACCATGGGCGATTCCGACCTCGCCAAGATCGAGCGTGGGGCTGCCGTTGCCGACGAGCCCCTGGCGACGCAGGCCGGCCGTGAAATCCTGATGACCGGCGGTAACGCGGTGGATGCGGCCGTGGCCATGGCCGGCGTCATGGCCGTCACGTTGCCGTCTCGGGCGGGTTTCGGCGGAGGCGGCCTCTGCCTGGTCTTCGACGGCTCGGATACGACGGTCCGGACCCTCGACTTCCTGCCACGCGGTACGGGCGGGGCGGCAGGGCCAGCGATGCTGACCGGCCTCGCCACGCTGCACGCCGAATACGGAACACGGAATTTCGACGGCTTGATGGGCCAGGTCGAAGAGCTGGCCCGGTTCGGGCATCCGGTCTCGCGGGCTCTGGCCACGGATCTGGCGGCGGTCGAACCCGTTCTCGGCGGCGACCCCGACGTGACAGCGATCTTCGGACGGCCCGGCGGCGGGCTTGTGGGCGAAGGCGCCACAATCGCACAGAGCGATCTGGCGGACATGCTGACGACGGTGCGCGCCGGCGGCCTGACGGCCGTCGCTTCAGGACCACTCACGGCCGGTTATGCGGAAGCCGCCGCTGCTGCGGGCAATCCGCTCTCCCCGGAAGTCGGCTCACGCAGCTTCGCGCGATGGACGGACCCCATCCTGATCGAGGATGGTAGCGATCAGATCTGGTTCGCGCGCGAACCCGAAGCGGGCGGTGCCGCCGCGGCTCTGATCTGGGCCATGCTGGCCGAGGCGGAAGACTATGACGATGTGGATGCCGAAGAGCGGCCGCATCTCATGGCCGAAGCCATGGCGCGGGCCCTCGCTGCCGGCGGAACGGTCGGCGTCGTCGACGAGGATGCTGCCGAAGCACTGTTGAGCGGCTATTCGCCGGATCGGGCGACGGCCCCGGATGCAGGCCGTGCCGGCGATGCCAGTTTCGGTGCGTCGCTCGCCGCTTTCTCCGGCAACTATCTGCGCAAGACCGAGCTTGGCGTGGCCTGTGCCTTCACCATGAACGGGCTGTTCGGCAGCGGCCGCATCGCCCCGGGCACCGGTATGTTCGTGGCGGGGCCGGAACAGCCGGGCGTACAGGCCGTTGGCGGCGTGGCCCTGATGATCAACGAGCCGACCGACCAACTCGTCTATGCCGGCGCCGGTTCCGACCTGCTGCCAGGGCTGATCACGCCGATGGTCGAGACGCTGGTGCTCGAACGGTCCCTGGTCGATGCCATGTCGGCCGCCCGGGTGATGCCGGACTTCTCCAGCGACGCCGTTCTTGTGGAACGCACGGCGATCGACGCCCTGGGACCGACTTTGGAGCGGCGCGGGCATCAGGTGCGCGGCGCTGCCGGGCTCGGTCGCGGAACGGCAATCTATTGCACGTCCGGCAGTACGTTCGACGAGAAGACCTGCTATGCCGCCGCCGACCCGCGCGGCTACGGCCTGGCCACGGTCGTCGAACCCTGACGTCATGGCGCTGAAGACGGCGAAACGGGGGGCGGTCGCTCCCTTCATCGTCATGGACGTGATGCGCGCCGCGGCGGAACGCGAGGCGAGCCACGGCGACGTCTTGCATCTCGAAGTCGGCCAGCCAAGCACGCCGGCCCCGCGTGGCGTGCTGGAGGCAGCACACCGCGCGCTCGACGGACATCTGTTGGGCTACACGCTCGCCCTGGGCATCTCGCCGCTGCGCGCCGCCATTGCCGGCCATTACCGACAGAGCTACGGCCTCGACCTGCCGGCCGACCGCATCGTTGTGACGACCGGCAGTTCGGGCGGCTTTATCCTGTCGTTCCTGGCAGCCTTCGATGCCGGCGACCGGGTGGCCCTGGCGTCTCCGGGATACCCCGCCTACCGCAACATCCTGCAGGCGGTGGATGTGGAAGCGGTGCTGCTGCCGGCCGGCCCGGAGACCCGTTACCAGCCCAGCGTAGAGATGCTGGAGGCAACCCAGCGTGAGAGCGGCCGGCTGGACGGCCTGATCGTCGCCAGCCCGGCCAACCCCACCGGCACCATGCTGTCGGCCGATGAACTGGCCGAGCTGGCGGCTTACTGCAGCACCAACGGCATCCGCCTGATTTCCGACGAGATCTATCACGGCATCACCTACGGCAGCGTCGCCGCCGCCACGGCCGCTCGAGACGACCAGGCCATCGTCGTCAACAGCTTCTCGAAATACTACTCGATGACCGGCTGGCGGCTCGGCTGGATGGTGGTGCCGGAAAGCCTGCTGCGGGCCGTGGAGTGCCTGGCCCAGAATCTGTTCATCTCGCCGCCATCCTTGTCCCAGCACGCTGCCGTCGCTGCCTTCGGCTGCGGGGAGGAGCTGGACGCCAATGTCGCCCGCTACGCCGCCAACCGGGCTCTGCTCTTGGAGGCCCTGCCGCGGGCCGGCTTCGACCGCCTGGCCCCGCCCGATGGCGCCTTCTACCTCTATGCGGATGTGGCGCATCTGACCAATGACAGCCGTGATTTCTGCAAGCGCGTGCTGGCCGAAACAGGTATCGCGATCACGCCCGGCGTCGATTTCGACCCCGAGCAGGGCCATCGCACGGTCCGCTTCTCCTACGCCGGCAGCACGGCCGATATGGCCGAAGCGGCGGAGCGGTTGGAGAAATGGCTGAAGTAGTGGGGCGCCCTCCGCAGGGGTCGAAAGACTGGACGATCCGCAAGGCAGAGGTTCGCGATGCGGACGGCCTGCGGGACTGCCTTGATGCGGCCTATGCCGAATACGCTGACCGCATTCCGGATCTGCCGCCGGTATCGGCGAACTGCGCCGAAGAGATCGAAGCGCATCAGGTCTGGGTTGCGGAGTCGGGCGGCATGATCGTCGGCGGTCTCGTTCTCGTGCCTGGAGATGCCGTGATGCTTCTGGCGAATGTCGCCGTGCATCCGGACAAAAGGGGGGCGGGTCTGGGCCGAGAGCTTCTGGCGCTGGCGGAAACCGAGGCTGCGGACCGCGGATATACCGAAATGCGCCTCAACACGCACGTTGACATGCCGGAGACCGCGCGGCTCTACGCGCGCAACGGCTGGCAACAGGTTGCGCGCCGTGAAAACACGATCACCATGAAGAAGCGGCTCCGGCCGCCGGCGGCCTCAAGCGATAGCGCGCGATGAACGGCGTTGATCGACACCTGAACCGAGGTTAGTTTCCGCCAAACCTCGCCAATGGCGATCAATCGACAAGATTCTTAAACTTCAAGGCGAACCGATGAGACTGTTGCGTGCGCTCGGCGTATGCGTCGCCCTTACCGTTACGGGCGGCGCCATGTCGTCGTGCTTTGCGCCAACCTATGGCGACGGAACCGGGGACACTGAGGAATCGAGAGGGCCGGCAATGGTCGCGCTGCTGTCCGACGTGACCGCCCTTCACTACGACAGCGGCCATGGCACCCAGGTGGAATACATGTCTGCCGACGGGCATGCCTTCCTCTGGTACCCGGGCAATCGATCGGTCGTGCCCGGAGAGTGGCACATCAGGATCGGTTCAGAAGCTTGGGGCCCCGGCGATGAGAGCCGCAACGAGCTGGGACCGAACGCGTTCATTCAACGGCACCGCGCCTTTCCATTCGAGTCGACCTTGTATCTCTGCTTTCGCTACGGACGGAACACCTACAATCCGGTGATGAACATGCGCGGCGGGAACTGGGAGTGCGCGATATCGGAACCCCTATCCCACTGGGAAGAGATCACCTATGCCGGAGACCTGTTCGGCCTGGCCGAGACAAGGCAGGTCCCTGCCGTGCTGGAGAGCGGCCCGCGGTACACCATCGAAGATCTGCAGACCATCATTGAAAAGGCGGACTGACCAGGGCTCCTGCTCTCCTCCGAACGGCGGCAAGATGTTCGCGTGACCGGACGCAGGGCTTGTCCCAGTCCGACCAGCCAAAGGCTATTCCGGATGGTGCAACACCTCCTGCTCGATCGCGCCGAAGATGCTATTGCCGGCCAGATCCTTCATCTCGATGCGCACGCGGTCGCCGAACTTCAGGAATGGCGTCTGCGGCGCGCCTGACTTGAGCTGCTCGACCATTCGCTGTTCGGCGATGCAGGAATAGCCGGCCTCGCCGCTGCTGTTGGACACCGTGCCGGACCCGATGATCGTGCCGGCCGAAAGCGGCCGTGTGACCGCCGCATGGGCGATCAGGCGCGGGAAGTCGAAGGTCATGTCCATGCCGGCGTTCGGATGGCCAAGCTCCCGCCCATTGATCTGCGTGATCAGCGGCAGCACGATCTTGCCGCCGTCCCACGCCTCGCCCAGCGTGTCCGGCGTCACCGCCACCGGCGAAAAGGCCGTCGGCGGCTTGCCGTGGACGAAGCCGAAGCCCTTGGCCAATTCCGACGGAATCAGCCCCCTCAGCGAGACATCGTTCACCAGCATCAACAGCTTGATATGGCTGGTCGTCGCGGTCGGACTGACGCCCATGGGCACATCGTCGACGACGACCGCCACCTCAGCCTCGCAATCGATGCCGTAATCCTCCGACGTCGCAGCGATCGGCTCTGTGGGCCCTAGAAAGCGGTCCGATCCGCCTTGGTACATCAGCGGATCGGCCCAGAAGCTGGCGGGCAGTTCCGCACCTCGGGCCTTGCGCACCAGTTCCACGTGATGGACATAGGCCGAGCCGTCCAGCCACTGATAGGCGCGCGGCAGCGGCGCCGCGCAGTGGTCGGGGTCGAAGGGGAAGGCGTCGGCCACGCGCCCTTCGTTCAGCAGCTGATAGATGATTTCCAGCGCCGGGGCGGCGACCGACCAGTCTTCCAGCGCCCGCTGCAGCGTGCGGGCCACCTGCGGCACGCGCACGGCCCGATCCAGCGCGTCGGCGACGACCACCAGCGTGCCGTCGCGCCCGCCTTCCTTCAGTGAGGCGACTTTCAGCGCCACCGTTCAGTCCACCGGCGCCGGCTGGGCCGACCAGCTCTGGACATAGCCGCTCCACTCCACACCGGGCGGCAGCTCGCCGATCTCCAGCGCATCGCGCGTGTCCATCATCACCGCGTATTCGTCCGTTTCCGCCTTCGCCGGCGTAAAGGCACGCGTCAATGCCTTGGGATGCGGGCCATGGGTGAAGCCGCAAGGGTGGAAGGTCACCATGCCGGCATCGATGTTGTCGCGGCTGAAGAAGTCACCGGCGTGATAGAACAGCACCTCGTCATAGTCGTCGTTGTTGTGAAAGAACGGCACCTTCAGGGCACCGGGGTCGCTCTCGAACGGCCGCGGGCAGAAGGTGCAGATCACGAACCTGTCGGCGACAAAAGTGGTGTGGGCCGACGGCGGCAGGTGATAGCGGTGGCTCATCAGCGGCCGGATCGCCTCGACATTGATGCGTACCGGCGCCAGATCGCCCTTCCAGCCGACCGCATCCAGCGGGTTGAACGGATAGGTCACGGTCGAAACCAGGTTGCGGCGCTTGATCCGGACCTGCCATTCGCGCTCGTCCTGCTGGTCGGCGAAAGCGTTATCGATCTCCGGCACGTCGAACATCGCCGGGTCGAACACCGCATGCGGCCCGACCATGCCCTTGTCCGGCAGCATATAGCTCGACCCCGTGGCCTCGATCAGCAGCGCCAGCACAGGCTCCTCACAGTCGAGCCGCCAGTTCGTCGACCGCGGCAGCACGATGTAGTCGCCGGCCCGGACCTCCAGATGGCCGTAATCGCAATAGAGGTGCCCGCTGCCGCGGTGGATGAACATCAGTTCGTCGCCGTCGCCATTGCGGGCCAGATGGTCCATGCGCATCGGTGCCCGCCAGAACCGGAACCGCACATGCGCGTTATGCAGCACGTCGACCGCGTCCCAAGGCGATGGCTCCTCCCGGTTCAGTTTGGTCAGGTCGAAGGCCCGCGGCCTCAGCGGCCCTTCCCAGTCGACCCAGCCGGTCGGCGGGTGGCGGTGATACATGTGGCTGGCCGGCCCGAAAAAGCCTTCCTTGCCCATCTCGCGCTCGTAGGTGCCGTCGGGCAGGTCGGCATGGGCCTGTCGCGACGCGCGGCCGGCAATCCGCGGCAACGAGATCCATTTCCGCATCGCTTGTCTCCTCCTCCGCCCGACGGTTGCGGGCTTAAAACGGCCCCTCCAGGCCGTATCGCCGCCACGAGTCGTGGTGTTGTTGGGGCGGGCCCGTCCGCATCTGAGATGCGGGGCCGGCCTCCTTCTTTGCTGACCCGGCGTCCGGTTTATGGAATCATCATTTCAACTGAAACAATAATCAAGGACGAAGGTCGGATGGCAGACCAAGACCATGCCTCGCCGACACTCGAGCTGGAGGGGTTCCTGCCCTACCGGCTGTCTGTTCTGGCCAATCTGGTGAGCCGCGCGCTGGCGCAGCTTTACGAGCACGAATACGGGCTGACGGTCGCTGAATGGCGGCTGATCGCCATCCTTGCGCGGTTCGGGCCGCTGTCGGCCAACGGGGTCTGCGAACGCACGGCGATGGACAAGGTGCGGGTCAGCCGCGCCGTGGCACGGGCGTCCGCGCGCAAGCTGATCAGCCGCAACGTTGACCCGCAGGACCGCCGGCGCCTCGTCCTCGGCCTGACGCCGCAGGGCCGGACGATCCACGACCGGATCGTGCCCCTTGCCAAGGCGCGCGAGGCGGAGATCCTGCAGGCGCTGAACGGCCAGGAACATGCGCAACTCATGGACATGCTGACCCGGCTGCAGGCACAGGCAACGCTGCTGGCCGACAGGCCGATGCGGTCGGACGCCGCGGAATGATCCCGTGGGCGGACAGGAAAAGGCCCGGACCGGTCGCAGGACGTACCGACTGAGCAGGCGACCCGTTAAGCCAGCAGCAGACTGTCGTTGTCGAGCTGCTCGCCGCGGACGCGGGAGAACATGCGCAAGAGGTCAGGGACGTCCAGGCCGCGACGCTCTTCGCCGCCCACATCGAACACCACGCGGCCTTCATGCAGCATCACCGTGCGGTCGCCGCAATCGAGTGCGTGGCGCATGGAGTGCGTGACCATCAGCGTGGTCAGGCGATTTTCCGACACGATGCGATTGGTCAGGCCTAAGACGAACTCGGCGGTCTTAGGGTCCAGCGCCGCCACATGTTCGTCCAACAGCAGGATCTTCATGCCGGCCAGGGTGGCCATCAGCAGGCTGACGGCCTGTCGCTGTCCGCCGGACAACAAGCCCATGCGATCCGTCAGCCGGGTTTCCAGCCCCAGCCCCAGTTCGCGCAGCCGCTCGGCGAAATCGGCCCGGCGCGCGCGCCCGACGGACCGGCCGAGGCTACGGCGGGTGCCGCGCGTGGCGGCCAGGGCAAGATTCTCCTCGATCGACAGGCCCTCGCAGGTGCCGGCCATCGGATCCTGAAAGACACGGGCGACCAGCCCGGCGCGCCGCGTGGTCGGCCAGCGGGTCACATCGATGCCGTCCATCTCTACCCGGCCGCGGGCCAACGGGGCGTCGCCACTGAGTACGTTCAACAAGGTCGATTTGCCGGCACCATTCGACCCGATGACGGTCACGAACTGGCCCTCGGGGATGGTCAAATCGACCTTGTGCAGGGCCCAGGTCTCCAGCGGCGTCGACCGCCCGAACACGACGGCGGCGTTGTCGACGACGATCATCGCCCGTTGCGCCTCAGCAGCGCCGAGACGGGATTGCCCAAGCCCGGCAGGACCAGCGCGACCGTGACCAGAAGGGCGGTCACCAGGTTCATATCCGACGCCCGAAGGCCGAGCGCGTCGATCTCCAGCGCGAACTGCACGGCGATACGGTAGACGATGGACCCGACGATGCACGCCGCCACCATGATCAGAACCGAGCGGCCGCGCATCAACGTTTCGCCCAGGATCACGGCAGCAAGACCGATGATGATGGTGCCGACGCCGCTGGTCACGTCGGCGAACCCGTTGGTCTGGGCGAACAACGCGCCAGCCAGCCCCACCAGAGCGTTGCTGAGCGCCATGCCGGCATAGACCTGCAAGCCGGTGCCGATGCCCTGGGCCCGCGCCATGCGCGGGTTGGCGCCGGTGGCCCGCATCGCCAGGCCCATCTCGCTGGCCAGGAAGCGGGCGACCAGGATCGCCACCAGAACCACGACCGCTGCTAAGAACAGCGGCTTGACCTCATGGGCCGACAGCGATCCGCCGAGAAACGGCGTCAGCACGGTCTCTTCCTGCAACAGCGCCGTGTTCGGCCGCCCCATGATCCGCAGGTTGACGGAAAACAGCGCGATCATGGTCAGGATGCTGGCCAGCAGATGCAGGATGCGGAAGCGGATGTTGAGAAACGCCGTCACCATGCCGGCGACGGCACCGGCAGCCATCGCCAGAGCGGTGGCCAGGTAAGGATCCCAGCCCGCCACGATCGCCGTCGCCGCGACGGCTGCGCCTAAGGGAAAGCTGCCATCGACCGTGAGGTCGGGGAAACTGAGGATGCGGAAGCTGAGAAAGACGCCGAGCGCGACCAGCGCATAGACCAGCCCGACCTCGATCGCCCCGAGAAATGCGACCTGGCTCATACCCCGGCGGGACGCGCCCCGACGGGCCGTCCCCTATTCGACGACAACGTTCGCCCTTTCCAAGACCGCATCCGGCAGCGTCACCCCCATGGCCTCCGCCGCCGCCGGATTGACCGCAAGCTCCGACCCGCTGGCGAAGCTGACGGGGATGGCGCCGGGGTCTTCGCCCTCTAGCACGCGAGCAACGACATCGGCCGTCTGAACGCCGACATCGTAATAGTCGAACCCGACAGTCGCGATCGTGCCGCGGTTAACGCTGTCAGTGTCGGCGGAGAAGACGGGCATGCCGTTGCTCTGACCGACGCTCAGCAGCGCTTCCAGTGCGGAGACGATGGTGTTGTCCGTCGGCACATAGACGGCATCCACATCGCCCACCAAGCTCTGCGCTGCGCTCAGCACATCGGCCGAGCGCGGGGCGCCAGCCTCGACGATTTCGATGCCCGCCTCGGCAGCGAGCACCGTCATGCGCTCCAGCACCACGACGGAATTCGCCTCGCCGGGATTGTACATGAAGCCCAGCCGCGCGACGTCCGGCAGGATCTCGCCGACCAGCGCCAGATGCTCCGCAATCGGAATCATATCGGACAGGCCCGTCACGTTGCCGCCCGGTGCGTCCAGGTTGGTCACCAGTCCCGCGGCCAACGGATCGGTCACCGCCGTGAAGACCACGGGGATATCGGTCGTTGCCGCCACGACGGCCTGCGCAGACGGCGTGGAAATCGGCACGATCACGTCGGGCGCGTCGCCGACGAACTGGCGCGCCACCTGGGCCGCGATGGCCGGGCTGCCTTGAGCTGTCTCGTAAAGGAACTCCAGCGTTTCGCCCTCGACATAGCCAAGTTCTACCAGCCGGTCGCGAATGCCATCGCGGACTGCATCCAGCGACGGATGCTCAACGATCGCCGTCACGGCTACGGTGACGTCCTCCGCAAGGGCCGTGGTTCCGGCAAGCGTCGCAATCGCCGCCATAGGTGCAAGCAGGCGCCTCAGCATCTTCGGATCCTCCAGCCGGGCAAGGAACGGGCGCGCGGTCCCGCGCCCGAGGCGCGCATATCGCCCCGCGCGTGTCCGGGCGTCAAGCCCACAAGGTGCAGGGTTTCACGCACAGCCATGTCGCCCGCACTGCGCCGTTCGGTATCGTGCTATGAACGGGGTCACTACGCCCCCTATCGCAGAGCGGCCGGCCGATGCAAGGAACGGTATTGCAACACATGTCAGAGGAAGGAAAGCACGCGTGACCGACATTGAAGTGGTCGCCGAAATGCCCTGCGTCGTGGGCGAAGGGCCGGTCTGGCACGACGGCGAAGCCGTACTCTATTGGGTCGACATCAAGAACCCCACGGTGCACCGGCTCGATCCAGTTTCCGGCGATATCACGTCGTGGCCTATGCCGGAGCGGGTGGGCTTCCTGGTGCCCCGCGCCGCTGGCGGCTTCGTGGCAGGGTTCAAGACCGGGCTGAAGATCGTCGACCTTGCGGCCGGAACGGTCGAGGCGATCGACGATCCCGAACCGCACCAGCCCGGCAATCGCTTCAACGACGGCAAGGTTGACCGTCGCGGGCGGCTCTGGGCCGGCACCATGGACGACGCAGAAACGGCGGCGGGGTCCGGCTGCCTCTACCGGCTGGACGCTGATCATCGCTGGCAGACCCTGCAGGACGGCGTCCACCTGTCCAACGGGCTGGGCTGGAGCCCGGATGACCGGGTCATGTATTTCACCGACAGCATCCGCCAGACGATCTATGCCTATGACTTCGACGCTACGACGGGCAGTCTCGCCAACCGGCGCGACTTCGTGCGTCTGGAAGAGGAAGGGCAGTTCCCCGACGGTCTGTGCGTGGATGCAGAGGGCTGCGTCTGGTCCGCCGTCTGGGGCGGCTGGCGGGTGGTGCGCTACGCGCCCGATGGCAGCATCGACCGCACGGTCGACTTGCCGGTGCCTCAGCCCACTAGCTGCGCCTTCGGCGGCGAGGATTTCTCCACTCTCTATATCACCTCGGCAACGGCCGATCTCGATGACGCCGCGATGGCGCGCGCCCCGCTCTCAGGATCTCTGTTCTCGCTCACCCCGGGGGTTCGGGGCCTGCCCTCTACGCCCTTCGCGGGCTGAACCTGTGTCAGGGCGGCCATAGCCAGGC
The DNA here is from genome assembly GCA_028281925.1 of Alphaproteobacteria bacterium. Classification (GTDB taxonomy): domain Bacteria; phylum Pseudomonadota; class Alphaproteobacteria; order DSM-16000; family Inquilinaceae; genus JACKIG01. The sequence continues at coordinate 22,730 of JANQIX010000108.1, forward strand.
TGCGCCGCGGACGCCGCTGGCATCGCCGTGCAACGCCGGTCGGATCGGGGTTTCCGCCTCGCCGCCGAACACCCAGCCCTGCAACAGTTGCGGCACGGCATCATAGATGGCGCCGATGGCGGACAGCCCGCCGCCCACCACGACGACATCCGGGTCAAGCAGGTTCACGACATGCGCCAGCCCGCGCGCCAAACGCCCGAGGTATCGCTGAAGCGTAGCGGCCGCCGCGCCATCGCCTGCCCCGGCCATCGCGACAATCTCCGGCCCCGGCACGGATCGGCCCGTTGCGCGCCGATGGTCGGCCTCCATGGCCGGGCCGGAGACCCATGTCTCGATGCAGCCGCGCATGCCGCAATAGCATTGCGGTCCCGGCACCTCCGTCGGATCGGGCCAAGGCAGCGGATTGTGCCCCCATTCTCCGGCAAGGGCGTTGGCACCCGTGACGACCCTTCCGCCAACGGCAATGCCGGCCCCGACGCCGGTCCCCAGGATCAGAGCAAGGACGACGCCGGCCCCCGCGCCAGCCCCGTCGACCGCTTCGGACAGGGCCAGGCAGTTGGCGTCATTGGCCGACCGCACGGGACGCCCTAAAGCCGCCGCCAGATCATCAATGAAGGGCCGCCCGTTCATCCAGGTGGAGTTGGCGTTCTTCACCAGGCCGGTGCGCGGCGACACAACGCCCGGAATGCCGAAGCCGACCGTGCCGCGGCCGCCTGCCCTGTCCTCCAAAGACGCTACCAGATCGGCGATCGCCGCGACCGAGGCGGCATAGTCGCCGCGGGGCGTCGCAATCCGGCGACGCGCCCGCTCCCGTCCGTCGCGATCGATCGCGATGCCTTCGATCTTCGTGCCGCCGACATCGACGCCGATCCTCAGATCGCCGGACATCCCGGGCCCACCGCCTCTAGCGCATGCGCTGGATCGCCCCCGTGGCCGGGGGAGGCTTGCGGAAGGGCAAGATCAACAGAATGCCGGCGAAGAAGCCGCCGATATGGGCAAGCCACGCGACATTGCTGCCGTCAGCCCCGGGTGCACTCGATACCGTCATGGCCATGTACACCTGGAAGCAGATCCAGAAGCCAAGGACGAGCCACGCTGGCAGCGGCAGCGGTATGCGCCAGAACAGCAGCACCCAGACACGCGCCTTCGGATGCAGCACCAGATAGGCGCCCATCACGCCGGAGATCGCGCCGCTGGCACCGATCAGTGGTGCTACGGACGACGGATCCAGCACCAGATGACAGAGCGCGGCGATGGCCCCGCAGGCGAAATAGAAGATGATGAAGCGGATATGGCCCAGCTGGTCTTCGACATTGTCGCCGAACACCCAGAGAAACAGCATGTTGCCGAGCAGATGGAAGAAGCCGCCATGCAGAAACGTGTAGGTGATCAACGTAGCCCAGGCGGGCACCGCACCCAGCTTCGCCGGTAGTGCCGCATCGCCCGTGAGCACCGCCGGGATCATCGCAAAGCCAAGCACCAGCGTGTCAGGCTGAGTGTCGCTGGCCGGTGACAGCCACTGGTAGAGATAGGCCAGCACACACAAGACGATCAGGGTCACCGTGACGAACTGGAACGGAATGCGTTCCAGCTTGTTGATGTCGCGCAAGGGGATGATGGGCATGGGTCGACCCCCGCCTCGTGATACCGGACGGCGACAGTAGCAAACGGGGGCCTGCCGGGCCAACCGGCCCGCGGCGGTTGCAGGTGCGGCCAGCGCGCCGCACACAGACGAATGCGCGATCGTCACGCCCCGTCATTGCGGACCGCGCCGACTGGGCGTAAAGCCCTCCCATGGCTTCCTTAGACAGCGTCGACAGATCCATCCCGAACCCGTTCCTGGCTCTCGCCGCGGTCATCTTCGGTGCCGGCGTGCTGCAGATCGCCCATGGGCTCTTGTCCACGCTGCTGCCGTTGCAGCTCAATGCGGCACAGGCGTCGACCGTCGATATCGGCCTGATGGCGACGGCCTTTTCCGGCGGCTTCATTCTCGGCTGCCTGGCGGTGTCCCGCCTGATTGCCGCCGTCGGCCATATCCGGGTGTTCGCAGCCTTCGCGGCGCTGGCCTCGGCCGTGACGCTGGCGTTCGCGATCGCGCCGGAACCGCTCTTGTGGATGGCGGTGCGGGTCGTACACGGCTTCGCCACGGCGTCGCTCTTGACCGTCGCGGAAAGCTGGCTGAACGAGCGTACGCCCAGCCAGCAGCGCGGCCGTGTCATGGCCGCCTATATGGTCATCAGCAAGACGGCGTTTGCCGGCGGTCAGCTCTCGCTGGTCCTGTCGGATATCGGCGGTCTGATCTTCTTCATGGTCGCCAGTGCAGCCTATTCCCTCTCGCTGATCCCCGTGGCCATGACCCGCGCGCCCAGCCCCAGCGTGCCGAAGCTGCGCACCCTTGGGCTCAAGCGCTTCTACCGCGTGGCACCGGCCGCCGCCGTGGGGTGCTTCGCCATCGGGATGATGAATGCTTCGGTGATCAATATCGGCCCGCTCTATGGCGCGCAGCAGTCGCTCACCGCGTCCGAGATCGCTGTTTTGATGGCCGCCACGCAGATCGGCAGCCTGTGTCTGCAGTGGCCGCTCGGCTGGCTCTCAGACCGCGTCGACCGCCGCACCGTGATCGTATCGGCGGGCAGCCTCGTGATCGTGCTGTCGCTCGCCATCGCGATCTTGGGCACAAGGTGGCCTGACGCGCTCTACGTTCTGTTCTGCCTGTGGGGCGGTGTTAGCCTGTCGATCTATGCGATCTTCATCGCCCATGCGAATGACTTCGCGGGTCAGGACGAACGCGTGGCCATGACCAGCACGCTGCTGCTGGCCTGGGCCGTCGGCTCGATGATCGGCCCCACGGCCGCGACCTTCATCATGAACGCTGCCGGTCCGGACGGCCTCTTCTACTTCGTTGCGGCCGTCGCCCTGTTCATGACCGGCTTCGTCAGCTACCGCATGACCCGGCGCGCACCGCGGCCGGTTGACGAACGTGCGCGCTTCGTCAACGTGCCGGCGACCAGCCCGCAGCTGCCGAAGCTCGATCCGCGCGCACCGGCCCGCGCTCCGGGCGAGGCCCCTGGGCCCGACGACACCAAAGCGCCGTCATAGTCGCGAGAGGCTACAGCCCTTCGGGATTGCCTGGCAGCATGGTGAATTCGACCAAGAGGGACCCATCGTCCCGGAACGAGCGATAGACCTCGTCAAGCCGATAGAATTGCGGCTCGCACGCCGTCTCGCCGGTGCGATTCAAGGTCTGGCAGACGGTGCCGTTGTCTTCCACCCACCAAGTTCGCTCAACGACGCGATCGCCGATCCGTGTCGCCTTGCGCCCAGTCTCGTCGTAATAGGCGGTCCAGATCTCTCCTTGAAACGAATTGCCAGAAAACATCTCAGCGACCTGCTCTTGCGACAGCAGTTCCGCTCCAGACTCGATGAAGTCTTCACGCTCGGTCTGAGCGCCGGCGGTCACCATCATCGCCATGAGAGCCAGAACCGCGCACCCTGTTCGCCGGCCTTCGCGCGACCAACGCATTCGGTAGCTCCTCCCCAAAATGACCCTGCCTTCCGCTTCCGCCCGCCCTCGTTATGGCATGGGCGCGTTTAGCCCCCGGTTGCCGTGGGTGCGGGCGTAGTGATGCTAAGCCAACAAAGCAGTCTCGCAAAACCTTTACCTTACACAGGCTTAGTAAAGACATAAGCGAATTGCGGTTATTCCGTGGCAGCCCCTTTAGCGAATTGACGTCACCGCGTATTGCCTCACCGAGCTTTATCGTTATGTTACCAATCCTCACAAGCGTGGCGGGGCAATGACGGTAGGACGCTTCCCGGCTTGCGGTGTAAGGTCTGACGTGGCGCAAAGCCGCAAATGAGGTACCTCAGCGGGATCGTCGTATGGCCCCTTGTGTGTTGAGGCTTTACCTGACTGGTCGTACGCCGCGTTCGGAGCAGGCGCTGGTCAACGTTCGTCGATTGGTATCCGAGTTCGCCATTGACCCGCACGAACTGGAAGTCATCGACATCCTCGAACAGCCTGGCTTGGCTGAGCAGGAAAACCTCCTGGCAACACCTACCCTGGTGAAGGCGATCCCGCCGCCCGTCCGGCGCGTCATCGGCGACCTCTCGGACATCCATGCGGTCGCGGAGGCCTTGGGCCTGCACACGTCATCCTCACCGGGTGAAGAGGACGCTCATGCTGGAAAATAAGATCGTCACTGCGATCACCAAAATCAGGACGGGGATTCCCGGGTTCGACGAGATCTCCAACGGCGGTCTGCCACAGAATCGCACGACGCTGGTTGCCGGTTCCGCTGGCAGCGCCAAGACCCTGTTCGCCTGCGAATTCCTGTCACGCGGTATCAGCGAGTTCGACCAGCCGGGCGTGTTCGTCACCTTCGAAGAACCTCCGGAAGACATCCGGACCAACATGAAGAGCTTCGACTGGGACATCCAGGCCTGGGAAGCGCAGGGCAAGTGGCTGTTCGTCGACGCCTCGCCCCATTTCGCCGACGACAGCGTGACCATCGTCGGCCGTTATGACCTGGCGGCCCTGCTGGCCCGCATTGAGCATGCCATTGAGAAGATCGGCGCACGGCGCGTGTCGCTGGATAGTCTTGGCGCGATCTTCTCACGCTTCCAGGATTCGACCCTGATCCGTGGTGAGCTGTTCCGCATCGCCACGGCGCTGAAGAACCGCGGCGTGACTACGGTGATGACGGCCGAGCGCAACGCCGAATACGGCCCCATCGCGCGCTACGGGGTGGAGGAGTTCGTCACCGACAATGTGGTGATCCTCCGCAACGTGCTGGAGGAGGAGAAGCGGCGACGCACGGTGGAGATCCTGAAGTTCCGCGGGGCCTACCACCAGAAGGGCGAGTACCCGCTGACCATCCAGCCGGGGTCCGGCCTCACGGCTATTCCGCTCTCATCCATTCAGTTGAAGCAGCGCTCCTCCAACGTCCGCATTTCCTCCGGTGTCGCCGAGATCAACGAGATGTGCGGCGGCGGCTTCTTCCGCGATTCCGTCATTCTGGTCTCCGGCGCCACCGGTACCGGCAAGACGCTGATCGTCACCCATTTCCTGAACGGCGGCGTCACCTCGGGCGAGCGCTGCCTTGTGTTCGCCTTTGAGGAAAGCCGTGAACAGCTGTTCCGCAATGCCAGCGGCTGGGGCGTGGACTTTGCCAAGCTTGAGCGGGACGGAAACCTGAAGGTGGTCTGCTTCTACCCTGAAGTGATGGGGCTGGAAGACCACCTGGTGCACATGCGTTCTGCCATCGAAGAGTTCAAACCGAATCGGGTGGCCATCGACAGCCTCTCTGCGCTGGAAAGGGTGGCCACACCGCGGGGGTTCCGGGAATTCGTGATCGGCCTCACCTCGTTCATCAAGCATCAGGAAATTGCGGGCCTGTTCACCGCCACCACACCGACGCTGCTGGGCGGCACCTCGGTCACCGAGGCGCACATCTCCACCATCACGGATTCGATTATCCTGCTGCGCTATGTGGAAATGGACGGGCAGATGCGTCGCGGCATGACCGTGCTGAAGATGCGCGGTTCGCGGCATGACAAGAACATCCGCGAGTTCACCATCGATGCCGACGGCATGCATGTCGGCGACCCGTTCCACAACATCAACGGTATCCTTGCCGGCAATCCGGTGCCCTCGCCAACGCCCAACGACCTCCCGACCGCTTAGATCCGTCACGTTGGACATCGCTCTGGACGGGTGGAGGCCGGTCATTGCGGAAACCGTCGATTGAGCGGGGTGAGGCGTGGTCGGGCCTTGGAACGGCGTCGGGCAGCCGGTAAGGTGGCCCCGGACTTGCGGCACAGGAGCCGCAGCTCGTTCCCAATCCGGAATGGCGGAGCCGCCACTCGGAGGATCCGTTGGGCCCACGCCTCTACAACCTTTTTCCGCTGATCGCGGGTTCGGTTGACGGTTGGTCGCGCCATCTGCCGCGTATCGCAGGCATGGGGTTCGACTGGATCTATCTCAACCCCTTCCACTATCCCGGCTTCTCCGGAAGCCTCTATGCCATCAAAGACTTAAAGCGCCTGCACCCCGTGATCGAAGATCGCAGGCCGGCAGATGCGGCGCTGTCGGATTTCACGGCCCGAGCGCGGGATCACGGCCTTTCGGTCATGCTCGACCTCGTGATCAACCACACGGCCAAAGACGGGCTTCTGGTCGACTGGCATCCGGAATGGTACCGCCGTGATGAGGATGGCGAACTCTATTCCCCGCGCGCTGTCGACCCCGACGATCCAGAGAACATCACCATCTGGGGTGATCTCGCCGAACTGAACTATGAAGAGCGGTCGCACCATGGCGCGATGCTGGACTTCTGGGGTGCCTATCTCGATTGGGCGCTCGACCGCGGCTTTCGCGGTTTCCGCTGCGACGCCGCCTATCAGGTGCCGGCTGAGATCTGGCAGCCGCTTATCGACCGCGCGAAATCGCGCGTGCCCGGCTGCCTCTTCTGCGCAGAGACCCTGGGGTGCACGACGGAGCAGGTCGATGCCCTCGCCAAGGCGGGGTTCGACTATTTGTTCAACAGCTCAAAATGGTGGAATTTTCGGGCGCCCTGGCTCTTGGAGCAGTATGACGCGTTCCGCAGCATCGCGCCGTCCATTGCCTTTCCGGAAAGCCACGACACCGAACGCCTGGTGACCGAACTGGGGGATGTGGACCCCGAGACCGTCCAGCGCCGGTATCGGCAGCGCTATCTCTTCGCCGCCGCGTTTTCCGCCGGCGTCATGATGCCCGCGGGCTATGAGTACGGCTTCGCCACGAAACTGCATGTCGTCGAAACGCGGCCCGCGGATTGGGCGCGCGAGGCGGAAATGCCACGCTTCGATCTTACCGGTTTCGTCGCCGCCGCCAACGCCATGAAGGCATCGGCACCAAGCCTTAACGTGGAAGGTAGGCAGGTCCGACTGACCGGCGATGATGCCGATGTCGTGGGGCTGTTGCGCTACGACTCTGCCGATCCCGATGCGGCGATGCAGGCAACCCTGATCCTGATCAACCCGGACGATCGTCGAGCCGCAGAGACGGCACCCGGCGAATGGCTTGCGTCCACGGGGCTCGACGGATTCATGGAAATTACGCCTGAGCGACCGTCCGGACTGCTCGACATCCAGGCAACAGAGACGCTGGCGCCGGCGGAAATCCGTGTCTTTTCCGCCGGCACGGAGGGTCGGTCATGAGCTTCATGTTCTCACACCGGCTGCCTTTCGGCGCCGAGGTGACCAATGACGGGACCGTACGGTTTCGTTTGTGGGCCCCATCCCAGTCTAGGCCGACTGTCGTCCTGGCGGATGGCAGCGAGCATCTCATGGCGCCGGCGGGTGACGGATTCTTCGAGGCGGTGGCCGATGCGCCGCACGGTAGTGCGTACCGTTATCGCCTTGACGATGGCTTCCTGGTGCCGGACCCAGCATCGCGCGCCCAGGTTGAAGACGCCCACGGCGCCAGCCTAGTGATCGACCCCCGCGGGTTCGGTTGGCAGCACGGCACCTGGCGCGGGCGTCCATGGGAAGAAATCGTGCTGTACGAGCTGCATGTCGGCACGTTCACCCAGCAGGGCGATTTCGACGGCGTACGCCGCAAGCTCGACCATCTTGAGCGGCTGGGTGTGACGGCCGTCGAGCTGATGCCGGTGGCGGATTTCCCCGGACGGCGGGGCTGGGGCTATGACGGCGTGCTGATGTTCGCGCCGGACCGGGCCTATGGCGACCCCGACGGCCTAAAGACGCTGGTGGACGAGGTGCACGCACGCGGCATGACCGCGTTCCTTGACGTCGTCTATAACCATTTCGGCCCGGACGGGAACTATCTGCACCTTTACGCGCCACAGTTCTTTACCGACCGCCACCACACGCCCTGGGGCGCGGCCATCGACTTCTCCCAGCGCGCCGTCCGCGACTTCTACATTCACAACGCGCTCTACTGGCTGCAGGAATACCAGTTCGACGGTCTGCGTTTCGATGCCGTCCACGCCATCGTCGACGACAGCCCCGTGCACATCCTCACGGAATTGGCGGAAACGGTGCGCGCAGCGCTGCCAGCCGACAGGCATGTCCATCTCGTTCTGGAGAACGACGCCAACGAGGCCCGCTATCTGTCCCGCGATGAAACCGGCCGGCCGAGGCACTACACCGCCCAATGGAACGACGATGCGCATCACGTCTACCATGTGATCGCCACGGCGGAGTCGGGCGGCTACTACGCCGACTACGCGAGCGATGTGCGCGAGCATCTGGCCCGGACCCTGACCCAGGGCTTCGTCTATCAGGGTGAACCGTCCGGCTATCGCGATGGCGAACCGCGGGGCGAGCCTAGCGACCATCTTCCGCCCGCTGCGTTCGTCGATTTCGCCCAGAATCACGATCAGGTGGGCAACCGCGCCTACGGCGACCGGCTGGCCCGGCTCGTCTCGCCGGAAACGGCCCGGGCCATCGCCGCCGTCTTGCTGGTCGCCCCGCCGGTGCCGCTCCTGTTCATGGGCGAGGAATGGGGGTCGACGCAGCCTTTCCTCTACTTCTGCGACTTTCATGACGAGCTGGCGGCTGCTGTCCGCGAGGGCCGTCGCCGCGAGTTCGCCCGGTTCCCGGAATTCGCCGACCCGCAAAGCCGGACGTCGATCCCGGATCCCAATGCCGATGCGACCTTCGCCACATCACGCCTTGACTGGCCGACCGCATCGATGCCGGAGCCGCAGGAGTGGATCGCATACTACACCCGCCTGCTCACACTTCGGCGCGAGGCCATCATGCCCCGGCTCGCGCAGATAGGGGCCGGCGCGGCCAGAGCAGAGACCTGGGGCGATCGCGGCATCACGGTCCGCTGGGACTCCGGGCAAGACACGGCATTGGTGTTGACCGCGAACCTCTCCGGCACCGGCCAGCGGGGCTGCGGGCACATCGACGGCCGGCTGCTGTTCGAGAGCCACCCCGGGCTTCTTGAGAACGCCGAGCGGACCGGACTGCCGCCCTGGTCCGTGCTTTGGACAGCCGTCGGAAGCGCGGCGTGGTAGACGGGCTTCCCCGACTGAGAGGCGGACCGGACGCATGAGCCACGCCCCCGCCCCGCCAGCGGTTCCGCGTGCCACCTACCGATTGCAGCTGAACAGCGACTTCACCTTCGACGACGCTGCGGCGCTGGTGCCCTATCTCGCCGATCTCGGGATCAGCCATGTGTATGCGTCGCCATTTCTGATGGCGCGCGCCGGATCGAAGCACGGGTACGACATCACCGACCATAACCGGTTCAATCCCGAAATCGGCGACGCGCAATCGTTCGACCGCCTCGTCGAGGCGCTGCATCGGCATGGCATGGGTCTGATCCTCGACTTCATTCCCAATCACATGGGGGTCGGCGGTTCGGACAATCCCTGGTGGCTCGACGTGCTGGAATGGGGCCAGGCAAGCCCGTTTGCAGACTTCTTCGACATCGACTGGGCACCCGCCGAACCGACGCTGAAGGGCAAGGTTCTGCTGCCCTTTCTCGGCGACCACTACGGTAGCGTGCTGGAGCGCGGCGAGCTGAAGCTGCATTTCGACGAAACCCGCGGAACTTTCAACATACGCTATTGGGAGCACGTGTTTCCGGTCGCCGTACGTGACTACCCCGCGATCTTGAGGCGTACACGCGACCGGCTGGAACATACGTCCGGGACGTTGACTTCCCTGATCAGCGAGTTCGCAGCGATCCGCCCGGTGCGGCGATCCGTGCGCCAGCAGGCGACGTTGCATCAGCACGCGGACGCGTTGAAGGGCCGGCTGGCCGGCCTGGTCGCCGAGCGACCCCAGTTCCAGGACGCTCTGCGCGAAGAGCTCGAGCATTTCAACGGACGGCCGGGTGATCGGTCTAGCTTCCTGCCACTGCATCAGCTGCTTGAACGTCAGGCGTATCGGGTCGCCTACTGGCGCGTCGCCACCGCGGAGATCAACTATCGGCGGTTCTTCGATATCAACGATCTGGCGGGCCTTCGCATGGAGCGGGACGACCTGTTCGAGGTCAGCCATCAGCTCCTGTTCCGGCTCATCGGCGAAGGAAAGATCCAGGGCGTACGCCTGGATCATATCGACGGCTTGTTCGATCCCGAGCTGTATTGCCGCAAGCTGCAGGACCGGGCCGCCTATCTGCAGATGCAAACCGACACTACGCCGGTCATGCCCTCATCCTCAGGCACGGTCACGCTGAAGGACCGCGACCACCTGTTCTATCTGCTGGTGGAGAAGATCCTGGCGCGCCACGAGCACCTGCCGGAGCATTGGCCGATCGACGGCACCACCGGCTATGAGTTCATGAACCTGGTCAATGGGCTGTTTGTCGACCCGGCAGGCGAACGCGCGCTGACGCTGACCTATCACCGCTTCATCGGCCGCCGACCGGATTTCGAGGAACTCGCCGTCGAAGCCAAGCGCCAGATGGTGGAAACCAACCTTGCCAGTGAGTTCAACGTTCTTGCGTCTGATCTCCACCAGCTGGCCCGCCGCTCGTGGTCGTCCCGCGACTTCACGCTTCCGGGCATCCAGGAAGCCCTGCTGGCGATCGTCTCGAACTTTCCGGTCTACCGCACCTATGTGAGCCAGCGCGGCCTCTCCGATGAAGACCGACGTAATCTCGATTGGGCGCTGTCGCGCGCCCGGCGCGGTTTCTTCAGCGGCACCGTCGACACCAGCGTGCTCAATTTCATCTACCAGGTGCTGAGTACCGACATCGCGCGCGTGCGCGGCAGCGGCTACCGGAAGCCTGACGTGCTGCGCACCGCCATGAAGTTCCAGCAGTTCACCGGACCGGTCATGGCGAAGTCGATCGAGGATACGGCATTCTACCGCTATGTCCGATTGCTATCGCTGAACGAGGTGGGTGGCGAGCCGACGCGGTTCGGCATCAGCCCGTCGGCCTTTCACCGTCTCAACCAGGATCGGCTGAAGCGCTATCCGCTGACCATGCTGGCAACGGCGACGCATGACCACAAGCGCGGTGAGGACACGCGCGCCCGCATCTCGGCCCTGAGCGAAGTCGGCATGGAATGGCGACGCCGCGTGCAGCGCTGGTCGCAGCTGAACAGACGACGCCGGCAGTCGGAAGGTCCCTTCGGGCCGGGGCGCAACGACGAGTATCTGCTCTATCAGGCCATGCTGGGCGCCTGGCCGGCCGGCGAAGACGACGACCCGTCGAACACCCTTGCCGGCTTCGCCGACCGCATGGTTGCCTTCATGATCAAGGCCACTCGGGAGGCCAAGCGCCACACGTTCTGGACCCGGCCGAACCCCGAATACGAGCTGGCGGTGGAGCACTTCGTCCGGACTATCCTAGATCCGCATCGCAGTGCCGCCTTCTTGGCGGATTTCGCCCGGTTCGAAGCCCGCATCGCGCCGATCGGCGCGCTCAACGGTCTGGCGCAATGCCTTCTGAAGCTGACGGTGCCGGGGGTGCCGGACATCTATCAGGGCAGCGAGATGTGGGATCTCAGCCTTGTCGATCCGGACAACCGCAGACGGGTGGACTTCGCCCACCGCAAGGACACGCTCGCGGACATGGCGGACGTGCTGGATCCCGGACGTCTGGCGGCGCTGATCGAGACTTGGCGCGACGGCCGGATAAAACAGTATGTCATCGCCCGCACTCTTTGGGTTCGCAGCCGCTGGCCGAGCCTGTTCGCCTCGGGTGAGTACATCCCGCTGGAGATAGCGGGCCAGAAGGCCGACAAGGCACTTGCCTTCATGCGCCGTGACAGCGGGACGGTACTTGTCGTCGTCGTCCCGCGTCTGGTGGCGGATCTGCTGGACGGCGTCGATCGTCCGCTGCCGCCGGAAGCCCGATGGGCGGACACAACGGTTGCGCTTCCGCCCGCAGGCGAAGCATCGGTGCTGCGGGACATCTTCACCGGCCGCCAATGGCCGACATCCGATCCCCTTCCCCTTGCAGACCTGCTGCAGCGGTTCCCGGTGGCCGCCCTGTTTGCGGCGGAGGTCCCGACGATCGAAGACTGACCTTCGGGCAACGGTCGGAAGCATACGTTATACAATCATTAACAATACTCGTGATTACCTGACCCGACATCGGTCAACCGCCCGGCCCGCTCAGCGGTGCCGCGCGCTGACCGTGATGCCGATTGGTTTGAACGCAGGAACGACCATGGCCGCGACGCCCGTTACCAGTGGCCTCTATGCCGGTGCGACATCGGCCATGATCGAGAACATGCTGTCGGAGTTCCTCGCGAACGCAGCCGACATCGCTCGCGAACTCGACAATGCGCTGGACACGAGCGCGGACCTTGAGCCTCTTCGCCGCTTTGCGTTCGAGACCAAGGGACAAGCCCACAATTTCGGTATTCCGCTTTTGGAGATGGTGGCGGCGCGGCTTGAGAACTACACCTCGGCAGTCACCTCTATGGACGACGGCCGCGTCGAAGATCTGCGCATCTACCTCGACACGATCACCGACATCCTGGACGGCAGCATCGGGCCCGATACGCCTGCGGCCAATGTCGTGCGGACTCTACCGGCGCGGCCCGCCGGCTCCTCAATCGCGGACGCCAAGGTGCTCGACGTCGAAGTCATGCTGGTCATGCTGCACGGGGCGCAGACCCGTTTCGTCGAACGTGAGCTGCAGGCCTGCGGCTACCGCATGTCGATCTGCACCTCGACCATCGCTGCCCTCGATCATGCGATCCATACCAAGCCGGACATGATGATCATCTCGGCCATGATGCCCGGCATGTCCGGCATCGACCTTTGCATCGCGCTGTCGCACATGCCCGAGACCCGCAACATCCCGGTCGCCCTGATCACGAGCCTCGCCGAAGGCGATGAGCAGTTGCACTTCGTCCCCGAGAAGGTGCCGATTATCCGCAAGAGCGATCGGTTTGGCGACGATCTGGCGGAGGCGCTGAGCTACCACTTCCTGCTTTGAGATCGTCTGCGCATTGCCAATCCGTTGCGAGACACGAAACCGAGCGGCGGAACCCCGAACCTGCGAGAGAAACCACAGGTGTTGTGATGAGTGACCATATCTATTCTTACGAGATCCGCCCGCTTCCCGAAGCACCCGTCGAGATGGGGGAACTCGTCGCCAAAGACATGGATGACGCGAAGCGTCAGTTGCGTGTCCGCTATCTTTGCCCGCAATTGCCGAAAGACACTCGGATCATCAATAAGGCAGACGAAGAGAAAGAGGCAGCGCGGACGCGTTCGGCGAAGCTGCGCAACCTGCTTCGCGTACTGGCGGCACACCATGCCTGGCTGCGCGGCGAACCCGGCGGCGAGCGGGCCGATCTCTCAGGGCTCGATCTCACGGATGTCGACATGAAAGGAACGGACCTGACGGATGCCGATTTTGCCGGTGCGGATCTGAGCGGGGCCGATCTGCGTGAATCACGACTGGTGAGGACCAATCTTCGCCAAGCATTTCTTCGCGGCGCAGATCTGCGGGAAAGTAATCTGACCGGCGCCGACCTCAGTGAGGCCGATCTGCGCGATTGTGATCTGCGCGGGGCCAGGCTCGATTCCACTGATTTCTGGCGGGCAAACTTCCGAGGCTGCGCTATCGAGCCGCAGACTCTGCATCGGGCACTGGGCTGCAAGACGGCGGCGACATGAGGCTTGATAGCCGTAATGTCCATATTGGTTAACGTCCGATCGATCAGTCAGCCTTCCAAGCAATTCCACTTGAAAGCAATCACCATTACGTTTCGATGACAGCACCGTGGGGCCCCAGATCAACACGATCTTTACAATTCACCGATTTTAAGCAAAATTCCGGTAATGTTCGATTGGAGAGTGCAGAAGCTTAATAGTCGAACATTAAACCTTGTCCGGTAACCAGAGGCTGGAACGGTCCAACCAGCCGGCACTTCGGGTAATGTCGAGCGAAAGCCAAACAAGCGTCGAGGATCTGATCGAACTGGCGCGCGACCGTCGGCGGACCAGCCGTCAGGTTTTGTTTGGCAATGTCGTCGACATCTTTCTCATGGAAGACGCGCGTGTCAGCGAACGTGAACGGTCCCTTATCGTTGGGATCCTGCGCGATCTGATCAAAGAGGTCGAGGTCGATCTGCGCAAGCGGCTGGCCGAACAGCTGCAGGCAAACGAAAGCGCGCCCACTGAACTGATCGCGCTCTTGGCCAACGAGGATATTGAAATCGCCGGGCCGATCCTGCGCGAGAGCCCGGTGATCCAGGATCCTGACCTGATCAATGTCATCAAGCAGCGAGGCCGTGAACACTGGCTTGCGATCACGATGCGACGGTCGCTATCGGCCCCGGTGAGCGACGCGCTGGTGGCCACCGGTGACCTTGATGTGATCGAGAGTCTGCTCGGCAATGCCAATGCCGAACTGTCGCGCCGCGCGATGGAATACCTGGTCGCCGAGTCCCAGCGTGTCGATCGGTTCCAGCGTCCGCTGCTCTTGCGCGCGGACCTGCCGACGGACCTGGCCATGCGCATGTACTGGTGGGTCTCCGCCGCCTTGCGGGAGCATCTGCTGCGCCACCACGCCATCGATGTCGATCAGCTGGACACCGCGATGGAGACCTCGGTGGCGGAAGAGAGTGCCGCACGGGCGAACGGCGGCCAGGCTCTGAACGATACGGTGCAGGCGCTGATCGCCGGCCTGGGTGACGCAACAGAGATCAATGCGAGCCTGCTGATCCGCCTGCTCAGGTCGGGACGCGTACCGGTGTTCGTCGGCGCGCTCGCCCGCATGGCCGATCTGCCGGAGATCGTGGTCCGCCGCATCGTGCTGGATTGCGACGGCGAGAGCCTGGCGATGATCTGTCGGGCCTGCGGCATCGACCGAAATGACTTCGGGACGCTGTTCATGCTGATCCAGAGCGCATTCGGGGAAGACGCCGCCCTGCCTCCGCAGCGGCTGCAGCGGGTGCTGACCCTGTTCGATGAAACGCGGCCGGACCGCGCCGCCAGAGCGACAACGGTCTGGCGGCGGCATCCGGAATACCTGGATGCCATCGACGCGCTGGCCAGCGATCGGGCTGTGGGTCGGCGCAGACAGGCTGCCGCAACCGGGACGGGGGCGTCATGAACGGCCATACGCCGCATTTCGCCCGCATGCGGCCTCGCGCCGCCGCGACAGGATCTGTCTGGACGGAGGCAGGGCAATGACCGCCGAAGCCCGCAGGCTGCTCGACCTCGCGCTGCCGCCCATGTCGATCGTCGACCGTGCCGCCAACCTCGTCTTCACCAACCAGACCTTCCGCCAGGTACTGGGCATCAGCAACGACAATGCGCCGGACAATGCGCGGATGGCGGCCTTCCGTACCCATGTGGGCCGAGCCATCGCCGAGTTGAACGGCCATGGCGGGACGGTAACGTCGCGGTATCTGCGCGAACCTCCGGATACCGATCTCGACATCACCTGCTTTCCGCTGAACGAAGCGGGCCGCTCGCAGGCCCTCTATGTGACGATGCTCAGCGACGTCCAGGCAAGCCTGCAGGAGCTGGAGCGCGTTCGTCAGGCCGAGGCGCGCCTGCACGACTTCCTGGCCTGTTCGGCCGACTGGGTGTGGGAAACCGACGCAGCGGGCGTGGTCACCTTTCTGTCGGACCGGCTTACCTTCATCGCCGGCTGGCCGGTGCAGTTCTTCGTCGGGCATCGGTTCTCCGAATTCGGGCGCCTGGAACACGGTGCCGACGACATCTCGCACACGCCTGAGTTCCGCGACCGCCAGCCCTTCCGCGACTTCGAGTTCCACGTCCGCCGGCCGTCGGGGGAGGTTTTCCCGCAGCTGATCAGCGGCGTGCCGGTGTTCGACCGCGATACCGGCCACTTCATCGGCTATCGCGGCAGCGGCACGGACGTATCAAAGCAGGTCGGCGCCATGCGTCGCATGCAGATTTCCGAGCGCCAGTTGAGCGCGGCACTCGCTGCTTTGCGCCAGAAGAACCGCGAGCTGGAAGCCGCGTTCACGGCGGCGCGCGAGTCCAGCCGGTCGAAGAGCCGTTTCCTTGCGACCATGAGCCATGAACTGAGAACGCCGCTCAATGCCATCATCGGCTTTGCCGAGGTCATGAAGTCGGAGCTGTTCGGCGACCTCGGCAACCGCCGTTATCAGTCATACGCATCCGACATCCATGCCAGCGCGTGCATGCTGAAAGACCTGATCAGCGACGTGCTGGACTTCTCGGCAATCGAGGCCGGCTCGAAGGAGCTGAGGGCCGCCCGCGTCATGGTCGACCGCGAAGCGGCGAGCGTGGTCGAGGGCCTTGTGGCGCGCGCCGATGCCGCCGGCATCGCCTTGTCGCTCGAATGCCCGCTGCGACCGCCGCCGCTGGAGGCGGATCCGCAGGCCGTGCGCCGCGTGCTGGCCAACCTGCTGGACAACGCTCTGAAGTTCACGCCGCCCGGCGGCAGCGTCACCGTGACGGTGGAGCAGCAGGACGATACGATCGTCATGACCGTCAGCGACACAGGGGTCGGCATCCCGCCCGGGGCGCTGAGCCTGGTCGGCCAAGCGTTCGAGCGCGCCGAAGACTCGCCCTTCCGCGCAGTGGAGGGCCGCGGTCTGGGGCTGGGACTTGCCCTTTGCCGCCGGCTCGTGGACGGCCATCACGGCCGCCTGCAGATCGACAGCGCCGTCGGTCAGGGCACCACTGTCGTGGTCACCTTGCCGCTGCGGCGCCCCAACGGCAAGCTGAGCCCGGAAGAGCCGACGGCAAGTAGCGACGACAGGCCGCTCTGGGCCAATTGAGCGGCCGGGCTTGGCCGTGCCGACCGCCCTTGGCGACTGTCAGTCTTCACCAAGGTCCGGATGGGTCGCCAGATAGTCTTCAATCTTACGCATCGCCCGGCGCAATGCTGTCTGGCGGTCCCCATAGAAGACGCTGCCCATTGCATCGTGCTCAAGCGCAAACTCCGCTGCCTGTCTCAGCGTCTCTGCTTCAAGACGGCTCAGATGGATATCTTTGATTTCTAACATTGCGATCCCTTACCCTTTGATGGAACTGCCCTGAACAGGCTTATTGTTCCCGGCAACTTTGATGCAGCGGGCGGTGGTCGGCAAGACCGGATGTCATCCCGGCATAAGCGACCTAGAACCGCAGAGCCTTTGCCGACAGCACGTTCGGCAGCTCCGATACCTTTGTCAGCAGGTCGTCCGGCAGAGCGCCGTCTACGGCCACAAGCGCTACCGCGTCTTCGCCCTCAGCACGGCGGCCCAGATGGAAGCTGGCGATGTTGACGGCGGCGTCGCCCAAGACGGTGCCGAGGCCGCCGATCAGGCCGGGCTTGTCCTGGTTGCGGACGAACAGCATGTGGTCCGTGACTTCCGCCTCCAGCGGAACGCCCTCGATCTCGACGATGCGCGGCTTCTCGCCGTCGAACAGGGTGCCGGCCACGCTGCGCGTGCGCCTCTCGGTCTCAAGGGTCACGCGGATCAGCGTGTGATAGGCATCGCACCGCTCGCGCTTGGTCTCAGCAATGGCCACGCCGCGCTCCCGCGCCACGATTGGCGCCGACACCATGTTGACCGTCTGCAACAACGGGGTGAAGACGCCGGTCAACGCGACCGCCGTAATCGGCCGGCAGTTCAGCTCTGCCACCTCGCCCTGGAACTCGAAGGTCGCCGACTTGATCGCGCTTTCGGTGATCTGCCCGGCGAAGCTGCCGAGCTGTTCGGCCAGGTGCAGATACGGGCGCAGCTTCGGCGCCTCCTCCGCGCTGACCGAGGGCATGTTCAGCGCGTTGCTGACCGCCCCGGTCAGCAGATAGTCGGACATCTGCTCGGCGATCTGCAGCGCCACGTTCTCTTGCGCTTCGGCTGTCGACGCGCCCAGATGCGGTGTGCACACCACGCCCGGATGGCCGAACAGCGGGCTGTCCTTCGCCGGCTCTACGGCGAAGACGTCGAAGGCTGCCCCGGCCACTTGGCCGTCGTCCAGTGCCGCGCGCAGGTCCTCCTCCACCACTAGCCCGCCGCGGGCGCAGTTGAGGATGCGCACGCCGCGCTTCATCTTGGCGATCGCCGCGGCGTCGATCATGTGCCGTGTCGCCTCGGTGTTGGGGACATGCAGAGTCACCACATCGGCGCGGGCGTACAGTTCGTCCAACTCCACCTTCTCCACACCCAGGGAAACGGCGCGCTCCTGCGACAGGAAGGGGTCGTAGGCAACGACCCGCATCTTCAGCCCGCGCGCCCGATCGGCAACGATCGAGCCGATATTGCCGCAGCCGATCACGCCCAGCGTCTTGCCGGTCAGTTCCACGCCCATGAAGCGGGACTTCTCCCACTTGCCGGCCTGGGTCGACGCGTCCGCCTGGGGGATCTGCCGGGCGAGGCTGAACATCATCGCAATCGTGTGCTCGGCCGTGGTGATGGCATTGCCGAACGGCGTGTTCATCACCACGATGCCCTTGGCCGTGGCGGCGGCGATGTCGACATTGTCGACGCCGATGCCGGCCCGACCCACCACCTTCAACCCGTCCGCCGCCGCGACGACATCGGCAGTCACCTTGGTGGCGGAACGGATGGCCAGACCGTCATAGCCCGGCAATGCGGCCTTCAGCTCGTCCGGCGACAGGCCGGGCCGGAGATCGGCCTCGACACCGCGTTCGGCGAAGATCGCCACCGCGGCTGGGCTCAGCTTGTCGGAAATCAGCACCTTAGGCATGGGGCATCCTTGCAGGCTGGGTGGTGATTTTGGTTGGGATGGTGCGGAGGGCCAGTCAGGTGTCCGCCTTGATCGCGGCATAAGCCCAGTCGAGCCAGGGCAACAGCGCTGCCACATCTGCGGTCTCGACGGTGGCGCCGCCCCAGATGCGCAGGCCCGGCGGCGCATCGCGATAGCCGTTGATGTCGAAAGCAACGCCTTCGTCTTCCAGCAGCTTGGCCATGCGCTTGGGCACGGATTTGCGCGCGCCGTCATCCAGGGCCAGGAACCACGGGTCGACGATCTTCAGGCAGATCGAGGTCGACGAGCGGGTCGCAGGTACCTCAGCCAGGAAGTCCGCCCAATCGCTCTCAACCACCCACTCCGCGATCGTCCGCAGGTTGGCCTCCGACCGCGCGATCAGACCTGGCAGGCCGCCGACGCCTTCCGCCCAGCGCAGGCCGTCCAGCGCGTCCTCCGTCGCCAAGAGCGACGGGGTGTTGATGGTCTCGCCCACAAAGGTTCCGTCGATCAGCTTGCCACCTTTGGTCAGTCGGAACACCTTGGGCATGGGCCAAGGCGGTTGATGGCTTTCCAGCCGCGCCACGGCGCGTGGGCTGAGGACGAGCATGCCGTGCGCCGCCTCACCGCCGAGCACTTTCTGCCAAGACCATGTGGCGACATCGATGCGGTCCCAAGGGATGTCCATGGCGAACACGGCCGAGGTGGCATCGCACAGGGTCAGCCCCTCGCGGTCGGCCGCGATCCAGTCGCCGTCAGGCACGCGCACGCCCGATGTCGTGCCATTCCAGGTGAAGACGACGTCGCGCGCCGGGTCGACTGCAGACAGATCGGGCAGATGGCCGTAATCGGCCTCCAACTTGCGGACATCCGGCAGCTTCAGCTGCTTCACCGCATCGGTCACCCAGGCCGCACCAAAACTCTCCCACGCCAGCAAATCGACCCCTCGAGCGCCCAAGAGCGACCACATCGCCATCTCGAATGCTCCGGTGTCCGAGCCCGGGACGATGCCCAGCCGATAGTCGGCCGGCAGCCCCAGGATCGCCCGGCTGCGAGCGATGACGTCACCAAGCCGGCTCTTGCCGATGCCGGATCGGTGGGAGCGCCCAAGTGCTGCCCCGGACAGCGCCTCCAGGCTCCAGCCCGGCCGCTTGGCGCAAGGTCCAGAAGAGAATTCGGCCCGGGCGGGCCGGGCATTCGGCTTGGTCATGTCGGACTCGGCGTGCATGGGCGGATAATGGTCCGCCGTCTGATGGGCTTCGGCCCGGCTCGCGGCGAAGATAGCCAAGCCGGGGCGACGGTCAACCGACGAGCGCCTTGCGACCATACCCAAATGCCGGGTTTATGGCGCCATGGCGGATACCGTATCCGACTTCTTGGGGGCTGCAGCATGACCCTTCAGCGCCAACTCGGAAAAACCGTGGCCGCGCTCCAGAGCCTTCGGGACCGGCAGAACCGGCGGGCGGACCGCGCGATCGAGGCTGAACGTATCGACGGTGTGCGCCTTGCCGCATGGCTGAGGCTGATGGCGATGGCCGTGGTCGGCGCATACGCGACCGCCATCCACTTGGCGCTAGACGATATCGGCTTCATCTATTTCGCACAGATGGCGGGACTCGTGCTGGTCTGGCTGCTGGGCGTGGCCCGATATCGCACCGTTGCGGCCGGTCACCGCCATCCGCTGATCCTCGGCCTCTTTCCCGTCCTCGACAACGTGGTTCTGGCGCTTTTGATCGCCCTGCCGGCGACCTGGGGCTATGGCGTACCGGCGCCCTATCTGCAGTTCGACCGCCCCTTCATCTGGTTCATGCTGCTGCTTGTACTGCAGGGCCTCGGCTATCGGCCCTGGCTCGCCGCCTGGGGTGGCATCGTCACCGCCGCGGTCTGGTTCGCCGTCATGCAATGGATGTTGCAGACGCCGGATGCCCATACCGGCATCTCCACCGAAGACTGGCGTTCGATGTGGCTGGCCCAAGACTACTCCCCCATCGCGGACCCAATGCTTGTGCGGGAATGGGCCTGGCATGCGGAGATCCTTGCCGCGCTGATGATCGGCTTTATGCTGGCGGCGATTGTCGCCCGATCGCAGCGGCTGATCGTGCGAGGCGTGCTGGCGGAGCGGGCCCGCGCCAATCTGAGCCGCTTCTTTTCTACCGCCATGGTCGATCGCCTGCAGACGCTGGAGGGCCTCGACCGGCCGCAGACGGCCACAGTCGGCGTCATCTTCGCGGACATCGTCGCCTTTACCCGGTTTGCGGAGGACCACACGCCGGAGCAGGTGATCGCCCTCTTGCGGGAATTCCACGGCCGCATGGTAGGGGCCGCCTTCGCCCATGACGGGGCCGTCGACAAGTTCATCGGCGACGCGGTGA
The DNA here is from genome assembly GCA_028281925.1 of Alphaproteobacteria bacterium. Classification (GTDB taxonomy): domain Bacteria; phylum Pseudomonadota; class Alphaproteobacteria; order DSM-16000; family Inquilinaceae; genus JACKIG01. The sequence continues at coordinate 43,732 of JANQIX010000108.1, forward strand.
TGGTCACCTTCGGAACCCCGATCGAACAGGGCCGGGAAGCCGTGCGCACACTGGCCTGCGCCGTTGCCATGGCCGATACTGTGGCTGCCTGGAACCGTGAGCGCGCCTTGGACGGTGCCGTCCCGGTGCGCATAGGCATCGGCGCCCATTTCGGCCCCGTGGTGATGGGCGGGATCGGCGACGAGCGCAGGCTGGAGTTCACCGTGCTGGGTGACACCGTCAATGTCGCTGCCCGGCTGGAGAAGCTGACCCGGTCCGTCGAAGGCGAAATCGTGATCAGCGACGATTTGGCCGCCGCGGCCCACGCAGATGATGCGGAGGTGACCGATCGCCTGCTGGCCGCCTTCACGCCGCTGCCGCACAGCCGCCTGCGCGGCCGCGGCGGCCTGATCGGCCTGCAAGTGAAACCATGCCCGGGCTGAGTGGCATTGACAGCGATCCCATATACGAGACATATTTTCATATATGGGACAAACCTCATTCGATGACACTTCTATCGACCACCGGATCGCTCAGCGTCTAAAGGGGCTGCGTGCCGAGCGCGGTTGGTCGCTGGACGCGTTGGCACGGCGCAGCGGCGTCAGCCGTGCCACCCTCTCTCGCCTCGAGAATGCGGAGGTGAGCGCGACCGCCGGCGTACTCGGCCGCCTCTGTGCCGCCTATGGCCTGACCCTGTCGCGGCTGATGCACATGGTCGAAGACGCCCATGCGCCACTGGTCCGCCGCGACACGCAGCCGGTCTGGACCGATCCTGACACCGGCTTTCGGCGCAGGTCCCTCTCCCCACCGGCCCAGACCCTGGCGGCGGAGGCGCTGGACTGCGAACTGCCGCCGGGTACACGCATCACCTATGACGATCCGCCCCGGCCCGGCCTGGAGCACCACCTACTGCTGCTCGAGGGCCAGCTTGAGGTCACCGTCGGCGGGCAGACGCATGGTCTGGCACCCGGCGACTGCCTGCGCTACCGCCTGTTCGGCGCGAGCGCCTTCGCCACGCCCGACCATGCCCTCGCCCGATACATCCTGTTCATGGTGTGATCCCGCATGACCACCTCGCCACAGACGACCATTGCGATCCTGCCTGCGAACCACATTGCACGTCGGGCGCGCGAGCTTGGCGCAGTGCTGCATGCTTGCGTCCACGCCGGCGCCAGCGTCAACTTCATCCTCCCCTTCAGCGAAGACGATGCGGGGGGTTTCTGGATCCACAAGGTCTTGCCTGGTGTGTGTGCCGGCACCCGGACATTGCTGGTCGCAGAGATTGCCGGCCGCATTGCCGGAACCGTGCTTCTGGACACCGATACGCCGCCCAACCAGCCGCACCGGGCGGAGGTCTCCAAGCTGCTGGTCCACCCGGACTTCCGCCGCCGCGGCATTGCCCGCGCTCTTATGGCGGAACTGGAGCGCTTGGCCTGCGACCAGGGCCGCCGCCTGATCACGCTGGACACCCGCACCGGTGACACGGCGGAGCCGCTTTATGCCTCCATCGGCTATCTCACGGCTGGCATCATCCCGGGCTATTGCCGCGACCCCTTCGACGACACGCTGGATCCGACCACGATCATGTACAAGGCGCTGTGAGGCGACCGACAACGGCGCAGCAAGCTCGGACACGAGGCAGGCTTATCTCCAAGTAGATTTTCAACATTGAAAATTTTCAACGGCAACATTAATTATCGGACATGACAATCTATTCTGCTGCCGCAAACGGCTTATCCCCGCCCCTTCTGACCTGTGGGACACTTCCGCCGCCCGCTTGTCCAATCGGCTAGCTCAGGCGGCAACAGGACCAGCCCGAATGATGGAAGGACCCATCGCATGATCGCATTCCGTTGGCTGACCGTCCTCGTCCTGATCGGACTGCTCGTCGCGCTCTACATGAACTGGTGGTGGCCTTGGGGGCTGCTGTTCCTCTACTGGACCGTCCCCGCCATTAGAATGGGCGAAGTGCACCTGATCGGCACGATTCCCCGCGATCAGCAGCCCGTCCTGTTCTGGATCGTGACCGTGCTCTGGGTACTGCTCGGCGTCGCGATGATCCTGGTCGATGCCGCGCCCTCCGTCATCAACGGCTTCTATGCTTGGATGTGGGGGCTCTAGATGCCGCCGCAGCGCCGCATGCATATCCTGCCGGTCGACGCCTATGTCTCTCAAGACTGGTTCGACCTGGAGCAGGAGCGGATCTTCTCGCGCGTCTGGCGCTATGCCGGCTTCGCGGAGGATGTGTCGGAACCCGGCCAGTACGTCTCGGTGCAGGCCGGGCTCAACAACATCTTCGTCGTGATGGGCCGGGACCGCCGCCTGCGCGCCTTCCACAACATTTGCCGCCATCGCGGCACACAGCTTCTGCGCGCTGTCGGCAAGACGCAGAAGGCCATTACCTGCCCCTATCATGACTGGACCTACGATCTCGAAGGCCGATTGATCTCAGTTCCTGAAGAGGACAGCGAATTCAAGGGCCTCGACAAGTCGTGCCTTGGCCTGAAGCCAGCATCGATCGACCTGTGGCGCGGCATGATCTTCGTTCATCCCGAGGCGGAAGCCGGCTCGATCATGGACTGGTTCGGCGAGGTCGAGCCCCATCTCGGGCCGCACAAGGTGGAGGAGCTGGTGGAGTATCCCGACTCCGCCACGGCCCACGAGATCAAGGCGAACTGGAAGATCGTGGTTGAGAACTACATCGACCACTATCACCTGGCCCATCTGCACGCCGGCACGCTGTCCATGTACGACCATGCGCGGGCCGAGTTCGGCTTCGTCGGCCCCCATTTCGCCTTCTGGGAGCCGCTGGCACCGCACTACCTTGAGAACGTCGAGGAGAAGGCCCCGCAGCCGCTGATCCTGCCGATGGATCAGCTCGGCGCCTCGGTACCTATGCTGTTTCCCGGTCTCGGCCTGGGCGAGAACGAGTCGAGCTGGTCGACGTTCCATATTGTGCCGCTGGCGCCTGACCTCACGCGTGTGGAAATCCGCAACCGCGTGAAGAACGCTCCCGCCCGGGATTTCGAGAGGCAGCAGTCACGGTCTCACCGGTTCTGGTCGAAGCACATCACTGGGAAGTACGGCGCAGGTGATGCCGGCAGCGATGCCGATCCAATGGCCTCCGGCGATTTCCTGGCAGAGGACATCTATGTCTGCGAGCAACAGCAGAAGTCCTTGCAGAGCCCCTATTTCGAGATCGGCGCCTCGGCGGAACGCGGCGAGAGCCCGGTCCGTCAGCACCAGCAGATCGTGCTGGACTATGTCGAGGGCCGGCGATGAGCGAGGCCACAACGATGAGAGTGTGTCTTGTCAAAGCCTCCGCAGCAGGCCAGTTCAAAGACTACAAGCAGTACCAGGGGTCGCCGCCGCAGAACATTTACTCAGTGGCGGCGGCCACGCCTGACGGTGTCGACTACGATCTGGTGGACGAGACCGCGGGCCAGAAAGCACCCCGGCATACCAGGGCCGACATCGTCGCGCTGTTCATGTCCACGCCCGATGCCTGGCGCGGCTACGAACTGGCGGCGGACTACCGCAAGCGCGGCAAGACCGTCGTCATAGGAGGGCTGCATGCCAGCTTCCTGCCCGAGGAGGCGGCGCAGCACGCCGATGCCGTGATCGTCGGCGAAGCCGAAGGCGCTTGGCAGCGGCTTCTTCACGACTACGCGGCCGGCCGCCTGCAACGGCGCTACCAGAACGACCAGCCGGTCGACCTGGCCAGCATGAACTCCTTCCCGCACCACAAGGTGGATCTCGCGCGCTATCAGGGGCTAGGGACCGTGCTGGTGGCGCGCGGATGCCGCTTCCAGTGCAGCTATTGCGCCGTTCCGTGCTTCTTCAAGACGTTCCGCACGCGCCCGGTCGGCGCCGTGGTGGACGAGATCAGGGCCTCGGGCCTGCAGTATGTAGAGTTGCATGCCGACAACCTGATCGCCGACCCCGACTACGCGCTGGAGCTGTTCACCGCATTGAAGCCCCTTGGCATCTACTGGGCCGGCGAAGCAACCATCAACATCGCGCAGCATGAGGAGATATTGCAGGCGGCGGCCCAGAGCGGCTGCTTCTACCTGGTCGTCGGCATCGAGACCGCGTCGCAAAGCGCGCTGAAGAGCGCCGGCAAGGGGTTCGTGCGTGTGGACCGCGTGAAGGAGAACATAGCCCGCCTGCATCAACACGGCATTGCCGTGGATTCCGCCATGCTGTTCGGGTTCGACGAGCATGACGAGACCATCTTCGAAGAGACGCTGGACTGGGTGGAGGACGTGCAGTTGGACGTGGCGCACGCCGTCGTGACGACACCCTTTCCCGGCACCGCACTGTTTGACCAGATGGAGGCCGAGGGCCGGCTGCTGACACGGGATTGGCGGCTCTACGATTGCGACCACGTGGTGTTTCAGCCCAAGCAGATGAGCCCTGAGCACCTGCTTGAAGGCCGCGACTGGTTCCACATGAAGCACAACAGCATGACCCGGCGCTGGAAGCGGCGCAGGCACCAGCCCGAGGGTCTGAAGTGGCTGAACTCGAGCTGGTTCTGAGGGCCGGGGCTCCAGCCGTGCCACCGCGGATCGGATATGGGGACAACGATGCATGGGGACTTCCACGGGCTTCGCGTTAAGGAGAGACGCGAAGAGATCAAAGGCGCTGTAACCGTCGTCTTCGAGGTGCCGGCGCACCTCGCCGAGGTCTTCGCCTGGCGGCCGGGCCAGCATCTGACGCTACGGTTCACGCTGAAGGGCGAAGAAGTTCGCCGCTCCTATTCGATCTCCACCTCGCCGTTTTCCGGCGACCCGCTGCAGATCACGGTGAAGCGGGTCGAAGGCGGGCTGCTATCGAACCACATCAACGATCGCGTCCGGGTGGGCAACGCAATCGACGTCATGCCCCCCTTCGGCACCTTCCGCCTCGACCCCGGCGAACGGCTCCGCCGCACGCACTATTTCTTCGGCGCCGGCTCGGGCATCACGCCGCTGGTCTCGATGCTGCAGTCGATGCTGATCGCCGAGCCGTACTCTGTGGCGCACCTCGTCTACGGCAACCGATCCGCCGACACGATCCTGTTCAAAGCGCGGCTTGAAGACCTGCGCGCCCGCTATCCGGAGCGGCTGACCGTCAGCCACGTCCTGTCTCGCCCCTCGATGTGGTCAAGCTTTTCCTTTTGGCGTCGAGGGCTTGTCGACAAGGCGGCCGTCGAGGCTGCGATCGCCGAGAACCCGCCCTATGCGCAGGACACGCAGTACTACATCTGCGGTCCCGGCAAGATGAACCAGACCGTGAGGGATGCGCTTATGGGGCTCGATGTCCCGGCGAGCAGACTTCACATGGAGAGCTATGGCGGCGCGATCGACGTCGACGACACGATCGCGGGGGTCGCCGCGGAGGCCCGTATCCGGCTCGACGGCCGCACCCAAACAGTTACGATCCCACAGGGCCAAACAATCCTGCAGGCCACACGTGCCGCCGGCCTCAGTCCGCCCTTCTCCTGCCAGTCTGGCGTCTGCGGCGCATGCCGGGCAAAGCTCGTGGACGGCTCCGTCCACATGCGCGCCCGCCTGGCGCTGGAGGACGAGGAGATCGCAGACGGCGCCATCCTCACCTGCCAGTCCATCGCGACAACCAGCGCGCTGTCCGTCGCGTTTGAGTAGCAGACGAGGCTCGTGGGCGGTTAACGCCAGCGTACCGCAACGAAGGCCGACTCTCGGAGACTGGCGTCGCCTGCGGCTGCGCCTCAATCCCCCAGAATGGCCCCCCGCTTCAGCAGGAGCTGGTTGGCGAGGAAGCTCAACACGCGTTCGCCGTGCTGGTTGACGCCGGCATAGCGGAAGCGGACATAGCCGCGGTCGGTACGCGAGGCGGAGGGGCGCCGCTCGATCACCTCCACCTCCGCATGCAGCGTGTCGCCGGGGCGCACTGGCACGTACCAGCGGATCTCGTCCATGCCGGAGCCGCCGATGCTGGCCGCAGCCAGCGCGCCCGTCTGCGCGAACAGGCGAAAGACCAGAGCGATCGTCTGAAAGCCGGAGGCGATCAGGCCGCCATAGGGCGAGCGCTGTGCTGCCTCCACATCCGTATGGAAGGGCTGCGGGTCATAGGTCAGGGCGAAATGGATGATCTCCGCCTCGGTCAAGGTCAGGCCCAGGGTGGTGAACCGCCGGCCGACCTCGAAATCCTCGAAATAGAGCGCGTTCATGGCCCCGCCCATGCTTCGGTCCCGTCGCGCGTGCATGTACACGATTATCGCCCGGGCTGCCATCTCGCCTGAGACGCTTGGCCCATGCACGGCGCCTGCCGTAATCTTCAGGCCACACAAGATCAAGACAGGGAAGGTCCGCCGATGTCGTTGTCTCTGAAAAGCATGATCGCGCTCGCCGCCGTGCTGGCGATGGCGCTGAGCTTTTTCCTGCCGTTCCTGTCGACGGCCGAGGAGAGCCTGTCGCTGTTCGACCTGAGCAGCCGGACGGAGGGGACCAACTTCGTCTTCCTTTTGAGCTGGCTGCTGATCGCCGGCCTGCTGGCAAGCGCCCTGGCAGACGATATCTCGGGGCTGGTGCCGCTGGCGGTGCTCTACTGTGTCTACCCCACCTATGCCTTTCACAACGCCGCCGCTTGGCTGGGTGAGGTCGAGATCCACTACGGCTTCCCGCCCTTCGCCGGAGATCCGGCGGGCATCGGCTATTACCTGGTGTTCGTCGCTTCCTATGCGACGATCGCGCTCGGCTTCGCGGACCATTTCGCGCATCGCCGCCGGATCAGCCGCGTCACCGTTTGAGGTTGGCAGCCAATGGCGACCTTCACGGACCTTTATGACGACCGGTTCGGCCTGGCCCCCACCACCCAGGGCCCAACAGCCGTGTCGGTCGAAGCGCTGGCTCCGCTCATGGGCCGGCGCACCTGCCGCGCGTACACATCCGAACCCATTGCGCCCGGCCTGATGGAGGCCCTCTTGGCCTGCGCCCAATCGGCGCCGTCGAAGTCCGATCTGCAGCAGTACAGCATCGTGGTGGTCGAGGATGCCAGCCAGCGTGAGGCCCTGGCGGCGCTGGCGCCGAGTGCCTCTTGGATCGCCGACGCACCCGCCGTGCTGGTCTTCTGTGCCGACATCGCTCGCAGCCGTCGGATCACCGAACTGCGCGGCCATGGCTATGCCGCCAATTCGCAGGACAGCTTCGTCAACGCGTCGGTGGATGCCGGGCTGGCTATGCTCGCCTGCCTGTTGGCGGCAGAGCGCGTCGGCCTTGGCGGCTGTCCCATTAGCGTGGTGCGCAACCGCATCGCGGATGTCTCCGCCCTCTTGGCGCTGCCACCGGGCGTCTATCCGGTGATGGGCCTGACGCTGGGGCATCCCGCCGAAACGCCGCCCGCTTCCATGCGCCTGCCGCCAGCGATCGTCGTGCATCGCGATCGGTACGACAGCAACAATCTGGCCGATGAACTTGCTGGCTATGATGACCGCCGCCACGCCCGCCAGCCGGTCCCACCGGAGAAACAGCGCCATACGGACCGCTACGGTGTGCGCGAGGTCTGCCCATGGTCGGAGAACGTTGCCCGCCAGCTGTCATTGCCGGAACGGGCCGATTTCCGTGAGTTCCTGCTGGTGGCCGGGTTCGATCTGGCCTAGCCAGCGATTGCCGGGGCTCTCTCACGCAGATGCTCAATGAAACGCGCCTTCAGCGGCGCCACGGTGTCGTCGCGCCAGGCCGCCAGCGTCGGCACCGTCTTCGCGCAGTGCCGTAGCGGCCTGAACACCACGCCCTTGCGGAAATAGTTCTCCAGGCATTCCACCTGAATGGACACGCCCATGCCGCAGGCGATCAGCCCGAAGATGCCCTCGCTGTTGGAGGCGTACTGCACCACCGCCGGCTCGAACCCGGCGGTGCGGCAGAGGTCGAACAGATGGGCGTGGAAGTGTTCCCAAGACGGCAGTTCGCCCAGGACGAACGGCTCGTCGGCCAGATCCGCCAGATCGACGGCCGCTCGGTCGGCCAACGGGTGCGTATCCGGCAACACCACGACGAACCGGTCGTGCTGCACCGGCACGCTGCCATAGCCGCGGCGGGGCACCGGGCCGGTGACGAACCCGATATCCAGCTTGCCGGCTTCGAGATCGGCGAATTGCGCTCGGGTGCAGCCATGAACGGCGTCGATGGCAATCTCCGGGTGGGCATTCCGGAAGGCCTGGACGATCTGGGGCAGCCGCCCGGCAATGGCGAAGTCGGTATAGCCGATGGTCAGCCGGCCACGCTCGCCCGTATGCAGCTTGCGCGCCTGCTCCACCGCCCCGTCCAGCACGGCTAGGGCAGCCGTGCAGCCGTCCAGCAGCCTGGCACCCGCCGGCGTCAGCGCGACCGACCGGTTGTTACGGTCGAACAGGGCGGCACCGACCGCCTCCTCCATCCGGCTGATGGCCCGGCTCAGGGCCGGCTGCGACAGGTTCACCCGCTCAGCGGCACGGCGGAAATGCAGCTCCTCCGCAACCGCAATGAAGTAGCGAAATTGCTGAAGACCGAGGCTCATGATGCCAAACATGCATCAATCGGGCTCGCATTGATATTATCTTATGCATCCGGCCCCCGCTATCCTTCCTCCATAGACAGGGAAGCATTCAAGGGAGGCAGCCAATGCTTCGGACCCTCACGGGCGCCCTGGCGCTCACCGCCGCCGTCGTTCCGGGGCTCGCGCTGGTCACGCCGGCAGCGGCCGACGACCCGATCGTGATGAATGTGGGCTGGGCGACACCGCTCGACTCCAACTACGGCATCATCGCCACGGAATTCGAGCGCCTGGTGGAAGAATACACCGAGGGAGCGGTGGATGTGCGGCTGCGCTGCTGCAGCCAGGTCGGCACCGAAGACGATGCGTTCCGGGCTCTGCAGCTCGGCACCGTCGATGCCTACATCATTACCCAGAACAACGTCTCGCCACACTGGCCACTGATGGACGTGTTCGTGCTGCCCTACATCTTCCAGGACACCGAGCATCTGCTGGCCGTGTCCAACGGGCCGGTCGGTGAGATGATCCGGGAGCAGATCGAGGCGGACACGGGCGTCCACCTGCTGACCTTCGGCGGCCCCAGCTACCGCGACATGTTCAACTCCCACCATGCCGTCGAGACGATCGAAGATCTCGACGGGCTGAAGATGCGCGTGCCCCGCAACGAGGTGATGCTGGCGACCTTCGAAGCCTTCGGTGCGGAGCCCGTGCCGCTGGCATGGTCAGAGACGCCGACGGCGCTGCAGACCGGCACCATCGACGGCGGCGACAACGGCACCTCGGTAATCCGCGACATGCGCTTTTATGAGTACGCCGAGCATCTGACGATCCTCGACCACTTCACCAGCGTCTCACCGCTGTTCGCGTCCGACCGCTTCATGAGCAGCCTGAGCGAGGAACAGCGCGCGGCCGTCCTTCAGGCTGCGGCCGACGCCGGCGCCCATCAGGCGGAGATCATCCTGAACGAGGCGGAGGAGATCCGAACCTGGCTGGTCGACGAAGGCGGCATGGCGCTGACCCGGCCCGAGCGCGAGCCTTTCATTGCCGCGGCCCAGGCCGTGCAGCAGCAATTCGCGGCGGACCGCGGCGAAGACTTCCAGGCCCTGGTCGACCAGATCCAGGCGGCTGCCGAATAGCATCCGCTGTTGCGGCCGGGTGCACGCAGGATGCCCTCCCCCGACCCCTGCGCGCACCCGGCCGCCACCTGCCCGTGAGCCCGAGGACTGATCCGGTGCCGACATGCTGAGGCGCCTGCCCGGCCTGCTGGAAAGGCATTTTGAAGAGACGCTGGCCTGCGCCGGCCTGGTCATCGTGGTGGCCTGCGTCTTCCTGCAGGTCGTCATGCGCTATGTCTTCCACAGCGCGCTGCAATGGACCGAAGAGATCGCGGCCATCGCCATGGTCTGGGCCGTCTATATGGGTGCCGCACTGGGCGTGCGCGAGCGCTTCCACATCCGCATCCTGGCTGGCGTCATGCTGCTGCCGCGGCCCGCAGCCCGCGTGGTGATCATCCTGTCGGACCTGATCTGGCTCGGCTTCTCCGTGCTGATGCTGGGCTTCGCCGCGGACTATCTGGCGGTGCTGTGGCAGCACACGTCGCGCACGCCGCGCCTGGGCATCGACGAGTTCTATCCGCAGTCGATCATCTTCATCGGCTATGCGCTGATGATCGCGCGCCTGGCGCAACTCTACGCGGCATGGATCCGCTCAGGCTGCCGCGGCCTGCCCGGGATGCGGGCAGAGCATGACCGCGAAGCGGCCGGCTCAGAATGACCGCGGCAAGGCGATAGGGGCCGGGTGATGGACGATCTGATGCTCATCGCCGTGGTCTTCACCGTGCTCACGGTGATCGGCGTGCCGTTGTTCGCGGCGGTCGGCGTGACCACGATCCTGGCGCTCTATCTGATCGACATCCCGTACACGCTGATGGCCCAGACGGGCTACAACAGCCTGACGCCATTTCCGCTGTTGACCATTCCGCTGTTCATCCTGGCCGGCCGGCTGATGGAGGTGGGCGGCATGGCCAATCGGCTGATCGGCATCGCCACCAGCCTGGTCGGTGCCTATCGCGGCAGCCTGGGCCTGGTCACGGTCTTCGCCTGCATGCTGTTTGCCGCCCTCTCCGGCTCCGGTCCGGCGACCACGGCGGCCATCGGCTCCGTCACCATTCCGGCGATGAAGCGGGAGGGGTATTCGACGCCCTTCGCCGCGGCCATCGCGGCCTCGGCCGGGGCGCTCGGCAGCCTGGTGCCGCCCAGCAACCTGATGATCATCTACGGCCTCGTCTCCGAAACCTCGATCCCGCGGCTGTTTCTGGCGGGCTTCGTGCCCGGCTTCTTCGTCACCGCACTGTTGATGGTGGTCACCTATATCATCGCGCGCCGCCGCAACTATGGGGGCACGGGCGACCCGTTCAACTGGGCGCCCTTCCTGCGTGCCCTGTGGGCCGGCAAATGGGCGATCGGCGCGCCGGTGCTGATCCTGGGTGGGATCTATGGCGGCGTCTTCACGCCGACGGAGGCCGCGTCGGTGGCCGTGGTCTATGCGCTTCTGGTCGGCACCATGGTCTATGGCGAGCTGACTCTGGCCAAGGTGATCGAGAGCCTGCGCTTCACCGCGCTGATGGCGGGTCTGCTGATCCTGCTGACGCCGACGCTCGCCTTCGGTCAGTTGTCCGCCTTCTACGACGTGCCGACGGCGGTGGAGAATTCCATCACGGCCATCACCAGCAGCCCGATCGTGGTGATGATGCTGATCGGCGTCTTCTACATCATCATTGGCACGTTCATGGAATCGCTGGCGCAGATCATCCTCTTCACGTCGGTGTTCCTCCCGCTGGTCACCCAGCTGGGCATCGATCCGGTGCTTTTCGGCGTGTTTACGGTGATGACCTGCGAGATCGGGTTCCTGACGCCGCCGCTCGGCGGGAACCTGAATGTGGGCGCGCGTATCTCCGGCGCCACGATCGAGCAGATCTCCGTCGCCGTCCTGCCCTTCATCCTCGCCTACATCATCGGCCTTCTGTTCGTGATCCTGATCCCCGACGCCACCTTGTGGCTGCCCAACCTGGTCTACGGCCCCAGCGTGCAGTGACGGCACGGCACCGGTGCCCGCAACCGAAGGATCGACATCCATGTTCGACATCGTCATCGAGGGCGGCACGATCCACGACGGCACCGGCAGCCCAGGCGATGCCGGTGACGTGGGTATCGCCGGCGACCGGATCGCCGCGCTCGGCGACCTGCGCGGGGCCGGGGCAGAGACGCGGATCTCCGCGGCGGGGCTTGTTGTGGCGCCGGGCTTCATCGACCTGCACACCCATTCCGACTTCACGCTGGCCGCGAACGGCCGGGCGGAAAGCCAGGTGCATCAGGGCGTCACCACAGAGGTCGTCGGCCAATGCGGATCGAGCTGCGCGCCCGCCCGCACTCTGCAGGATGCTGAGCTGATCGCGCCGGGCTTCGTGGCCGGTGCCGTCGATATCAGCTGGCGCAGCTTCGGCGATTATCTGGACCACCTGGACGGCGTGCCGCTCGGCGTCAATGTCGCGGCCTTTGTCGGGCACGGCACCATCCACCGCGCTGTCCTGGGCGATGCCAGACGACCGGCCGACGAAGACGAACTGGACCGGATGGCCGCGCTCCTGGAGGAGTCGATCGACCAGGGCGCCTACGGATTTTCCACCGGTCTGGAATACTGGCCGGGCAGCCTGGCCACGCCCGACCAGGTGGCCGCGCTGTGTGAGGTCGCGGCGCGCAAAGACGTGCTCTACGCCACCCATGTGCGCAATCGCGACCTTTTCTACGATCTCGGCTTCGGCGAGGCGCTGGCCTGCGCCCGCGCGTCCGGGGCCCGCCTGCAGATTTCACACATCCAGCCGAAATACGGCGCTCCCGACTATGCCATGGAGCATACGATCGAGCTGATCGATCAGGCCCGGCGCCATGGGGTCGACGTTGCCTTCGATGTCATCCCGCATGACTGGTCGCATACGCGCGTGCTGGCGATCCTGCCCCAATGGGCGCTGGAGGGCGGCGTTGCCAGCATTACCGAACGGCTGCACGATGAGCGCCAGCGCGCGCGCATCAAGCGCAACCCGCGGCCGATGTGGCGGCTTGTCAGCGACGGACAATGGGACAGGATCGTGCTGCTGCGATCCTCCGCCAATCCGGACCTCGTCGGCATGACCTTCGCCGAGATCGGCCGCCACCGCGACATCGACCCCTATGACGCCGTCTTCGACCTCCTGCTGGAGGAAGGCGAGCAGATGAACCACCTGATGTGGACGTCGCAGTCCTTCACCGAATCGGATATCCGGCTAGCGCTGGAGCAGGCCGACTGTGCCGTCATCTCCGACACGCTGGCGCTGGCCCCCTATGGCTGCCTGAAGCACCAGATCGGCTCGCTCAGCGGCTATGGCTGGGCGGCGCGCTTTCTGCAGCACTATGTGCGCGACCAGCGCGTCCTGTCGCTGGCCGAGGCAATCCGTCGGCTGACCGCGCTGCCGGCCGCCCGCCTCGGCCTGACGGACCGTGGTACACTGACCCCCGGCGCCCATGCCGACATCGTCGTCTTCGACGCCGCAGCGATCGCCAGCCACTGCACGGTGGAGCATCCGCAACGCTACGCCAGCGGCATCGCCCATGTGCTGGTCAACGGCAAGCCGGCCTTCCTGGACGGTCAGCGGACCGAGACGGATGCCGGCCGCGTGCTGCGCCGAGGATAAGCCTCACGGGCCGGATCGGCCGGATCGCGACCTCGACTTAGCGGTCACGCGTGTCGAACGTCTTGAAAAAGCCGCAATATCGCGTATCTCTTGCGTATCGAGTTTCGGCCGAACGGCTTGGCCTGCGCGCCGCATAGTAAAAACGGTGTGAGGCCCACGACGCCCAATCCAAGACATCGATGATCCCAAAAGCGGGCGCAAGCGCCGCGTTCGCCACGACGACTACACGCTCCCCGGAAAGGACGACACTATGCGCAAGGGAACCGTGAAATGGTTCAACGCCCAGAAGGGCTATGGCTTCATTCAGCCGGACGAGGGCGGGCCTGACGTGTTCGTTCACATCAGTGCGGTCGAGCGGGCCGGCATGCGCCACCTGAACGAAGGCCAGAAGCTGTCCTTCGACGTGGTGCAGGACCGCCGTACCGGCAAGTCGGCGGCCGACAGCCTGCAGGCCGAAGACTGAATACGAAATCGCCCTGCCCGAATTCGCAGGAAGCCTTCGGGCGGCGAGTTCGGGCAATGGGCAGAGACGCCGTCTCCGGTCACGCACCGGTGGGATGGCTGACAGAGACGAACCGCCCCTTCTGCGAAGAGGGGGCGGTTTTTCGTTGCCACAAGATCCCCAACCGGATCGGCTCTGAGGAACGGCGCCGGTTTGCGCGAGTATTCATTTCTGCGCAACAACTCTTGCGGCAGAATCACACCACGCTTGGCTGACCTTTCGGTCGAACGCTAGAACAGAACCTTCGACGCAGCCGGCTTTGCACATCGCCGGCATACGGGGAGTGAGGCTGTGAGGCGCGCACAATTGTTGGGCCTGTCCATCCTCGCCGTGTCGGTGGCGGGCGGTCTGTCCTGGGACTACCTAGGCCGGTCCCAGCAGCCGGTCACCTTCGTGGTTCCGTTTACCCGCGATACCGCTCTTGCGGAAGGAACTGCCGGTACGATCAACCATGCCGCCGGCCTGATACTGCGCAACCCGCACTATCGCGCCGTGGTGGAGGGGCATACCGGGACGCTGGGCGATGCGGAGGCCAATCTCGCTCTCAGCCAGCGTCGTGCCGAGATCGTCGACCGCGCGCTGACCGAGGCCGGGGTACCGGCGGACCGCATCGAACTGCTGGCGATCGGCGAGGCGGCACCACTGGACATGGCCGAGGACGAAAGTGAAGCGGCTTATCAGCGCCGGCTGGGGCGCGCCGAAATCATTCTGGTTCCGGAATGAACGAGACCACGCGCGCCCTCGTTTCCGGTGTCTTTGCGTCGGTCGCGTTTCTCACGATCTATTTTGCGTTGACGCCCCCGCCATCGCTGCCCACCGGGCACATGATTGTCAGTGTCGTGCTGGCGCTCGGAGTCTATGCGGGCATGTTTCTGGTGCTGCCACGCCGCACAACGCTGGCAGATCGACTGCGCCTGGCACTCAGCGATGGCAGCGTTGCACCGGAAGAAGTGGCCGACATGCTGCTGGCCGCACGCGAACGGATCGCAGCCCTTCGCGACGCCGGTGCGCGGCTGCCAGCCGATCTCCAGATGCGGGTCCTGTCCCTGGCGGACCTCGCCGATCGCATCGTCGGCCTCTTGGAGGCGGAGCCCGCCGACTTCCGGCGCGTCGGCCGACTGCTGCGCCGGGATCTCACGGCGGCTTCGGAAATCGCCGACAGGTACGCAAGATTGGACACCACCGTGCTCGATCCAGGCCGTGCCGCTGAGGTCACGCGCCGGTTCCAGGCGGCGCTGTCGGACTTCGAGCGTGTCCTGCAAAAACATCAGGCGCGCACCTACGATAATGAGTTGTTCGACCTTGAGGTTCGTCTGCAAATGGTCGAACAACAGGATCGCAGCGATTGACCGTGCCCTGGCCGGGGCGAGCCGAGGAGAGGAGCAGGAATCCGTGGAAACGGTCATCAATCGAGCCGCCGCCCTGGCGGCGATCTTGGGTCTCTCGATCTCCGGGGAGGCTTCGGCCTATGTCGATCAGACGCCGGTATCCGCACAGGGGCCCTTCCAGGTTCGCGACTGTCCGTCCGCCGACACGCTGGCCGTACCGGTCCGCAGCACAGGCGCCGACATCGTCGCGCTCTACGCCAACGGCTATCAGATGGACACGGCCGACGGCGCACCGTTCGACGACCAGGGGTTGGATGTTACCCTCTCGCTGACCAACGACATTCTCGTCCAGCTTGAGGCGTATCTCGCGTGCGAGAGCCCGTTCCTGCGCGGCACCCAGGGGATGCTGAACCTGCTGGCCGACGTGACCGAGGCGGATCCACGGACGTCTGTCGTCGCCGTCTATCAGCATGCTTGGTCGAACGGCGGCGACTCACTGGTCGTGCGCGCCGGCATCGAGAGCCCGGCCGATCTGTCCGGCGCCACGATAGTCGCCCAGGCCTATGGCCCGCATCTCGACTATATGGCGCGCGTCCTTGCCGACGCGCGCCGCGCCGCGGAAGAGGACGGCCAGACCTGGCAGCCGCCGCAGATCCTTTACACCACCGAATTGGTCGGCCTGTTCGGCGACACGCCTGGCCGCGCTTTCCTGGATGATGCAGCGGTCCAGGCGGCCTTCGTCCTCACCTCCGATGCCGAGGTCCTGACGGGCGGCGGCGTGGGCACCGGCGCGGAAGGGTCGGTGGAAGGCGCGCGCACGCTCTTGTCCACCACCTCGGCGAACCGGGTCATCTCAGAGATCTATGCGGTCCGCGCCGACTATCTCGAGGCCAACCGGGATCAGATCGAGGCCTTCGTTCGCGCCCTCTTCGAATCCGAGGAGACCGTTCGCGAAGACGTCCTGAAGCTGATCGTCGACTGGGAGGCGGTGGGAGACCACTTGCTGTCCGACCCGCAGGCGGTCGAAGAGGCCCGCCGCCTCTGGCAGAATGTCGAGACTACCGGCCTGCAAGGCAATGTGGATTGGGCGACCGATGCCCATCCCCGCAGCTTCCTGGCGGTCAACAACGAGATCCAGAGCATCTTCGTCGAGCTGGGCCTGCTGTCGACGGCCCACGCCCTAGCGACTGCCGGCTGGGACTATGCCGCGTTCACCGGAGGACTGTTCGACCAGCGGCGCACGACGCTGCCCGGTTTCGATGACCAGGCCGCCGCCGACGCTGTCGACGCGCTGCGCACCGGCGATCAGATCGACGAGAACACCCTGTTCGAGTTCGAGATCTACTTCGAGCCGAACCAGACGGATTTCCCGCCGGCGGATTATCGCGAAGACTTCGATCAGGCGATCGAGTTCGCGTCGACTTACGGCGGTGCGATCCTGTCGGTGGAGGGCCATAGCGACCCGCTGCGCTACCTGCGCCTGCAGCAGGATGAGGCGAGCGCGCGGGAGCTGCGGCGAGTCCGCCAGGCCGCCCGCAATCTCAGCCTGACCCGCGCCATGGCGGTTCGCGATGTGGTCCTGGACGTCGCCACGCAGCGGGGCTTCTCGCTGGATGAGAGCCAGTTCGTGACCGCCGGTCTCGGCATCCTGAGCCCCGCCACCGGCCTGTGCGGCGACGACCCCTGCCCGCCGCAGACCGAGGCGGAGTGGCAGTCGAACATGCGCGTCGTGTTCCGCGTGATCCAGCTTGAAGCCGAAGAGACCGTCTTTACCCCGCTGAATACCTGGTGACGGAGGATGCCGATGCGAAGTCCGCTCACCCGAACCCGGGGGCGCTGGTGGCAGGCCGCACTGGCCGCCCCGCTACTGCTCGCTGCTTGCGACGGAGACGGCGAAGGATCGGCTGTACCCGTTGAGACAGCCGACAGTGTTCGCGCAGCGTCCCTGGCGGTCTGGCCCGAAACAACGGAGGCAGAAGCGTCCGCCGGCACCGTAACGCTGACGCGGACCAACATCGTCGCTGTGCTGGATATGAGCGGCAGCATGGGGGAAACGGGATGCTCGGGATCCTACGCGACGCGCGTCGGCGCGGCTCGGGCAGCTTTAGCAGCGTGGCTCGACTCGGTACCGACGGAGGCCAATCTCAGCCTAATCGTATTCGAGAACGGCATCGTGTCGCTGCGCGTGCCGCTTGGGACCACCAATCGGGCAGACATCATCGCAGTCGTTGACGACGCCATACCCGGCGGCATGACCCCGTTGAACGATGCCGTGACCCTGGCGCGCTCGGTGCTGGAAAAGCAGGCTGCCCGCCAGCGCGGCTATGGCGAGTACCGGATCGTGGTCATCACCGACGGAGCCCATTCCGAAGGGCAGGATCCCGCCAGCGTCATCAACGAGATCTTTTCCAACCACGCCAATCCCATCGAGATTCACACCATCGGCTTCTGCATCGAAGGTTCCGCCCTCAACCGGCCCGGCGTCACGTACTATCAGAACGCCGACAATCCGGAGGATCTGAGGGCCGGGCTGGAAAGCGCCCTTGCCGAGGCCGACGCGTTCGACATCACACAATTCGCCGAAGACGGGGACCAGGAGGGGCAATGAGGCGTTTGGTATATGCAATCCTGGCAGCTCTGGCGCTTGCCGGGCTCCCGTCGTCATCCAGCGCGCAGATCGCCGAACCCGATGTGCGGATCGGCTGGACCGCCTGGGCCGATGCCGAGATCATCAGCAAAATGGCGGCCATCATCCTGCGGGACGGGATGGGCTACGATGTCGAGCTGACGCTGAGCGACATCGCCGTACAGTATCGCGGCGTGGCCGATGGCGATCTCGACGTGATGCTGATGTCGTGGCAGCCGACGACGCATGAGGATTATCTGCGGCGCTACGGCCGGTCGCTGGTCGATGCGGGCGTGCTCTATGGCGGTGCGCGGCTGGGCTGGGCGGTCCCCGCCTATATTCCGGAGGCGGAGCTGTCTTCCATGGCGGACCTCGCCGATCCCCAGGTGCGCGAACGGCTGGGCGGACGGATCGTCGGCATCGACCCGGGTGCCGGCCTGATGCGGCTCAGCCGGCAGGCGCTGGAGACCTACGGCCTCGATTACGAGTTGACCGAAAGCAGCGGCCCCGCCATGACCCTGCAGCTGGGCCAGGCGATCGAGGCTGAAGACTGGGTTGTCGTCACCGCCTGGACGCCGCACTGGATCTTCTCTGAATACGAGCTGAGGTTCCTTGACGATCCCCAGACCGTGATGGGTGGTGCTGAGGCCGTGCATGCCATGGTTCGGCCTGGGTTCGAGGAAAGCCAGCCGGAGCTCTACGGCTTCTTCCAGCGCATGGAATTGAGCCTCGATCAGTTGCAGTCGTTGATGGCCGAGGCCCGCCGCACCTCGGCGCGTGAAGCCGTCTATGCCTTCGTTGAGGCCAATCAGGATCAGGTGCGCCGCTGGGTCACCGGGGAATAGCGCACCGAGGACCGAACATCAGGTTCGCGCCGACGAACGGCCCGTCACGCAAGCCAGAGATCGTTCTGGTCGACGCCAGCCGCCAGGTTGGCGGCAGAGACATCCGGTGCATCGTCGTCCTCGATCGTCCCATTGGCGGTCGCTGTCGTAATCAGCGCACCGCCCGAGGCGTTGGAGAGGGTGACGGCAAAGGCCTCCTCCGGCTCCAGGTCGGTGTCGCCAGCGACGGAGACGGTGATGGTCTTGCTGGTCTCGCCGGCCGCAAAGGTCACCGTGCCGGAAGGCAGGCTGCCGCCGTCGAAATCCGATGCATCGGCCGCTGCCCCACTGATCCAGCTCCAACCCTCAAAGGTGCCTTTCGGGATAGCACCGGTGGGCATTGCGTCGTCCACCCAGACGGTTTCACCGCTGCCGTTGCTGACCCCGGCGCGGTCCCACAGCGCAGCACCGTCCCAAAGGGCGAACGACATGCCCGTCACCGTCGATCCCTCTAGATCGACGAGGCTTGCCGGCACCTCCAGCCTGACCCACTCGCCGGTCGTCGGCAGAGCGCCCATGTTGTAGGCCGCCGCCGTCCCGTTCACCGGCACATCCCAGTTGTCGCCCCAATAGGCCCGATGGTTCCACGTGCCGTCGTTCCACTGCAGCATCAGCCGGCTTGGGAGACTGGCCGGATCCAGATAGACATAGGCGAACAGCGTGTCGCCGGCCCCGACCTGGAGCGTCTCGGTGGCCCCTACGAAGTAATGCTGGTGATAGCCTGCCAGATCCGACGACTC
>JANQIX010000005.1 GCA_028281925.1 Alphaproteobacteria bacterium
GTCGACCAACCCGTTCAGCGGCGCGCAGTCGCTGGCCAGCGGCGCCTCCAGCGCCAGGTCGCCGCGGGCGTTCAGGATCGCCGCACCATGGTCGCCGAGCACGCCGTTGACCAACACCACATCGCCGGGGCGGGCCCGCTCGACGCCCAGCGAGATACCCTGGCGGATGACGCCGATGCCCGAGGTATTGATGAACAGCTTGTCAGCAGCACCACGGTGCACGACCTTGGTGTCGCCGGTTACGATCTGGACGTCGGCCTCTTCGGCCGTACGGCGCATACTGGCCATGATCGTGCGCAAGGTCTCGATCGACAGCCCTTCTTCCATCACCACCGCACAGCTCAGATAGAGCGGCACAGCACCGCCGACGGCCAAGTCGTTGACCGTGCCGGCCACCGCCAACTTGCCGATATCGCCGCCGGGGAAGATCAGCGGGTCGACCACATAGCTGTCCGTGGTGAAGGCAAGGCGGTCGCCCAGCGCAGCGATGGCGTCCAACGGCAGACGCGCCTGATCTTCCAGCGGCCCCGTCTGGTCGGGATAGAGCGTGCCGGCGAACACGTCGTCGATCAGATCGTGCATCGCCTTGCCGCCCGAGCCATGGGCAAGCGTAATCGTCGGCACCGAGACGCGGGCGCGTGGACGGGGCGGGGCGGTCACGTCGGTCGCGATATGGGGTCGGGCCCTGCAGGCGCGCGCTCCAGCCGGCCATACTGATAATAGGCCGCGCACGCCCCTTCGGACGACACCATAAGCGCGCCAAGCGGCGTCTCCGGCGTGCAGGCCCGGCCGAACACCTTACAGTCCCAGGGTTTGATGACCCCTTTGAGCACCTCGCCGCACTGGCAGGATTTGGGGTCGGCAATGCGCGCATCGGGCACGGCAAACTTCCGTTCCGCATCGAACCGGCCATAGGCCTCGCGGATGCGCACGCCGGACTGGTCGATCGAGCCTAGGCCGCGCCATTCGAAGAAGGGACGCAGCTCGAACACCCGTGCGACCGCCTCCAGCGCCCGGCGGTTGCCGCCGTCCGGCACCACGCGGGCGTACTGGTTCTCGATCTCCGCCCGGCCTTCGACGATCTGGGCGAGCACCATCCACAGCGCCTGCAGAATGTCCAACGGCTCGAAGCCGGAGATCACCAGCGGCCGGCGATAGCGCGCCGCGATGAAATCGTAGGGCCGCGTGCCGATGATCATGCTGACATGGCCGGGGCCGATGAAGCCGTCGAGCTGCAGGTCGGGGCTGTCCAGGATCGCCTTGATCGTCGGGATGATGGTGATGTGGTTGCAGAACAGCGAGAAGTTGGTGACACCCTCGGCCTCCGCCTGCAGCACGGTCAAGGCCGTCGACGGCATGGTGGTCTCGAAGCCGAGGCCGAAAAAGATCACCTCGCGATCCGGGTTGGCGCGCGCCAATGCCAGCGCGTCCAGAGGCGAGTAGACCATGCGGACATCGGCACCGTCGGCCTTGGTCTGCATCAGGCTTTTCTTGGAGCCTGGCACCCGCATCGCATCGCCGAAGGTGGCGAAGATGGCGCCCGGCATCTCCGCCAGGGCCACACAGTCGTCGACCCGCCCCATCGGCAAGACGCAGACCGGACAGCCCGGCCCGTGCACCAGTTCCACCGCTTCCGGCAGCAGGCCTTCGAGGCCGTATTTGAAGATCGCGTGCGTGTGGCCGCCGCACACCTCCATGACCTGCAGCGGTCGGGTACGGCAGGTGTCGATCCGCTCCACCAGAGACTCGATTTCGCGCAACAGAGCGCGGGCCTTCTCGGGGTCGCGGAACTCGTCGACGTATTTCATGCCAGTTCCTCCCAATGGCCCTGGCGTCATTCCCCGCTTGGCCGCCCCCTGGAGCCCGCCAGCATCGTGTGCACCAGATCCCGCAGCACATGATAGATCAGCACATGACACTCCTGAATGCGATGAATACTGTCAGTTTCCACCACCAGACAGTGATCGAGCCCCATTGCCGCCATCTCGCCACCCGACATGCCGGCGAGACCGACGGTCACCAGCCCCAGCTCTTTGGCCTTGGCAAAGGCGCGCAGCAGGTTGGCGGAGTTGCCGCTGGTCGACAGTCCGATCAGCCCGTCGCCAGGTCTGGCGCGGGCCACCAGCTGGCGCACGAAGACATGGTCGAAGCCAACATCGTTGCCCACGGCCGTCAGCATCGCCGTGTCGGCCACCAGGTTGACCGCCTCCAACGCCGGCCGGCCGGCGGTCACCGGATGCAGGAATTCCACGGCCACATGCGCGGCATCGCAGCTCGACCCGCCATTGCCCATCGTGAACAGCCGCCCGCCATTGCAATAGACGTCAGCGATCCCTTCCGCAGCGGCCACCACGCGGCCCGCATTCGCCTCCATGAACGCCGCAATGACGGATTGGTGCGCATCGGCCTTGCCCCGCACGGAAGCCACCAACGCTTCGCTCGATGGAACCAGACTCGACCCGGGCGTCAGGAAAGGATAGAGCCCCTCGAGCGCATCGTCGCCGGTCATGGCTGCATCCTGCTCCCACCACCGCCATTCTTGATCCAAGCGGATCGGCTAGTCGACCCTGACCAGCCTGCCCAGAGTCTCACGGCTGACAACTCCGTCCACCTCACGGGTGAAGTGGGTCTCCAACCCCGTATCGCTCAGGCGGAACTCGAAAGTCTGGTTCACGTGCTCCCCGGAGCCCTGGATGTACTCTGAAGAGATAATCAGCGACTCTTCGTCGATGTGCGCACGCATGACCTCGTCGCCTCCCTCCAGATCCATCTCCCGGCGTTCCGAGAACAGCGACTGGCGCATGTCGATCTCCCAGTCGTCACCATCTTCGCGGAACTTGATCTCTCGATAGCGACGTTCGACCCCTGGCAGGTCGCGCCTACCGTCCACCAGAGTCACGACGGTCAGACGGACAATGAAGGCATCAGAGGATGCCTCGACGATCTCCATATCGAGATCGCGGCGCTCGGAAGTGTCGCCGTCCGCAATCACTTCGCTGGTGCCGACATAAACACCGAAGAAATCGTCAATCGACGCCGCCATTGCCGATGGGGAAACCACCGCCAGGAGTCCGGTAATCGCGGCGATACGAAGACAGCGTGTCAGCATCCTTTGCGACCCAATCGTTGTCTCTGTCTCTCGATACGTGCGCCAACCGCCTTGCCGGCTCCGGCAACCGGCCTTCTTCGCAACTTATGAGGATGCCAGCGGCCGACAGCCCGGCTGTCAGACGATGCTGGAGTGCCTCGGCAACATGCGCGGCGCCACAACTTCACAGCATAACGCGGGGCATCAACGGATGGCACGACAATCAGAGCCGGCCACTCACTCGGCGTCCTCCGGCTCATACCGAACACCCGTCCAATTGGGCGGGCTGCTGGCGGTCGGGGGGAGGCCGCTGGTCCAGGTGCCGCTGAACTGGCCGGGGGCCGTTATCTCGAAGCGGAACGGGCCCATGTCGCCATCATTGTGATCCCATTCGCCGGTCAGAACGCAGGCGTCGCCCGGCAGGACCGAGCCCCGGATTTCGTAGTCGCGGCCGGACTGAAGACGGTATGTGCCAGTGACACGATCGCCCTCCACGTCCAGCATCATGTCTTCATAGGTCGTGGCCCAGCGGCCCGCCCAGTCCCTCGCCTCGCAATAGAGGTCGCGATGGCCCTGGCGACACCAGCCGGTATCGGGATCCCACCAGAAATCCCAGCCTGTCGCCGCGGCAGCGGCAGTACAATCGGCTTCCGACGGTGTGCCGACGGTTAGCCCGCCCGGCGACCGCCAGCCACGCTCATCCCACACCAGGCAGGTCCCGCTTGAGGCGCTGTAGACAGCGAGAGCGCAGTCATAAACCATCTCATGGCAAAACCGCTGGCAGACCTCGTCACTCTCCAGCGGTCCGACCGCCAAGCCGTCAGCCACAGCATAGCCGGCAGCCGCCAACAGCCCGATCGCTGCAGCCGCACCCAGCATTCCGTGCCTAAACCGCACAACCGCCATCCCACGTCCTCCTCGGGGGAAGGGGCGAAGATCGCCGCCGGCCTTTTGCCGTGCCGGTCTTGCGATTGCTTCCACACCCTAGACGGCGCCAAGCACACCGACCAATCAACTGCCCGTGCGTGGCACGCGATCAGGGCCCGGCACCGGCGGAGAGGGTCCGGGCCGATCCGAGGCATCACGCCGAAGCCCCCCCAATCACACAGATCACGGACCCGGTTCGGGGCCGAGTGCCGCCTGGACCCGCTTCGGCAGACTGCGGCGAACGGTCAGGTACGAGAGCGTGAGCCGTTCGCGCAGCTCATGCCCCTCCATCCCATCCCACCGGACGAACACCCATCCGCCGCGGGTGAGGTAGGGCGCGCGCTCCGCACGGCCGAGGTCGATCAGCATGGCCGCGTCACCGGCATTGGCGCATTTGAACGACACGCCCTCATTCGCGGTCCCCATCAACGCGAACATCTTGTCCGCCACCTTCCAGCAATCGTGTCCGCCGCCCCAGGGGTCGCTCACCTCAGCACCGGGCAGATCCGTGCAATGGGCATTGATCTCGTCACGCGTCATGCACAACGTCTCCAGCAATTGCGGCCGGCAGCAGGGCCGGGGACGAAGGGGCCTAGTCCGTTTCTCGTTCCGCCAGGCTCCGCGCCGCAGCCGAAGCGGCTGCTATATAGGCCGGGTCGCCATGGATCAGCAGCAAAAGAAAGCAGCCTTCGAGCAGCAGCATGATCTCGCGCGCCAGCAGCTCCGGCCGATCGACGTCCAGGGCCCGGAACCTGTCCGCGTACCAGGCCTCCACGGCCGCCTTGTGGCGGCGGGTCGCGGTGCGGGCAGGATGGCCAGGCAGGTTGGACAGTTCGACAGCGACCCGCGAGAAGCCGGAGCCCCGCCATCCAGGCTGCGCGACCCACTCCGCGACGCTGGCGAAGACGCCGTCGATCAGCGCCACGGCGTCGGTGGCCGCGGGGTCTGCCCAGCGCGCGATCCGCTCCAGCACCAGTCCATGCTGGTGGTCCAGCACGGCCGCCAACAGCGCGTCCTTGCTCTCGAAATGGTCGTAGAGCGTCCGCTTGGTGACGCTCGCCGCTGCGGCGATGGCATCGACGCCGCTGCGGTTGAACCCCTCGCGATAGAACTGCTCATAGGCCGCCTGAAGGATCGCCTGCCGGGTGGTTTCGCGCGATCGGGGCATCGGATCACCCTGAGATAACTTTACTCACTAGTAAGTGTAACTGTCCTTCCCGCCACCTCAAGCTCGGCCACGAACCCAAACCTGGCCGGAGCTCATGCCATGAACGCCCTTTCGTTGACCGTCCGCAGTCTCACAGCCCGCCCCGTGATCGCGCCGCTGGAGCGCCCGATCCGTACCGCCGTGGGCACGATCCCCGCCGCCCCGCTGGTGCTGATCGACCTGATGACGAATGAGGGGGTGCCTGGACGAGCCTACATCTTCGGCTACATGCCGGCCGCCCTCGCACCCCTGGTTCGGTTCCTTTCGGACATGGAATCCCACCTGAAAGGAAAGCTTGTTGCGCCAGTTGAAAGGATGCGAGACTTCACCCGCATGTTCCGCCTTCTCGGCCGGCAAGGACTGGTGGGTATGGCATTGTCCGGCATCGACATGGCTCTCTGGGATGCACAGGGCCGGGCCCTCGGGGTGCCGGTGGCGCGGTTGCTGGGCGGCGATGCGACACCCGTTCCGGCCTATGACAGTTTTGGGATCGTCGATCCGGCGGCCGACCGCAAAGCGATCGAGGCATCACTCGACCGCGGCTTCCAGGCCATCAAGATCAAGATCGGCGGCGGAGATCTGGATCGCGACACTGCCACGGTCGCCGCCGTGCGCGACATCGTCGGTCCGGATGTGACGCTGATGGTCGACTACAACCAGTCACTGACCGCGGTCGACGCCATCCACCGCATCGATGCCCTGGCTCGCTACGACCTGGCCTGGGTCGAAGAGCCAGTTCCGGCGGAGGACATCCGCAGCCAGGCGCGCGTGCGCGCGGCCTCGCCCGTGCCTGTCCAGAGCGGAGAGAACTGGTGGTCGCCGGCAGAGATGGCGACGGCCATCGAGGCCGGCGCGTCGGACCTCGCCATGCCGGATCTGATGCGCATCGGCGGCATCACGGGATGGTTGAGCGCCATGGGCTATGCCGACGGCGCCGGCATCCCCATGAGCAGCCACGCCTTTGTCGAAGCGACGGCCCACGTGATGCCGGTGACACCAACAGCCCACTGGCTGGAGTTTCTGGATAAGGCCTGCACACTGCTGACCGAACCGGCGGTCGTGGAGAACGGCGCCGTCCTTCCGCGCGGCCCCGGACTAGGCATGGATTGGGATGAGGCTGCCGTGAACCGCTACCTGCAGTAGGTCTGCCTGAGACGCAGCCGAAAGCCGACACCTCGGTCCAGCGTCCGAGACGAACGTCGGGTCGCGCTTGGCTTGGCACCGACCTACACTGTCCCGAACCGCCCTCGGCGGGACTCAAACACCGGCCCCAAGCCGGGGACCATGGAGGAAACGCTTGAAGGTCGCGCTGTTCGTACCCTGCTTCATCGACGCCTTCTTCGCGGAGGTCGGCATCGCAACGCTTGAGCTTCTGGAGCGGCTGGGCGTCGAGGTGGATTATCCGTTGGGCCAGACCTGCTGCGGCCAGCCGCTGGCCAACAGCGGGTGCCAGGCCGATGCAGCACCGGTCGAGGCGCTGTTTGTGGAGAACTTCAAGGGCTACGAGTACATCGTGGCCCCTTCCGGCAGCTGCACCCACCACGTCCGCCACCACTTCGATGCCATCGAGCAGACCGAAGAGGTGCAGCAAGTGCGCGCGCGCACCTTCGAGCTTGTGGAGTTTCTGCACGACGTTCTGAAGGTCGACGCCCTGCCCTGGGCGGAGTTTCCGCACAAGGTCGGGCTGCACAACAGCTGCGGCACATTGCGCGCGCTGCGCCACGCCTCGATGACCGAGCTTGGGGAGCCGGAATTCTCCAAGCCGATGACCCTCTTATCCATGGTCAAGGGCATCAGCTTCGCCAGCCCGAGCCGGCCCGACGAATGCTGCGGCTTCGGCGGCACCTTCTCGGTGTTCGAAGAGCCGGTGTCGGCCAAGATGGGCTATGACAAGGTCAACGACCATAAGGCGGCGGGGGCCGAGTATATCGTCTCGGCCGACAGCTCTTGCCTGATGCATCAGAAGGGCTGTGCCGACCGGCTGGGCCTGGACCTGAAATTCATCCACATCGCCCAGATCCTGAACGGAGCGCGCGCATGAAACGGATCGACCATGCCGAGGCGTCGTCCCATTTCATCGCCGAGACGGAGCACGAGGCCTTCCACGACCGCCGCCTGTGGGACTTGCGCCAGAAGCGGGATCGGGAGTCCCAAACGATCCCGGAATGGCAAGCGCTGCGGGACCTGGCCTCGGCGATAAAAGAGCACACACTGACCCATCTGGCCGGTTATCTGGAGCAGTT
This sequence comes from Alphaproteobacteria bacterium, assembly GCA_028281925.1. Classification (GTDB taxonomy): domain Bacteria; phylum Pseudomonadota; class Alphaproteobacteria; order DSM-16000; family Inquilinaceae; genus JACKIG01. The sequence goes on from JANQIX010000005.1 coordinate 7,466, forward strand.
CGAGGCCAAGGCCAAGGCCAACGGGGTGCAGGTTCACTGGGCCCTGGACGCCGAAGAGCACAACCGCATCGTCCACGACATCCTGGCCGCCCGGGCCGTGCGCACGCTGGTCAAGAGCAAGTCGATGCTGACCGAGGAGTGCGAGCTGCGCCCCTATCTGGAGCGGCGCGGCATCGAGGTGGTGGAGACCGACCTGGGCGAGCGTATCCAGCAGCTGGACGACGAGCCGCCGAGCCATATCGTCGTGCCGGCCGTCCACAAGCTGCGCGGCGACGTGGCCGATGTGTTCACCCGCACCCTCGGTACCGACGCGTTGAACGACGACCCGCATTACTTGAGCGAACAGCAACGGGTGAAGACGCGGCCCTATTTCCTGAAGGCCGAAGCGGGCATGACCGGCGGCAACTTCGCCGTGGCCGAGACCGGCGGTGTCGTCGTCTGCACCAACGAGGGCAACGCGGATCTCAGTGCCAATGTGCCGCCGCTGTTCATCGCCTCGGTCGGCATCGAGAAGCTGGTGCCGCGGCTGGCGGATCTCGCCGTGTTCGTCCGGCTGTTGTCGCGTAGCGCGCTCGGCTCCCCCATCACGCAATACACCTCGCATTTCCGCAGCCCGCGCGACGGCGGCGAAATGCACATCGTGCTGGTCGACAACGGCAGGGCCGAACGGCTGGGGATGGAGAAGTTCTGGACCTCGCTGAAATGCATCCGCTGCGGGGCGTGTATGAACACGTGCCCCGTCTACCGGCGCAGCGGGGGCTTGAGCTATGGCGCCGTCTATTCCGGGCCGATCGGCATCATCCTCAACCCCACGCACGACCTGCGCAAATACAGCAGCCTGCCGTTTGCCTCGACGCTGAACGGCAGCTGCACGAATGTCTGCCCGGTGAAGATCAATATTCACGAGCAGATCTATCACTGGCGCCGCATCATCGCGGAGCACAACCAACTACCCTTCGTGAAAAAGGCGGCCATGAAGATGGCCGGGCGGCTGCTGGCCAGCCCGAAGATGTACCGGCGGTCCATCAATGTGACCGATGCGGCCATCGAGCATCTGCCGCGCTTCCTGCTTTACTCCCGATTCAACGCCTGGGGCCGACAGCGGGAGGTGCCGGCCACGCCGGACCAGACCTTCCACGCCTGGTACCTGAAGAACCGCCGCATGGATGGGAAAACGCCGTCATGAGCAGCCGCGACATGATCCTGGAGGCCGTGCAGCGCAACCAGCCGCCAGCTGCGCCCCTGCCGGAGGTGCCGTTGTTCGACGATGCGGCCGAGCCGCCGCTGCCGCGGTTCAAGGCAAGCCTGGAGCGCATGGGCGGCAAGCTGGCTGAGCCGTCCGCGGATGCCGACCTGGCAGCTTGGGTGGCAGAACGCTATTCCGGACTGCGCGTACTTTGCTCGGCAGTACCGGAGATCGCGGGCACCCGGCGCATCGAAGCCGCGCAGGCCCCGAAAGAGCTGGAGGATGTGGAACTGGCGATCACGCGCGCTGCCTTTGCGGTCGCGGAAACCGGGTCCATCTACCTCAGCGAACGCGAACTGATCGTCAACGCGCTCGGTTATCTGACCCAGCACCTGCTGGTGCTGCTGGACCCGGCCGACATCGTCGGGAACCTGCACCACGCTTTCGCCAGGCCCGAATTCGCCGAGGCGCGCTATTCCGTGCTGATGAGCGGCCCGTCGGCCACCGCCGATATCGAAGGCGTCCTGATCCACGGTGCCCAAGGCGTACGCAGCCTGACGGTGGCATTGGTGGCCAAGTAGGTCGGCGTTGAGCCGCAGGCGAAACCCGACGCCATACCCCGCGACAACGATGTTGGCTCGCGCTTTCGGTTGAGCCGCCCTACGATTGGCGTCCATCCAGCCACCCGAAGGTGCCTAATCCATGAAGCTCGCCCACGCCCTCTTGCACGCCCTGTCCGGTTATGGCGCGCGTGAGATCTTCGGCATCCCGGGCGACTTTGCCCTGCCCTTCTTCAAAGAAATCGAAGCCTCCGACATTCTGCCGCTTTACACGCTGAGCCATGAGCCCGGCGTGGGCTTTGCCGCAGACGCCGCGGCACGGTTCCGCACCAGCCTGGGCGTAGCGGCCGTCACCTATGGCGCCGGTGCTCTGAACATGGTCAACGCCGTTGCCACGGCCTATGCGGAGAAATCGCCGCTGGTCGTGATCTCCGGCGCACCGGGCGCCCGCGAGAGCGCCATGGGCCTGGGCCTGCATCACCAGGTGAAGCATCTCGACAGTCAGCGGCTGGTCTACAATGAGATCACGTCAGCCCAGGCCGTGCTGGACGACCCCGCCCGCGCCTCGGCCGAGATCGCCCGCGTGCTGACGGCGGCGCGCGAAACCTCCCGGCCCGTCTATATCGAGCTGCCGCGCGACATGGTCGCCGCCGAGGTGGACGCCGTGCCGCCGTTCCAGCCGACGCCCGAGGCGCTTGAGGCGGCAGCGGCTTGCGCAGCGGAGGTCATGGCACGGCTGAGGGGAGCAGAGGTCCCGGCGCTGCTGCTGGGCGTGGAGGTGCGGCGTTATGGGCTGGAAGCGAAGGTGGAAGAGTTGGCCCGGCGCCTGGCCATCCCGACCGCCAACACCTTCATGGCCCGCGGCATCCTGGCCGGCGCCGACGTGCCGTTGATCGGCACCTATCTGGGGCTGGCCGGCGAAGAAGGTGTGCGCGGCGTAATCGAAGGTTCAGACGCGCTGCTGATGCTGGGCGTGATCCTGTGCGACACCAATTTCGGCACCTCGCAGCGCCAGATCGACCTGCGCAATGCGATCCACGCCTTCGACCGTGATGTCCGCTTCGCCCATCACGTCTACGGCAATGTCAGCCTGGCGGCGCTGGTGGACGCGCTGTTGGATGTGGCAGAGCCGCTGGGTCGCGGCGCCGCGCCGGACCCGAAGCCGCCGGCTCGCGGCCTCGTCGCCGATGAGGCGCCGATTACACCGGACGACGTGACCCGCGCCGTCAACGACCTGTTCGCGCGTGGGGGCCGCATGCCCATCGCCTCGGACATGGGCGACTGCCTGTTCACCGCCATGGACATGATGCTGACGCAACTGGTGGCGCCGGGCTATTACGCCACGATGGGCTCCGGCGTGCCCATGGGGCTCGGCCTGCAGGCTGCAACCGGCCGCCGCCCGCTGATTCTGGTCGGCGACGGCGCCTTCCAGATGACGGGGTGGGAGCTCGGCAACTGCCGCCGCTACGGCTGGACCCCGATCGTGCTGGTCTTCAACAACACCGCCTGGGGCATGCTGAAGGCCTTCCAGGCCGACACCGCTTACAACGACCTGGACGACTGGCGATTCGCTGAGCTTGCCACGGGCCTCGGTGGCCGCGGCCGACGGGTGACCACGCGGGCGGATCTGGCTGAGGCCCTGGCAGCGGCGGTGACGGACACCGGCACCTTCCAACTGATCGAAATCATGCTCCCCCGCGATGCCCTGTCGGCAACGCTGCGGCGGTTTACGTCAGCGATCAAAGAGAAGAGCGTACTGAAGGAGGAATGAAGTGACATTCACCCCTTCCAGAACATCACGAAGATTTTCAGCTACCGCCTTAAATTCCCATCATTCTCATGATTAGAACCATAGCCACCAGATAGAAGAATATTCCTATGATCATGAGACAGAAATAAAGTAACCCGATCATTGCAATTTTTGTGTGAGGGGCCTTTAGAGGGTCAGAATCTTCTCTAAGAAATGCAGCCAATAGAGTCATAAGATTTAGACTTATTTTCTGTCCGCTATCCATAAGCGCCCTGTATTCTGGCTTCTTCGTCACCCTGTTAAAGGATAGCGCCATACCTATCATCACAGAGATGACCCCTATCGTACCAACAAGTTCTTCTATAAAATCAGCGTCAGCCATTTGTTCTTCACCACAGATTTTCACAGACTTCTGCGCACTCCAGACATGTCGATCGACAAAATTATGTTCCAGCCGAGCCCCCACATCGGAGATTGTAGCAAAGTAGTGCGCGCAGGCTTCCTTGGTTGGGATCACGCTGCCGACGGACGACCCCTTGCTCAGATGGATATCCGGCATAACCGCGACATGGCGGCGGATGAAGTGCATCGACGCGGTGTTGATAAGCTGTTGCTGCGCCGCCTCCTCCAAGAACGCGCCCTTTGTCCAGGATTATATTCCTGCATCGCGTGGAGGCTACGTCTAGACAAAGCTCTATGAACTCATGGGACTGGCCGCCGGGCTGACTAGGCGTCGCTACCGAAAAGATCGCTGTCCTTGCAGGCCGTCGCAACCGTCGCGGTCGAATTTACCGGCATACCGCCGTAGGGGTCCAGGCGCAGGCATGCGTGCGGCTGGAGAACGTCTCGCAATAGTGTTACTGTTTCATTGTCGCATGGCTGATTATGCGCTTTACACGCGATCTAAATGAACCATCATTGCGACTATCGATGGTCGCATTGTGAATCTAGGTCTTCAGTTCCAAGAAAAATCTTTCGGAGGCTGCACGTGCTTTTGAAACGCGGCAAGAAGGGAGACGCAGTCCGGGCGCTTCAGGCGATGCTCAAGTTTCTTGGGTATCAGGAAGTCAGTGGACAGGTGTCCACCCCAACCATCCGCACGTTGGATGAAGATGGAATCTTCGGCCCCGCCACTGAAGCGGCTGTTCTCTCGTTTCAGGAAGATCAGGGTCTGTTGGTCGACGGCATCGTCGGGGCTGAGACAATGGCAGCCCTCCAAGAGGCGTATGCACGTCGGCACGGTGAATTGGTGGCTGTCGGCGATCTAGCGGTGATCGAGACCGTACCGGACAGCCGGCGATCTCTCACCATGTTCACGCTGCAGCGCGAGCCTGCGCATGTCTATGGCGAAGGCTACGGCATCGTGAACCTGAGATCGGACGTCGCCGATGCATACCGGAAGGTCTACGACATCGTCGATGCTCACGGCGCCATGATGACGTCGTCCGGTGGCATCCGATCGCTGCATGCCACGGTGTCGGCGGCCCGCAGCCATACCTCGATGCATTATCTGGGACGCGCCTTCGATCTGTACATCTATTCCGGCATGATCGGCGCCCAGGACGCGCCCTATGCCGTGACCAAGACGGAAGAGGATCGGCGGTACCGCGTCTATGCGCGCTGTGACACCGGAAGGGCGACACAGACCGATTTGCACCAGGCGACGACGTTGACCAAGGTTGTCACCTATCAGAACCGCGAGGGAAATCAGGAGTGCACGGGCGTCTTTCTTGACCTTACGGCGCTGCTCCACGATCACGGCTTCAAGTCGATCCGGGCTCGCCCCCGGTTTGAAGATGGTGGCAGCCTGCTGGGGGCGGAATGGTGGCACTTCCAGTATGAAGAGGGCCTGATTCCCGGTGTTTCCACCTTCGGCCAGGAACTGATGCGCCTTTATGCCGTGAGTACGCTGGAGGGGACACCGCCCTGGCGGCACCGTGACAAGGTATTCGGGGAAGACTGGTGGTAATCGCGGCACTCGCTGGGACAGCCTTTGAAGAAGGAAGAAGAGATCGATGACTGACATCAAGACCGCATTCAAGAATTTGGTTGATGGAATCGCCAACGCTGTCGAAGATGCAGCGCACATTGATGTTGTAACACTCACAGGAACGATTGAGCTCAAGACAGCTATTGTCTCGGAGCAATCAGGCAATCAAACAACACACAAGTTCAAACTTGGATCACTCTATGAAAAGCTGGCGGAGACAGCTCAGAGCACGAACACAAACCTGAAGATTGTTGCATTTACAAGGATCGATCCGGATCGCGATGCAGTTCACTTCGTCGGCGAAGGGGCGCCCGAGAACCTGCTGACAACGCATGCAGAGATGCTGCGTTCGGCCGAAGAGGCGCGGGCATCGTTTCTGAAGATGCTTGCGGATCTAATTCCGAACCCGTTCCGCTAATCCCGGTCAGCCATTATGGGCTTGGCGGGACGGCTGGCTCCGGAACAGGCGGACCAGCTGATCGCAGAGACGCAAACTGCTGCCTCAGCATTCTCGCACACCTTGTGGACGACAGTCCGCGAACGCGATCCGGAAAGAGCGAACTTCGACGAGCCGGACGCGCATGCGCTCGACCAGCCCGATGCGGCCAGTCTGATATCGCCTGATGTGCCGACCTGGCGGACGGTACTGATTGATCTTGGCTACCTGGACGAGAACGCCACGGACCCGACTTCACCAATCTTGGACGAAACCTTCAACGACGCCTTCAACCGATTCCGCGAGGAATTGCTGGCAACGCCGGAACTGAGGCCCTATCGCGACTCAATCCTTGCGCGCGCGGGCGATGCTCCCACACCAGACATGCTCATGGCGCAAGAGGCTCTCTTGGAGCATCTGTCCGAACTGCTTTCCCTTGACGATACCGCTCCGGCGCCGGATCGGGTTCCGGACCAAGGCGAGGTAAGCGTATGGTCGCGGATCGTCCAGGCCCGGCTCGCCCGGCTCAGTCTGTTCCAAGAAATGGTGGGCGAGCCCTATGGCCTAAGTACGGAAATGGCGTTTGCGGGCCTCTTTCGTGCAACAACCACAATCCCAGCAACGCAGATCACGCGCGTTCAGGTAAGCGCGCCTTTGGTGGCGCGTAGCGGCAAGGCGGACGCGCTCCTAGACCTCTTGGAGCTACGCGACAGCAACAACCCGAACCGGATCCCCTTTTCCGTATTCCTGGCACCCGCGCGCCAGACGCCGAGACAGGCATTCATGGCGACTCTTTCGGTGGATCAGTTCGGCAACTTCAGTGGTGGGAGCCTCGTCCGCACGCGCCTGACCGACAGCGGGCCCGGATCGGCCGTGCGGAGGAGCATCACCCCCGGCGACGTATTCCGTACTGCCTGGAACCGGCTGAGCCTTCAGCTGGTGCAGATCAAACTCTGGCAGGCGGGCTTCTACGAGGGGTACATTGACGGGGTGTTCGGGCTCAAGACGCTGGACGCGCTGTTCAGCGCCGTTGGGCACTTCGGTCTGAACGAAGATGACGCCTGCCTGTCGCTGGGCGACGGGTATTTCGCGCTCAACGTCCGCTACCTGCGCATCCACCTTTTTCCAATGCTGCGCTCTGGCGATGCGCTGGAAACGGACATGAACGACGATACGGTCATCCAGACGACCGTAGACGCGATCCGCGACGCGGAAGCTGCGGCGCCCAGCCTTCGGGCCCCGGCTCGCCCGCGCGATGAACGCGAGCGCCGGAGCGGATGGCGACGCGTGTTCCGATCGATCGGGCGCTTCTTTAGGACCGTCGTATCGGCGGTGGTCCGTGGGGTCAGGCGGGTTGCCGACGCTGTTCAACGCACGATCATTAAGCCTATCGCCGATGCGATACGGCTGGCCGTCGACGCTGCGCGCCGCGCCGTCAGGGCGATCGCAATATCGATCGGTCAGTTCCTGCGCTTTGTCCTCGGCCTCCCCATCGCGACGCCGCGCGAAGACGAGGGAGATCCGAAAATCGTCACGGTTTTTCAGCTTGACCGGGATTGCATATCGATCGTCAGCCAGGACGCCGAATGGGAGGATCATAGACTGCATCGAACCAGGATCGCGCGCCTCACTGCCGGGCTCGAATTCGCTTTCGCCGTAGTAGGCAACGCCGCCTTTATCGCCCAGAATGCGGTGCTGGGGTTCTATGGCTGGATCCGCATTGCTTTGCGTCTCGGACGGCTGCTGATACGGCTCGCCCGCCGATGGATAGGCGCACCGGCCCGCGATCCCGCCACGGCATAGCGGTCTGGGGGACGTCGTGCACATCTGAGGCGGACCGATAGCGGTTGCGCTCGTGTCATCGCCGCTGATCGGGTTTCGCCCAGGCGGCGTATTCCGTCGGCATCTTCGGCATTGGCCCGTTGTAGGTGAAGTCGATGGCGTGGGCCATCACGTGATCGGCCTCGACGAAGACGACACCGTACATCCCCGGCAGGTCCGATCCGGTCAAAAGCTCCGGGTCGGCGAAATCCGGCCAGCCTTGATGGTTGGTGCCGCGCAGGCTGGTGACCGGGACGCCGGCAAGGGATCCGGAAAGCACCAGATGGCAATGGCCGAAGAAGATGTGGCGTACGCGCTCACGCTGCGCCGCCAACAAGTCGCGGAACGGTTGGGGCTCTATCAATCCGATCACATCCATCGCCGGGAGGTGCGACGGTACAGGATGGTGGTGCATGAACAGCATGGCCGGCCGATCGACCTCCGACAACCGCTCCGCGAGCCAGCCGAGACGCCGATCACACAGGCGGCCGGCATGCGTGCCCGGCTCCACCGTGTCCAGCACGATCATGGGCCCTTGCACGCTGTCGAAGACATACTGCACGAAACCGTTGGCATCCCGCGGATGGTCGGGGAATACCTCGAGAAACCGGTCCCGGTTGTCATGGTTTCCGAGCACCAGGCGGACGGGCCAGGGTGCGGCCGCGATCCGATCACGCAGCACGGCATAGGCCGCCGTCTCGCCCCAGTTGGCCAGATCGCCGGTGACCACGGCGAAGTCCGCATCCGGATGATGCGTGGCCGCGTGCTCCAGTGCTGCGGCGAAGCTCTGCGCCGGATCGCGGTCGCGGATGGTTTCGCCCGGAGGGGTCAGATGGATGTCGGTGAACTGCAGGAACTTCATGGAGACGGCGGGTCCTGTAGATCGGGGCGGAGACAGGTCCGGCCCAGGGTGTCGGTGCCCCGGGCCGGCTGTACGTGTCAAGGATCGGCTAGAGCAGGTCTTCGACCTCTTCCGACATCACCTCCAGCAGCTCTTCCATGTCGTCGTTCTCACCCACCACGATGCTTTCCAGGTTGTCATAGATCACCTGGGTGATCGCCAGGCCGTTGTCGCCCGGATAGGCGATCCAATCGCGCAAGAGCGGCAGCTGGTTCAGGGCCGTCATCTTGTTCGGGTTCTCCTGATAGAAGTCGCCCAACAGCGCGTTGGCGGCCTGGTTCGGCGGCATATAGCCGGTCGTTTCCGCAATCGCAGCAGCGCCCACACCTGAAGTGATGAAGCGCAGGAATGTCCAGGCCGCCTGCACCTGCTCCGGGTCGTCGGAGGTCGAGACCAGCATGGCCGCGTTGCCGCCGGCCGGCAGGCCACCGCCTTCCGCGACGCTCGGCCACGGACCGGTCGCCATCTCGAACCCGTCCTGGATCGACCGGGTCAGCGAGCCGACGGACGAGGTGGACCAGAACAGCATGCCGTACTGGCCGGCCGCAAACGCCGTCGTGGCCTCGGAGCGGGAGAAGTTGCGCATGTCGCATTCGTCGAAGAGGCGCTGCATGGTCATCAACGCGTTCAGGCCTGCCTCGTTGTTGAAGTTGACCTCGCCGTCGACGATGACCGGATTGTCCTGGGCCCAGTTCAGCGCCTGGAAGAACCAGTTGCCGGTGATGTTCCAGCCCCAGAACATCGCGTCATGGTCGGTGTTGGCTTTGATCATGCCGCACAGCTCAATCACCTCATCCCAGGTGGTCGGCAGGTCGCGGTCCCACCCGGCCTCGCGCAGGATGTCCATGTTGTAATAGCCAATGGGCAGCGACACCGCGAAGGGCAGGCCGTAGATCGCGCCGTCGAAGGTCGAGAGGTCGAGCATCGCCTGGTGATAGCCCTCGGTCTCGAAATCGGGCTCCTGCGCGATGAACTCTTCCAGCGACCGCGCGATGCCGCGTTCGACCAGGATTAGCTGGCGGTTCAGGCCCTGCAGCGTGATGTCCGGCAGCTCGTCCGCCACCGTCTCGCGCAGGATGGTGTTGGTGCCGTCTTCATAGTGCTCGTAGGTGGTGCGGAAGACGACGTTGATGTCCGGATGCGCCTCGTTGAACAGAGGCATGATCCGCTCGAAGGTCACCTCGAAGAGGCCGGAATAGGGATAGGCAACCTCGATGGTGGTCTCGGCTTGTGCAGCCGACGCCGCCAGCGCGATGGCGGTCGAGGCGAGAAGGGCTCTGGTGATCATCGGGACCTCTCCTGCTGTTGGGCGTGCGGGCTGCCCCATTCATTCCGGATACGGAACGATATGACGTACAACCCGCCTTTTCCGATCCTCTCCGGACCGGAAACTCTGGAACCGTCTATTTCATGCCGCTCAGCGTGATGCCTTCGATGAAGCGGCGCTGGGCTAGGAGAAACGCAATCACGAGCGGGATGACGATCACGGTGGCCGTGGCCATCATCGGCCCGTAGGTGATGCCTTCCAGATCGGCCTGATAGACCCGCATGCCGAGGGGCGGCGTGTAGATCATCTCGTTCCCGGTCACGACCATGCGCGGCCAGAAATAGTCGTTCCAGTGCGCCACTACCGAGAAGATCCCGAAGGCCAGGAGTGCCGGAAAGGCGGTCGGCGCCATGACGCGCCAGACGATGCCGAATTCGCTGATGCCGTCCATGCGCGCTGCGTCGATCAGGTCGTCGGGCACGGTCATGAAGAACTGCCGCATCAGAAAGATGCCGAACACCGAGATGGTCGATGGGATGATCAGTGAGGCATAGGTGTTCAACAGCCCCAGCTTGGTGATCAAAAGATAGAGCGGCACGGCGATGGCGTGGATCGGGATCAGCAGGCAGAACAGGACGAGGCCGAAGACGACGTTCTTGCCCCACCAGCGCAGCTTCGACAGCGCGTAGGCGCAGGGCAGCGCGATGATCACCTGACAGACGAAGATCGAGACGGTGACGATCACGCCGTTCAAGAGGAACCGCAGCAGCGGCACCCGAGTGAAGGCGGTCGAATAGTTGAAGATGACCGGTGTGGCCACACACTCCTCAGCCGGATTGTTCGCCGCGCAGAAATGGTCGACGAACTGCTCCTGGCTGCCGAAGAACCCGCCGCTCTGAGACTCGATCTCGTTCTGGCTCTTGAATGAGGTGGAGACCATCACAAGAAACGGCGCGATGACGATAAGGGCACCGACCATCAGCACCGCGTGCTTGAAGAGCTCAATCCAGGGGATCGATGGGAAGCCGGTGCGCGGCACGCTGACTGGTGTCGTTGCAGTGTCGGAAGTCATGCGTAGTGCACCCGCCGTTCGACCAGGTATCGCTGCAGGAAGGTCAAGAGGAAGACGAAGGCCATGAACAGGACCGTGATTGCCGTGCCGACGCCGATCAGGTTCTGCTGCACGCCCTTTTCGAAGATCGCGTACATGATCACGTAGGTGGACTTGCTGGGCCCGCCTTCGGTCAGCATGTCGACAGTGTCAAAGGCCTGGAACGAGCGGATGGCCGTGATTGTGAGTACGAACACATTCGTCGGCCCGAGCATCGGCCAGGTGACCAGGCGAAACCGGTCCCAGGCGCTGTCGGCCCCGTCCACCGAGGCGGCGTTGTACAGTTCGCGCGGGATCGCGGTGAGGCCGGCCATGTACAGCACCATGTTGAAGCCGACCGCCTGCCAGATGCCGATGAAGCACAAGACCCACAGCGCTGTTTCCCGTTCCCCCAGCCAATGAGGAAAGCCGTCGGCGCAGCCCGTCTCGAAGAAGCCGATCGCGGTGATACCGGGAACGGCGCAAAGGCCCTCAAGCCCCTCGTTCACGATCCCGAGCGTCGGGTGCAGCATGAATTCCCACACCATGGCCATGGCGACCAAGGTCGCCATCACCGGCAGGAAGAAGACCGTACGGTAGAACCCCTTGCCGACGGTCAGGCTGTTGATCAGGAGAGCGGCGCCGAGGCCGAGTGCGATCGACCCAGGCACGACAATGATCACGTACCAGAAGGTCGCCGAGAGCATCTTCATGTAGGTTGAGCGGGTAAAGATGCGCTCGAAATTCTCGAACCAAACGAACTCCACATCGGGTGCGCCAAGCGTGTAGTCGGTCAGCGACAGCCCAAGCGAGATCAGCATGGGCAACAGCAGCAGCGCCAGGATCAAGAGCAGCGCCGGCAGGCTGAACAGATACGGGATCGCCCGCGCCTGGGTGCCGCTGTTAGCCATTGACGACCCCTACGAAAGGCGAAACAGCACCATTGACCCGCCCGATCTGACCGCCAGCCTGGTCGAAGACGTGCGCCCTGCCGGCCGGCCAGTCGAGCCCCACCGGCGCCCCCAACGAGAACGGCGCGTGGTCGTGGCCGACGCGGGCGACGACCCGACTGGGCAGCCCGTCGACCTCCACATGCAGGAAGTACTCGTTGCCCAGGTTCTCGACATGCCGAAGCGTGCCGGCAAGCCGGCCCGGCGGCTGGCCGATACGCAGCGATTCCGGCCGCACACCGATGGTGGCCGCACCGCGATAGCCGTTCTGCACCCGACCCAGGGCGGCCCCCATGACGATCGCCGTGCCGTCGCCAGCCACCTCCGCCGGGAAGGTGTTGATCTTTGGTGATCCGATGAATTCCGCCACCGCGATATTGGTCGGATCGGAATAGACCTCGTGCGGGGGAGCCACCTGCAGCAACCGGCCATGCATCATGACCGCGATGCGGTCCGACATGGTCATTGCTTCCGCCTGGTCATGGGTCACGTAGATGAACGTAGCCCCCAGCGTGCGGTGCAGTTCGGCGATTTCCGTGCGCATATGGACGCGCAGCTTGGCGTCCAGGTTCGACAGCGGCTCGTCCAGCAGGAATGCCTCGGGCTGGCGAACCAAAGCACGGCCCACCGCCACACGCTGGCGCTGCCCCCCGGAAAGCTGCCCGGGCTTGCGGTCCAGCAAGTGGCCGATGTCAAGCGACCGGGCGGCCTCTTCCACCGCCGCCCGGATGATACGCCGCTTGGCCGCTGCGCCGGGCAGGAAGCGGCCCACCACGGGAAGCCGTTCCCAGTGGCTGAGCTGCCGCATCGTCAGCGGCACCCCGATGTTCTGGGCGACTGTCAGATGCGGGTAGAGCGCGTAGGATTGGAAGACCATGGCGAGGTTCCGCCGCGACGGGCGCACCCCATCGATCGCCCTTTCTCCAAGCGCGATTGTGCCGGCATCCTGGCTCTCCAAACCGGCGATGATCCTGAGCAATGTCGACTTGCCGCAACCCGACGGCCCGACCAGGGATATGAACTCCCCGTCGTTGATCGTCAGCGAGATATCTTCCAGTACCCGGGCGGAGCCGAAGCTCTTGGAAACATTGGAGATGTTCAGACTGGTCATGAAGACTGACTCTCCGATAGGGTCCCGACGGCTACCGGGTCCGCGGCGAACAGCGTGGGGCGCGACCGGCGCCCTGTCTCAGATGTTTCTTGCGCGCCGGGGATGCGCTCCAAGGCAGCGATGGTGCCCGCTGGAGCCGGCCTCGATGCTCTTGCAGACGATCGGGCGCGACAGCGGAACTCCTAACAGAAATCCGGCGTCAAGATTGTGCAGGATTCGTGATCGATTTATTGCAACCTTGCAGAATATCAGTAACCGCTTGGAAGATCGCAAAGATTCTCCAGTGTAGAGATAGTGTAACGCAATGGTTCCATTTGAATCGACAAATGAAGAACTTGTCGATGCACTCGACCACAGGCGATTGTGCCACAGGCGGTGCGGCTACCTTTGGGACCGGGAATCCGGCGATAAGGCCGATCTCCGAACGGTATTCCCGGCGGCAAGAAGCGTTCGGGCCAAAGCAAGCATTCAACGTTGCGATGTCCCGGTCTGCTTTGCCCGGCTGCCCACCCCAGGCTTTCCCTGGTTCCGACCGTGACCACGACTGACGGCACACTCGGCTCCAAAGCCAGCGGGCGTCGGTCAGTCGTGGCTCCAGTCCCGACGGGCCTGCTGTACCCGAGACCACAATTGCTTAAGCCACGGCATCAGCCGATCCCGCGCTTCAATGATGCTTCGGCGACACCGATCGAGTTCCGCCGGTCCTTCCGACAGGGTGGCCAGCAGATCGCGCCGACGTGCCTCAAGTTCGCGATCGAGTTCGGCGATATCCCGACGATCCACCGGCTTGCCGGGGTCAAATCGAAACTTTCTTTCATGGCGTATCCGCCATTCAACCAGTTTCTGCTTAAGGATGTCAGACAGGCCGGGTACCGGATCCAGAATATGCCGATCCACGTCCGCGGCCGTTTCGATACCGTGAGAGGCTAGCATAGCAGCAACACTCGGCCGCAGCGATACGAGCTCGGCCCGGTCGACGCGCATCTCATCAAGAAAATGCTTACGCTGGCGGCGCTCGCGTTCCCCTTCCAGGGTCGCCAATCGCCGCCGACGTTCTTTCGGCAGATCGATCAGCTCCTGACAGGCCAGCGCCAGACGCTTCCGCCGTTCCGCAAACTCGCTCGCGGATGCCTGGCGTCGCCACTGATCGACAGCATCCAGCCACGCGTTCTCAGCGTCAGTGAACCTCTTATCCAGGTACCGAAGCCAGAATTGAACGGCCCGAATGGTGAGCGTCAAAGAGACCCCGGCAACGAGCGACGAATCGACGAACCCGGCATCGAAGAAGTATCCGTAGCAAGCCAACCCACCGACAAGCGCAAGCGCGAAAGCGCCTATGGGCAGATCGGCCCGCCAGTTCACGTAGCCGAGCAGGTGCTTCGGCGCTTGTTGCGGGCCTTCCGACGGCAACGGCGGTTCGTCACCCGGGCCGGGAACGTCGACAATCGCCTGCCACAGAGCCGGAACATCGCGGGTGTCCTGCAATCCGGCGGCAATCGGCAATCCGAACAATCGGCCGGGGACTTCAGCCTCGACGCTGCACCAGGGACAAGCTGCAAGGTCTCGCGGGTAATGGTGCCAGCAGGCCGACGGACAGCCACAAAGGCTTGCCTCCAGACCCTCCAGAGCGGCGATCCAGCTCCGGGCATCCGGCCGCCCCTCTACGCTGCCACTGCGCGCGAAGGCCCGTATGAAGTTTGAGGCTATGGCGTCACCCATGGTCGCCAGCGGCGGAGTCGCTGGCGGCCGATCCATGCCATGGGTCTGCCGATCGGGACCGTAAGCGAAGCGGTACTCTGCAATGGCCTTTTCGATCGGCATATCCCCCGGCCCCGCGTAGCGACCGGAAAAGGGGTGCCGACCCAGGAACAGCAGATGGAACAATAGCACAGCCAGGCCGAACAGGTCGTGGTTGGGTGATCGCACAAGCCCTGTCAACGTTTGTTCGGAGAGTTCCGGCGGGGTGAACAGCGGCGTCCCGACATCACAGGTAAAGACGTTGATGTCCACGGCGACCTGGAAGGAATCGCAGTCGATGAGCGCCACATCTCCTTCAGGGCCGACCAGAACGTTCCCGCCATTGACGTCGCCAATCACGTGGCCTAATCCGTGAACGGTGGCGAATACACGGGCCAGATTAGCCCCGACATGGATCAGGAAGGGAAAGTCCGCATCCGGAAACGCCTCGATCCGCCGTTTGGGACTGTAGAGCTCCCGGATGTCGCAGTCGGCGCCGATGCGCGGCATCACGAAGCCGCAGACTCCACCTTTCGGTCCCAGCACCAGTTCCAGCGGCCACGCGGCTACCCTCTGCAAGTATGGGTCGGCCACCGCAGCCATAGCCGAGAGCTTGCGCACCATTTGTTGCCCCGGGGGCCTGAAATAGATCTTGGCGACCCAATCGAGCCGGCCGGCAACTTCGAACACCGCTGCTTCGCTGCCTCGGCCGAGTTCCCGACCGAGGCGGATGCCGATTCCAGTCTGCGGTAGCACGAACCTGTTCATTCGGATCGCCCACCGTGTCGAAGCGGCCCGTCTCCCTGGCGCGTACCGCACATTGGGTGTTGGTGGTCAGCGGACCACGTTTTAGTCACGCTGAGCATGCAATAGGGCAGTCCGTCGCTGCCCTGCCGTTGGGTGCTGCCTGCCCCCTAAAGAGCTTATGCGGGAATGTGCAGGGACCGTCGTTCATTCCACTCTCTTCTCTGCATCCATAGAGGCAGAGGCTTCGAGAAGCCGAACGCATGGGGACAGCAGCACTTGATTGTTGGCGAATTCGGACTTACCGAAAAGCGTCGCATACCCATGCCACATGGGTCTACCTTCCTGTCGAATATCGAAGATCCGCCACCATGGGACCCCACTTAGTACCAGATTCCCACAACCAGGTGTGATCGATCCATGCCACAGCTGAACGCACAATGACCGACGACACGAAGATCCAGCTGCCCGACGATCGTATTCCGCGCGCGTGGTACAACATCCAGGCGGACCTGCCGCAGCCCCTCGCCCCCGTACTGCATCCCGGCACGGGCCAGCCCGTCGGCCCCGGCGACATGGAGCCCCTGTTCCCCGGCGCCTTGGTGGCGCAGGAAATGACCACGGAGCGCGAGGTGGAAATCCCGAAACCGGTGCGCGACGTCTACCGGCTGTGGCGGCCGACGCCGCTCTACCGCGCCCGCAGGCTGGAGACCGCGCTGCAGACGCCGGCGCGCATCTATTACAAGTACGAAGGCGTATCCCCAACCGGCAGCCATAAGCCCAATACGGCCGTTGCCCAGGCCTTCTACAACCGCGAGGCCGGCATCCGGCGCCTGACGACCGAAACCGGGGCCGGGCAATGGGGCTGTTCGCTGGCCTTTGCCGGCACGGTGTTCGGACTCGATGTCGACGTCTACATGGTCAAGGTCAGCTATCGCCAGAAGCCTTATCGCCGCGCGATGATGGAGGCCTATGGCGCACGCTGCGTTGCCAGCCCAAGCGAGGAAACGCAAGCCGGCCGCACCGTGCTGGCGCAGGACCCTGAGACCACGGGCAGCCTGGGCATCGCCATCTCCGAGGCCGTCGAAGTGGCAGCCGCGCGCGACGATGTGAAATACGCGCTGGGCAGCGTGCTGAACCACGTGCTCCTGCACCAGACCGTGATCGGGCTGGAGGCTATGGAGCAGATGGCGCTGGCTGGCGACAGCCCCGACGTGCTGATCGGCTGCACCGGCGGCGGCAGCAACTTCGCCGGCCTAGTCCTGCCGTTTCTGGGCCAGGACCTGCGGCGAGGACAGCGCACGCGCATCCTGGCTGTGGAGCCGACCGCCTGCCCGACACTGACGCGCGGACGCTTCGCCTACGATTTCGGCGACACGGGTCACTATACGCCGCTGATGAAAATGCACACGCTGGGGTCGACCTTCGTACCCTCGGGCATCCATGCCGGCGGCCTGCGCTATCACGGCATGGCGCCGATCGTGAGCCACCTGGCGGACCTGGGCCTGCTGGAGGCACACGCCTTCCACCAGCTTGAATGCTTCGAGGCCGGCGTCCTATTCGCGCGGACCGAAGGCATAGTTCCGGCACCCGAGGCGAACCATGCCGTGCGCGCCGCCATCGCCGAGGCCGAGCGGTGCCGTGAAGAGGGGACGCAGCGCGTGATCCTGTTCAACCTGTGCGGCCACGGCCATTTCGACATGCAGGCCTACACGGACTATTTCGCCGGCAGCCTGCATGACTTCGAGCACGACGACGCGTCGCTGCGGACGGCGCTTGACGAGCTGCCCGAGGTCGCCGCCGGATAGATCCGCCGAAGCGCCTTGCCAGGGCCGGGTTGGCCGTGTTCCAAATGGTATACATTGGCGCGCTCGCGTGGTCGCGCCGCATTCCTTCCCTTCCAATCGCGGGAGAACCGATCATGCCCCAGGTTCTGCACCATTTCGTCGACGGCGAGCGGCGCGAAGGGACAAGCGGCCGGTTCGGGGATGTCTTCAATCCCGCAACCGGCGAGCTGCAGGCCCAGGTGCCGTTTGCCGCGAAGGCGGAGGTGGAGCAGGCGATCGCTGCTGCAGCGGCCGCTTTCCCCGGCTGGGCGGCGACACCGACGCTGGTGCGCGCCCGCGTGCTGTTCAAGTTCAAAGAGCTGATGGAACGGCACCTGAACGAGCTGATCGAACTGGTGATCACCGAGCACGGCAAGGTGCTGGAGGATGCCCGCGGCGAGCTGACCCGAGCGATGGAAGTGGTGGAGTTCGCCTGCGGCATCCCGCATCTCTTGAAGGGCGAGTTCTCGGAAAATGTCGGCCGCAGCATCGACAGTTGGTCGGTGCGCCAGCCGGTCGGCGTCTGCGCCGGCATTACACCGTTCAACTTCCCCGCCATGGTGCCGGCCTGGATGTGGCCGGTGGCGATCGCCTGCGGCAACACATTCGTCCTGAAGCCGTCGGAAAAGGATCCGTCGTGCTCGCTGCGCGTGGCGGAACTGCTGAAGGAAGCCGGGCTGCCGAACGGCGTCTTCAACGTGGTCAACGGCGACAAAGAGGTAGTCGATACGCTGCTGACGGACCCGCGCATCGGTGCCATCAGCTTCGTCGGCTCCACCCCCGTGGCCCGGTATGTCTATACGACCGGCTGCGCCAACGGCAAACGCGTGCAGGCCCTGGCCGGCGCCAAGAACCACATGATCGTGATGCCGGACGCCGACATGACGCAGGCAACGGATGCGTTGATGGGTGCGGCTTACGGCTCGGCCGGCGAACGCTGCATGGCGGTCTCCGTCGCCGTGGCTGTCGACGGCGCGGGCGACGCGCTGATGCGCCATCTGGTGCCGCGCGTGCAGTCGCTGAAGGTCGGCCCCGGGCTGGACCCGGTCTCAGAAATGGGACCGCTGATCACGGCCGAGCACCGGGCCAAAGTGTCCGGCTATGTGGACATGGGCGTGACGGAGGGGGCCGACCTGGTGGTCGACGGCCGCGAGCTCCGGCTGCAGGGTTATGAGAACGGCTTCTTCCTGGGCGGCTGCCTGTTCGACAATGTCCGCCCCGACATGCGCATCTATCAGGACGAGATCTTCGGCCCCGTCCTGTGCGTCGTGCGCACGCCGGATTTCGAGACGGCGCTGGATCTGACCAACGCACACCAGTTCGGCAATGGCGCCGCCGTGTTCACCCGGGATGGCGATACGGCCAGAGAATTCACAAACCGTGTCGAGGCCGGAATGGTTGGCGTCAATGTCGCGATCCCGGTGCCGCTGGCTTTCCACAGCTTCGGCGGCTGGAAGCAGTCGCTGTTCGGCGACCACCACATTCATGGGCCCGACGGCGTGCATTTCTACACGCGGCTGAAGACGACGACGGCCCGGTGGCCGTCGGGCATCCGCACAGGCGCCAGCTTCTCCATGCCGACGATGGGCTGAAGGCGTCGCGTGCGACCTTGAAAGGCAGACAAGGACAAGAGGGTATGAGCAAACGGATCGGTTTCATCGGTGTCGGCCTGATGGGCCATGGCATGGCCAAGAACCTGGTGGCAAAGGGCTTCTCAGTGACGGTTCTCGGCCACCGCAACCGCGCGCCGGTGGAGAACCTGGTCTCTCAGGGTGCGACGGAGGGGACGACGCCGCGAGCCCTGGCCGAGGCGAACGACATCGTCTTTCTCTGCGTCACCGGAACGCCTCAGGTCGAGGGGCTGATCTACGGCGACGATGGCATCCTGGCCGGGGCGCATGAGGGCCTGGCGGTCGTCGACACCTCCACGGCCGAGCCCGATTCTACCGCCCGCATTGCCGCCGACTTGGCGGCGAAGGGTGCGCACATGGTCGACGCCCCGCTGGCACGCACGCCGGTCGAGGCTGAGCAGGGGCGGCTGAACACCATGGTCGGCGCATCCGACGCGGTCTTCGCTGCCGTCCGTCCGGCGCTGGAGGCGTTCTGCGAGAACATCTTCCACGTCGGCGGCGTCGGCGCCGGACACAAGATGAAGCTCCTGAACAACTTTCTGGCCATGGGCCACGCGATGCTGGTGGCGGAAGCCTTCTGCGCCGGCAAGGCCGCCGGGATAGACATGCGCAAGTTCTACGACTTGGTCTCTGCCGGTGGCGCGAATAGTGCCATCTTTCAGATGATCATGCCCAAGGCGCTGGAAGGCGACCTGACGGGCCTGCAATTCGCCCTGAAGAACGGCCGCAAGGACATCCGCTACTACCGGACCATGACCCAGAGCCTTGGCCTGACCGGCTCTGCCGGCGATGCCGTCCACCAGGCTCTGGCGCAGGCCGATAATCTCGGCTTCGGTGACAAATTCGTCCCCTCGCTGATCGAAGCGCAGGAGAAGCTGAACGACATCAAGCTCGTCGACCGATAGAGCAAGATGACATCAAGTGGCTAGATCCTGATCCGTTTACGCCGATCCGACGTCGTCGGATCGGACTCTAGCGGCCCGGTGGCCCGGGTTTGCATCGGCGGGGCGAGCGTCTGCGGCTTGGGTGGCACTCTGGGCTCTCCGTTGCGCCCACCGAGGCTGAACGCGGGGCATCCCGCCCAGCCAATCGGATTTCATTGCACAGCCACTGATTTTCCTTTTCGGTCGATGATCATCACAAATTAAAGTACATTTTATGCACTTTGAATAGACGCAGCGCAGTGTACAATCGCTGCGTCGACTTGCAGACTGCAGACATCGTGGATACGATGACTCGCGTCGGATTGGCGATCCATGGACTGCGGGCGGAAACAATGCATCTGAGGGACCCCAACTGCCGACCGACCTGTGTTGCCCTTTTCCATCGAATAGTTTCTGAGCCGGTGGAAAACTATTTGGTGAGATCTGTTCTTGTATCTCTTCTTGTTCTAGCGTCTGCCTGCACACAGGAACTGCCAGTTCGGGAGCTGCGCGCCTACGGCGCTGCGGTCGAAGAGGCAAGAAAGGCGGCCGACGAAATTCTCGACGACTATGCGCTAGTTGAGATCCCGCTTGAGTCCGAATTCGACACAATCGAAGCGGATCCGTTACTCTCGCTAACCACGTTCTCGACAGAAGACGCGCTGGCGGCATTCTATCGCGACCAGAACGACGGCGACCCGCCGGACACGGCGCTGCGGCGCGAAATCTTCCGGTCGATCGAAGCCTACAACCTGGTGCTGATCGATTTGGCCGAGGGCCGCCCGGTCGAGGAGCTCGCCTCGGAGTACGAGGCGCTGGGCGAAAGCCTTCTGGTGATCGCGGCTCAGGCGGCCGTAGTCAGCACCGGTGGTCTTGGCGCCGGCCTCGGCGCCCTGCAGTCCGTGCTGGAGGTGATCGAGCAGGAACGGTCGCGCGCGAACGCCGTCGCGCTATGGCTGGAGGGGAGCCCCACGGTCCTCGCCATGATCGATTACCTGCAACTGGAAGCGGCGCCGATGTTCGAGGTGATCACCGAGGAGCTCCTGGTGGCGCTGCTCTCGGTCGATCCGAGCGATGTGGAACGCCAGCAGCAGCTGGAGGCACGCCTCGTCGAGTATCAACGGGTGTTCACCGAGTATGTCGGGTTGCTGGAGCATGTGAGGTTGGCGATCGACGAGGTCGACGCCGCGGTCGCGGCCGGCGCCACGACGGGCGCGGCCGTGGACAGGCTGCGGGACCGGGCAGTCGACATCAGGGAAACGGTCAAGACGATCCGCGAAGCTTTTGCCCGGATGCGCACGGCACCCTAGCCGCGTCCGGCTGCATTGAAGCGGGGGAGACCATGCCAACGGCACAGCAAGTTCGCGCCCAGGTAAACGCTGCGATCAAGACGGTTTCGCGAGAGATCAGCCAGGCCACGTCCCAGGCGGCGAAGAACACGCTGAAGCAGAGCCTGCGGGAGCTGATCCAGCTTCGTGCTCAGGTGGCCCGGGCGCAGATCGCGTCGAACAGCGAAGCCCTCAGGCAACTGAAGCAGAGGCTGGACGCCGCCGTGACGCGAGCGCGCCAGGCGCAGCTAAGCCACACCGTCGGCCGGATCGGACAGATCGCCGATGCGGTTGATACGATCGTCAGCGGCGGATCCGGCACAGGGACGACAACGACCGGGACAACGACGGGTACCACGACGACGCCCCCGGACACGACGGCAGATACCTCAACGACGCCTTCGACGGACACGACAACATCCACGCCACCCGACACGACCTCAACCCCGCCAACCGACACGACCACGACCCCACCAACCGACGTCACAGACACCACCTCTACAGACACGACATCGGCGGACACCACACCGACCGACACGACCCCGGCAGATGACACCTCGACAACGACGGGAGACACGGCCGCGACGACGCCTACCGACACGACCACCGATGCCGTGGTGGTCGACGACGACGACGACAGGCTAACCCAGCCGCCGGCGGTGGACGGCCTTCCGCCGCCCGATGCCGACGAACCCGACGATACCGTCTCGGCAGCGTCGACGGAGGAATACTGGTATGCGGATGAGAGGGAGGATCTTCTGGCTGCGGCGACCGACCGCCTGACGGATCCCCCGCCGCCGTCCGACCCGACCGAACACCCCCAGTGGGCCGTCGACGCCTGGTCGCCGGATTACAGCCATCTTGCCCGGCCGCCGTCCGACGAGCCCTTCCGCTTTGCCGGCGCAGACTTGGCCCTGCTCTGCGAGCTGAATTCCTTCGATGTCGATTTCGGCCAGGATGAGGTGCTGTTCGGCCTGCGTGGCTGCACCATTGCCGGCGGCACCGGCGGAACATTGCGCCCAGAGGTGCTGCTGCAGGAGGCCGTGCCCAACCATCGCGACCTCCGTTGCGTGATCGGCGTCTGGAAGCGATCTACAGGCCAAGTCGCGGTGTTCAACGGCTCCACCGTGCCGAACCCGACGGGCATGAAGCGGCAGTTCGCCTTCGGCAACACTGAGCGCCGATGCAACATGCTGCCCACTGGCCGCTACAAGTACATCGTCGGCAACCACAAGGCCGTGCCCAACGCGTTCCGTCTGGAACAGGAGGTGATGGTCATCCGGTCGCATGACGACCTGATGTACGAGATCAGCGACTTCTGGGACCGCTGCACGCCAGGCGACAACATTCACCCGGCTTGGTCTTCGTCTGAAGCCAAGTTCTCGTCTTTCGGCTGCCAGACCGTGAGCGGCGCGCACAGTGCCAGGAACGGGCACACCGGCGAATGGGCGACCTTTCGCGCCTGTGCCGGCCTGAGCACCAGCGGTGAGGAACGGCGCGGCCACGACTATGTCTACATCCTGCTGACCGGGCGGGAGGCGCATTATGCCCGCTTCCTGAACGACAGCGGCAAGGCCGCCTTTCCCGTGGAAAATGCGGCCATCAGACGGCTTCGTTTCGGTTCCGGCTCGAACGGCACCGAAACTCAACGCCAGCCGGTGCGAGAGCTGCAGAAGGCCCTTGGCCTCAGCGGACCGGACGGCGCCCTCGGCCCGACCACGGCCCAGGCCCTGGTGGCCAAGCAGAAAGAGCTGCGCGGCTTCGCCGACGGCATCGTCACGCCGCTCTTGGCCTCCGACCTCGGCATGTTCATGGGCCCGCCGCCGCAGATTGACGACGCCGCCGACCCCAGCACCGTCGGCCCGCTGACGCGGGCCTCAGGCGATCCGCTGCCGCCGGCACCGGGCCTCGTCGCCAGTACGGACGGCCGGGCCGACCCGGACTCGCTGCAGATCAGCGAGACGGCCGTCTTCACCTTCATGCTGGGCAATGAGTCCTTCTATGCCTACCAGTACTTCATGCCGGAAGGCGACACGATCGGCTATGGCCATCTGATCAACAGTCAGGATGGCGATCGCTTCCGAGACGGGCTGACCGAAGATGAAGCCTTCGCCTTGTTCCACGAAGACATGGACTTCTTCGTCGGCGTGATCCGCCGCAGTATCGAGGTGCCCATCACGCAGGGGCAGTTCGATGCCCTGGCGTCGCTGACGGCCAATGTGGGCCATGTTCCGAAATCCGTCCGCGCGCTGATCAATGAGGAGGATTTCGCCGCTGCCGCCGAACAGTTCCGGCGCTTCGTGAAGGATGTCACCGGGACGGTCCTGCCCGGGCTGGTGCGCCGGCGGGACATGGAGGCGCATCTGTTCCTCACCGGCCGGTACCCCAACAACAGCCTCTCAGGCAGCCGGGTGATGAGCCGGCAGGAGCTGCAGGACCGCCACCTGCGCCAGATCGAGCGACTGTTTCCCGACCGCCTTGGCGAACCGCACCGGAGCCCGACCCGGGACCTGCAGCGCCACCAGGCGGCATCGGCCTATAAGCGGATGACGGGCAAGACGCTGCCAGGGGCCGCCTGAGCGCCCGCGGCAGCGGATGGCCGCCGATCAATATCCCGCGGCCCGGTCGATCGCGCCAATCGGTGTCTCACCGTTCAAGTAACGGCGAATGTCGGCGGCCAGCGCCTCCGCACCGCTTTGCGGATCGGACAGGCTGGCGACATGCGGCGTGACCGTGACCTTGGGGTGCGTCCAGAACGCGCTGGTCTTCGGTAGCGGCTCAGTCTCGAAGGCGTCGAGCACGGCGCCGGACAGCCGCCCGTCATCCAGGGCCGCCAGCAGATCGGCTTCGATCACCAGTTCACCGCGGGCGGCGTTGACAAAGAAGGCCCCACGCTTCAGCCGGGTCAACAGCCTTGCATCCACAAGGCCCCGCGTGCGCTCCGTCGCTGGCAACAGGCAGACCAGCGCATCAGCCTCCGCCAGCAGCCGCGGCAGGGCATCAGCGCCGTGCAGAACTTCGATGCCGTCGACCGATCGGGGCCGTCGGGTCCACGCCATGACGCGGAAGCCGATCGCGCTCAGGGTCCGCGCGACCGGTCCGCCCAGATGCCCCAGCCCCAACAGCCCGACCGTGGTTGCGCGAGCGTCCTTCGGCTGGTGCCGCCGCCACTGGCCGTTGCGCTGCTGGGCCGCGTACAGGCGGTGGTGCTGCGCATGGCCAAGGATCGCGGCGGCCACATATTCGGCCATACGCTCGCCCATCACAGGGTCGACCAGGCGAAGGATGCGCGCGCCCTGCGGCAGGTCCGACCCATGGACCAGGATATGATCCGTGCCAGCACCAAGCGAGCAGACCAGACGAAGATCCCTGCAGGCCCGGAACAGGGCCGCGGGCGGCTTCCAGACCACGGCCAGTTCATGGTCCGCCGGTTGGCAGTCGGGCCATTGATCGAACCGGACCTCAGGCAGCGCGGCCGCGAGTGTGTCCAGCCATCGTTCGGCATTTTCCCACGGGGCGTGAAAGACCGCCCTCATGGCGCGTGCCGCGGCTGGTGGACCATCGCATTGCTAAGATGCTGCGCCAACAGTTGAGCAGCCAGGCGGCGATCGTCTACTTTAAGCGCATCCAGGATGGCCAGATGCTCGTGACACCAGGTATTGACACGATCGAGGTCGGAAAAGTCGCGGTACTCCAGCAGCTGGCGGAGCCGAGTCTGCTGCGCGACCGCGGACCGGAAGAACGGATTGTTGCCGAAATCGGCGATCATTTCATGAAAGGCGGTATTGATGCGGTATGCTTGACGCGCCATCGGCGGGGCGCGCGGCGTTTCCAGAAACCGCAAGTGATCTTCGCGGCAAAGCTGAATGCGCTGCGGATCGCCGGCAAAGGTCGGCAAAAGCGGAATCTGCGGCTCGATGGCCAACCGGAAGGCATAGCTGGCGTCGCTGGCAGATTTCGTGGCCAGCGCCGGGCTGAACCGCCAGCCCCCGCGCGTGCCTTCCACCACGCCTTCCTCTACCAGTTCCTCCAGCGCGTGCTGCGCCCGCCGGTGGCTGATGCCGTAGACATGGACCAGATCCGCCGGCCTGATCCGGTCGGGCAAGGCGTCGTCCAGACGGTCCATCGCGATGCGGTCGAACAGTGTGGCGCCATCGGGTATGGCCAGCTCAAGCAACGCCGGGTCCAGCTCCGCCGCCGGACGGGTCAGGAAATAGCCGCGATTGCGCTCCGCCTTCAGGATGCCCCGGTCGGACAGGGTTGCGAGCGCCTTGCGGATCGGCGTGCGCGACACGCCGAAAGCATCTACCAGTTCCCGCTCGATCACATGCGCACCCGCCGGCAGGTTCGCTTCGCGCAAATACGCGACGATGCGCCCCGTCAAGGGCAGGCGTTTGAGATCGCCATACCCTCTGCCGCCCGGCACCAGAGCCGGACGGCCGGTGTCCTGCACGAACATGGTGGCCCAACCCCGACAAAGTTATTGTTCTGCTCTTACACTACGATACAATCATCCACAAGCCGAGGCACATCGGTCAGGGGAGAACCCGTCGCAGGCTGATGGCAGTCCAACAGAGGGGAGGCAGAAGATGGCCCGTTTCCTGTCCGCCACAGCGGCGGCAACGACGTTCCTGGCATCCGCGTCGCTTGCCTTTGCGCAAGACGTTCAGCCGCCGGCAGACTTGGTCGAGTCCGGCATGCTGACCTATGGCGTCGCGGCGACCTTCGCACCTTACGAATACATGGTCGATGGGGAACTGACCGGCTTCGACATCGAGTTCGGCCTGCGCCTGGCCGAGGCCATGGGGCTGGAGGTCAACCCGCAGAACATGGAATTCAACGGCCTGATCCCGGCGCTGCAGGGCGGCCGCCTCGATATCATCAACAGCGCCATGTACATCAATGAAGAGCGGGCCGAGCAGGTGGATTTCATCCCCTACATGCTGGTCGGCAACGAGATCGTGGTCGCCAAGGGCAACCCGAACAACATCGGCAGCCGCGACGACTTGTGCGGGTTGACGATCGCAGTGACCCTGGGTGGCATCCAGGAACGCTATGCGCGCGAAGATGCCGAACGGTGTGCGGAAGCCGGTGAGGGCGAGATCACCGTCATGACGCTGCCGACCGCGCAGGACAGCGCGCTTTCCGTGCGGCAGGGCCGGGCCGATGCCTTCTTCAATTCCACACCGGGCGCCATCATCCAGGTCACCGAGCTTCCGGATGTCTTCGAGATCGTGGGGGAGACTTTCGAAGCGACGACGCAGATCGGCATTGCCGTGCGGAAGGGCGATGAGGAAACCGCACGCGCCATCCGCGAGGCGATCGACGTCGCGGTGGCTGACGGCACCTATGCCAGCCTCATGGAGAAGTACAATCTGCCGCCCAGCGTGGCATTGTTCTGACACCATTCTCCCGGCCATGCGCCGGACCGGTCACGTCTTACGTGGCCCGTCCGGCGTGTTGCCGTGCGCTTGCTTTATTGAGGGCCACCACTCTTGGATTCGCCCGAACTGATCCTGCAATACGTGTTTTCTCAGCCCTTTGCAGAGGCTGCGGGGATGACGCTGCTGATCACCATCCTGTCGGTGCTGTTGGGCATCGTGCTGGGGCTGATCATCGCGATGATGCAGGAATCGCGCGTGGCAGCCCTGCGCGGCCTGGTCGTGGTCTATCTCTGGCTGTTCCGCGGTACGCCGGTTCTGTTCCAGATCATCTTCGTCTTCAATGTGCTGCCGACCTTCGGGATCCTGTTTTCCGGCTTCACCAGCGCCATCATCGCGCTCTCGCTGAACGAGGGTGCGTATATGTCGGAGATCATGCGGTCGGGCCTGCAGGCGGTCGGTCGCGGCCAGCGCACAGCGGGGCGCGCGCTTGGCATGCGCGAGTGGCAGGTGATGCGCTACATCGTGCTGCCCCAGGCCCTGCGCATCGTTATCCCGCCCATCGGCAACCAGTTCATCGGCATGCTGAAGCTGAGCGCGCTGGTCTCCGTGATCGCGGTGGAGGAACTGCTGCTGGTCGCCAACCAGACCGCGAGCGCCAATTTCCGCTATCTGGAGGCGCTGGCGGCCGCCGGCATCTATTACCTGCTGTTCACCACCGTCTTCATGCTGGCACAGGCGCGGATCGAACGATGGGCGGGTGCGCAGAAGCGATCGCGCACGACGCCTAAGGTTTCGTTTACCCAGCGGCTGCTGGGTGTCGGGCTGAAACAGGCGTCGATGCGGTGAACACCATGACGACGCCGCTGATCCGCATCGCCAACCTCAACAAGAGCTTCGGCCCCCTGCATGTGCTGCGCGATGTCAGCCTGGATGTGACCGCGCGCGAGGCCGTGGTGATCATCGGCCCCTCGGGCTCGGGCAAGTCGACGCTCTTGCGCTGCATCAATCTGCTGGAGCCGATCGACAGCGGCTCCATCCAGTTCGAGACATCGAAGATCTCCGCCGACTCCCGCGGCGCCCATCTGCTGCGGCGCCAACTGGGCATGGTCTTCCAGAATTTCGAACTGTTCCTGCACCTCACCGCATCGGAAAATATCATGCTGGCGCCGATGAAGGTGCTGGGCATGGACCGCGATGCCGCGCGCACCGTGGCCGAAGACCTGCTGGCAAAGGTGCACATCCCCGACAAGGCCGATTTCTATGCCCATGAGCTGTCCGGCGGCCAGCAGCAGAGGGTGGCGATTGCGCGGGCGCTCGCCATGCGCCCGAAGGTCATGCTGTACGACGAACCGACCTCCGCGCTCGACCCTGAAATGATCAAAGAGGTGCTGGACGTCATCCGCGAGCTGAGCCAGGAGGGCATGACCAGCCTGGTCGTGACCCATGAGATGGGCTTCGCCCGCAACGTGGCCGACCGCATCATCTTCATGGACGAAGGCCGCATCATCGAAAACGCGCCGCCGGAGACCTTCTTCAACGGCGGCAGCGACCTTCAGCCCCGCACCGTCCGCTTCCTAGACCAGATCCTTCACCACTGAGGCCCCCCATGCCCTCCCCCGTCCCCCTTCTCGAACGCCTTGTCGCCGTAGACACCCAGAATCCCCCCGGATGGGAGAAAGAGGCCGCTGGGCTGCTGGCCGGGGAGCTGCAGGGTATCGGCCTGGAGGTCGTGCAACAGGAATACCGGCCCGGCCGGACGAATGTGGTGGGCCGACTCACCAACGGCGACGGCCCCACTTTCTGCTTCAACAGCCACATGGATGTGGTTCCGGTCGGCGATGGTTGGTCGAGCCCGCCGCTTACCTTGCTGAGGCGCGGCAACCGGCTGTTCGGCCGCGGTGCCTGCGACGCAAAAGGCCCCATTGCTGCGATGGTCGGCGCGGCGGAAGAGCTGGCACGCCACCGTGACACCTGGCAGGGCACGCTGTTGACCGTCTTCGTGGCCGATGAGGAGGCATCCAGCGAGGGCGCCAAGCATTACGTGCGCGACGTCCCGCCGATCGATTTCGCCGTCATCGGCGAGCCAACGTCCAACTGCGTGGTCACGGCCCATAAAGGCAGCCTGCGCCCTCTCGTGCGCATCCACGGAACGACGGCCCACAGCGGCACGCCGCATCTGGGTGTGAACGCCGTCTTCAAGGCTGCGCGGCTTCTGGGATTGATCGAGAACCATGCCGAAGTCGTGGCCAATCGCCAGCACGCCCTGTGCGGAACCGCAAGCCTGACGGTGACGAGGGCCAGCGGCGGCCATGCCGATAATGTGGTGCCGGAGCACTGCGACCTGCTGCTGGACCGCCGCATGGTGCCGGGAGAGAGCGAGGCCGATGCCCGGCGCGAGATCGAAGACCTGCTGGTGCTGGCTCGCGACGCCTTCAAGGTGGAGGCGGAGGTTCTCGAATGGCGGCCGACCACCGGAGGACCGACTGAGACGGCGCGGGACCGGCCGATCGTGGAGGCGGCGTGCCGGGCTTGCGGCCACCATGGCGGCAACGGCGACACGGTGCAGGGCTTCATGGGCGCATGCGACCTGGTGCACTTCAATTCGGTCGGTGCTGAGGGTGTCATCGTCGGGCCGGGGTCGCTGGCCGTCGCCCACAAGCCCGACGAATACGTGCCGATCGACGAATTGTCGGCCGCCGTCGGTATCTACCGCGACATCGCCCTGTCGATGCTGCACGCGCGCGGGGCGACGGTGTGACGCCGACCAGGGTCCGGCTGTTCGACGCTACGCTGCACTACCGCCCCGGCCTTCAAGTTCACACGGCCAGCTCAGGCCCCGTGCCGCATCTGGCCTCTCTCTATCTTGTCGTTGAAGACACGGAGGGCGTCCGCGGCGTGGGTGAAGTCCGCACCAACATCGCCTATCTCAACGGCCTCTCGACGGCCCAAGTGACCGATCGGGCATGCCGGGCCCTGGAGGAGCTGCCGTGGGATGAAGGGCGCACAGCAGTTCTCGATACGCTGGAGCGCGACCGTTCTGTTGCCGCGCCGGTGCGCGCCCTTGCGGAAACCGCCTTAGCCGACGCAGCGGCACGGCGTGCCGGGTGTGGCGTCTGCGACCTGTTCGGCGCAAACGGACCCGCGCGTCGGCACCACACCAATCAGAGCATTTTCCACGGGGACGAAGACGCGATGGCCGCCGCGGCAGAGCGTTATGTCACCCGCGGATTTCGCCGCCTCAAGATCCGACTTGGGTTGCGGCCTCCGGATGCCGACCGGACGGCCCTGCTGCGCCTGCGCGACCGCATAGGCCCGGAGGTGGAGCTTGCCTGCGACCTCAACGGCGCGTGGCCCACGTGCGAGGTTGAGGCGGGACTGCGCGCCTTTGCGGAAGCGGACTTGGCGTACGTCGAACAGCCCTTTGGCGCCGACGATTGGCAGGCCGTGGCCGAGTTCGCCGAGGGCTCGCCCGTTTCGATCATGCTGGATGAGACCGTAACCTCGCCCGAGGCCGTCGAGCGCGTGATCGCCGCCGGATGGCGCCAGCATGCTCATCTGAAGATCGTCAAACTCGGCGGCATCGACCGCGTCGTCGCCTGCGGTCGGCGACTGCAATCGGCCGGCATCGGCGTCATGGTCGGCCAAATGAACGAAGGCGGCGTGGCGACGGCCGCCGCCCTGCACGCAGCCCTGGCTCTCGCGCCCCACCATGCCGAACTCTATGGCGCCGATGGGCTGGTCGACGACCCGAGCCTTGGCCTTGACTATGGGGCCGGCGATGTCGGCGTTGCGGAGGCCGCGGGCCTCGGCCTTACCTTCGATGAAGCCTCCTGCCACCAAATCGCGGAGTGGACCGATGCCTGATGCCGTTGCCGGGCGAGAGTGCGTCTTCAGCCCCACAGAACTTGAACGGCGCGTTGCGGCCACGCGGGCGGCACTGGCGGTCGCCGGGATCGATGTGCTGATTGTGACCGGGCCGGAGAACATCTTCCATCTCACCGGTCAGCAGACCCCGGGCTATTACACCTTCCAGGCCCTGCTTTTGCCGGTCGACCGACCGCCGGTCTTTCTGCTGCGTCAGCTTGAGCTGCTGAACTGCCAAGCCAACACCCATCTTGAAGACTTCGTTGTCTACCAGGATGACGAAAGCCCCGCGGCCGCGGTCGTGCGTGTGCTCGCAGAACGCGGATGGTCCAACCGGTCGATCGGGGTGGAGAAGGCAGGATGGTTCCTGCCGATCCGCTTCTTCGAACAGCTTCAGGCGGCGGTTGCCCGCATTGCCGACGGTTCAGGCATTATCGAGGCGCTGCGGGCCGTCAAATCGGCGCAGGAGATCGCGTTCATCGAACAGGCGGCCGGATATACCGCAGCCGGCATGACGGCCGGCCTCGATGCCGTCCGCGCTGGCGCCACGGAAAACGATGTGGTTGCGGCGATGCTGCAAGCGGCCGTTGCCGCGGGGTCGGAGTATTTCGGCATGGAGCCGCTGGTCTCCTCCGGCCCGCGCACCGGCGTGCCGCACGGCACTTGGCGGCGCCGGCCGCTGGCCGCGGGCGAGCCCATGTTCCTGGAGCTGGCGGGCGTGCACAACCGCTACCATGCAGCGCTAATGCGCTCCGCCTGGCTCGGGCCCCCGCCGGCGGAGGCGGCGCGCATGGCGGCCGTGTGCGAGGAAGCGCTGGCCGCCGCCGTGGATGCCGTCCGTCCTGGCACCACCTGCGAGGCCGTGCACAGGGCCTGCCAAGCCGTCATCGACCGACATGGACTGACCGATACCTTCCGCAAACGCGCCGGCTACAGCATCGGCACCTCGTTCGCGCCCGATTGGGGGGAAGGCAACATCCTCAGCCTCTACTACGGCCAGACGCGCGAGATCGAGGCGGGCATGGTGTTCCACATTCCCCCGGCCCTGCGGGTCTACGGCGAATTCACGGTCGGGGTCAGCGAGACCGTCGTCGTGACGGACACCGGCTGCCGCGCGCTCAGCGACCTGCCGCGCGGCCTCGCCGTGATCGGCTAGGCAGAGCGCGTTGGCCCTGTTCGTGCACGACGCGGCGGCCGGGCCAGGCCTGCACACGCGCATGGCAGCGGGCATCGCGCAGGCGCTCAACGTGCCGGACAGGCGCTTGACCCACATCATCGCGCCGGTCGACCCGGCCATCCGGTTCGACCTCCACGCCCGGCAGCACCCGACGGCCGATGGGCGTCTGGTCGAAAACTTCGTGCTCTGGGGTGAGCGGAGCGGCCTGACCGTCGAGACGGTTGAACCATGGTCTACCGATCTACTGGGCCTACCCGGCACGGCGGTGATCGCCGTCGACCCGACGCTGTTCGCTGTCGGCGCAGAACTGCGCAGGCCGGCCCTCGCGGCGGGGCACACTTGGGTCGACGTCGCACCGGATGGCCGCCTTTCCGCCGACGGGCACGACGCGAGCCGATTCAACGCGTTCGCGCGCATCGACACCGACCAATATGGGCGCCCGCGTCCGGATCGAGACAGAGTTCCAAAAGATCGGCCCGAAGCCGGACTTACGATTGGCGTGGCTGGTGAGCCAGAGTACCTCAAGGCGGTCTATCCGGCAGTGCTCGCCGCGCTTGGCGACGCGGCCGACGCCCAGTCGACCGCGGTGGATGTGCATTTTGCTTCAGCCGCAGAGGCACTGCAGACACCAAGCGAATGCCTCGCCGCAGCTGATGGCTTGGTACTGCCCGGCGGCGCGGACATGGCGCAGGTGCCGGCGCAAATCGGCCTCGCCGCCGCCGCCTTGCGTTTGGGCCTACCGACGCTCGGTCTCTGCCTCGGCATGCAGACCATGACGGTGGCGGTCGCCCGCAGCCGCGCTGGATTGGCCGAAGCCAATCTGGAGGAGGTGGAACCCGATGCGTCGGCCAGAGTGTTCCAGCGTATGACCGATGCGGAGGGTCAGCCGGAGCATCGGCTTGGCGACAGGGTCGTTGCCGTCGACCCAGCCAGCCGCCTTGCCGAATTCCTACGCTGCCAAGGCGCAGACCGCTCAAGACTGTTCGAAAGAACCAACCACCGGTACCGCCTCGCACCGCAGTTCAAATCGAAACTGCTCGAGGCCGGGCTGTTGGTGTGTGCCACCGACTCGGCGGCCGATGTGGCCTATGCGGTCGAGACGCGCGATGGCCCGCTGTTCCTGGGGTTCCAGGGCCATCCGGAGCTGCGGTCGGCACCCGCAGCCCCCCATCCCGGTTTCGTGGCCTTGATCGAAGCTGCCCGCCGCGCAGCCGCTTCCCGCTACGACACCGCCTCCAACGGGGCAGTTGCGACGCCTTCGGCCTGAGACGCGAAGGGAAGGTCAAGCTCGCGCCAGACGGAGACCAGCGCCGCCGTCAGGGCATCGATCATCGCATCGGTGTGACAGGGCGTCGGCGTGATGCGCAGGCGCTCCGTTCCGCGCGGGACCGTCGGAAAGTTGATCGGCTGGATGTAGATGCCGTGTTCGTTCAGCAGAAGCTCCGAAGCGGCCCTGCAGCGGCCGGGATCGCCGACCAGGACCGGAACGATGTGCGTGACCGACGGCATCAGCGGCAGGCCCGCTTCGCGGAAAGCTGCCTTGGCCCTGGCAGCATTGGCCTGATGAGCGGTGCGCTCGGCACTGGACTGCTTCAGGTGGCGGACGCTGGTCCGTGCGGCCGCGGCGATCGCCGGCGGCAAGGCGGTCGTGAAGATGAAGCCGGGCGCATAGGACCTGACGGCATCGCAGATCGACCGTGACGCGGTGATGTATCCGCCCAGCGTCCCGAACGCCTTGGCCAGCGTGCCTTCGATCACATCGAGCCGGTCCATCACCCCGTCGCGCTCGGCGATGCCCGCGCCGCGGGGGCCGTACATGCCGACGGCGTGGACTTCGTCCAGATAGGTCATGGCGTCGTAGCGGTCGGCCAGATCGCAGATCTCCGCCAGCGGCGCGATATCGCCATCCATGGAATAGACGGATTCGAACACGATCAGCTTCGGCCGCTCGCGGCCCGCCTGGCGCAGCAGATCTTCCAGATGCTCCAAGTCGTTGTGCCGGAAGATGCGCTTTTCCGCACCGCTGTTGCGGATGCCGGCGATCATCGAGGCGTGGTTGAGCTCATCCGACAGGATCAGGCAATCGGGGATCAGCTTCGCGATCGTCCCGATCGCCGCTTCGTTCGACACGAAACCCGAGGTGAAAACGAGCGCCGCCGGCTTCCGGTGCAGATCAGCCAGCTCCGCTTCCAGCTCCACGATCGGGTGATTGGTGCCGGAGATATTGCGGGTTCCGCCGGCCCCGGTGCCCATGCGCCCGACGGTATCCTGCATGGTGCGGATCACGTCGGGGTTCTGGCCCATGCCCAGATAGTCGTTCGAACACCAGACGATCACCTCACGGTTGCCGTCAGGCCTGTGATGGATCGCACGCGGGAACTGGCCAGCCTGCCGTTCCAAATCGGCAAAGATCCGGTAGCGACGCTCCTGCTTCAGGCTCTCGATCGCCTGATCGAAGATCTTGTTGTAGGGCATTGTTCTCAGCTCAAGGATGACGAAGTCGTTCGCGGCGTAACCCCGACCGGCGCCGGTTCGACGCCGGCGGCCTCCGGTCGGGTGGCCACATAGGTACCGACGGCGAACAGCATAGCGGCAACGATGCCAAGCCACAGGAGATTCAACCCCGAGACGACCGCCGTGAGGCCAAATGACGCCGCCATTCCCGCCAGTGCCGCCAGCTTAGCGTGGCGCCGGATCACGCCGTTCTCCATGAAGTCCCGGATCGGGCCGCCGAACCGCGAATGCTGGTAGATCCAGCGCTGCCAGCGCGGCGCCGACCGAGCGAAGCACACCGCCGCAAGGATCCAGAAAATCGTCGTCGGCAAGAGCGGCACGACGATCCCAATGGCCCCCACCGCAAACGCGACCATGCCGGCCGCCATGAGGCCATGGCGACGGAGACTGCCGAGGGCGCCCGACGCCCGCAAACCGATCCCGGTATCCGGCTTCATCCCCTGGTTCATCCCGCTCGCAACGAGCTCCGACAATGCGCTTGGCAGCGCATGACTAAAAGGCGGTTTCTAGCACGCTTTGGTTAACAGAACTATTGCCCAAGCGCCGATTTGCCATGCATTGCGGGCACATGGCCACGCCGCCATGACAGCCCGAGCTTACGGATCCGAAACCGATCGCGGAAATCGATTGTCCTTATTGTCTTGATCGTTTCGGCCTATCATCGGCAGGGTCGATGCCAGCCGGCCCTGCACGGCGCATGACCAGAGCCGCCCCATGAACCTGCGTGACCTGCAATACCTGATCGCAGTGGCCGAGAAACGTCATTTCGGCAAGGCGGCGGAAGCGTGCCATGTCACCCAGCCCACGTTGAGCGGCCAGATCAAGCGCCTGGAGGAACAGCTTGGCGTGGCCGTGTTCGAGCGGACCAACCGATCGGTGGCGCCGACCCCGGTTGGGGCGGAGATCATCAAACACGCTCGCCTGGCGCTTGAGCAGGCGGAGATGATCGAGGGCCTGGCCCAAGCGCATCGCGACCCGCTGGCCGGTCCACTGCGCCTCGGCGTCATCCCGACGCTCAGCCCCTATCTGATGCCATCGGTGCTGACCCCCTTGCAGGCTGCCTGCCCCCGCATGCGGTTGGTGTTGTCGGAAGAAGTGACGGGGACGCTGGTGGAGCGCCTGAGGACCCACGAGATCGACGCCGCCCTGCTGGCGACGGACACTGACGACCATGAACTGGCGACGATCCCTTTGTTCGACGAGCCGTTCTGGGTGGCCTATCCGCTCGGCCATCCCTTGCACGACCTAGAGCGCGTGACGGAGCGGGACCTGGAAGACGTCGACCTCCTGCTCTTGACGGACGGGCATTGCTTGCGCGACCAGGCCCTGGCGCTCTGCAGCACCACCGTGCCGGCGGGCGACGGCACACAGGCCGATCTGAGGGCGTCGAGCCTTGAGACATTGTTGAACCTGGTGGCCGCCAGCTTCGGCTGCACGCTGATGCCGGCGCTGGCCGTGCGTGGGCCGTGGCTCACCGATATGGGCATTCTCGCGCGCACGATCGACGCGCGCGCCGCCAAACGCACGATCGGCTTGGTCTATCGCCACACGTTCCCGCGCGACGCGGCCATTCAGGCGCTGGCATCGGTGATCGTGCTGAACCTGCCCAACACAGTGACGCCGCTCTACCGCACCTGACCGGCGGGTGCGGAAGGCGGCAATCCCCGCGTCCCGCACCCGAAAGAACGGTCTGTGGCGTCAGCGCACCTGCTGCAGCTGCGCCATGGTGTTCTGGTCGGCCAGCCCGGTGACCGGGAACCCGTAATACCGCTGGAAGGCGATGATCGCCGAGCGCGTCCGCTGTCCATAGACACCGTCAACCGGCCCCGGATTGAAGCCCAGGTTACTGAGATTGGTCTGGATGGACACGACAAGCTGATTGACCCGCACCACCCGGCCGCGGCCATAGCCGACCGGATCGGCATAAGCGCCGGCGTCATTGTCGGTGATGCCCGTGCCGCCGCCGCCCCGGCCGTACCCCACGGGATCGGCATAGGCGCCGGAATCGTTGTCCGTGATCCCAGTGCCACTGCTGCCGCGGCCATAGCCGACCGGATCGGCATAAGCGCCCGTGTCGCTATCCGTGATGCCGGTTCCGCCGCCACCACCGCGGCCGCGGCCCGCAGGATCGGCATAGGCACCGCCGTCGCTATCGGTGATGCCCGTATAGCCGCGGCCGGCCCCGGCCGGATCGGCATAAGGGCCGCTGTCGCTATCGGTAACGGCCAGTGCCTCACGGCTGCCGCCGACCAGTGCCGTAGCGCCGACGGCCACAGGCGCAACAGCCTTCAGCAGCGATCGCCGCGGCAGTGCCTGACGGCTCTGGATGTCTTCGTCCTTCAGAGTGCCCGGCCCGTCTTTCCGCCGGTTCCGATCGTCAGCCATAACGTCCTCGCCCCCTTCTTTCCCTTCTTCACGGCATGCCCTCCGGCCATGCGAAGCCGTGAGACCTGATTTGCGAGCCTCGCCCCCCGGTCGGCGGAAACACCGCAAACCACCATCTGTCATAATACTTAACGAACAGCCAACTTTATCCTCGGGTCACGCGAGTTAGCCCGTTGATTCCATGGCGCTACCCAGGTTCCGACTACAATCTGAACCAAATGCCCCCGAACAGGCAACGGTTCGATGCGTCGCAAGCCAGGATCAGCCCACGCTAAGGCGCTGGAAGGGCCTTCCAGCGGTGGGGCGAGCCTTAGAAGGCCGCGGCCGCCATACTATTGGCAGGCCGCGTCGGCGTTCCAGAAGTCGCCCAGATAGGCGGCCACGCAGGTGTCTTCGGCCTGGGCCTGCTCGCTGCCCGGGCCCGCCGCCGGCTGCAGGTCGCCGAGGTTGACCGGCCCCTGCCCTTGCCCCTGACCTCCGCCGGCTGCCGGCTGCAGGCCTCCGGGCCCGCCCAGTTCGCCGATGCTGAAGCTGTCTGAGAACACGGTCGCCTGGAACGGCTCGCCCAGCTCGTTGGTGAAGAACACGGCCCCGCCCGGCCGATCGGTCTGGCTCTCCGCGTTTCGGATCTCGTCCAGCAGGCTCTCCGTATCCGTTGGGAAGCCGCCAAACAGCACTTCGGGCTCAATCGGCGGGCCGATCGTCTCCGGCTGGAAGGCGAAGAATTCGAAGGCCGTGTTGCCGAACGGCGGCGAGATGTTGGCATCGTCGTCGCCGGTCTCCAGCACGATCAGGGTCGGCAGATCGCCAGCAGCGATGCCATTGATCGACTGGGCGAAGTTGACGGCGAACCCGACGCCGTTCGGCGAGCCCCACCAGTTGCCCTGGAGGTCCAGCGTACCGGCGCCGAGCTGGTTGTACCCGAAGCCGCCATTGCCGTCGTCGAAGCCCGCACCGGGCACGAAATTGATCTGCACGAACAGGCTGTCGGGCGAAAGGCTGGCCGGGGTGTCGACCAGGATGCCGTTGCCGCCGTTGCGCGCGATGAAGTTCTGGAACACCTCCGTCCGGCTGGCGACATCGCCGCCGAAGGCGATGCCGTTGCCGCCGTTGTCGAGGATGAAGTTGTTGTGCACCGCCGTCGTCTCGGTCGACGCAATGCCCCCGGTGACGCTGATGCCGTTGGCGCCGTTACCCGTGATCATGTTGCGGCTGACCGTCACGGCCGCGTTCGACAGGATGTCCAGGAAGCTGATGCCGCTGCCACCGCCGCCGGTGATGGATCCGGTCACGGCGAAGCCTGCCAGCTCCACCTCCGCAGTGCCGTCATAATCCGCACCGTCCTGCGTCGCCGTGCCGTTGAGGTCGATGCTCACCACTGCATCTCCGCCGATCGCGCCGTCGAAGGCGATGCCGTTTTCGATCAGCGAGTTGATATCGGCATTCTCCGCGATCTCCAGCCCGATGCCGGCGAAGCCGGTGGTGACGAGGCCGTCGAATTCGATCCCGTTATGATTGGAGAACACGGTGTTGTTGATGATGCGGACCTGCGAGAGGCCCGTCACGCCCTGGAAATCGATGCCGACGCCGTCGTCATCGTTGGCAAGGCCGACGCGTGCGGCCGCCGTGCCGATGGTGTTGTCCTCGACCAGCAGCATCGCATTTCCGCGAACCGCCTCCTGGGCGCCGGCACCATCGCCAATCGAACCCGTCTCCACGTCGAACACGCCGATGCCATCGTCGCCGGCCTCGATGGTGTTGCGCAGGATGCTGACTTCGCTGTCGCCGCCGATGCCGTTCCAGAAGGCGATGCCGCGGTCTTCCTTGCCTTCGCCGGCGCTGATCGCGTTGTCGGAGATCTCCACGCCCGAGGTGCCGACGGGGCTGACATTCACGAAGCCGTCGAAGCGGATGCCCATATCGCCGCGCGCCGTGTCACCGCCGCCTGTCGTGGTCAGCACGTCGATGTCGTTGAAGCTGATCAGAACCAGCGTCTCGCCGCCCAGCTCTCCGCCGAAATAGATGCCGTCATGGCCGGTGGCGTTGCCGGGCGCCGCGTTGCCGACATCGATGTCGTTGCCCGTGACGTCCGTCCCGCCGATCGTCACGTCCGTGTCGGTCACGGTATCGCCGAAATGGATACCATCGCCGTCGAGGCCGTCCGTGTTACCGGCATCGATGACGTTGGTGAGAATGTCGATCGTAGAGCCCGAGACCGCCTCGGAGAAGAAGATGCCGTGGATGCCGGCCAGGATTGACGGATTGTCCGAGATCGTGATGGTGCTGTCGTCCACCGTGCCGTCGAACTCCACGCCTTCCTCGCCGGCCTGGATCGAGTTGTTGCCGACGACCGTGATCGTCGCCGTGTCGCTGACCGTATCGTCGAACTCGATGCCGCTGCCCGTGGTGCCGCGGATCGCTGCGTTGTTCGACACCGTGACCGTTCCGCCGGAGATCGCGCCGATATTGATGCCGTCTTCCGCGCCGATGATCGCCGCGTTGCCGCCGAACGGGGTCAGGACGCCATCGATCAATACACTGGCCGTGCCGATGGTGACGTCCGAATTGGTCACGCCGTCGTCGATGAAGATCGCATCGAAGCCGTCGCCCAGGATGGCGCTGTTGCCGGCGATCACGATCCTGCTCGTGTCGGCGCTGCCGATCGCGATACCGTCGATGCCGTTGACACCGCCGCCGTCGCCGCCGCGGATCTCAGTGTTGCCGACCACCGCGAACAGCGCATCGGCGGTGATGTCGTCGGCGAAGATGCCGATGGCGGAGTCGCCCTGGATCAGCGTGTTGTTGTCCACCGTGAAGCTGCCGCCGGCAATGTCTTCGACCGCCACACCGACGGTGGAACCGACGATGTTCCCGTTGCCGCCGAACTGGGTCAGGACGCCATCGATCAACACACTGGCCGTGCCGATGGTGAAGTCCGTATCGGTCAGGTTTCCGTCGACGAGGATGCCGACATTGCCGTTGCCGATGATGTCGTCATTGCCGGCAATGGCGATCGTGCTCATGTCCGCGCTGGTGATCGAGATGCCGTTGTCGAAGTCGATGACGCCGGCGCCGTCGCCGCCGCGGATTGCGGTGTTGCCGACGACCGCAAACAGCGCATCGGCGGTGATGTCGCCGGCGAAGATGCCGAAGGCGAATTCGCCGCGGATCAGGTCGTTGTTGGCGACCGTGACGCTGCCGCCGGTGATGCCGTCGAAGGTCACTCCACTGACGACACCGACGATGTCGCCGTTGCCGCCGAAGGCCGTCGACGTGCCGTCGACCGTTGCCGTCGCCTGGCCGATGATCACCTCGGTGTCGATCAGGTCGTCAACGACGAAGATGCCGCCAAAGCCGTCGCCCAGGATCTGCTCGTTCTGCGCGATCACGATAGTGCTGCCGTTGCTGGCACCGCGAATGGTGATGCCGT
>JANQIX010000055.1 GCA_028281925.1 Alphaproteobacteria bacterium
CGCCATCCGCATCGCCATCGACGCCATCACCCCTGACGAGTGCGCCAACTACTTCACAGCCTGCGGCTATGAACCAGAATGATCAGAAAATGCTCTAGCCGCATAGGTCCCCATTTGCCGTGCCTGCGCCGGGCACGAATTCAGATCGGTGTCTGTTTCGATCTACGATCGGGGACCGGAAATGGATGCCGAAGCCTTGGCAGGGGTCGCACTATCTCACGCTTGCCGTGGCGACGGGGTCGATGCCTGCCGGTCGGCCGACGCTGCCCAGCGGACCGCCAGGAGCCTTAACGGGCTGCTCGCCTACTCGACCACCATCAGCGGCGTCAGCTCGCCCCGCCACAGGGCCCCGATCAGGAACCGGAAGAGGGTGCCGCCGATCGGCTGCATGCCATCGTCCGGCTCGTCCGTCGGGAAGACGGCGCGGTACGAGATACGGGCGACCGCAGCGGCGAAACCGGTGGCGGCATCGGTCGAAACGGCAGGCTCGATCACCGCGTCCAAGTCGGCAAAGCGGTCGCGCCAGGCCGGCGGCGCGCTGACCGGAGCATACGCTGCAAGCCGGTCGGCCAACACAGTCGCCGCCTGTTCCGCCGTCACCGTGTCCGGATAGACCAGCACCACCAATGCCTCGTCCCGATCGCCGGCGAACCGGTCGACCAGCGCGGCCATCAGATAGGGCGGCAGCGGTCCTTCCGGTCTGAGGGGCAATCCGAAGTCCGGATCGATGCCGTCGCCCGCGATCAGCGGCGCAAGCGCGTCCGGCACCGGCATCGTGTCCGCACCGTCGAGCAGGACGAACTGCAGCAGCATGCCGTCGAGGCCGGGGTCGCTGGCGGCATGGGCCGCCGTTGCAATCACCGGATCGTCGGCAAGCGAAGGCACGGTTCCTGCAGACGCCGCGACCATCGCTTCGGCCAGCGGCCAGAGCGGACTGCCGGCCAGGCGGCCGTCGCTGAGAAAGATGCGCGACGCCATACCCAAATCGCCGCCGAACGGATCGGCGGGCGCGCGCCCCGCCAGGTCGGCCGACCCGTCCTCTCCGCGATGCCAGACGGTCTGACCGGCGACATCGCGCTCGGCGAAGCCGCGCGCCGTCAGCGCCACGCCGATCGCCGCCCCAGGATCGACCGCGGGGTCGAGGCCCAGCACCATCCCCAAGGCGGGGGACGTCCCAAACTCCAGCTCGCGATGGATATCGGCGACGCCGACGCCCATCAAGCCGGGCATCTCTTCGACCATCAGGCCGAAATTCTGCAGGTAGCGCTGTGCCGCGGACAGGCGCACCAGTGCCCGCATGGCATCGCCGGCGGGCAGCGACGACAGGCCGGCCTCTGGGGCAAGATCGGCGTAACCGGCCCGCACGGCCGCTTCGAGATCGGCATAGGCCAGCAGCGGCGCGCCGCCCCGCGCCGGGGGACCGTCGGGCGCCACAGCCAACAGATTGAACAGCGCCTCGCGACTGCCCGCATAGTGGTGGTCGGCAGCGGCTCCCGACGCACTGCCGTCCTCCGCGCCGGCGGGCAGGAACCAGGCGGCGGCCGCCAGGGCGGCCCCCGCAATCGCCGCTGCCAGTGTTCTCTTGAGATGCATTGTTTTACTCCTTGTCGATCTTTTCCGCTTAGCCGCCGCTACACGACCGAAGGCCGCGCACTCGGCGGAACGCCCGACCAATCAGTAATGTCGGCAAGCGGGCTCGACGTCCCCCGCGGGTCGGCGGAGGAGCACGGGATGTGCGAGACACGGGCATGCGGCCGTGGCTATCCAATCAGGAAATCGGCCGACGGATCGGACCAACTGGGCACCGGATTCGGCAGTGCCCCATCGCCGAAGTCGCCTTCGCCATACTCGACGGGCGCCATCTCTCGGGGCGATCGGTTAGGTGTGCCGTTGTCCCACACGAAGCCCCCTTCGTCCCCAGGACTGTCGCCGGCACGGTTGATCTGGTTGATCACCAGCAGCGCATCCTGCGGCTCGACGTCACGATTGAGTTCGTTGATCACCAGCAAGGCATCCATCCCGTCGCATCCTTATGGTATGAGCAATCACTCACTCAATAATGGACCGATTGCTCAGGGATGGCAGTGACACCCATCACATGCATTCACCGAAGTAGCCATTCGGCCGACAGGGGATAGCGGCTGGATGCTGGCCGAGGCGCAGAGACCCGATCGCTCCCGCTTCACGCGCTTAGGATCGCCAGCTTCACCTTGGAGCTACCGGGCGGCTGCCCAAATGCGCGCGACAGACACATGCATGAATGCGCGGATCCACAGCGCATTGCCGGCGCAACCAAGCGCCGACAACCCGCCAATCCAGCCACCGGTCATGTCGTCAAAGGAGCCGCCTGCCGCCGACCGATCTGCACCACGACGATCGCCACAACCGCGATCGCTCTAGTGGCACGCCTCCCTCACGGTCGCCGAGCCGTTATCCATATTGATGACGACAAGTCGACGGTTTTGCCCGACATCGACAAAGGCCAGGACGTAGGGCGAGATCCAGGTATCGCCTTCGCCGTGACATTCGGTCTTCACGGCCCAAGTGCTGACGGGTTCACCTATCGACTCGACTTCAACGATCGCGCAACTGCTCTCGTAGAACAGCACCTCGGTCGAAGTGATCTCGGTCGGGACGAGATCACCCTGGGTCGCGCAGTTGGTGCCGATCATCCCCCAGTGGCCTTCAAACCCGTACGGCCCCGTCTCAGACGCAGCGGCCGAGGCGAACCACTGGTGAGGTGTCCACGCATGCCAGCCGGAAAGGGGCAATCCGCCTGCCAAGGCACCGAAGAGAACCGCCAAACAGACACGTCCCATGACTTCCTCCCCTGTCTGAACCCTAAGGACATCAATGGCATCAGCGCCCAATTTGGGCATTCGTCCGGAAGGCGCGTCGGGCTGTTCAGCAAACCGTTGCTTCTTGGCCGCCTTCCAGTCGGCGATGGTGCCCCTCCGCACTGGTCCTGGCAACGGGATTAGGCCGACTGACCGGCACTGCCCTGAACTATGGCGTTACGTCCGCCGCAGCACGATCACGGCGGCCTTAAGATCAATGCCCGGCAGGTGGTCGCCGTAGTCGTCAAAAACCGGATGCACCGTCCCTTCCGTGGCGAGGCGGTCGATCGTCTGGCGATACGACGCATCTTCCAGCGCATGGTCGTTCAGGGAGAAGACGAAGCAACCGCCCGGCGGCAGCAGACCGACCGCGGTTCCGAGCATCGCGGCCGGGGCATGGCTGGGGCTGAACACGCCGACGGCCGCCATGTTGGCGTAGTCGCCCGGTTCGGCGGGGATCGGGCGCGTCAGGTCGCCTCGCGTCAGGCGGCGATAAACGCCGGGCTTGGTGCGGGCATGGGCCAGCATCGCGTCGGAGAAGTCCGTGCCATCGATGGTGGTGAAGCCGGCTGCCCGGAAGGCCTCGCCGGACAATCCGGTGCCGCAGCCAAGATCGAGCAGGGGGGCCGCCAAGTCGGCGGCATGCGCCGCCAAGGCCGCCGCGCATCGCGACGGCGTGACATAGCCGTTGGCCCGTACCTCGGCCTCATACGTCGCCGCCCAGTCCGAATAAAGAGCTTGAGTGGCTTCGCCGCCGTCCAGGTCATAGGCGCGCTGCAGAAACCCTTCGTCGGCGCCGGTCGCCGGCGCATCCCCGTCACCGTGCATGGTGCCTTCCTTCCCCGCAGGATCCTGGAGCGATCGTCCGGAACTGTCTGCCGAATTGCCCTTGTCAGCAACCGGCAAGATCGTCGGGGGTGCGAGGCGCCCCGCAGCCAATCACCCGGGGAGGTTTCTCAAAGCCGCTCTGACGAATTGCCTGCAGCCCCTTCGGGCATCGGACCTTCTCTAATTGACCCTGATAATG
Source organism: Alphaproteobacteria bacterium (assembly GCA_028281925.1). Classification (GTDB taxonomy): domain Bacteria; phylum Pseudomonadota; class Alphaproteobacteria; order DSM-16000; family Inquilinaceae; genus JACKIG01. The sequence continues at coordinate 3,865 of JANQIX010000055.1, forward strand.
ACAACGACTATAGTGAGAGTATTATTCCAGAAAACTTCTCAAAAGTGTAATGGTCGTCGCGTTGAGGTGCTGGATCGAAGTTCTCCAATATTGAGATTACTTGGATCCCTCGGCAGTCGATGTAAGGCGTTTCTGGAGGCGCATATGCATCGGGGCACTTGTTGAATGTGCGGCCGTACCCAGCCCGCCGAAGCGCCCCGCGGCCGGGATCATCGTCGGACGCCCAGGCTTCGGCGTCCAGCCAGGTAACTGCAACTTGGGGGAGACACGATGGCGACGCTGAAGGTAGCGAACTGGAATATCGAATGGATGAACCGCTGGTTCACCAGCGACAAGGACGGCCCCCCGCAGTTGAAGCCATCGGCTGAGATCAGGGGTGTCACCGACATCACCGCCCTTGCGACCCGGGCGGCCAATGTCATCCGGTCCATGGGCGCGGACATTCTCACGGTTCAGGAAGGGCCCAGCCGCCGCAGCGAGATGGCCCTGTTCGTGCGGGACTTCCTGGATGACGGCTATGACATCATCGGCCCGGCTGCAAAGGGCCAGCAGAAGCTCTACATGCTGGTCGACAAACGGTCTGCCGTGGTTGCCGGGACGGTCCGGGTGGAAGAGGAACTGGGCGTCGATTTCGACGATGTCTGGGAAGTAGACATCGATGCCGATATGGAGGTGGACGACTATCGCTTCACGCGCCCGCCCCTGGTGGTGAAAGTCGAAACCAGCACCGGCAAGTCGATCCGTCTGATCAACATCCACACCAAGTCGAAATACGTGCACAACGGCAAATTCATGTGGGAAGATCCGCTGCGCCGGCAGGACTTCGTGACCCAGGCACTGAAGGCCCGGCGGCGGATCTCGGCCGAGGCCATGCGCATCCGCGAATACATCGAGCGGTGCCTGCATGACGATATCTCAGCCCCCCTGATCGTCACCGGGGACTACAACGACGGACCGGGCCTGGATTACTTCGAGCGTCGGTATCTCACCCACAATGTCGCCGGGCTGATCGCCGGCAGTCCGTTCCAGCCGCAATTCATGCTGCGGCACGCCTTCATCGACGTGATGGCCAAAGACTTGAACTTCACGGCGATCTTCGACGACTTCATCGACGACATCCAGAACCGCAAAATCCTGCTGGACCACATCTTCGTCTCGGCCAGCCTGTTCTGGAACACCGACGGCAGCCGCAACGCCCAGGGCCTAATCGAACACGACGTGTTCAACGCCGAGATCGACCACAACGCAGAGCCGCACTCGCGCCAGCATCTACCAAGCGACCATCGCCCCCAGACGGTGACGCTGGAGGTCTGACGGGCGCCGCTATAGTCCGCGCTCCCCACCGCTCCGCACAGGACCGGCGGGGAGCGCCGGTCACTCTACGGGGTAGAGGCCGTCGGCGAACTGCCCCTGGTGATAGCCTTTGATGCCCACAAGGCGCGACAGTTCGCTGCCGATCGGGCTCCCGTCGGCGATCTGACCCAGGATGCGGCCGAAGTCGTAGTGCGGCTGCCAGCCGAGATCCGCCCGCGCGCGCCGGTTCACATAGACGCGGTCGATGCTGGGGAACATCCTGAACCCGCGCTGGTCGTAGATCCGCGCGAAATCCGGGAAACGGTCGGCAACCACGGCCGAGGGCCGGTCGCGCAGAGCGGCCAATTCGCCGGGCTCGAACGGCGTGGTGGCGCTGACGATGTAGCGGCCGTGACCGATCTCCGCAGCCCGGTCCAGCGCGGCGACATGCGCCGTCACGGCGTCTTCCAGATCGACGCGGCGGAACAGGAACTCGTTCGCCTTGGCGTTCGCGTCGGCGAACGCGCCGCGTATGGCAGCGCTATCATCCTCCTCAGGGAAGAAACGCGACGTGCGCAACACGATCGTGTTCAGGCCGTGCCGGCGATGGAAGAGCTCGCAGAGGTCTTCGGCCGCCGTCTTGGTAACGCCGTAGATGTTCTTGGGCACGGACCGCACCGTCTCATCGATCCAGGCGGCGGGGGCGCCCGGCGGCGGCGTGAGCGCCGCACCGAAGGCGCTGGTGGTGCTGGTGTAGAGGAATGCCGACACGCCAGCGGCCAATGCCTCCTCCAGAAGGGTCAATGTGCCGGTGATGTTGGTGTCGACGAAATCCTGCTTCGAATGGGTCGCCACGTGGGGCTTGTGCAGCGTGGCCGTGTGCAGCACGGCCTGCACGCTGGCGAGGCACGCGCGGACCAGAGCGCGGTCGGTGATCGAGCCGACCCGATGCGTGTAGGCACTCGGCAGGACGTCAAGGCCCACGGCCTCGTGACCGAGGTCGCCCAGTATGCGCATCAGCCCCTCGCCGAGATGCCCGGCGCTGCCCGTCACCAGAACCTTCATCGCCGTCCCCGCCCGACCGCCCCGCGGTTCTTCCGTTCAGGCCGCCGTTGTACCGCCGCCAAGAGCCGTCCGTCGATGGGGGGAGGTGCGTCGCAAGGTCAGGGTTCCGGAGATCGGCTCACGCTTCCGGGGCCGTGAATTCAAGGGCCGGCGCGCCACGGCATCTCCATGGTCACGTGGGCGGGGCTACGACGCGCGACGCACCGGTTCGCCGTCATCCGTGACTGCGGTGGTCGCTGCCTTTCGCACCTTCGGCCTCTTGTCCAGCGTCTCTTCATAGGTCTTGAGCATGGCAAGGTTGTCGCCGCTCTCGTGCTGGATCGGCGTGATCGCCAGGTCGCTATAGCCGTGCCGTGCGGGATCGCGGTCGATGCGCCTGGCGATGCGGGCATAGCGTCTGTAGAGCCCTGCCCACCGGGCAAGCCGGCCGAAAAACTCCCAGCCGCGACGCGGATAGAAAGTCAGGGGGCTTTCGATCGGGAACCCCGGCCGCCGCTGGGTGCGGATCTTGCGGCGAAGAACGCCGCCTTCCAGCGCGTGCACGCCTTCGATCGTGTGCGAGCCGTAGAACCACACCAGCGGGAACACCATCTTGCGGGCCGGACGGCCGAAGGCGACGGCGCGGCGCATGATCGTTTCGATATGGCCGTCTTCGTAATAGCGATGCCACGCGTCGTCATACGCGGCTTCCCACTCGGCCTTCGACATCCGATCGTGCCCGGTGGTCACATGCACAACATCGTACTTGTTGAGATCGGGATCCATCCACACGCCGCGATCGTGGAGCTTCTTGTGGTCCTCCGATCCCGGCAGCGGGGTCAGAATGAAGAACTCCAGCATATCCAGCGGCAGTTCGCGCTTGATGATGTCGATGTCGCGGCGGATCCCGTCCGCCGTATCGCCGGGAAAGCCGAGGATATAGCCGGCGAACGCCATGACCCCGGCGCGCTTCCAGCCCTGGATCATGTCGCGGTATTCCCAGATCCGGTTCTGGCGCTTCTTGGCGCCCGACAGCGCATCGGGGTTGATGTTCTCAAGGCCGATGAACACCCAGTTGCAGCCGGCACGGGCGCATTTCTCGATGAAATTCGGGATCTTGTGGCACAGGGTGTCGACCTGAAGGATGAACTTGAACTTGAAGCCTTCGACCTCACGCAGATGGATCATGCGGTCGATGATCTCTTCCCAGTCCCTGTTGCGCGCGAAGTTGTCGTCGGTGATGAAGAACCGTCGGATGTTCTGTTTGGCGTTCTCGCGGATGATCTGCTCGACATCGTCAGCCGTGCGCCGGCGCGACTTGCGCCCCTGGACGTTGATGATGGTGCAGAAGCTGCACTGGAACGGGCAGCCGCGGCCGGCATCGAAGCTGGAATACTTGCCCAGCACCCGCACGACCGTCTCGCGCGGCAGCATGGGCACTGTGGACCCGGCCATGTCCGGCAGATCGGCCAAGTAGTTATAGACTGGCTGCGGCGTCCCGGCGTGGATGTCCTTGATCAGGCCGGCCATGCGGTCTTCCGCCTCGCCGGCGAACAGGATGCAGCCCATCTCTGTGGCCCGCCGCGTCATCGCGTCGGCATCGGGCAGCATGGAAAGGCATCCGCTGACATGGAAGCCGCCGATCACGACCGGCAGCCCGGCGGCACGGAACCGGGCAGCGAGATCGAGGGCCCGCGGGAACTGGTTGGACTGGACGCCGACCAACCCAACGAAGCCGCCGCCGGCGCTCTCGATCTCCCTGATGATCTTGGGGACGTCGATCACCGTGTTGGTCTCATCCAGCGGCACCGCGGAGATCTCGATGTCCGGCCCAAGCACCTGGGCCTCGGCGCATTCCGTCGCCAGCGCATGGACGGATGCCAGCGAGTTCGACGGGATCATGGAGCGATGCCACTGGATGACATAACCGTCATCGTCGTAGTGCGATGGCTTGATGAGAATGATCCTGAAACGGCGGCCGACAACTCTACCAATATTATCCATTGGTCGCCCCGGTTCCTCGAAATTGATGCGGCACTGTCGCCGATATGGACAGCCGCATCAATCGATGATGGGTCACAGTCAGCAAATGCCGCAGCTTCGCAACAATCCGTCGTCCGCGCTCCAAGCGCCCTTCGGGACGCATACTGCACCGATCGTCACAGCCCGGAGCCGTTCAGGGCGTTGAAGGCCAAGTCCCGCAATTGGACGTGACCGAGCATCGTAATTCTAGTATTGGCACGATCCATCGATGCTTCAGCCAGCCACCTTCGGCTACGATGCGGTCAGGCAGATGGTCTACGGCCCGTCCGATCCCAGCAGGCGCTTGATGCGGCCGAGAATTGCCTTTCTAGAGTTGGCCAGACTGGCGTTAGCCGGCGTTCTTGCCTTGGCCGCCCTTCCGGCCTGGGCCCAGGATGGCGGCGTGGAGCAACAGGTTCAGAGCCTTGAGCAAGACCTGCGGCACGCCCAGATCCAGGTGGCACGGCACCGGGCATCAATCGCGACTGACTTGCTGGCCGAAGGCGATGCGGGCGCTGCCCTGGCCGTCGCCCTCTCAGCCATGCCGCAGGCCAATCCCAGCGGCTGGCCCGATCTGGCCGATATCCCACAGGTCTCGACGACGCTCTACGACGCCTTAGTGGCAAGGCGGGAATTGACCGTGCTGCGAGGGCACACCGGTGGGGTCGATTCCGCAGCATTCTCTCCAGACGGTGCACGTATCCTGACAGGATCCTGGGATGGGACGGCGCGCATCTGGGACACAGCGAGCGGCGAGACGATCTTGGTGCTTCACGGTCACAGTCGTCTGATAGCGTCGGCCGCCTTCTCACCGGACGGTACGCGGATCTTAACGGAGGACGGCCGGCCGCTGCGAACGTCGCTTGGCCAACCGATTAACTCGGATCAAGCGGTACGGATCTGGGATGCCGCGACCGGGACGGAGATCGCGACACTGAGTGTCCCCGAAGAAGCACTGCCCTTCGCCGCCTTCTCCCCCGACGGGGAACGGGTCGTCACGGCATCTCTGGAAGGCGCGCGCGTGTGGGACGTAGAGAGCGGGAACATGCTTGCCCACATGCGCGGCCACATCCGCACTGTGAGCTCGGCGAGTTTCTCGCCGGACGGTGAGCGCGTGTTGACCGCCTCACCGGATGGCACAGCGCGGATCTGGGACGCGGCTAGCGGTGCACAGCTTCTCATACTGCGCGGGCATGAGCCGACTGCATGGCCATACGCGTCGATACTGACAGCAGTCTTCTCGCCCGACGGCACCCGAATCCTTACCACCTCATATGACCAAACGGCGCGGGTCTGGGACGCCGCGACCGGTGCCCAACTCATGGTCTTGCAGCACCATGATGTACACGATCTAAGGGCCGGTTTCTCGCCTGACGGCGAGTTGATCGTCACCTACGCGGACACCGGTCGCACAATCGAGTGGGATAGCACAGCCGATCGATCGACGAGTACTCTGACCGGCGGCACGACGAGAGTATGGGACGCGGCCAGCGGTATTGAGATCGCTGCGTCTAGCGGACACGAGAGTTGGGTCGTATCGGCGGTGTTTTCTCCTGATAGCCGCCAAATCGTTACAGCGTCATCCGACGGAACGGCAAGGCTGTGGGACGCGATGAGTGGTGCCTCAATAGGCGTGCTTCGCGGCCACGAAGATGAGGTAGAGTCGGCCGCCTTCTCTCCAGACGGGCGGTACGCGATCACTGCGTCGAAGGATGGCACCGCGCGAATCTGGCAGACAACCAGCGGGATAGAGACTGCCGTCTTACGAGGTCACGAACTCTCTCCCGACACTTCGGCTTTCCTGGTTTTCGGTGACCCCATTGGGGCGGGCGTCGTCGAGTCGGCCGCGTTCTCACCGGATGGTACAAGAGTTGTAACGGCCTCTTGGGACGGTACAGCGCGCATTTGGAACGCTTTGAACGGCGACGAGATGGTCATCCTGCGCGGTCACGAGCATATCGTCACGTTCGCGGACTTCTCTGACGACGGAAGGCGAATTGTCACCGCGTCCTACGACCTGACGCTACGGATATGGGATGCTGCGACTGGTGCCGAAATCGCGATCGTGCAGGGCCACGCTCGGACTGAGCCGCAGTGCGATCCGATTCCCGTCGGTCCTGGCCATGCGCCCGTTGTCGTCGCTGCAGCTGTCTCTACGGACGGAACTCAGGTTGCGGGCGGAATCTGTTTGACGACACGGGTGTGGGATGCGGCCACGGGGCGGGAGATCGCCCTACTGGAGGGCCACGAAGGTCCCGTGCAATCCGTCGCCTTCTCGCCGGACGGAACGGAGATCGTCACCGCATCCCTCGACGGTACGGCACGAGTGTGGAACGCGGTCGACGGCAATGAGATCGTTGTCCTGAGCGGCCATGAACAGCCGATCCGGTCCGCAGACTTCTCGCCCGACGGAAAACGCGTCGTCACCTACGCCGCGGACAGAGTAGTCCGCGTCTGGGATGCTTCAAGCGGCGTAGAACAGTTCGCCCTGGTTGCCGGCCAGCGTATCGACGGGTTCGCCGCCTTCTCACCGGATGGCCATCAGATCGTCGCAGCCATTGGCGATGAGGTTGTCTTCTGGGATGCAGCGTCGGGTTCAGAGCTCGCCCGGTTGACCGGCCACCTGCGCGGGATCACCCATCTAGATTTCTCACCCGACATGGCGAGAATTGTAACCGCTTCCAGCGATGACACGGCGCGCGTTTGGGATGTCGCAAGCGGTCAGACTGTTGCAATCCTGCATCACGCAAACATCGTCTCATCCGCCGCATTCTCTCCCGACGGGTCGCGCGTCGTAACGGCCTCCCGCGACGCCACGGCACGGGTGTGGCTCCACTCCAGGACCATGGATGAACTCTACGAGTATGCACGGGACATCGTTGACCATCTGCAGCCGCTGACCGAGGAAGAGGCCTGTACCTACCACCTTCAGATCGAGGGGTGCGGTCCGTAGGCGAACCGATCCCCCCTATCCCCGCCGTTCGGCGCGGACGTTGAGGACGTTGCCGATCACGATCAGGGCGGCGCCGGCGAAGATGGCCGCTTCCAGCGGCTCTTCATAGAGCAGCATGCCGACGACGGCGATCAAGGGCAGGCGCAAGAAGTCCATGGGCGCCACGATGGATGCCGGGGCGGCGGTCAGCGCCGAGGCAATGCACACATGCGCCGTCAACCCACCCAACCCCACCGCCACGATCCACGGCAGCTGGGCCATCGGCGGCAGAGCCATGTCGCCGTCCGCCGCCGCGCAGGCGAGACCCATGATCGCCTGCAGCAGCGTCATCCAGAACATGATCGTCCACACCGTCTCGGTGTCGGAAAGCGCCTTGGTCGACAGATAGCTGCAGGCGAAGCCCACTGCCGCCAGCAGGGCTGCGTACTGGCCAATACCGACCTCGGTGACACCGGGGCGCGCCACCACCAGGATCCCGATAAAGCCCAGCACCGCCGCCAGCAGGCGCGTGCGCGTCAGCCGCTCGCCCAGCACCAGAGGGGCGAGCAGCGCGACCCAGAGCGGCGTGGTGAACTCCAGCGCGAACACCTGCGCCAGCGGGATCACCGCCAGCGCATAGAACCAGAGGTTCTGTCCGGCGAAATGGAAGATGTTGCGCACCAGGTGCAGGCGCGGCCGGCGGGTACGGATCTCGCTGATCCGGCCAGCGACAAGCCCGAAGGTCGCGACCAGTACCAGCCCGATCAGCGATCGGTAGGTCATGATCTCGAACGTGTCGAGATCCGACGCCATCTCCCGGCCCGCCACCGCCATCACCGAGAACGAGCCGATGGCGCCCGTCATCCACAGCGCGGCGACCAGCGGCCCGCCGCGCGCAGGCGTATCGGCCGCGGCAGACGGCGCTTCGTCGGCCACTTAGGGCCCGCCCGGCTGCCAAAACTGCAGCCAGCGAAAGGCGTCGCGTACGGCCGCATGCACCTGATCGAGGCCAAGCGCCATCATCCAGCCATGCCAGGTCTGGCTGGCCAGGATGATCCAGTCGCGCACCACGCCAAGCTCGAACGGCAGCTCCACCGCCCAGTTGGTGATCGACCGGCTGTTCAGCATGGCGGCGATCACCGTGGCCAGCGCCAGGATCCAGGCGATGCGGCCGACGCGCATCGGATGCATCCCGGCAAACAGGTCCAATTCGGCTGCATGGCGGCGGAACGGGGCGGTGCCGCGTACGTCTTGGGTGGGCTGGCCGGTGTCGCTCATCGCCGCCTCGTCAGAACTGGAAATAGATGAACGGCGCCACGCCGTCCGGCCCGCAGGCGTCGATGACCACGATGGCCAGCGCCAGGACCACGGCCTGGGCCGGCAGCGGCAGGCCGGCAAAGGTCCGCTCGATCGCCGACGTCACCCGATGCGGGATGAAGTGCAGGGAAAACCCGACCACCAGCAGCCCCAGGATGAAGGGGCTGAAGAACTCCGACGGGGTCTCGAAATCGGCGAACCCTGAGAGATAGTCCCAGGCGATGGTCATGTTCTCCGCCCGGAAGATGATGAAGGTCAGGCACAGGAAGTGGAACACGGCGGCAACCGCGATCACCCGCTTCCACAGTGCCCGACGCGGCTGCGACTTGTCCCACCCTAGCACATTCTCCAGGGCCATCGCCGCGCCGTGCAGGAACCCCCAGAGCACATAGTTCCAGGCCGCCCCGTGCCACAGCCCGCCCAGCACCATCGTCGCCATCAGGTTGCGGCGGGTCTTCCATACGCCGCCCCGGCCGCCACCGATCGGGATGTAGAGATAGTCGCGCAGCCAGGTGGACAGCGAGATGTGCCAGCGCCGCCAGAATTCGCGGATCGACTCCGACCGGTAGGGCTGGTCGAAATTGCGCTGGAAGCGGTAGCCCAACAGGGCCGCCACGCCGATGGCGATGTCGCTGTAGGCGCTGAAATCGCAATAGATCTGGATGGTATAGCCGTAGATCGCCAGCGTCAGGTCAAATGCCCCGTAGAAGAACGGGTCGAAGAAGACGATATCGACCATCTCCGTGGCCAGATAGTTGGCCAGGATCACCTTCTTGAACAGGCCGATGACGATCAGCAGCAGCCCCAGGCTGGCCAGGATGCGGTCGGGCTTCGGCCCCTCGCCGTCGCGCGCCTCGATCTGCGGCAGGAAGTGGGACGCGCGGACGATCGGCCCCGCCACCAGCTGCGGGAAGAACGAGATATAGAGCAGGATGTTCAAGAGCGAACGCGTGGCCGCCACATGGCCGCGATAGACGTCGACGACGTAAGAGATGCCCTGGAAGGTGAAGAATGAGATGCCGACCGGCAGGATGATCTCCAGGAACGGCATCTCCCGTTCCAGGCCTAGGCTGAACATCAGATCGTTCAGCGAGGTGATGAAGAAGCCGTAGTATTTGAAGAAGGCGAGGACGCCGAGATTCATCGCCACGGCCACGGCGACAATGATCTTGCGCCGGGCGGTGTCCCTCGTGCCGTCCAACAGCGCGCCGGCGGCATAGTTGACCAGCGAGCTCACCAGCAGCAGGAAGCAGAACCGCCAGTCCCAATAGCCGTAGAAGAAATAGCTGGCACCGACCAGGAAGGCCTTACGCAGCTCAGCCCGCGGCAGCAGCCACCAACTGACGGCAAACACCAAGAGAAAGAAAACGCCGAAGTCGAAGGTGGGGAACAGCATCCGGGCGGGTCTTTGTCATTCTTAATTGTGCCGCCCGGGCACGGGTGGCGTGAGGGCCGCCTTGGGGCGTCAGCGCGGTACCTCGGCGATGTCGGTGGCGCCCGGCAGCCGGTAGGTGGCGTAGTGGCGCATGATATCCTGAAACAGGGCGTCCGCACTCATGCGATAGCCGTCGGTGCGGAAGTGGACATGGTCGCCATAGGCAAGCGACGGCTCGCCCACTGCCCAGCGATGGGTGCCGCAGGTACCGCCCATCACCTGCGACCAGTCCCAGAAATAGGCCCCCTCGGCCGCCGCCACGGACCGCTGAACCTGCCGAACCACATCCAGGTTCGGCGGCGGGTGCCAGCGGCAATAGCGGCTGTCGGTGTTGCGGCTGCGATAGAGTTCCTCGTAGCTGGCGACCTCGCCGGCCTCGACCGGGCCGCAGGAATAGCTTTCGCCGTTACAGCCGCGCGGCAACCGGTTGGCATCGGGCGGGCCGGCCACCACGATGGCGGCATTCGGGGCCGCCTGCCGCAGCGCGCGGAGCCGGGTGCGGAAGTCCGCGGTGTATTCCTCCCGCGTCAGGTCGTCGTTGAAGCCCTCATTGGTGCCGTAGGCCAGCACGATCATGGCCGGGTCGCTGTGCCCGATCTCCCACGCCAGAGTCCCCGGCTCCCACCGGCCGATGATGTTGATGGTGGTGCCGACGATGCCGTGGCTTTCGTACAGCACGCCGGAATTGCCGCGCCGGGTGGACCAGCTGAGCAGGCTGACGCGCCCGTCGCCCCTCGGCCGTAGCGTCAATGTGCGGCTGCCGGGCGACACCGGAAGGTCCAGCCGGGCCGCACGGGCCACACTGCCTTCCGTCGGCAATTCATGCACCACACGCCCATCGACGCTGACCTCGATCGTGCCGCCGCCCGGCTGGGCCAGGACCACCAGTTCGACATGGTCGAAGCCGGGCCCTTCTTCGCTAGCGAGGATCATCGCGGCGTCGGGGTCGCTGCTTGAGGTCCGGAACCCGCTGATGCCGAACAGACCGAAGGCATCAGACCCATAGCTGCTGTCGACTGTCCAATCCCCCGTCTGTTCGGCGCTGACAAGGGTGGGCCGGTAATAGTCGAACGGCACGCCAGGCGGCAGGGTGCCACGCCCGGCAGCGCCGAACCGGTCTTGGAACAACTGGCGCAGCCTGCCGGAAAACTTGTCGCCGGCCGTGTGGCTGTCGCCGAGATGCAGGATGGTGACCGGACTGCCGCGCTGGCCGCTTTCCAGCGCCTGCAGTTGAGCGAACAGCGGCATCAGCGTCCGCGCCTCGGGCGCCACGGCGCCACTGGCGCCGCCCGTGCCCGTCGCCCGACTGGCGGTCGACGCGCAGCCCGCCAGCGGCAGCACGATCACGCCGAGAACCAGCGCCAGGAAGCGGAGACGCGAAAGCGGTCTCATTGGGTCGCCTCCTCCTCCACCTCGGCGTCGAAGAGGGCAAGCTCCTGATCCATGACCATCAAAATGTGATCGGCGATCATGGCATAGCCGCGCGACGTGAAATGGACGCCGTCATTGTGGCGCATCAGGCGTGAGCGTCCCTCGTCATCCGGAAGGTATGACGTGAAGTTTCCATCGGCGTCGGCCGTAAGCGCCCAAAGCGGGATGAAGGTCACGCCGATCTCTTGCGCAGCCTGCTCGTAGATCGGGTTGAGGCGCTGGGCCGACGTCGTCAGGTGCCGCCCGCGCACTGCGGGCAGACCCATCCAGTAAGTGTTGATGCCGGCATCGACCAGCCGCTGCATCATGGCCTCGACCCGTTCGCGATAGACATCCTCCCAGCCTTCGGCCCCAAGCTGAATCCACTGGCCCTGGCCGGCATAGAGCGCCTGGCCGTCATTGGCCCCCATGGAGACGACGGCCGTGTCTATGGGATCCTCGGCCAGGTATTCCTCCAGCGCCTCGGCCCAATCGTAGTAATCCGGCCTCGCCAGCCCCGTGGAGTTGCGGGCATATCGCAGGAACACAAAGCGCTCTTCCCGCGCCAGCTTGCGATAGAGCCCGCCCCAATAGCCATCCGCCAGGCTGTCGCCAAGCACGGCAACGGTCATCACACCGTCCCCGTCGATATCCGCGGTTCGGGCCGCAGATGTCGCCGGGGGCGCCGGATCACGGTCCTCGATCGCGCGCGCCGAGCCGCAGACGCCGATCAGGGCGACGACTGCGATGACCGGCGCCCAGCGGGTCGACCGTAAGTGAGCAGCGAATTTCTGCAACGACCGGCCCCCCAGGAGTCGATGGACTGCACGAATACTGAATGCGGCGGAATAGAAGTCACTGCAGTATCTTCGGTCAAGCCGTTGATGTGCAGCAGCGATTGGTCGCAGGGGTATTGGTGTCGCATGGCCCCGTCTCGGCCACGGGTATGGGTGCGCCGTAACGGCTCTCGGCTGTCAGGGCCGAATCACGGCAAACGAAGACGGTTCGCCGAAGCGCTCGGGGAAACGATCGAAGATACTCCGGTCCGCAGGCCCAGATCGGGCGTCGTTACCCGCGGTCGTGGATGCCGCACTCGGTCTTATCGAGCCCCCACCAACGACCAGCGCGCGGATCTTCGTCAGGCTGGACGGGCCGGGTGCAGGGCGCACAGCCGATGGACCGATAGCCGTCGGCCACAAGCGGATGGGCCGGAAGATGGCGCAGCCGGCGATACCCCTCCAGATCATCCGCCGACCAAGTGGCCAGCGGGTTGAACTTGAGCCGGCCATGCGCCGGCTCCGCCTCGATCGTCGCCAGCGCAGCGCGCAGGCTGCCCTGAAACCGCTTGCGGCCGGTGACCCAAGCAGAGAACCCCGCCAAAGCCTTGTGCAACGGCGCAGTCTTGCGCAGATGGCAGCACAAATCCGGCGTCTTGCGCCACAGCTCGCCGTCGGGATCGTGCTGTGTCAGGTCGCCCGGCTCGGGCTCGATCGCCCGAACATCCCGCAGGCCCAACAGCGACACCAGCTCGTCGCGATAGGCGATCGTCTCCGGAAACAGCTTGCCGGTTTCCAGGAAGATGATCGGCGTGGCCGGGTCGACGGTCGCAACCATGTCCAGCAAGACGGCACTTTCCGCACCGAAGGACGATACGATCGCCGTACGCCCGCGGAAGCCCGCGTCGGTCAAGAGACCGCGCACCAGGGCCAGCCCGTCCAGGGCGCCGTACTCGGCTCGCAGCCGCGTCAGCTCGGCCTTCCAGTCCATGGTCATGCTGCGTCTTCCCTAACGGCGCGTCGCCGTTCTACATCGCGGAACGTGGTATTTACATCACCTGCCGACATCCACCCGCGGCACCGCCCAAGAAGCCTTGCCCGTCGAGGAAATCGGCCGTCTTCAAGCGGTTCCGCCTGCGCTCCACCATCGGGTCACGACACTGGAACTACACAAGCATATGATCCACGCACGGTTTCCCGCAACAACAGACCGTAGAAAAGTGAATAACAACAATTCTTGACTGTTATTTCTTTCTCGGCGCCACGCGCAGGATCCGCGAAATGCCTGGCACAGTGCGGCCGAACTTCCGCCGATAACCGATCACAGTCCCTGTGAACACGCTTATCCCCCGACAGGCAACAATGCGAGGCGCGATACTCTGCGGGCTATGACCGTTGGCCCGACATGGCCGCATACGGTACTGTCCCCGCCTCAAGATAAAAATAGCGGAGGGACGTGGCGTGACCATCCAGGCATCACTTAGATCCCTTGGCGCGATCCTGGTTCTTTTCGGCACAGCCTCGGCCGCGGCGGGGTCTGCGGAGGATGTTGCGGCGGCGTGCGCCGCCGGTTCGAACCTGCCCGAGGACATCTGCGCCTGCATCGGCGGAATGGCTGCGGAGGAGCTCAACGACACGCAGCGGCAGTGGTACGTCCTGGCGATGAGCGGTGAGACGGACGCGGCCGCTGCCCTGGCGGCCCAGATGCCGGCCGGGGATACCATCGATGCGGCCACTTTCATGCGCACGGCGCCGACGGACTGCGCAGGCGGCGGCTGACTCTTTGCCGCCTAAGGCGCCTGACGACCGTCTTCGCTTTCCCGCCACTCGTTTCTGAGGCTGTCGCCCTGACCGACGAACTGCGCGGCAGTGGGCGTGACGGCAAGAATGCGATCAATGCGGAAATGGCGAAAATCGCCGCGAAGCTCACACCAAGCGGCCAGCACGATGGAGCCGATGTAGTAGACAATGGCGATCGGCAGGACGGTGCGCGTTGAATGAACCCCGTCAGCGTCCTGATAGACCAGCGACACCTTGCGTTCTTCCCGGATTGCCCGGCGCAGCGCACTGACGTCTACCATCGAAGGTGGAATTGGGCTCCAGGCCGACACCTGCAGCGAAGGGCCGTCGAAGGCGACCTCCTGCGGCTCGTGAAGGACCGCGCGGATCTTGTTCGCCACGCGTTCTGCCGCCCGTTGCAGTCCGGCATCCCCGGTACGCCGGAGAAGGGCAAGGCCGACGATGATGGCCTCGATCTCCTCCGACCCGAAATTGATCGGCGGCAGGTCGAACCCGGACCGCAGGATGTAGCCGATGCCAGCGGCCCCGTCGATCGGAACGCGCATCGCCTGCAGGGCCGCAATGTCCCGGTAGGCTGTACGTTTTGAGACCTCCAGCTGATCGGCGATCGCCTGGGCGGTCATAGGCACTCGCGCCTGCCTCAGTATCTGGATGATCTCGAACATCCGGATCGGGCGAGACACGTTCCACTCCTTCTCGCAGGTATCCGCCCCAACGGATACTGAACCGCTGCTGACAGCCAGTTGGCAGCAGCGGTTCGGTAGGGTCACAGCCGCCAACGGAAAACTCAAGTGTGGAGCATGCGATGAAGGACCGCGGATTCGAGACGACATCCGTGCGCATGGAACGGCTGCTGCTGATCTCGGTGTTCGCACCCGAAGCCGATGTTGACCGCATCCTGCAGCAGGTGCGGGCGATCGACCCTCTGGCCCAGGGCGAGAAGTACGACAGCAACGCCTTTCAGACTGCGGCCGGAACGGAACGCTATCGTCCGCTTCAGGGTGCGGCAGCCGGCCCGGAGACTGCAGTCCGCAGTCGGCCGGGTGTCATGGAAGTCAGCTTCGAGCTCCCCGATGACCAGGGCCTGCTGGAACGCGTCGTCGAAGCCATCTTCCAGGTCCACAGCTATCAGGAGCCGGTGATCCGGGTGCAGCAGGTGCTCACCAGCCGCTCCAAGGGCCTCGACGACAGCGCCAATCCCCATCGATGGTGGAACACCACCGGCGATTGGAAGAAGGCTGCGGAGAGCTGATGGACGGTTCGTGCGGGCGTAAGCGCGCCTATTGACGCCCCGGTTCGCTCCCGCTCGGTACCGGGCGATGGACGGTCGCCCGCGCCGGCCGGCGGCCCCCCACCCCCTGCAGAACGCCCAAGACGCCGCAACGGACGAAATCTGACCGGCTGAGGGCGACCCGGCCGGCAATCGGATCGCCCCGCCGCAACAGCTTGGCGAGGCGCTTCGCCAGCCGCACGATCACGGCGGATTCCATCGCAAACCGCCGGCTGGTCAGGTGCCCCGGCAGGGCCGAAGCGCGGTCCAGCAGGTCTTGGGTCCCGTCAAGGCAGAGATCCATCACGGCCCGCAGCCCGGGGCTTGCCTGGTCCGCCTGCAGATCATCGACCGACACGCCATTGGCCGCCATCCAGTCCGTTGGCAGATAGACGCGATTGAGATCGCGGTGGTCGTCCTTGGCGTCCTGCAGGTGGTTCAGGACCTGCAGCGCGTCGCAGAGCGGATCGGATGCGTCATAGACCGACGGCGGCTCTCCATGCAGATCGACCAGGTAGCGCCCGACGGGAGAGGCCGAATAGGCGCAATACCCCATCAACTCGCCCCAATCGCGATATCTGAGCTTGGTCGCGTCCTGGCGGAAGGCGGTGAGGATGTCCAGACCATGCCGTTCGGAAACACCCGTTTCCGCGAGGCTCGCGCGCAGGCGATGGGCAACGCCGCAAGCCGGGTCGTCGTTCTCGCCGGTCAGCGCGGCCGCCAGCGCATCGAGTCGCGCCACCTTGTCGGCAGGCTGCAGGTCCCCGTTGTCGGCGATATCGTCGGCCGCGCGCGCGAACGCATAGAACCGCGCGATGTGCGGCCTAAACCGCGCAGGCAGCAGCCAGGACCCGACGGGGAAGTTCTCGTCCTTCGCGGTCTTTCCCGAGGGGGTTTCGACAGAGCTGGTCAAGAATGCATCAATCGCTGGTCGGACAACGGCCCGAAATCGATCCTCACGCAGGGCGATGAACGCGCCCCTTCCACAAACCACCCCGTCCCCGCCAATGGCGGATGGCAGAATGGACCGTCATGAAACTATAGAGAACGCCAGCAATCGGCAACAAGGGCGCAATAGCCAGCCTATCCCCTTGATGGCGCAAGGTCGGAACGAAGCTGGCGGTCATCAGGCCCCAGGCGGCCAGTCCCATCAAGCCCGCAACGGCGCTGCCGTGCACCCACCAGCCGAGCGCCAGCAGTGGCGGCACCAGATAGGTCAGCACCATGCCGACAATGGTGCCGGCAAGCCGCCAGACGGAATGGTCCAATTCGGTGAATGCCGTGCGCGCAACCATGTCCCAGACCGGCCGGATGCCGGCGTAGGGCCGCAGGCTCTCCACACAGCTGGTCAGGCCCAGAAGGATACGATGCCGGCCGCCGCCGCGGCCCTTGATGCGGCGTGCCAGCGCAATGTCGTCGATCAGCGCGTTGCGGATCGCGCCATAGCCGCCGGCCTCGGCAAAGGCGTCTGCCCTCACCAGGACGGCACCGCCCGCCGCCGCGGCCTCCCGGCGGCGGGGATCGTTGACTCGCGCGAACGGGTAGAGCTTCTGGAAGAAATAGATAAACGCCGGAATCAGCAGAGCGGCCCAGACGCCACGGCGCCAGAGACGGACCATGCCGGACACCAGGTCACAGCCCTTTGTTTCCGCCATTGCGACCATGCGGCGGACCGAGAGCCCGTCATGGCGGATATCGGCATCGGTAAACAGGAAGTACGCCGGCTGCAGCCCGGCCACCGCGGCATGCTCCACGCCCTGGGTCAGCGCCCAGAGTTTGCCGGCCCAGCCCGACGGCAACTGCGCCGCTTCGATCACCGTCAAGCGCTCTTCGCCCGTCGCAGCCAGTGCGTCGGCAATGCGGCGCGTGCCATCCGTGCTGTGATCGTTCACCAGGATGATCGAAAGGCGGCCCGGATAGTCCTGACCTAGCAGCGACTGCAGGCACGGCTCGATCACCGCCTCTTCGTCACGGGCCGGCACCACGGCCAAGACATGCGGCCAGTCGTCCAGCGTGCCGGGATCCCCGTCGATGCGCTGATCGGCCCGCCAGAAGCCGCCACGGCCTGCGATCAGATAAAGCCAGATTGTGAGAGAGATCCCAGCCGGGATCATCAGCACCAAGTCCATACCCTGCACCCTTGAGAGAACGCGCCGCGATTCGTGCGCCTCCCTGAAGGTCAGGTCAGATGCAGACGCCTTCCTGTCAAGCAGTCGGTCACATTTCCGCCACCGGCCCATTGCACCGTCCGGCCGCTTCGGCAGGGCAGCGGGCCGGCGCCCGGGCCTTTCCTGGAAACGGTCTTTCGTTTCCGACCGATCCGCAGAGGAGGCTTTGCGGTGCGCAGTTTTCTGACCGCTCTCGCCCTCGTCATTCTCATGGCATCGGCCGCCTCGGTCCCGGCACGGGCGGAACGCGTGGCGCTGGTGATCGGCAATGGCGACTATGAGCATATCCCCGACCTCGCCAACCCGGCCAACGATGCGCGCGTGATCGCCGATACCCTGCGTCTGACCGGCTTCACCGTGCTGGAGGCCAGCGACGCCGACCGCATGGGCATGGAACAGGCGATCCGGCAGTTCGGCGCGGAAGCGCGCGGCGCGGAAGCCGCCCTGTTCTTCTATGCGGGCCACGGGCTGCAGTACGGCGACCGCAACTATCTGCTGCCCGTCGGCGCCACGGCGGACGAACCGGCGGATCTGCGCTATGAGGCCGTGCCGCTGGACCTGGTGATGGCGGAGCTGGACGAGGCCGCGGCCGATGTCAGCCTCGTCATCCTCGATGCCTGCCGCGACAACCCGCTGGTGACCCGGCTGGCGGAGCGTGCGTCTGCGCTTGGCCGCAGCGTCGAAACCGGCCGCGGCCTGGCGGTGGTGCGAGGGGCCGCCGGAACGCTGATCGCCTATGCCACGGCGCCTGGTGACATCGCGCTGGACGGTGACGGCCAGAACAGCCCGTTCACGACAGCGCTGGCGGAATGGCTGCCGCAGCCCGGCATGGAAGTGGGGCTGATGTTCCGCAAGGTTCGGGAGGCGGTGATCGAGTCCACCGGCGGCTCGCAGGTGCCCTGGGTGGAGGAGGCGATCCTCGGCGAGTTCTATTTCGTGCCGCAGCCCGATGCTTTGGCCGACCCCGCACCGGACGCCGATACCGCCGATCAGGCCGAAACGCTGTTCTGGGCGACCGTGGCGGAGAGCCAGAACGCAGCCGACTTCGAAGCCTATCTGCGGCGCTTCCCCGATGGTGTCTTCGCCGAACTCGCAAGCAACCGGATCGACGAGATCGAAACGGCCTCGCCGCATACCCTGCGCCTGCCGGCGGTCACTGCTGAGCCGCTCAACGGCACCATCGATGTGGCGACCGATATCGGGCGCATCGTGTTCACCTTCGATCAGCCGATGCGCATGGACAGCTGGTCGCTGGTCACGGTCACCGGCTATCCGTTCCCGCCGCCGACGGCCGAGAGCGCCCGCTGGCGGGACGCCCACACCTTCGAGCTGCCGCTGGCAACGCTGCAGCCGGCGACGACCTATGGCCTGCGGCTGACAGGCGCGCAGCCGGAGGGTTTCCGCAGCGCCCTGCACGATGTCCCGCTGCCCGACACGCTGATCGTGTTCACGACGTCCGCCATCGCTGCCGAAGACGACCCCGACATCCCCGATGTCCTGACGATCGACCTGGATGCCAACGGTGGCGATCCGGCATGGGCCATCGAGGCGCTGCGGCTCTTGGAGTATCCGATCGCCGAAGGGGCGGGCCCGACCAGCGACGACGTTATGGCAGCGATCCGCGACTTCCAGGACGAACTGGGTGCCGATGAGACGGGCCAGTTGACCTCCGAGCAGCGTGTCGCGCTGGCGACCGCGGCCGCCGAAGCCGCCGCTGCGTATGCGGAAGCGGCTGCCGAGATCGGGCGGGAGCGGGCGGAAGCGGCCCGAGAGGCCGCCGACGACGATGATGCCCTGGATCATCGCGAAGAGGGAGACTTCCACTACCGGGGCGAAGACCCCGACCGCGCGACCGTCACCGTCGGCGTGATGGAATGGCTGCCCGGCAGCGACGAAGCGGGCGAACGGTACGAAGGCGAGTTCTCCGAGGGCGACGGCACAGGATATGGCGTGGCCTATTGGCCGGACGGCAGCCGTTACGAAGGGGAGTTCACGGAATCGACGGGCGAAAACTTCGGCGTCTGGATTGGCCCCGACGGCAGCCGCCTTGCCGGGCAATGGCTGAGCGACGTGTTTCACGGCTTCGGCACCGGCGAGTCAGCCAATGGCGGGCGCCAGATCGGTGTCTGGAGGGACGGCGAGCCACATGGCTACGGTGCCTACACCCATGCCGACGAGCGGGACGACCGCGGCCTGTGGCAGGCAGGAGAGTTGGTGGAGAGGCTGTAACCCGCACTTCTTCATGCAATCGAGCACAGTCGGCTCGCGCTACACCCCAATTCACCGCGTGCGCCATACGGCCTAGCAGAGCTTCCTTGGGCCGTTCAGCCCTCGCTGGCGCGTCGGGATTCGGGGTGGCAACTGTCATGCGCCTAGTTCACACTTGTGTTACTCTTCAAGCGGTCCGTCATGGGTTCCCGCCTCAAGGCTATTCCCGACATACGGGAAATTATCCGGCTTGCAGAGGGGCTGGCGGAACGCGGTGCGTCATGGTTGCGCCGCGTCGATCGGAAAGGAGGCCTTGCGGTGCGCCGCACGCTGATCGCATGCGCCCTGATGCTGGCGATCGGTTCGGCTGCCGCTTTTCCGGCCCGGGCCGAGAGGGTGGCTTTGGTGATCGGCAACGGCGCCTATGTCCACATCCCCTTTCTGGCCAACCCCGTCAATGATGCCAGAGGCATTGCGGATACCCTGCGGTCGATCGGCTTTGCCGTGCTTGAAGCCTCCGATCTGGACCGCAACGGCATGGAACAGGCCATTCGCCAGTTCGGCACGCGGGCGCGCGATGCTGAGGCAGCGCTGTTCTTCTATGCCGGCCATGGCCTGCAATACGCCGATGAGAATTACCTGCTGCCCGTGGGGGCAACGGCCGATGAACCGTCCGACCTGCGCTATGAGGCCGTTCCGCTGGACCTGGTGATGGCGGAAATCGACGAGGCCGAGGCCGATGTCAGCCTGATCATTCTCGATGCCTGCCGCGACAATCCGTTGGTCGCCCGGCTCTCTGGCGCGTCACGCAGCAGCGACGATGGCCGCGGCCTGGCGGCCGTGCGCGGGGCGACGGGCACCCTGATCGCCTATGCGACAGCGCCCGGCGAGATCGCGCAGGACGGCGACGGCCCGCACAGCCCGTTCACCTCGGCGTTGCTGCAATGGCTGCCGCAACCCGGCCTTGAGGTCGGGATCATGTTCCGCAGGGTCAGGGAGTCGGTGATCGAGGCGACCAATGGGGCCCAGGTGCCGTGGGTGGAGGAATCGATCCTCGGAGAGTTCTATTTCGTTCCCCTTCCGGCGGAACCAACGGGCGCGGCAGTACAGCCTGTCGCCGACAATCGGGCGGAAATCGTGTTCTGGGAGACCGTGGCCGACAGCCGCGATGCCGCCGATTTCGAAGCCTACCTGCGGCAGTTTCCAAGCGGCGTCTTCGCCGACCTCGCCCGCAACCGGATTGCCCAGATCCGTGGCGGGGCACCGGGCGCCGCACCGACCGGCGCCAGCGCAGGCAGTGCCGCGGCCCCCCAGGTGGACCTGACCTGGGACGTCGGCGACCAGCAATGGGTGCCTGCAGCATTGCGGCTTCTGGACTATCCGGTGGCGTCGGGCGCCAGCCTGACCAGCACGGACGTAATGGCAGCGATCCGCGACTTCCAAGACGGGCTGGGCACCGATGAGACCGGGCAGCTTACGGCCGACGAGCGCGTTGCGCTGGCGACGGCAGCCGCAGAAGCAGCTGGCCTCAGGGCCGAAGACGCGGCCGAACGCGCCCGCGACCGTGCGGAGGATGCCCGTGAGGCCGACAACGGCGGCGTCACGTTTCAGTACGGCGATCGCGAACGGTTCCAGGACTTCGCCACCAACCCCATCGACGCTGCAGCGGCCTTGCGCGTCATGGAATGGCAGCTGGACAGCGGCAATGCGAGCATCCGCTACGAAGGCGAATTCTCCAACGGACAGATTCAGGGCCACGGTGTGGCCTACCGTCCGGACGGCAGCCGCTACGAAGGGCAGTTCGCCGCATCGGCGGGCAACGGCTATGGCGTGCGCATCGGCCCCGACGGCAGTCGCCTGTCAGGCCAATGGAACAATGACGTGTTCGAAGGCTTCGGGGTCAGCGAAGATGCTGACGGCCGGCTGTGGATCGGCGCGTGGCGCGACGGCGGGCCGAACGGCTATGGCACCTATCTGCACCCGAACGGGTTCTATGACCGCGGCCTGTGGCAGGAAGGCACGCTGATCGAGCGTCACCTGACGGAGCCTGTGAGCGTTCCGCGCATGCCCGAGCCTGACGAGCGCCGGTCCATCTTCTCTCTGGAAGACGATCGGCAGTGGAGCAGGTAGTTCCGGTTGATCCGGAATTTGCGCCGGCGATGCCCTGACAGCATGGCGCGGGTGGCGACGACCGTGGCGGTCAGACCCGCGGCGGACAGGCGCGCCTGCAGATCCGCCCCGTATATACGATAGTGGTAGGGGTGGCCGAAGCGCCGCCACCGTTCAGCCGGCGACGTGACGTCCCTACCCTCTTCCGTCTCTGGCCGCTTGGGGTCATAGGGGACGAGCACGACGGCGGTTCCGCCGGGCTTCAGCACGCGCGACAACTCCGCCATGGCCGCAGCATCATCGGGAATGTGCTCCAGCACGTGGCTGCACAACACCAGGTCGAACCACGCGGTGGCAAAGGGCAGTCGTGTCAGGTCGGCGCGGCAGTCAGCGCCCGGGTTGAACTGATCAACGGACAGATAGCGAAGGTTCGGCAAGGCGCGCAGCCGCCGCTCCAGGCAAGGCTCCGGCGCCACGTGCAGCACACGCAGGCGCTGCCTCAAGAGCGGCGTCCGCTCTCGCAGATAGAGCCACAAGAACCGATGCCGCTCGACGGACCCGCAATGCGGACACGCACTGTTCGGCCGGTTGGCGAGCCCGAAGGGGCGATAGCGCGCGGCACGCCCGCCGCAGATGGGGCAATGCAACAGGCCCGCACGTATGCGGGCCCCGCGGACTGCCGAGCGGCGATACAGCCGCTCCTGACGATAGATCTCCGCCTCCGGCAGACCCAAAAGGGTGACGCGGCCGAGCTGCCGGCCGAGACCGTAGATCATTCCCCAAACGGTGCCATGGCTATCAGATCACCTCGAGTGTCACCTGCCGCGTCGTCACGGTGTCGCCGTATCCCAACTCCACCTCGACGGTGAATGTGCCCACCTCTCCGGCTGCGCGCAACAGCTCGGCCCGGGTCTGCGTTTCGCCGCGCACCACCCGCACCGTCCGGC
Source organism: Alphaproteobacteria bacterium (assembly GCA_028281925.1). GTDB lineage: Bacteria > Pseudomonadota > Alphaproteobacteria > DSM-16000 > Inquilinaceae > JACKIG01. The sequence continues at coordinate 26,596 of JANQIX010000055.1, forward strand.
TGCCGAGGTCGATCCGCTCGTCGGTGCCTTGAAGGATCCTGAAGCCGAGGGTGACGTCCATGATGTCCACGGCGGCACCCGGGTCGTCGGCTAGAAACCGGATCATGACGCCGAACTGTTCGCCGGCAGCGACCTGAGCGGGCGTGAGCACCACGTCCATCAAGGCGACCGTCGGAACGCTGAGCAGACTGAGCGCCTCCTCCAGCCGGTCTGCCAGATCGGGGAAGGCAGTACCGACCAGGACCGCGGCCCGGCTGTCCGTCTCGACCATGTCGTAGGCCTGCCGCAATTCGTCGGCGGCCCGGCGGATATCGCCGGATGCCAGATGCGCCAGACCGGACAGGGCCAGCCGCAGCGGCACCTCTTCATCTTCAGGGGTTCGCGCCAGATCGGCGAGGGCTTCGCCGTCACGGCCAAGCCTATGCAGCACAAACGCGCGGGCCAGGTGGAACAGGGCGCGATCGCCCGTGGCCTCGTCCCCGTCGCGCGCAAAGATCTCGCCGAACGCCGCCTCGGCCTCCTGCAGGTCCACAAGCGCCATATTCGGCCGGCCAAGGAAGACGCGCACGACGCTGCGGGCGATCAACGCCGTCGGCCGCCCCGCCAGCCTCTGCCGGAACTCCGGCGCCAAGGCTGCCGTGAAGGCCGATGAGGCCTCATCCCACCGCTCCAGCCCCATCAGCGCTACGCCACGCGCCTGATGCAGTTCGAACAGATCCAGACCGATGCACGCGCCGTTGGCCATCCGCCGATCCGCCATCTCCAGCGCTTCGCTTCCGCGGCCGTCCTTCGTCAGATCGATGGCGGCCTGCAGCACCTCGGCACCGCAGCCGTTGTCAAGCTGCCCGAGCGCGGCCTGATAGGCGTCGCGGACCGCCGCACAGTCGCCGGCACTGCGGCCATAGTCCTGGGCCAGGGTATCGAGCTCCGACTGCAGGCGTTGGCGTCGGTCGGCCGCTTCCGGTGACGCGTCGCGATGCAGGGCGGACAGCTCCAGCGAAAGCTGATCCAGTTGCCCGCGCGACTCCCGCAAAGCCGTCTCACAGGCCTGGGCGCTCTCACGAAGGTCGTCCAGCTGCTGCAGACCGCCGGGCTGTTGCGCGCCGGCAGGGCCGGTGACGGCGACCGCGATCAACAGAAGGCTTGCGGAAACGCAAAGGGGTCCGGGGACGGTCATGTTCCTGATCCTCCCTGATCAGGCCGTTATCCGCGACGCGGACAAGACGGCTGGCCTGGCTGGAAGCGGCGGTGTTCGGCGACCTCCATTCCGCCGCCCGCACTGTGGCAAGGGCATGGCCTGCCGACGGCAACACGGCGCCGGCAGCCAGGCCAATCTCAGGCAGACACGAAACGAACGGCGCTCGGCTTCAGAGTCCCAGGGCCATGCGGATCATCAGTCCGATGGCCGACAAGGTGGCCACGCCGGCGACCCAGAGGCCGACGAACCACGCCAGCCGCCGCGCCCGATCCCGCAGGGTCGTCATCAGTGGTACCCCGCCTGCGGATCCACCTTGCCGCGGAAGACCCAGTAGGCATAGGCGGTGTAGCCGAGGATGACGGGGATCAGAATGCCCGCCCCGACCAGCAGAAAGCCCAAGCTCTCCGGCGGTGCCGCCGCATCCCAGATGGTGAACTGACGCGGCACGATATAGGGGAACATGCTGATGCCGAGACCGATATAGGACAGGACGAACAGGAACTGCGTCAGCAGGAACGGCAGCCGGTCGCGCCCCGTGGCAATGGCCCAGTAGAGGCCGGCAACGGCCGCGATCACCAGCACCGGCACCGGCGCCACCAGCAGCATGTTGGGCCACGAAAACCAGCGGTCGGCGATGTCGGGGTGCAGCAGCGGGGTCCAGAGGCTGACGGCCCCGATCATCGCCAGCATGCCGGCCCCAAGCGGCAGCGCCAGCGCATACGCCCGCTCCTGCAGCTCGCCGGTCGTCTTCAGGATCAGCCAGGCCGCACCCAGCATGGCATAGCCGACGACCAGGGCGACACCGGTCAGCAGCGTGAACGGCGTCAGCCAGTCGAACCAGCCGCCGGCATAGGCGCGGCCCTCGATCGCCACCCCCTGGATGAAGGCGCCGAGCGCAATGCCCTGGCAGAACGCGGCCAGGATAGACCCCGCGGCAAAGCCGACATCCCAGACGCGCCGCGATTTCTCCGCCCGGAACCGGAATTCGAACGCCACGCCGCGGAACACCAGGCCCAACAGCATGGCGATCAGGGGCGTATAGAGCGCCGGCATCAGCGTGGCATAGGCTAGCGGGAAGGCAGCGAACAGCCCACCGCCGCCCAGCACCAGCCAGGTTTCGTTGCCGTCCCAGATGGGCGCCACGGAATTCATCATCACGTCGCGGTCGCCATCGGCCTTCACGAATGGAAACAGGATGCCGATGCCGAGGTCGAAGCCATCCAGCACGACATAGGCCAGCACGGCGAACGCGATCAGGATGGCCCAGATGAAGGCAAGATCGAATGCCATGACCGCTTACTCTGCCCCCATGGGCCGCGCGTCCGGAACGCCCGCGGCGGCGCGCCCGGCCGCCCGGCCTGCGGCTTCGATCGGCCGCTTTGCCGGCATGTCCGGTTCGCTCGGGACCGGCGGCTTTCGCATGAGCCGCAGGATGTAGTAGACGCCCGCACCGAAAACGAGGAAGTAGACGACCGCGAAGGCAGCGAGCGAGGCGGCCACGGCCGGTGCGCCGATCGGCGATACCGACTCCGACGTCCGCATCAGCCCCTGCACGGTCCAGGGCTGCCGACCCATCTCGGTCGTCACCCACCCCGCCAGCACGGCGATGAAGCCCGACGGCCCCATGACGATCGCGATGCGATGGAACCACCGGCTCTCGTGCAGCCGGCGCCGCAGCCGCAGCACCAGGCTGATCAGGCCGACCAGCATCATCAGCATGCCGAGGCCCACCATGACGCGGAAAGTCCAGAAGATGACGGCAGCGTTGGGGCGGTCTTCCGGCGCCCATTCCTCAAGCCCCGGCACCTCGCCATCCCAGGAATGGGTCAGGATCAGGCTGCCCAGCCGCGGGATCTCCACGGCATAGCGGGTTTCCTCAGCCTCCATGTCCGGCAGGCCGAACAGGATCAGCGGCGCGCCGGTCTGGGTCTCGAAATGCCCTTCCATGGCCGCGATCTTGGCCGGCTGGTGCTCCAGCGTGTTCAGCCCGTGCATGTCGCCGGCCACGACCTGGATCGGCGCCACCACCAGCGCCATCCACATGGCCATGGAGAACATCACGCGCGCCCCTTCGTTCGCACGGTCGCGCAGCAGGTGGAAGGCCGCGACGGCCCCGACGACGAAGGCGGTGGTCAGATAGGCGGCCAGCACCATGTGCACCAGCCGGTAGGGGAAAGAGGGGTTGAAGACGATCGCCCACCAGTCATCCGGCACGAACTGGCCCACATCGTTGATGGCATAGCCGGCCGGCGTGTGCATCCAGCTGTTCACCGACAGGATCCAGAAGGCGGAAAACAGCGTGCCGGCCGCCACCATCAGCGTGGCGAAGAAGTGCAGCCCTTTGCCGACGCGATTCAGGCCGAACAACATGATGCCGAGGAACCCGGCCTCCAGGAAGAAAGCGCTCAGCACCTCGTAGCCCATCAGGGGCCCGAGGATGGGACCGGTGCGGTCGGAGAACACGCTCCAATTCGTGCCGAACTGATAGCTCATCACCAGGCCCGACACGACGCCCATGCCGAAGGCCACGGCAAAGATCTTAATCCAGTATTTGAAGAGTCTTAGATAGACATCGCGTTTGGTCCAGAGCCAGAGACCTTCCAAGACAGCGAGATAACTGGCGAGACCGATAGTGAACGCAGGGAAAACGATATGAAACGCGACGGTGAAGGCGAATTGCGCCCGGGCCAGCACCGTCGCGTCGAGCCCCTCGAACATTGCCCTGTCTCCATGGGCTGCGGGATCGACATTTCGGCAGACTGGTAGACGACTTAAAGCGCGCGCGCCAGACCGCAAGTGGCCGCAGCTATGCAGTTCCTGCAATGCTAATGCCTGAGACGGTCACATGCAGTCGTGATACCAATCGTTTCATCCGTGGGAGTTTTCCCGCCATTTCGGAGTGCATCGCGACCGCAATTCTGCCATCGTCCGGCGGCCACACTCGCCGCGTCCCGGCAGTCGGGCGGATTGGTTCGCTCACTTGGCTGGCCAACCAAAAGCACCTCTCAGTTTGTTCAGGGGCCGCGGCTGGGTCCCGATGTCATCTCGGCGAAACGAAGTCGATCGGTCGAGCGAGGAATGTCATGCACATTCTTGCGATTCTGCTCGGGGTCTTGACGGCCATCGGGGTTTTCATCTGGCGGGCGCGCGCCGGCGCCAATGCGGCGCGCCAGATTGCCGATACGGTGGAGGATGCCGGCGCCTTCGTGCGCCGCCGTCGCTGGCAGGGCCGGGCAGCACCAAGGCCGGTCGACCAGATCGACGACCCGATGCTGGCCGCCACTGCCATCCTGGTGCTGGCCATACGTTGCGAGCGCGACGTCACGTCGGAAGATCGGATCCGAGTAACCGAAGAGATCTGCCGGACCTTCGGCATTCCCGCCGATCAGGCGCACGACCTGCTGGGCGAGGCGGAATTCACGGTGCGCGACATCACCGATGAACCCACCTGTGCCGCAAGGCTGGCGCGGGTCCTGGGCGCCCATTGCACGCTGGAGGAACGGGCTCAGGTCACGCAGATGGTCAAGGCGGTCACCGAGGCCGACGGCCTGTCAGAGCTGCGCAAACGGATGCTCCGGCGCTATGCCGAAGCCGCCGGTCTGCCGGAACCACAGCTGCGGTAGGCGCAAAAGCGACAGCCCTCGAACGGTGGCCAAGGCCCCTGTCCGGCCGGCCTAATCGGTATCGCCGCTGACCAGGTTCGCCACATGCCACCCCGAGCACATGTCGAAATGGCGGACAGAGCAGTCGTCGATCAGGTCCGCATATCCGGCGGGAAGGAACGAACTCTGCCAATCCAGCCCAAACCGGGCCTTTACGGCATTCAGGTCCGTCCAAACGGAGACGAACACGACGACATCATCGCCGCCCTGCACGCAGCGACCGAAATAGTACCCCAGGTTGCCGGGCTTGCCTCGAACGACATCAGCCGATGTCGTGGCGAATTTCTCCAACAGCCTATCGGCGCATCCGGGTTTCGCCCGCACCTCGAAGACCCGCAACAATGGCCCATCCGTCGCCATGTCGTGCTCCGCCAAATCGCATTCCGGTCGGATCAGGCATAGCACGCTGATGCGCTTGGCGCATGTATCGGCCCGCAGTCGCTGCAGCCGCGCCGGAGGCCCGGACGACTACGCGGCGTGGGCCAGGTTCTTCAGCTTGCTGGGGTCCTTCACCAGCAGGTGCCCCAATCCTTCGCGCACCGTCTCGGGCGTGAAGTGGGCCGGTATGCCCTTGAACCGGCACGAATTGATCACGTGCTCGCAAATGAACTTCGGCTGATACCCGGCCAGGGCATCACCGTTGCGGTTGACGACTTCGTCGATCACCGTGTCCACGACCTCATCCGTCAGTTCCAGGGCGTACTTCTTCGCGACGATCTGGAAGATCTGGCGGAAGACCTGCCGCGATGGTCCCACAGTCTCCAGTTTGTAGGGAATACGGCGCAGGAAGGCTGGGTCCATCAGGTCCGTGGGATTGAGGTTCGTGGCGAAGATGATCAGCTCGTCGAAGGGAACGGAGAACGTCCGGCCGCTATGCAGCTTCATGAAGTCGACGCGGCTCTCAAGCGGGACGATCCAGCGGTTCAGCAGATCGGCCGGCTTGACGAGCTGGCGCCCGAAATCGTCGATCAGGAAGGTCCCGCCGAGGGCCTTCAGATGGATCGGAGCCTCGTAGAACTTGGAGATCGGGTTGAACTCCAGATCCAGCATCTGCAGCGTCAGTTCGCCGCCGACCATCACCAGCGGTCGTTTGCAGGGAACCCACCGGTCATCGATGTCGGTCCGGATGACACTGGACGCCGGCGCCGTGCCGCCGGTCCCAAGAGGTTGGTGAACGCTCGGATCGAACACCTTCATGATGCTGCCGTCGACGTCCACGGCATACGGTATGTAGATGGTGCCCTCGAACAGGCTGCCGATACGCTCCGCCAGCGACGTCTTGCCGTTACCCGGCGGGCCATAGAGCAGCATCGACTTGCCGGAATTGATGGCGGGTCCGATGCTCTGGATGAACTGGTCGGTGACGACCATGTCGCCAAAGGCCGCCTCGACCTGCGCCTGGTTGACCCGCTCGTTGCTGATCTTCTGGGCGACGATCCGTTTCTGGTATGCGCGCAAGGAAACCGGCGCCGGCCCGACATACCCGCTCTGCTCCAGCGCCTCTTTGGCGAAGCGGCGGCCGAAGTCGCTGAGCCCGTATGCCAGTTCGCCGGCAGCACCGTTTGTGGTCTGCCCGAGCACGACCACCATCTTCTGCGCCGTGCCCTCTTCGATCAGCTTCATGATGACGTTGAAGGGCAGCTTCAGAGAATCCCGCATCTCCGACGCGGTCCGCAGATCCTCCGCATAGATGGTCTTCACCAGCATCTTCAGCAGTTGACCGGGCGGCAGCTCGGTCTCTTCGACCGTGCGCGGGGCCCGGGGCCGGGTGTTCAAGACCGCATCGAGCTGTTCTTGCGTCACCGCCCCCAGGGCGACCAGGTTCTGGCCCAAGACGCCGCCGTGCTGTTGCTGGCGGGCCATCGCGTTGGCGATATCGGCTTCGGTTACCATACCCTTGGCGATCAGAATCTCGCCCAACTTGACCTTCTCGGTCGACAGCATGAAGTGGCCCCCATCCAGTTGGCGCGGCCGCAGAGAACCGGAAGCCCAGCACCCGAGGCGCGACGGCATCGGCGCTTGGGATCCTCGGTGTACAAAGCGGCAAACGTCGCCATTTGGCGCCGCCGCCTTCTCAGCACCCAATTTACGGGCGAGTTCTTGCGGTTCGGTAAAAGGCCGCAGGTCATAAGGCGGCCATTGGCCCTCACGAACGCTCCAGGAAACGGTTGAGGACGTTGCGCGTGACCTGCTCGACCGCCGGATCGTGCCGGATCAGCCCGGCGACCCACTCGGTGGTGCCGGCATGGAAGACGTGCCCCTCGCCCCTGGTGAATCCCACGATCATGCCTGAGCCGCGATCCGCACGGGCAAGGGCGTCCTCGCTGTCCGTTCCAAACCGCAGGCGTGCAAGGAAGCGGGCGTCGTCGTCGCCGACAAAGGCGTCTCCTTCTTGCGGTCCCGAACCACCATCCTCCCGCAGCCGGGCGAGGCCGAGCGCAAGGATCTCGAGGCCCTCCGGCAGGTCCGGCTTCGCCACCGGGAAGGGCAGCCCGTCTTCGATCCGATAGTCCAGCCCGTCGACCTCGTAGCCGAAGATCCGCCCGTCCAACCCCAGGATGTCGCCATAGCCGAGACCGGTGCCAGCGAAGGCCCAGTGCTCGGGACGGTAGAGCGTGAAACCGCCGGGTCCCCGGGCTGCCAGCCCACCCCAGCCGGCATAGAGGCCGCGGCTGCCGTCAAGGCCGAAGGTGGCATGGCCCGGTCGGCCTAGAACCGCCGCCTCCCAGCAATTCGTCGTCAGGTAGCGCTCTGGGCCGTTCCGCAATGGGTCTTCAGTCTCGGCGAGGTATTTGTGACAGGTCTGGACGCGGCCACTCTGTTCCAGCCGGATCTGCCAGAAGAAGTTCCCGGCAAATCGCGCAACCCGGCCGCCGCGATCGACATAACTGTCGACCGCATCGCGCATCGCCCAGCTCCAGTATTCGTCATGGCCGACGTGGATGAGGCAAGCAGCCCCGTCCAGCACATCGGGGCGGTGGTGCAGATCCTGCTGCGTGGCGATGTCGAGGGCATAGCCCTGAGCCTCGGCCCAGTGCGCGAAGTACTTCTCGTAGCTGGCCCAACCTGCCGATGCGTATTTCTTGGAGTATCCGTGGCGCCAGGCCCAATCCATATGCGGATAGCGAATTGGCGCGCCGAACGGGGGCGGCCGGTCTGGCACGGTACGCGGCGCCTCGGGAGGCAGCGTGACGAAGCCGCGGGCAAACGGGCGCTGGGTACTGAGATGCGGCGAAAACCGTTTGCTCCGGGGATCCACAACCCCTTCGTAATGGTTGGACCCACCCCAATCGTTGTAGGCGGTCCAGGTGGCATCCGCCGTGACCAGCAGCAATCGGCCCGGCCGCGACCCCGGTGACGGGCGCACGACGATCAGATGCGTGGCGTCCTGGCCTTCTGCGCCCGGCGTGCAGGGCCGAACGGTGATCCGGTAGATACCCGACGGCCATTCGACGCCGATCGTGAATTCGGCGACGGATGGCCAATCGCATCCGGTCGCCGACGCGCTCTCGGGCGTATCGGACCAGGCCACGGCAACGGACCGCAGTTCCAGCATCAAGGCCGGGCGGAGCGTCTCCGACCGGACCTGGACGTCGACAAGGGCCTCGGTGGAGATGGCGAAGAGCGTGACCTTCTCGCCGGCGGCATAGGACAGCCGGTCGGTATAGCACCAGGTCTCCGGCACGCCGTCGCCGCGCCCTGGAAACTCGAACCATTGGCGGGCATGGACCGGTCTGTCGCAGTCGCCCCGCAGCACGAAGGCCGGGTTCTGTGGAAGACGGGTACGCGGCAACCCGGCAGTGTCGGCTGAGGACAAGACTGATCGCTCCGGAACATCCCCTTGGCCTGTGCTCGCCTTACCGTAGGAAGGCGCCGCTTGTCCGGGGGCTGCCCAATCCTACAGACTTGGCACGCTATTGTCGGGGCGTTCGTCGGACGGCCTCGATGAACCGTTCGGATGCGGCCCCATGACCGACCGTCCATTGTCGCATATTCGCGTGCTGGATTTCGGCCAGTACCTGGCGGGGCCCCTGGCCGGCATGATGCTGGCCGATATGGGGGCGGAGGTGATCCGTATCGATCCCCCCGCCGGGCCCGCGTTCAGGGACCCTGCGACCGACATGCTGTCGCGGGGCAAATCCTCGCTTGTTCTGGACCTGAAGACCGAGGCTGGCCGCAGCACCGCGATGGCGCTGGCTGAGCGCAGCGATGTGGTTATCGAGAACTTCCGCCCAGGCGTGATGGACCGACTTTGCCTGGGCGCAGAGACCCTGCGCGCAGCGAATGACCGTCTGGTCTATCTGTCGTTGCCGGGCTTTGCCTCGACCGACCCCGATTTTGCGGATCTGCCAGCCTGGGAGGCGGTGATCGCAGCCGCGACCGGACAATTCACCGACATGGGCCTGAACCGCCGGCTGATGGGCATCAATCCATCGTTCACGCCGCTTGCCCTGGCGTCCGCCTATGGGGCCGCCTTCGGTGCCATGGCGGTGCTGTTTGCGTTGTGGGCACGCGATCGTCTGGGTGGCGACCATATCGAAGTGCCCCTGGCTTCCGCCCTGCTTGAAGGGTTGGCCTATAACTGCCAGCAGGTCGAAGACTATCCTGCGCGCTACAAATCCCCGCGAGAGGTGGAGCTGGACAGGCGTGCGGTGGCCGGCCTGCCGATGGACTTGAGCTTCGACGCGCTGTCGGAGCTTCTCGACCCCTTCTACCGGACCTATCCCTGCGCGGACGGCCGCGGCTTCTACGTGGTTTCGGGCAGTGTGGCGGACCACCCCCGCCGCGTGCTGACGACGCTCGGCCTCGACGCCCTGCTGGCGCAACTGCCCGACTTCAGCGCCTATCTCGACACGGCCGACTGGCCGGCGGAGTGGACCTTGCGCAATTACCCTGTCGGGCCGAGTGACCGTGCGCGGGTTGCAGCAGCCATGGAAGCCGCGTTCCTCACCCGGCCCGCACATGAATGGGAAGCGCTGTTCGGCGCCGCAAAAGCTCCAGCGACGGCGCAGCGGTCGACCCGGGAATGGCTGTGCGACCCCCATGCGCTTGCGTCAGGCCTGATCCTGGAAGTCGATGATCCGCGCTACGGACTGACGCGCCAGATGGGCAACGTAGCCTGGCTGTCGGAGGATGCGGGCGCGACGGACAAGGCCCCGGGGCCCTCCGCGGACAACGCGCGCCCCGCCCTTTCCCGCATTCTCGCAGAACCACCGCGGGGCGGTGACGGAACGGTGAGCGGCGGTGGCTGGCTTGACGGCCTCCGCGTGCTGGACATGACGAATGTCATCGCCGGCCCGACCATTGCGTCGACCCTCGCCCGCTTCGGCGCCGCCGTGACTTTGGTGCAGCCGGTTGAACCGAATGTCGACCCCTGGAACGCCGTCGTATTCGGCCTGCATGCCCATCGCGGCAAAGAGAGCATCCTGCTGAACCTGTCGACCGCGGCGGGGCGCCAGGCACTGGATCGCCTGATCGCCGAGGCTGACGTGATCACGATCAATGCCACCGACGCCCAGCGTGATGCGCTGGGGCTGTCGCCCGCGCGACTGCGCGCCATCAACCGGCGCTTGATCCTGGTACAGCTCGACGCCTTCGGCGGTCCGAGGCGCGGGCCGAAATCCGATCACCTGGGCTACGACGACACGGCGCAAGCGGCGACCGGTGTCATGCTGCGCTTCGGCGGCGACATGCGAACGCCCGAAGAGCATGCCCATTTCGGCACCATCGACGTGCTGACGGGGTTCTGCGCCTGCGTGGCTCTCGGCGGCGCGTTGGCCAGGTTGAAGCGGACGGGCGACGGCGGTGTCGCGCGTGCCTCGCTGGCCGGCGCCGGCAACCTGATCCAGGCGCAGTTCATGTTCGACTATCCGGGCCGGCGTCCGTTCGACGAGCCGTCCGGTCGCGATGCCAGGGGTTGGGGGCCGTTCTACCACTGCTATGAAGCGGCGGACGGTTGGATCTTCTTCGCTGCCCCGAAAGAGGGCCATGCTGCGCTAAGGGCCATCCCTGCCCTTTCGGATCTTGCAGACCTGAAGCATGACGAACTGCGCGATGCCCTCGCCGCCCGCATTCGCACCCACGGGGCCGATCATTGGCGGAAAGCTTTCGCCGGCACGTCAGCGGCTGTCATACGCCTGGCATCGCTCTTCGAGACCCGCGATGCATCCGTGCATCGGGAAAGCGATGGTCCAGCCCCGTTCACGCGGTCGACCTTCCATGTGATCCGCCACGATCGGCATCCCATGGGCCGCTGGTGCGACCTTGTCGCACCGATCGCCGTCCGCCCCAGATCTGCGAGCATCACGATCCCCGGCCCGATGCCGAAATACGGCCAACACACCAGGGCGGTACTGGAACGCGTCGGCTATGACGCAGATACGATCGACGCCATGTTGGCCGAGCGTGTGGCCGGCCTCGCCTGGTCCGATCGGTTTCTGCCGGAGTGACCGGCCCGCCTCTGCTCCGAGGCCGGAGACGTTGTTGGAGTGCGGAAGTCCGTGGGCTATTCAGCCGGCTGTGGGCGTCCGGGATGAACCGGGTGGTCGACCCGGCGTAACAGATACCGGGCCATCAGCTCGCCATAGCTGCGGAACAGGCCGGCGCCGCGCGCCGCCGTATCAGCGCCGTCGATCTCCCGGTTGACGGCCGGCAGGTCATACCAAGGTGCCGCCGGCCGCGTGTGGTGGGCGACGTGCAGATTGTTGTTGAGATAGAGCAGAGACATCACCGGCCCCGCCGTCACCACGGCCGACGCCCCCTGGCCCTCGTCCCGCGGCGCCCGGTGTTCGGCGAAAGACCGCATCAAGGTCAGGGCCAGGCCCGGATAGGCGAAGCAGGCGAGGTAGAGCCACAGCGGCATCCCGGCCACGACCGTGGCCCAGAGCAGAACGGCTGCCGAGGCCGCAACGTGCGCAAGCCAGATCCGTCGCCGCCAGCGGTCGCCGCGCAACAGGCTTGCCGCCTCGCTGCGCCAGAACTGCGCGACGGCAAAGACGGGGCCGAGCACCAGCCGGCCCAGCAGGGTCTGGTTGGCCAGGGTGAGCCATCTGAGCGGTGACGACATCCGTTCCCACGCCTCCGGCGTGACATAGAAGCTCTCGGGATCGACCCCAGGCAGCGTCAGCCGGCTGTTGCGGTGGTGGACGAGGTGAAGGGCCCGGTAGATCGGGTAGGGCATCCACAGCCCCAGCGGAGCCCAGCCGATGGCGGCGTTGATCCTGCGCGACGATGTCGGGTGGCCATGGATCGTTTCGTGCTGTAACGAGCCATGCCAGGCAACCAGCCAGCCGCCGATCAGGAACAGCGCCCACCAAGGCAGCTTGTCATGGAACCAGGTGGCTGCCGCCCAGCCCCCGTAGATGGCAATGGCCACCAGCATGGTTGGCCATTCCACGCGCAATGGGTGTGTCACTCTCCGCCGCATTTCTGTTCAGGGACGCAAAGGATCAGATGCCCATTGTTGTCGCTAAAAATAACGCTAAACAACGGTAGTATGAGCACACTCTGCCGCACTTGCGCACATAGCGCGGCATATGGTGATATATCGCATTGAATGTGCGTTAGCGCACATATGGTGTGTAGAAGCCTAATGGATCGTCGAGACTTTCTTGAGCAATTCCGCAGTCGGCTGGATCAGGTGATCGCCGACAGCGGCCTCAGCCGCGGTGCGTTCGCCCAGGCCGTCGGCATGGACCGGTCGACACTGTCGCAGCTGCTGTCGCCCACGAACGACCGGCTGCCGCGGGTCGAGACGCTGGCGGCCATAGCGGCTGCGCGCCAGGTCAGCGTGGACTGGCTGTTGGGGCTCAGCCAAGAGGGGCATCTCGGCGCCGACATCATGCCCCAGGGGCCAAGCATCGAACGCGGCACCGCGATGATGACGGCGGAACGCCTGCGCGCCTGGCATACGGAGGCGATCGGCTACAAGATCCGCTATGTCCCCTCGACCCTGCCGGATCTGCTGAAGACGAAAGAGGTGATCGATTACGAGCTGGAGTTCTTCGCCGGCACCAGCCCGGCGGAGGGGCTGCAAACGGCGGTCGACCGCCTTGCCTATCAGCGCAGGCCCGAAACCGATATGGAGGCCTGCAACTCGCTGCAGATGATCGAGGGCTTCGCCGGGGGCGAGGGCATCTGGCATGGCCTGGCCGCCCGGGTCCGCGCAGACCAGCTGACGGCCATGGCCGATCTGGCGGAGGAGCTCTATCCCACCTTCCGCTGGTTTCTGTTCGACGGGCTGGAGCGCTATTCCGTTCCGGTCACGATCTTCGGCCCCCAGCGCGCGGCGATCTATGTCGGCCAGATGTTCTTCGTCTTCCATTCCATCGAGCACATCCGCGCCCTGACGGAGCATTTCGACAGCCTGATCCGCTGCGCTCTGATCCAGCCGCCGGACGTTCCCGGATTCTTGCGCGGGCTTGCGGAGCGGGCGCGCCGGAGCGGGTGATGTGGACCGCCGCGGACGGAGCCTTCAATTCGAAGGGGCTTCCTGTTAACCCCGAAAGCCCCGCGCCAACCCACGCGGCGCGATGGAGAATGGAGCACACGCCTTGCGATCCAGGTACTGCCAACCCCTAAGGTCTGGTGGTCTATTTCCCGTGGCACAGCGTCACGACTGGATGGCTACTGCGCGGTGCTGCCCGAAAGTGTCCGAGCGGCGTCCATATAGGCCGCGACCAACTGGCCCATGGCATTGTTGCGTGCGGTCCAGTTGAGGTCGTCACTGCTCGCGATGGCGGCTGCAATCCCGGCGAGGGCGGCATGCGCGCCCTCGGCATTGCCGATTTCGGCCATAGCCAGCGCAATCTCGCGGTGCGCTGGCAGCCGGGCCTGCCAATCTGCCACCTCTGTCACCAAGGCCAGCGCCTCGTCCAGGTCGCTCGCAGCACCCGCTGCATCTCCAGCCGCGGACCGTGCCGCCGCCACATGGCCCCGCGCGGTGGCCCTCAAGGTTTCCTCCCAGGCGATTGCCTCGGCGGCCGCGCTGCCGGCGTCCACCTCGCCCGCTCGGGCATAGCCGAGGGCGAGGGCGGAGCGCACGCGGTCCAAGGCCGGTGGGAATGCGCCCTGTTCCTCCAACGCATCCAGCAACCCGGTGGCTTCGCTGAAAAGGCCCGCCTCCGCGAAGCCCTCTGCGGTGTTTGCGGCAACTTCTTGCCTGGCGAAGTGATCGTCCGGCACCGTCGAAAGGGTCGCCTGTGCTGCCGCCACGTCGCCGGTACGCGCCTGGGCCGGCGCCAGGACGAGGGCCCGGTCGAACGGGTCCAAGTCTGCAATTCCCCCCAACAACCGGTTCACAGTCGCAAGGTCGCCGGCGCGGGCGTGCTCTGCGGCGATCTGCAACAGCATTTGCGCCCGGAAGCGGTCATCGTCGAGGTGGCTGGCGATCGCCTCCGCCGTATCAAGCATGCCGACAGCCGCGAACTGCTCCGACAGACCAGCGAGAGGAAAGGTCGGAGGCACTCCCTCCGCGGCCTCGCCCTGTGCCTCCAGCCGCGCCAGAGCGCTGGACACGGTCTGGTGGGCCAGTTCGTCAAAGCCATCGGCGGCCAAATCGCGGGCAAGCCCAAAAAGGTAGAACACGTCGACGTCCGCAATGTGGTCCAGCGCGGCATCGAGGTGCTCCCGCGTCCGCCGGCCTTCATCGGTGAGGCCGAGAGCGTCCTGCACCTTCGCCAACCGTGCAAGATCGACCGCACCAAGCGTTTCGTGCGGCTGCTCTTCCAGCAGCGACAGGGCGGTTTCCAGCACGAGCCAGCCCTCTGACCCCAGTCCGACATCCGCCATGGCTTCGGCGATGCGGAACAACACAGGTGTCCGCGGCCCGTCGGCATCGAGCTGACCGGCGGCGGCCAGCGCCCCGTCGAACAGCACGCACACGCCGGGATTCTCACCGCACCAGGCCTCCCGCTCTGCGGCTGCCGCAGCCTCGGCGGCCTGATCTGCACGGGCAAACACGATCTGGCGCGACAGCGAGGTCGGCGGGCGGCGGCGGAAATCGGTGATCAACAGTCGGTCGGGTCCGTCCAGCACGGCGGCGGTGGTGCTGATCTGGTCGGCCACATGGACCGCGATGATCCACACGGGCGTGCCGTCGATCTCCGGGTCGTCCTCAATCGACCAGAACAGCGGCCCCATGGCGTCCGCCCCGGTCGCCGGGATCGGCAGCAATCTGAGCTGGTGGTTCTCCTCAAAAGACAGCCGGACCCGCTCATCGTCCAGCTCGCCATCCCAGGTGCCCAGGATGGCGGCCTCGTGCTGATCATGCAGGGTAGTCGGCGGTGCCGGCTGGCCGGCGTCCGCGGTGATGGTCTCCACACGCGCAAAGGTCAGCGGGTTGGACAGCATGTCCGGCGCCAGAAGAGCCGGGATCGCCTCTTCCGTCCGGGGGCTGGTGTGGATCTGGTCGGGGCCGTCGAGCACCACGAGTTGGTAAACTGGATCGAAGCGTTCTCCCTCAAGGCGCAAGATCACCGCCGATGTGCCGTCGCCGAGTGTGATGGGGGCGAACACGCGCCAGTCGAAATCGAGCCGCGTGAAGGCGTCGCCATCCGCTTGGATGGTCTGATGCGTTCCAGTGCCGTCCGGCAGAAACGTCTGCCGATCGACCATGTCCTCGTTGATGCGCCATTCCCAAACGCCGTAGAGCGCCGCACCGTCATCGGCTTGAGCCGATGACGGTGCGAGATAGAGAAACAGAACCGATACGAAGACAGCAGGACAGGCGGACGGGCGTCCGGACATGGTAAATCTCCGGGAATCCAAGGCTCGGCTGTGTGGTGAGCCGATCGATCCTGCGCTTGAGGAAGAGCAAGAAACGGAAAACTACTTCGGGAAATACTGAAACGAAGATGGCGGTTGTGTGGCGTGGGCGCAATAATCGCTCGTATTGGCAGATGAAGCGTCGTTATGGCGTTGGTGGTTTGAGGGGGTGCAGCGCGGTGGGCCGCCGCCTCGACTTCCGATGGACACAGTTGACGCCGGACCGCTGCGGGTCGACCTTGCGGGGCTTGCGATCCGCAATGACGGCGTCAGGCGTTTCCTCAAGACGATGAGCAGCAAGATCAGTTCAGCCAGGCAGGCTCGTATGGCAGGCCTGCGCGAGGCTCTGGGTGCCCCGGCACTGGTGCTGGGAGCGAGCTATCTAGGCTTCGGTTCTCTGGTGCGGGCCAGCGACATGTCGGTCGACCTGGCGCTCTATTCGACCGCCACCGCCTGGGCACTGCCGGGCCAAGTGGCGGCGGTGGAGCTGACGGCCGCCGGCGCATCGCTGTTGGTGGTCGGCGTCGCCGTGGCGCTGACGAACGCCCGGCTGTTGCCGCTGGTTCTGACGCTGCTGCCGGCGCTGGGCAAGCGGGACATCCCCAAATGGCGGCTCTATGCCGTCGCCCATATCATCGCCGTGACGTCCTGGGTGCACGCGCTGCGGCGGTTTCCGGAATTGAACCCCGAACACAGGCTCAGTTACCTCGCAGCATTCGGCGGGACACTGTGGGTCGTCAGCATCGCCATGACGGCGGTGGGCTATGGGCTGGCGGGCGCCGTACCGGCGGAGATCTCGCTGGGCCTCGTGTTCCTGAACCCCGTCTATTTCCTGCTGCTGCTGTCGGGCGAACTGCGCAGCCGATCCTACCTGCTGGCCATGGTGCTGGGCGCCGCGCTGGCGCCGGTCCTGCATCTCGTCAGCGCCGATTGGGGCCTGCTGGTCACCGGCATAGTGGCGGGCACCGTCGCGTTCTGGGCGGGCCGGCTGCTTTCGCGCCGGACGGGGACGAAGCCATGATCGATCCCTGGCTGGTGTTTACCGCACTGACGATCGGGGCAGCGGTGACTTATGCTTGGCGGGCCGTCGGTGTCGCTCTGGCCGGCCGCATCGACCCGGAAGGCGTGGTGATCGACTGGGTCGGCTGTGTCGCCTACGCACTGCTGGCCGGGCTGATCTGCCGGATGATCGTACTGCCCATAGGGCCTCTGGCCGAGACCACCCTGGAGGCACGCCTCGGCGCCGTGGGCATTGCGCTGGTCGTGTATTTCGGCGGTGGACGGCGCCTGTTGCTGGGCGTGCTCTCGGGCTCGCTGGCGCTGATGGGTCTGGCCGCCTGGCTCAATCCCTGAATATCAGGACCAGCCGCCGTCGATCGGCAGCACGCGCCCTGTCATGAAGCCACCATGGGGCGACACGAGGTAGGAGATCAGGGCCGCCACTTCGTCGCCGCGGCCGAGCCGGCCCAACGGCACGTTCTTCAGGATCTTCGCCTTGGCCTCGGGGTCGGCCAAGAGCTGCGGCGGGAAATAGCTCGGGCTCTCCACGAAGTTCGGGGCCACGGCATTGACTTCGATGTTGTAGGGCGCCAGCTCGCGGCCGAGGGTCACGGACAGCGCATTGGCTCCGCCACGCGCGGTGGCATAGGCCGCATAGTTGGGGATGCCGCGTAACGGCGCGGCAGAGGTGACCAGAACGATTTTGCCGCGGCCCTGCGCTTTCATCGTGGGCACGCAGGCGGCGACAATGGCGAAGGGCCGAACCACCAAAGCCTCCAGCGCGTCGCGCAAGTCGGCGACGGACGCCGTCTCGATCGGCGCGCGCACAGCCGGGTAGGGATCGTTGCTGACCAGGGAATCGAGCCGGCCGTGATGGGCAAGGACATCCGCCAGAATGGCCTCGGGGCTCTGGACGGCCGTCGCCCGAACCCCCGGAACCTCTTCCTCGAACGCGCGCCGCGTTTCTTCGGCTTCGAAGCTTGGATCGTGGCAGATGACCGTGGCGCCAGCCAGTTGCAGGGTCCTGACGGTGGCCGGCCCAACGAAGTGCCGCACATAGGTGACCAGCACGATCTCGCCTTGAAGCGCCAATCCGTCCATCGCATCCTCCCGCTCAGCGGGGCGTCTGCACCCCCGGCGTCACCTGCCGGTCTGATAGGCCAGACGCAGCACGTCGAACAGATCCAGGATCCGCGCGACGTAGTGATCGCGCACCACGAAACGGCCGGCGGTGCCGGTCAGCTCGCGCTCCAGCGCGTCGACCATACGGTTCAGCCGGCGGCGGTGAATGCCCAAGCGCCGCTGCAACGGATCGGTCAGCACGCCAGAGAACGCCGTCAGCATCGCCGCGATCCCCATCAGGCTGCCGGTGACCCCGGCGACGAACGCGGCGGAAGCCGAGACCGGAAGCATGCCGTACCAGAGGCTGCCGGCCGCCGCACCCAGGGGAAAGCTGGAGACGGCCAGGGTCTGCGAGGCCGCGTTCGCGATCGCCGGGCCCAGAGACAGCATGCCCGGCGTCAACTGCTTGAAGGCGATGGCCCCGACGCCGGCGGAGATCAGAGCGTTGGCCAGGTCCGCCGCGGCCACCCGCGTGGTGGCATAGGACGACAGCGTTTCCGTCAGCCACTGCCTGAAGTCGGGGTCTTCGGCCCGGCGGCCGATTTCCATCAGGGCGCGGGTCAGCTCCTCATCCACACGCGGATCGGTGAAGATCGCCTCAGCCAAGGCGTCACGCTCGAAGCTGCGGCTCGGCTGCTGATAGGGCAGCTCCAGGAACTCGGTCATAAGCCGCCATTCCACCTCGCGCCCGACGGCTGAGGTGAAGAACAGGCGCCGCGATCCGAGCCAGCGTCCGGCGCGCTTCATGCCGACCGCACGCGCACCGGAGCCGGCAAGCTGCACCGTCAGATGCGGGACCGCCAGCGCGAGGTTGGCCGGGGCGCGCAGCAGGTCCCACCCGGCGGCGCGGCTATGCAGCTCCATCGCGGCAGACAGGGAAAAGGTGCGGTCGATGAAGGTGTCGACGCGAGCACGACGGGCGTCGATGTAGCGGTCCGTCGCGTCGGCCACCACGGCTTCCGCCAATTCTCTGTTCATGGACGCCAGCGTGCGGCTGTCCTCGCCCATCTCAAGTTCCGCTGGTTGTGCCATCGATCATGGGGGTTGAAAACATCCCCCTAGAGATGGTGGCGGGCCGATCACACCCCAAGGGTGTCCGTTGCGTCCGCCGTCAGGTGTTGTACGGCGCCAAAGCCCACCGGTTGGCCGCCATACTCCTGCATGGCGTCGATCAGGCAGCGCCAGAGATAGGCGGCGGACGCGCTGTCGGCCAGCAGGTGCAGGGCCGGGCAGGTGCCGATATCGTCGCGGATGATCACGGCGCTCGTGCGCGCGACCGACGTCTGCGCAATGATGAGATCGGGGAAGGACTTCGGCCGCAGATCGACGCCGCACAGCTTGGCCATCATCTCCGCACCACGGTCGCCCAGCACCCGGTACCACAGATGGCTGTCTCGCCGCGGCACCGGAAAGCACAGGCGACCGTCGTCCTGCCAGGCACCGTTAAGGCGATCGATGGCCGTGCTGTCGCCAGTCGGTGGCGGCAGGATCAGGGCTTCGCCAGGCGCCAACCTGGCCACCAGGACACCATCACCCTGGCGGTAGGCACGATTGCTGGCCTCGCCGATCTGCAGACCCCGCTCAGCCAGCCAGGCGATCGCATCCGCGCCCTTGAAGCCGGTGCGCGGCAGCCCGGACAGATCGGCCAAGCCCAGGGTTCGCGCGGCCTCTGCTTCCGCCTCCGGCGCGGCGCCGAAATCGGCAGCGACCGTGGCGTCGCCCAGGGTGTCGAAACGGGCACCGGCATCCGCGAGCGCGCGGTGGGCAAACGGGCGGCGCAGCGCTGCAGTCGTCATAGTCGGTCCCGGATTAGTGGTCAGTCTTCACGGCGGTCGGCCCCACCGTATACTGGAGCGGCCCGACCAACCACAACGAAGGGCCTCTCGATGCGCTCCGGCAACCCCGTCCTCAACGCCAACACCTTCAGAAACGCCGAAGCGGCCGGTGACGGCGCCATGACGCTGTCGGGTACGATCAACAAGACCGGCATCCTGTTCGCGCTGTTGCTGGCCACCGCCGGATACATCTGGTGGCAGATGTCCGACGCGCTCATGGCCGCGGACACCGCCCGGGTGCAGACCCTCCATATCATCGCCGGCATCGCGGCCGTTGTCGGTTTCGTGCTGGCGCTGGTGACGGCGTTTGCCAAGCGCTGGGTGGCAGTCACCGCACCAGTCTATGCGCTGGCGCAAGGCTTCTTCCTCGGCGCCACTTCCCTGTCGTTCGAGCAGGCGTATCCAGGCATCGTGGTCCAGGCCGTGGGCCTGACATTCTGCGTCTTCTTCACGCTGCTGGTGGCCTACAAGACCGGCATCATCAAAGCGACGGAGAACTTCCGGCTGGGCGTGTTCGCGGCGACCAGCGGTGTCGCGCTGTTCTATCTGATCAGCATCGTGTTGCGGCTGTTCGGCGTCGGCGGCACCTGGATGCACGACAGCGGCCCCATGGGCATCCTGATCAGCCTGGTGATCGTCGCCATCGCGGCCCTGAACCTGGTGCTGGATTTCGACTTCATCGAAACCGGGGTGGAGGATCAGGCGCCGAAATACATGGAATGGTATGGCGCATTCGGCCTGATGGTGACGCTGGTCTGGCTCTATCTGGAGATCTTGCGCTTGCTCGCCAAGCTGCGCAGCCGGTAGCGGAAGCGCCAAAGAAAGAGGGCGGCACCGTCGGTGCCGCCCCTTCAGGCTCAGGTCCGCCCGCAAGCGGGATTGGGATCAGGCGAACAGGTTGTCGTCGTCGATCTGGAAGAGCGAGACGGTGCTGCTCTCCTCGAACGACACGGCCAGCAGCGCTTCGCCGGTCGGGCTGTCGTCGGCCGCGATGAAGGCCAGCCCCTCCGGTGCAACATCGCCGTCCGCGCGCGTATTGATGTACTGCACGAAGTCCGGGCTGTTCGGATCGGTGATGTCGTAGACCATCACGCCGCCGACCCGCTCCAGCCCAACGAAGGCGAAGGTGCTGTCGCCGATCTCGCCCACGACCACGCCCTCCGGCTCTGGCCCCTTGTTGTCGGACCGGTTGTCGAAGTCGCCGGCCACGCCTTCGTCGTTGAAGAGGGCCGGGTCGAGCTGGGTCGCAACGATGCTCTCGAAGTCGTCGCCGCTGTCGTAGACCAGGTTGCCGCTGTCGTCCCAGATCGAGAAGGACCGCGCCCCGTAGGCGAACAGTTCGTCGAAGTCGCCGTCACCGTCGGTGTCACCGTCGATGTTGGAGACTTGCAGCCGGCCGAGGTCTCCCTCCTGCTGCAGGTCGGCAGCGTTCGGGAAGGCGGTCGGATCGAGCGTCAGGTCTTCGATCCGTTCGTCCTCATCCCGGGCGTCGCCCTCGTTCGCCGTCACGAAATAGGTCTGGCCGTCGGCCTCGTAAGAGGCGATGGCATCCGGCATATACATGCCGACCACCGGTGCGGTGTCGATGAAGATGCCGTTGTCGCGGTCGCTGGTGTCGAGCCCCTGGCCCGGCAGGCTGTGGTCCTTCACGCCCAGCGGCAGGATGTCGGTGACGGTGGCCGTGGCGATATCCACCACCGCGACGGCGTTGTTCTCCTGCAGGGTGACGAAGGCCGTCGTGCCGTCGGGCGACACGGCGATGTATTCCGGCTCCAGATCCTCCGCGACCGTCTTGCCGGGGAAGATGCGCACGCCGGCGTCGCGCAGTGCGTCTTCCTGGCCGTTGAACGCGGTGAAGTCAGCCGTCGTGACGGTGGCGCTGCCGACGCCGCCGCTGATGTCGATGATGTCGATCGAGCCTTCCGGATCCACGCCACCGTCGGCCTCACCCTCAATGGCAACCAGAACCGTCATGCCGTCCGGCGTGAAGGTCACCATGTCGGGCAGTGAGCCGACGGTCACCGCGTTCAGGAAGGTGCCGTCGGCATCGAAGAAGGCGACACGACCCGGATCGGTCTCCGGATCCGCCGACACCGCCACAGCCACGATGCCGTCCTTCACGGCGACACTGGTCACGCTGTCGGCCGTGAAGCCGGCGATGGCCGCGGGTACGTCGATGAAGAACGCGAACGTCGGGTTCGTCGGATCGCTGATGTCCAGCACATCCAGTCCGTCGCCGGTGGTCACGAACATGCGCTGCGTGCCCGGATCGTGGGCGACGATCTCAGCACCCGAGGTGGTCGCGCGGCCCAGGAACTGCAGCGTGATCTCTTCCGTCGCTTCCGGCGGGACCGGGATCTCTACGTCGTCGAACTTCAGGATCTCGGTGTTGACGATCGTCGTGACGTGGCCATTGTCGACACGGGTCAGCGTGACAACACCATCGGTCTGGTCGAAGACGAAGTCTTCCTGGTTGCCCGAGACGACCGCCGTATCGATGCCCTCGCCGCCGTCCAGGAAGTCGTAGCTGTTGCCGCTGATAAGCGTGTCGTCACCGCCACGGCCGAACAGCCCATCATCGCCCTTGCCGCCGTCCAGCACGTTGTCGCCGTCGTCGCCGTAGATGACGTCGTCCTCGTCGGTGCCGATGACGTTCTCGAAGTTGCTGAGCTTGTCCGTCTCCTGCTTCGGCCGGCCGCGGTATCCGCCGAACCAGTCGAAGATGTCGTCCAGGTCACCGGACAGCCAGGACCAGAAGCCGCCGTTGCTGCTGCGAGCCATCAGGCTGCCCGTTCCGGCCTCCAGGTCCACCTCGACCGGGCCGCGCCGGTCGCTGTAGTCGACGGTATCGATGCCTTGATTGCCGTCCAGGTCGTCATTGCCCTCGGCACCGGAGATCAGGTCGTTGCCCAGGCCGCCGTCGATCTTGTTCTTCCAGCGGTCGCCCTTGATGTGATCATCGAAGTCCGAGCCGATGATGTTCTCGATGCTGTTCAGCCAGTCGCGCTCGATGCCGGAGCCGGTATCGGTCGTGGCCCTGTCCCGATCCAGTTCCACATGGACGCCGAACTGGCTGTCTTCGAACGACGCGGTGTCGTTGCCGAGGCTGCCGAACAGGTGATCGTTGCCGGCACCGCCCAGCATCAGGTCATTGCCGAAGCCGCCATAGAGCTTGTCGTTGCCGTCGCCACCCTTCTGCGTGTCGTCGCCGAAATTGCCGTACAGCTTGTCATTGCCGTCGCCGCCGGATTGGAAGTCGTCACCCAGACCGCCGATGATGCGGTCCTTGCCGGCCCCGCCGAACTGCCAGTCGTCGCCGCGGCCGCCATCCAGCAGGTCGTTGCCGTCGCCGCCCTTCTGCACATCGTCCCCGCCGCGGCCGAACAGCCTGTCGTTGCCGCCCTCGCCGATCTGAAGGTCGGCGAAGTTGCTGCCGAAGAAGCGGTCGCGGCCGTCGTCGCCGATCTGGATCCGGTTGAAGCCGTCGACGACCTCATCGTCCCGGAATTCCAGGTTCTGGATGCGCGTGTCCTCTTCGACCGGCGTATCCGCGTCGTCGAAGGGCGTGCCGCCGCCGATCGGATGATTGTCGCCCAGGAACTCGGCCAGCGCATCCTGCTCGGTCCCCGGCGCGGCGAAGTCGAAATCGCCCGGCTCGCTCAACTCGTCCGGCAGGTCGACGCGATTGAAGAACTCCGGATCGGCGGCTTCGAATTCCGGATACGGGTAACCGTCACCACCGCCGACCAGGAAGTTCAGCGTAACCACGCGGATCGGTTCATCGCTGACGACCATGCCGTGTGTGACGATCGTTTTGATGAAGTTGCCGTCTTCATCGACAATCGCGACGTTCTGCACACGCTCGCCCGCCGGCAGGCTCGCATCGAAGCTGTAGGAGATGCCACCGACCTGTGCGAACTGGCCGGGCGTGTTGCCGGGGCCGGTTGCGGCAACCGCGTGCTCCAGCACCTGCTTCAGCTGCTCGGGCGTCAGGGTTACCAACGTAAGAGAGTTGTTGAAGCGCAGCGAGTTGTCGATGTCGAGCTGGGAGATCTGGCCTTCCAGCTTGCCCGAAAGCGGGTTGTCCTGCGGCGGCAGCGGCTCGCCGGTGGTGCCGTCGATCTCACCGATCGGGGCGCGGATGCCGCCGCCGTTCTTCAGCGAGACCAAGACCTCGGAGTCGAACTCTTGGGCGGCCGCCAGATTGGCGTCGGCGGTCAGGTTGCCGAAATTCGTCTCTTCCGTCCGCACGCTGCCGCGTTCGCCGTTCAGATAGACGTCGGTCTCGCCGATGACATTGCCGTCCTGCGCGATGACGACGCTTTCCACGGCGTCCGTCAGCTTCTCGACCTCCGCACCCTTGGTGCCTTCGGCGAACGGATCTTCGCTGCCCCAGATGGCGGCGACGTTCTCATCCGTCGTGGCAATCGGGCCGTTCTTCGTCAGGTCCAGATCGTTGACGTCGTCGACCGGGTTGCCATCCGCACCGACCAGGACGCCGTTCTC
This sequence comes from Alphaproteobacteria bacterium, assembly GCA_028281925.1. Lineage (GTDB taxonomy): Bacteria > Pseudomonadota > Alphaproteobacteria > DSM-16000 > Inquilinaceae > JACKIG01. The sequence continues at coordinate 50,682 of JANQIX010000055.1, forward strand.
GTCGAAATCGACCGTCAGCTGGCCGACATAGGAGTATTCGCCGTTCGTGCTGACGATCAGGGTGGGGTCGCCGTTGGCATCGGTGGTGACGATCGGATAGGTGTCGTTCGCCGTGTCGCCTGGCCGCAAGGTGTCATCCGGGTTGGCCAGAACCGTGTCCGACCCGCCAGCAATGATGACGTCCACACCGTCCAACAGGCCGGCCAGCTCAGTCTCCAGCGCGATTTGCTGCAGGTGGCTGACCAGGATGATCTTATTGATGCCGTCGTTCGTCATGGCATCGATGACCGGCTGAAGCACGGCGGCCAGTGCGGCCATGTCATTAACGCCGCCGGTCGTCTCCACCGTGCCCGTGGGGGACGAGATCGACTGGAGCAGCTGCGTGGTGGCCCCCACGACGCCTATGATCTCGCCGTTCACGTCGACGGTCGTCGCCTGGGCGATCTTCGGCACGCCGGTGTTGCCGGCCGCCGATTCCGCCGGTCCGGTCGCGAAGGCCGTGTTGGGCAGGATGTCGCTGGTGAATAGGTTGCCCAGATCGCCATCGCCAGAGAAATCGAGATTGGCGCTGAGATAGGGGAACTGGGCGCCAACCCACCGGTCGCCCGCCGGCCCGGCCGGATCGCGGAAGTCTTCCTCAATCGCGGTCTCGAAGGCGTCGCTGCCGTTGTCGAATTCGTGGTTGCCGATGGCCGAGGCGTCGAAGCCGATCACGTTCATGATCGAGATGTCGACCCGGCCGCCGCCCTCACGCAGGCTATCGTATTCGGTGGTGTTGAACAGCGTGTTGTAGGTGTCGTTGAAGATGCCGCCGTCGCGGAACGTCGCGCGGTCGCCGGCTGCGTTGAAGAACGGGCCGGGGATGTAGTTGTCGCCCGCCGACAGGATGATGGTGTTTTCCTGATCCTCCAGCGCATCGACGATGGCCGCGAAGTTCGGCGCGCGGTCTAGCGCGTCGACACCGCCTTCCAGGTCCGACGCGTGCAGGATTTGCAACGTGAATTTCCCCGACTGTTCCGGCAGGACGGTGTCTTGGCGGAACGTCAGGTTCTGGATCCGATCGTCAAGCGCAGGGCCGGTGTCCGCCTCGTTGTAGGCGACCCCACCATTGTCCGGGTTGAAGTTGTCGTTCAGGTATTCGGCCAGAGCGTCCTGTTCCGACCCGTCGTCCGCGAAGGTGGCGGCGCCGGTGACGACGCCGTCCTCAACGCCATCGGCATCGAGGTCCTGAAGGTCCACCCGGTTCGGGTTGGACAGGTTCGACAGGATCTCGTCGCCCGCGTCGGCCAGGAAGTCCAGTGTCACGATGCGGAACGTCTCGTTGGCATCGCCGACAATCTGGCCGTCGCGAACGATCTCGGCGATCAGCTGGTCGTTCTCGTCGAAGATGCCTGCGTTCTGCACGCGCTCGCCGGGCGTTGCGATATTGCCGCTCGCATCATAGGTCTGCGCCGTTTGCGTCTCGTCGAACGAGAACTTCAGACCCGAGATCTGCGGGAACCCGCCCGAGACACCGGTCGGCAGCGCACTGACCGCACCCTCCAGGAACGCCTTCAACTCGGCCTTGGTGATGTCCAGCAGGGTCAGGCCGTTGTTGAAGGCCAGCACGGTCTGGACGTCGTTCTGGCTGATGCCGCCTTCAGGCTTGACCACGTTGCCGTTCTCGTCGAGGACCGGGGAGTTCGGCACGCGCTCGGCTTCGGTGCCACCGGCGGGGACCACGATCTCGCCGATATTGGCGCGAATGCCACCGCCATTCTTGATGGAGACGAGAACCGGATCGCCGAGCCCCTGATCGGCTATGATCTGGTTGGCATAGACGAGGTTGGCATCGGCCGTGAGGTTGCCGAGGTTGGTTTCCTGGGTACGGACACCGTCCGGATCGTCGGCCGTGAAGGTCCCCGACCGGTTGCCGTTCAGGAAGACATCCGACACGCCGAAGACATTGCTTTCCGTGGCGACGATCTGCGCCTGGATCGCGTCGGTGATCGCGTCGACCTCCGGGTCGACCAGGCCTTCCGCGCCGAGGTCGGCCACGCCCTGGTCGTCGGTCGCATAAGCGCCCGACACCGTCTCATCGTAGCTCCCCGGAATGAGGTTGCCGTCCGCGTCGAAGTCGATGACGAGGCGGCCGACATACTTGTAGTTCGCGTCGGTGTTCACGACCGCGGTGGTGGTGCCGCCGGCATTGGTCACGAAGAGAGGATACTGGCCCTGGTCGCTGTCACCGGCGCGGATGCGGTCATTGTCGTCGAACAGGCGGGTGTTCGAGCCGCCGGCAACGATGATGTCGACGTCCGTCAGGCGCTCGGCCAGCGCAAGCTCGATGGAAATCTGCTGCATATGCGACAGCAGCACCACTTTGTTCAGGCTCGGATTGGCGGCCAGCAGCGCGTCTACTTCAAGCTGGATCACGGCCGCCAGCGCGTCGAGCTGTGTATCCGTCGGGTTCGAGTCGAAGTCCTCGGGGAAGATGCCGATGTCGCTGCCCGCGCTTGAAATCGTGTCGATGGTCGGGACGGTCGCGCCGACGATGCCGATCAGTTCGCCGTTGACATCCGACACCGATGATGAGGTGACGACGTTCTGCAGCGTCGCGGTGTCCTGACCCCCAGCGACCTCGAGCGGTGCCAGGTTCGGGTCCGTCGAGAAACCGAGATTGGCTGACAGGTAGGGGAAGAGCGCGCCCTGGAAGTCCTGACCGTCGAGCGCCGTGCCGGAAAGCGCCGAGAAGTCTCCGGGTGCAGAGCCGTCGATCAGCCCCGCCAGGAAGGCGGTGCCCAGGTCGAATTCGTGATTGCCCAGGGCCGCCGCCTGCAGGCCGAGCTCGTTCTGGATCTGGATGTCGGCGATACCCGCGGAGCCGAACACCGCCTGGGAGGCATCGAAGAAGAGGCCCGGAATGATCACGTCGCCCGACGACAGGGTCAGCGTGTTGTCCGCGACCCCGTCATTGGCGAGGTCCTCCATGCGCAACGCATTCAGGACCGCGGAGAGGTTGTCGATGTTGTCGATGGTCGCCGCATTCGCCTCCTGATCGGTGAAGTGCAGCAGTTCAAGCGTGAAGACGTCCGGCGAGAAGTCGAGCAGCGCGACGACCGGGTCATGGTCCGACGCGCGCGCGTCGTTGGCCACGAACTCGGAATTGGTGTGGACGATGTCGATCTCGGCGTGGTTGCGCAGGCTGTCGCTGACCAGGATGTGGTCCAGCTGCTGGCTGTTGCCCTGGAAGATGAACGAATAGCGCTCGTCTGCGTCCGGGATATCGTTGACCAGGTTGGTGAGGCCGGCGCTCTCCAGGTCGGTCACCGGCGAGATGAACTCGAATTCGTTCAGGTCGCCCAGCACGACGACATTGGCGTTGGCGTCCGCCGTCAGCTTGTCGCTGACAAACGTCTGCACCGCGTTCGACTGGGTTTGCCGCTCGTCCAGCGAGCCGTTGACGGTGACGTCTTCCTGGCGCGCCGCGAAATCCTGCTCGATGCCCAGGATCGGGGCGCTGCCACCCTTGGACGAGAAGTGGTTGTTGACGACCGTGACGGTCTCGCCATTGAACTCGAAATCCGCAACCAGCGGCAGGCGGGCGCCTTCGAAGGCTTCGCCCGAACCCTGGCCGCCGATGGTCTGGACCGAGCTTGCGTCCAGCGTCACGCGGGCGTCGTTGTAGAGGAAGGCGGTGCGGATGTTGCCGCCCGGCTGGCCGCCGCTCGTCTCGTCGCCGATGAAGGTGTTGTCGATGAACGAGTAGGTCGGGCCGCCCGCCGCGACGATCGCATCGATCAGCGTCTGCAGCGTGACGTCTGCCGCGGTGACGCCGTTGATCTCGGCACCGGTGTTGTCCTGCACTTCCTGCAGGCCGATAATGTCGGGCGCGTTCAGATTGTTGACGATCTGGTTCGCGATTTCAGCAAACCGGCCGTCGCCCACATCGTCGTCGACATCATCCAGGCCGTCATCGGTCAGGGCCGGGTCTTCGACGATCGGGTCGAGGTTCAGCACGTTGTAGCTGGCGACCGTCAGCTTCTCGCCCGTCCCGACCAGAGCGGTCGTCTCTTGGGTCAGGCCGTTGTCGACGACCTGCGACGTGAAGTCGACGGTCGGGATGATCTCGAAATTGCCGAAGCCGTAGCCGACCACGCCGGTCACATCGCCCAGCTGGTCGCCGACATTCACGCTCGGAATGCTGAAGCCCGAGATGGTGAAGTCCGTGTCGATCTGGATCTTCTCGGGGTTGAAGTCGTCGGGTGAGATGTTCAGCGTGCCGCGGCTCGAGACGCCGCTGGCATTGGCACCGCCGTTGGCAACGGCGAAGATCTCGCCGAACTGGTTGGTGCCATTGACCACTACCAGATCCTCGGCGGTGACCAGCATGCCCTCAAGGCTTTCGAAGAAGTCGATGCCGTCGTTCACCGGGTCATAGATCGCGAACGCATCGTCATCGATGTTCGCGTCCGGCGGCGTGCGCCCCGACGTCCCGATGATCTGCGGCGTCACGGTGCCGAGAGAGGTCGGCAGGGTGGAGATCGTCACGTTGGTGAGCTGGGTCGTCGGCAGGTTGCGGGTGTCCGTGTCGCCAGGGAAGACCTCGGAAACCGTGCCCTGAACCTGGACGGAGTCGCCGACGGAGACGGTGGGCGACGAAACGGCGACGAAGATGCCATCCGAGGTGCCGATGTCGCCGTCACCGGTCGGGTCCTGCATGTAGAAGCCGTTGGTGTCGACGGCCGTGACGACGCCCTGAGTCGTGACGACGCCGCCGTCGATGTTGTCCGTGTCGGCCGGCAGAGTGGCAAAGAAATCGACGACCGTCTGGCTGCCCAGCACGAAGGGCGATACCTGGCTTGCGCCCTGAATGTCGTAGATTGGCGTGATCACGACGACGGTGTCATCGTCCTGGATCGTGCCGTCGGCCACCGCGTCGATGATGGTTACGCCGCCGGTCGGATTGAACAGGGTCACGGTGAAGGTCTCGTTCGGCTCCACGTCGGTGTCGCCGGAGACCCCAATCGTAATCGTCTGCGTGGCTTCGCCGTCGGCGAAGTTCACCGTTCCGCTGGGCAGCGTGCCGCCGAAATCGGCCGCATCGGCGTCGCCCGACACCGCGTAGCTCACGCTCGCCGCACCACTGGTATCGCCGGCGCGCGTCACGGTGAAGGTGAAGTCGGTGGTGCCGGCATCGCCTTCGTTCTGGACCGCGTTGTCGGGCTCGATGGCAAAGGTGGCGGTCGGCGCCGGGCCGAGGATCGGGTTGACCGTGCCGAAGGTGTCGGAGCCCGCCGTCGGATCCAGATTGAAGATGGCCGTCCCGACATTCGTGCCGCCGACTTCGTACACCTCGCCATTGTCCGGGTCGTTGATGGCGTAGAGGGAGCTGACGCTGCCGGCACGGAAGATCAGGCGCGGCTCGTCACCGGTGAAGGTGAAGTCGGTGCCGCCGAGCTCGTTACCGTAGAGAAATCCGGCGTCGCCGGCCGCATCGGGCACGCCGATCGCGTCGTAGATCGTGCCGAAGACCGAGGGATTGTCGATGTCGCCGTCGGCATTCCCGTCAAGATCGTCGCCGATCGTACCAGGCGCGTCGCTGGACAGCACGACGGTGAAGCTGGGGTTCTCGAGATCCGGAACCGTGACCAGCAGCAGGCCGTTCGGATCGAATGTCCCGGATACGGCCGCGAGCCGATCGATGGTCGCGCCGGCCGCGTCACCCTCGATCGACGTGATGAAGCCCGAGAAGGAAGCGCCCGGCGTGCCGCTGAGCTCGAAGGTGGAGGTTGCCGGATCGCCGCCCTCCGGGTTCGGCCGGAACTCGCTGATCAGAGTGGGTGTGCCACCGCCAGTGCTGTCTCCGGTGATCGCGATCTCGTCAATGGCGATATCTTCGTCACCGGCATTCAGGTTGAAGGTGACGCGGAGGTCGAGGATGGAACCGGTGCCGGCGATCGACGCCGCGAAGGTCTGGAAGGCGCTGGTGATCTGTGTCCCGTCGCCATCGCCATCAAAATCAGTGTCGATGGCCGGAACCGCGTTGAAGTCATCGCCGTCCGGAAATGACTCTATATTGAGAATGTCCACATAGGCGCCGCCGTCGATGCGGACGGCGAAGTGCACGAAATCGGGCACATCCCAATCTTCGTTGGTGCCATCGTCATCTTCCGCCAGATCGACGGAGAAGCCGAGATTGGTGAAGCCCGTGATGTCGATGCCGGTGAAGTCCAGCGTCACGGGCAGGGCGGCGCCCTCGCCGTCGATATCCATGGCCGCGAACCAGAAGGCGCCGGTCTGGCCGGTAACGTCGATACTGTCACCGATATCGGTGCCGTCGGTCCGCGTGAAATAGTCGGCAGCGCCGTCGCTGAACTCTGGAACGCTTGTCGAGTAGCGCGTGCCGTTGCCGTCCGTCTCGAAACCTTCGCGAAGGATATCGACCATCTTGTGATTACTCCCCTGGATGCGAACCGAGAGCCCGGCTCTCGCTGACCTGTTGAAGCCCACCCCATTGCGCACTTAAGCGGGGGCGGGACCGTTCATGTTGGTTGGTGTCGATTAGTCTCGGGACGTCGTGCGTGCCGGGCGCCGATCGGCTAAATTCGGTTGCGCCCGACGGATCGCGCCGCCGCAGCTACGATGGCAGGCCACCTGTGGCTGGCGGATAAGCGCTGACGCGCGACCCTTCGATCGGCGACCGGGCGATAGCCCCATCACACGGACCGAAACGGATCTCTTGAGTGGTGATCATGCTGCCGTCCCGTTGTTGATGTCCCTGCCGGCGGTGCGGCCCCGAGACCCGACTTTCTGTCGGCACCGCCACCGAGGGAGAGGTTCGGCCCTCTCTTCAACGGCGCGATTGATCCTGGAGTCACCGGTGAGTCGTTTCTGCGCAGACATCCGCACCTTTAGGTGCGCATTTCTGTGAAATTGTTAGCACCCGAAAAAACGTCTTGGCGTTACGCCTTGGTTAAATTTCGGTTAATGTGTCATATATATTTCATAAATTGACAAGATGTCGCAGTCACGCATTGAGAAATGTTGCACACTCGTAAGTGCATGGTTCGGAAAATTTGGTTAATTCTGATATCGAGACTCCAGTTAACCAAAAATGCGCTTGATTGATATCCACAGACATTAGGTGTTCCGGCATAGATACTTTAAATCGATCCGGGCACGGATCTCCCCGACACGATGGGGTGCGCCATGGCCGGGACGGATTGCCGCATTGCAGCGGGTCTCGATGCTCTGCCGCCCTCAGAGCGACGGCGTCACCGGATGGCCAAGACTGCAGAATAGCGAGGCTGGCGTTGCCGGACGGCACACCATACCCTTCTGCATGGCGGACCGGGACCGCGGGCGTCCCACGCCAACAGGAGGACACCCGATGACGAAGCGCATGCCGGCCTTCATGCCTGCCGCGGCGGCCGCTCTGGCCATTGCTGCCGCGGGCGGATCGATGGCGAAGGCACAGCCTGCGCCTGCCGCGCAGGCGACGTGGGACTGGTTTGCCGAAAACTGCCCGGCCGTCTTGGCCGCCCCCGACCCGGTGAACTATGCCGGCGGCCTCGACGGCGTCTCGGGCGGTGTCGGCCAAACCGTCGACGGACGCGTCCGCCAGGGCTCGCTGGAGGTCTCCACCCTGCCGGTCGGCGGCAACCCGGTGCTGCTCATGGTCCACGTCAACGATTATGACGGCGGCCGGGCCGCGCAGTGCATGCTGCAGCTGATCAACCCGGAAGAGGCTATGGACGGCCTCGGCGACATCGCCCGAGCGCAGGGGGAACCCCTGCTCGGCGAAGGCAGCGCGCTCGAGCGTGCCGGCGGCCCCGTCGTGGGCATTCGCACGGACGGCTCCAACCTGAGCGGCATGGACGACGGGGAGATGGTGCGCCTGTCGACGGGCGGCTTTCCGCCGGAGACCGTCCTGCTGGTGAACGTCGCACCGCAATTCGTGATGCTGTCGCTGCATGTGGTGGAGGCGCAGTAGCCTCGGCCAAGCGCAGCATTCGTTGGCCTGACGCTGGGCACAGCCATTCAGGACCGCGGATGATTAAGGGTGTGGGCTCTGACGGGTAGGCTCCCCCGATATCGCGTTCATGGCGACTTCAGGAGTCATAGCCGACACAGCTCGCACGCTTGAACAGTCAGCCCTGTGCCCAGTTCCCGACCTTCCGTCGGTGTTCCAAATAGGGACGTTTTTCGGAGGTGTGGGAAGGTCGGATTAGCGAACAGACATCCAGTTGACCGGGCAGTTCATGATGTCCGCTTTCGATTTGTCGCAGCCGCCCTACTATCGGCAGATTACATCAATGAATGCTCTCAGCTTTGGCATGACTTGATGTCTGGCGGGGTAGTACAGAAACAAGCCCGGTGAGGTCTGGCAGAAGGCCTCGAGTACCGGGCGAAGTGCGCCTGCATTGACATCTTCCTCAAAGGTGGTCGCCAAATCGTAGGCCAATCCAACGCCCGCGCGGGCTGCTGCGCGCTTTGCTGTTGGATCGTTGACGATGATCGTTTGCCGAACTGTGTGCGGCGTGAGCCGTCCATTCTTCAGCAGCTCCCATCGGTAGGTGGTTTGTGAGGTCGTGAGTCGGTATCCGATGCAGGCATGGCACAACAGGTCGTCTGGCTTTTCGGGAATGCCATGCCGCACGAGATAGTCCGGCGCGCCGACGACCTGCCAGGGAAGTGGACCTGTCAGATTGCGGCCGATCATGTCCGCGTCCACTTGGTCGCCGAGACGGATGCCGGCGTCGTAGCCATCGCGGGCGAGGTCGACGAGACCGTCGTCGAGCACAAGGTCCAGTGTCACAGCCGGGGCTGCCTCCGCGAAACGTCTTAGGATCGGCTCGATCACCGGCCCCAACGCGACGCGAGGGACGCTTAAGCGCAGTGTCCCTGTCGGGCCATGGCCTAACCCTGTCGCCTCTGACAGGCTTTCGTCCAATTCATCAATCAATGGCCCCGAGCGCTCATAAAGCCCGCGCCCTGCTTCCGTTAGGCCTACACTCCGGGTGGTCCGGGTGAACAGCGCGACCCCGAGTCGATCTTCCAGCTTGCGTACGGCCACGCTGACGGCTGACCGCGACAGACCAAGCTCGGCCGCCGCGGCCGCGAAATTACCGCGGCGCGCCACCGCGATGAAGACGGTCAACCCGTCGAGGCGGTCCTGGTCCACATTCGCCCCTATTGTCGCACGAGGCCCGACACCGCGTCGTCAATGTAGTGTCTACCGATACAAAACAGAACCGACAACTATTGGGCATGACCCATCCTGCTTGCCAAAGCCCGAAAGAGCGCGTGCCCGTTTTCCATGCGGTTGCGACGATGCTGAACGTCGTCCCCTACGCCATGCTGTTCCCGCAGGTGACCGTTCGTCTCGCTGAGGCAGGACGCTCGGCCACAGAGGTTGGTATCTATGGGATGGCCCCTTTCGCAGTGATACTGACCTTGTCTCCCGCGCTCTCGGCGATGGTCGACCGTCTGGGCCTGGAACGCGCGCATGCCCTCGGCATCGCGGGCGGGGCGTTTGCGCTTATCGGAACGTCGTTGCTTTTCTGGCAGGGTGTCGCGCGATTGGATGCCTATCTGGCGCTCGCGATCTTGCTCGGCTCCGCCACGGCGTTCACCTGGACGGCGACCGAGGCCTTGATCGCCCGCCAAACCCCATTGGACGGCATGGGCGCGGCGATGTCCGCCTACCAGCTGGGCTTGGGTCTATCCTTCGCCGCCGGGCCCTTCCTCCCAGGCGTCTTGACCCTTTGTTCATTCGGAATGGTCGTAACCACGCTGACACTGATGGGCGGTGCCCTCGCTATCAGTCTCGGCGCGCCATCGGGGCCAAAAGACTCGATGGCGCACACGGAAACGGTATTGGGCGGCCTGCGCCGGCTTCGCGCGGCGCTACCCCTCATTGTCGTTGCTGCTATCGGCGGCGCCTTTGAGCTCGGCCTCAACGGGGTCCTTCCCCATGTAGCGTTGCAGAAAGGTGTCGAACCCGACATGGCCGTGATGCTCGTGGGCGCACTCGCTATCGGCGCTCTGATCAGCCACGTGCCCCTGGCGTTCTTCTCCGACCGTGTCTCAACCGTCTTGTCCAAGCGTGCCGCGGTATTCGTGATGATCCTAGGGTGTGCGGCGCTGGCTGCGTCCCCTTGTCTGCCCTTGGCGATCTGGGTGGCTGCGTTCTCCTTCGGCGCTGGAGGTGCCGCTCTGTACACAATCGTCATGATCGAAGTGGGACGTGCACGGGAGACCGTTTCCGTGGCCGCGCTCACGACGGCGGCGGTCTCAGCCTACACCTTCGGAGCCGTCATGGGCCCGCTCATCGGCGGCACCGTGATCGACTGGGCCGGACCTTCGTCGCTTTGGATCGCGGTCTCGACCCTCGCCGTTGTGGCGCTGCTTACGGCTTTCCTCCGGAACTCGAACCATTTGAAGGAGGCATGACCATGCCAACATACCTCATCGTCGGAGCAAGCCGTGGGATCGGTGGCTCGGCTGCCGCCCACCTCGCCGAGAGCGGCGCGGACGTGCTGTCCGTATCACGCTCGCCGTCTCCCATCGGCACTTGGATTGAGGCAGATATCGGAACGGTCAATGGTGTGGCCCGCGTCGTGGAAGCGATCGGCGAGCGCGCCCTCGACGGACTGCTCTTCCTAGGCGGGATCTGGGAGAAGGGGGCCTTTACCGACAAGTATAGCTTCTTGGAAAGCCCGACCGATGAAATCCTGCAAGTGATCGCAGTGAACCTGACGGCACCCATCCTGCTGGCCCAAGGATTGGCGCGGAATCTCGCCAAGTCACAAAGCGGTCGGATCATACTCATGGGCTCCATGTCCGGCTTGCCAAACACCGCATCCCCGGAGGTGGCCAATACGGCCGCCAAGTTCGGGCTGCAAGGTGCCGCCGAGGCGCTCAACTTGTCGCTGCGCCACTTGGGCATCGCCACGACGGTCATCAATCCCGACAATGTTGCCACTCAGGAGGTGGAGCAAGACATCGCTGATGGCAGCTTCGGGGACCAGGTCCCAATCCCAATGGACGACATGACCAAGACGATCGACTACGCACTCTCTCTGAGCGCCGCAAGCGCGCCGACCGTCATCGTCCTGCGGCAGACGACACCGGAAACCTGAGCTGAGGGCCAACCAAAAGCCGACATTCGAACGCAGCGCAGCATTCCGGATTTGGGCTCCGAGCTGCGGATTACTGCTCTATCACAATCGCTCTCTTTCGGAACAACAATGCAGTAGCCGCAGAATCAAGAGGTTGGCTGTTCCGGAATGCCGCCCCGAAACGAGTCGTTTGATCCGGTTCGGGCCACAGGCCGCTGGAGGTCGGCTGTCCTTAGCAATGTGATGAGCCGCCGATTCGTTCTGTTCTTCGCCGCTGGATCGTAGCGCGACATCCGACGTTCCGGCACTGATATAGCGCCTGACTGCCTCTACCTCGCCGTCTCCCGCTTAGCTTCGATGGCGTCCCACAACCTGGCCTCGATGCGGCTGCCGTCCAGGCGGTTGATTTCGTGGATGCCGGTCGGTGAGGTCACGTTGATCTCCGTCAGGTAGGGCCCGATGATGTCGATGCCGACGAAGATCATGCCGTTTTCGCGCAAGGCCGGGCCGATGGCGGCGCAGATCTCCTGGTCCCGCTCGTTCAGCTCAGTGCGTTCCGCGCGGCCGCCGGCGTGGAAATTGGCGCGCGCTTCGCCCTGGCGTGCCACGCGGTTGACCGCCCCCACGGGCTCGCCGTCCACCAAGAGCACGCGTTTGTCGCCGTCGCGGATCTCCGGCAGGTAACGCTGGACCATCAGCGGCTCGGGATAGAGGCCGGCGAACATCTCCAACAGTGACGACAGGTTGTCGTCCTCCGGCTTCAGGTGGATCACGCCTGCCCCGCCATTGCCGAACAGGGGTTTCAGGATGATGTCGCGGTGCTGTTCCCGGAAGGCCGTGATCTCCTCCCGGTCCGCGGTGATCAGCGTGGGCGGCATCAGCTCCGGAAAACGGGTGATGAACAGCTTTTCCGGCGCGTTGCGCACCTGAGCGGGGTCGTTCACCACCAGCGTGTCGGGATGGATCAGCTCCAACAGATGGGTGGCCGTGATATAGCCCATGTCGAACGGCGGGTCCTGACGCATCAGCACCACATCGACCGTGGAGAGGTCGAGCCGCTCCGGCGCGCCGAGCGTGAAGTGGTCGTCTTTCACCGGGCGCACGGCCAGAGGCCACGCCATGGCGGAGACGGTTCCCTGCCGATACGCAAGCTGCTGCGGTTGGTAATAGAAGAGTGTGTGGCCCCGGTGCTGCGCTTCCAGCGCCATGGCGAAGGTGCTGTCGGCGGCAATGTCGATGCCATCGATGGGGTCCATCTGGATGGCGACTGTCAGAGTCATCGTCTGGTCTCGTGTTGGCGATGGCGGTGCGGGCGTTTGGGGTCAGTTGAGGCCCAGTTTGAGCTGTTGCAGCAGTATGGCGGCCTCATGCAGCAGGTTTTCGGGAAGGCCGTGGGCCGCCCCGTCGGTGCGGAAGCGCTCAAGGGCCGCGATCGCGGCGACGCGATTGCCGTTCTTGGCACTCAGGATCCCGCATTCCCGCCAAAGCCACGGTTCCTCCGGTGCGATCAGCAGCATGGCCTCGATGACCTCCAGTGCATCATCCAGGCGCTGCTGGCGCAAGTGCCGCAGTTTGATGTTGTTCTGCAGCCTCAGCAGGATCTCACGGTCGCTGACCGGGGCATAGTGCTCGGGCTTCAGCTCTGCCTTCTCGCCGGAGACGGTCTTAAGCAGATCGCGCAGTTGGGCGGTCGGGCGGACGATGCCGGCGTGGAACGGATCCAGAATGATGCGCCCGGCGCCGACTTCCAGCCGCACCATGAAATGGCCGGGAAAGTTCAGGCCGACCATCTGCCAGCCCTGGGCGCGCGCCACATGGATATAGAGGATGCCGAGTGCCACCGGCAGGCCCTTGCGGCGGTCGATGACACGGATCAGGCTGGCGTTCTGCAGGTCGTCATAGGTGTCGGCGTCGCCGCGATACCCATAGCGCTCGGCCATCACGGCGCGAAGCGCCGCGGCCGCCGATTGGGCATCAGCATCCTCGGCCTCGCCGACGGCATCGCCGACCTCGGCCCCCAGTCGGTCCAGATGGGCCCGGTAACGGTCCAGGGGCACGCGCGGCCGGCCGACGGCCGCCAGCGCCAACGCGGTATCCGCCAACGGAATGTCGTCGTCGCCGCATCGGCCTGCCTGTTCCAGTGCTTCGCGGATCGCGTCGTCCACCTGCCGTCCACCCCGTCGCCGTCTAGGATTGCGTCGCCTCGTCCTGCCGGAACCGAACATGGCTGACGATGCCGCGGACATATTCTATCTGCCGCGCATGCGCCTTCACGCGTTCCAGTTCATCTTCGTCGCGGGCGATGCCCATGAGATAGACGACACCGCGGGCCACCTCCACCATGTAGTTGATCGATTGCACCGTGCTGTCGAAGGTCAGGCGGGCACGAAGCTGCGATGCGATCCACGCGTCCTGCGCAGCATCGAAGGCGCCGCCATCGTCGCCGACGCGAATTTCGTTGATCACCTCGCGCACACCCTCCACCTGCCAGACCAGGCGCAAGGCCTGCAGCATCTGCTCCGGCGAGTCCGCGATGCCGGTCACCAGCACATGGCCTTGATGCACGGCGGTGTTGAAGCGGCTGAACAGGGCTGCGTCTTCGGCAAGCCAAGCCCGGTTGATCGCCACCACGATGCCGGCATCCTCCACGGCCTCCCCCACGCTGCGCTCTTCCGCGATGGCCACACCGGCGGTCGCGCCGGCCCCGATGGCGAGCGAGACGGGAGAGCAGCCGGCCACGCAGGCCGCGACGGCGAAGATAAGAAGGAGGAGGCTACCAGCCGGCATCGGCGGTCCGGTCCAGTCCGGCGATCCAGGCGTTGCGGATATGGCGGGGGCGCCGCCAGGGTGTGACAACGATGATGTCGAAGCGGATCGTCTCAACGGCCCTGCCGGCGGCCGATCCGGCGCCGGCCAGGAAATGCGTCGCCGCCCGCGTCACGCGACGGCGGTTCGCCGGGTCAACCGCAGCGAGGCCATCGCCTTCCCGCCCACGCCGCTTGACCTCGACGAACACGAGCGCGCGCCGCTTGCGGGCAATGATGTCGATCTCTCCGACCGGCGACCGGTAGCGGCGGGCCAGGACACGGTAGCCTGAGAGCCTGAGCCACCATGATGCAATCGCCTCGGCCCGGCGTCCCGACTGCTCCGCCCCTTGGCCGCTGACGGCCCGCGCGGTCCTATGCTGGATCATCGGTCCGAGTGGCCGAGACCAGCGCCAGCGCCCGCCGGTAGACCGTTCGGCGCGGAACTCCGGTGGCGGCAGCGACGGATGCTGTGGCGTCCCGCAGGCTGCCCTCGGCCAGGGCGGCGATCAGCGCGGCGTCGACCGCGGCCGAGTCGGCCATCCGCGACGGATCGGAGGCATCAGGTGGCGCGATCACGACTACCACCTCGCCCCGCGGCGGACCTTCGTTGCGGTAGGTAGCCGCCAGTTCGGAAAGGCTGCCGCGCCGCACCTCCTCAAATCGCTTAGTCAGCTCACGGGCCACGGCCGCCTGACGATCGCCAAGCCCCTCCGCCAGGTCGCCCAGCGAGTCGGCCAGCCGGCGAGGTGATTCGAAGAGCACCAGGGTCGCCGGAACGGCGCTTAGTTCCGCAGCCGCCTTGCGGCGGGCAACGCGCTTCGTCGGCAAGAAGCCTGCGAACAGGAACCGGTCCGTCGGCAGACCCGAGACCAGAAGCCCGGTCAGCGGCGCGCTCGCGCCCGGCAGGCAGGTCACATCGCCGCCCTGGTCGACGACAGCGCGGACCAGCTTGTAGCCGGGGTCGGAAATCAGCGGCATGCCGGCATCGGACACCAGGGCAATCGCCTCGCCTGCGGCGATACGGCTGAGCAGCTGCGGACGCATGCGGTCGGCATTATGCTCATGATAGCTGACCATCTGCGTCTTGATGCCGAATCGGCGCAGGAACGGGCCCGTGACGCGCGTATCTTCGCAAGCGACCGCGTCGACCGCGGCCAGCGTATCGAGGGCCCGCAACGTAACGTCGCGTGCGTTGCCGATCGGCAATCCGATAAGATACAACCCGGCCGGAGGTTTACTCGCCGTGCCCTGCTCGGTACCTTCCGCGGTGTCGATGGGGTCAACGGCCGGCGATGCCGCACGGACACTGTCTGGAGGGTTGAGCAATGGCACGGTCAATTGCGGCAGCGCATAGCGCCGAAACTTCCCTTGGGGACGAATCGCGCCGGTCCGGGCGTCGGTTGCGGGCGGTGGCCGCGGCCGTCCTTGTGGGGACCGTGTTCCTGGGCGCCTGCGCCCAAAGGGTAACCAGCCAGCGGCCAACGGTGCAAGGCCCGGTGATCGCCGCCGAGCCCACTGAAACGCCGCAGGCGGTGCGAGCGGGCCCCGAGATCACCGACGGTATCGCCAGAATCGGCCTGTTGCTGCCTCTGACCGGTGGCCCGCCCGGCGATCCGGGCAACGCCATGCTGCAGGCAGCGGAAGTGGCACTGTTCGACCTTGGGGTCGACAATGTCGAGCTCTTGCCGCGCGATACCGGCGGATCGCCGGAGGGCGCGGCCGATGCCGCCCGGGCCGTGATGGCCGAAGGGGCCAACCTGATCCTGGGGCCGTTCTTCGGGCGTTCGGTTCCCGCCGTGGCCGAGGTGGCGCGGGCGCAGGGCCTCAACGTGATGGCCTTCACCACCGACGCCAGTGTGGCGTCGGGCAATGTGCTGGTCATGGGCTTCCTGCCGGGCAACGAGGTCGACCGCATTATCCAGTACGGACAGAGCCAGGGGCTGAACAGCTATGCCGTGATGGCACCGCAGGACCGCTATGGCGAGGTGGTGGCCCAGGCGGCACGCGAAGTGGCGCAGGCGCGCGGCGCGCGCGTCGGGACGGTCGAATTCTACAGCACGGAAATCGGCGACTATTCCGAGCAGGTGCGCGGTGTCATCGAAGGCGGCGGCTATGACGCCGTGCTGCTGCCCGATGCCGGTCTCAGGCTGCGGGCCGTTGCGTCGCTGGTGCCCTATTACGGCGGTGATGCCACACAGATTGTCGGCACAGGCATCTGGGCCGGCGAGCCTGTCGGCGCGGAGCAGGCGCTGCAGGGCGCCTGGTACGCCGCACCGCAGCCCGGACTGCGGGCCGATTTCGAGAGCCGCTACGAAAGCCTGCACGGGTCGCGCCCGCCGCTGGTCGCAGCCCTTGCCTATGATGCCGTTTCGCTGGCGGCGCGCCTGATGCAACAGCCCGGTTTCCGGGCTTATGACCGCCAGACACTGACGGCGAGCAGCGGCTTTGCGGGAATCAGCGGCATCTTCCGCTTCGACGGCCGGACCGGTCTCGTGCAGCGCGGGCTCGCCATCATGGAAGTCACGGAATCCGGCAATGTTCTCCGCGAGCCCGCGCCGCAGAGCTTCGTTGGTGCGGGCCTGTAATGCTACCAGATCTAGTATTGAGGCAGAGTTGGAGGCAATTGCTAGGCTAAGACCTTCACTTCGCCACATTGCTTCTTGATTTTGCTTGGTTTTTATTCGATGTAGACGGGCATGGCCAAGCCCGCGCGTCATCGTCCCCTGACTGCTGAACGCCGTGCCCCTGCGGCGCCGCGGCGCCGTACGGCCAAGGGCGGCGCGCGCAGGCGCAGCCCCGCGCGCCGCACCCGGCGGACAGCCACCTCGCGCAGACCTTGGCGCACGCTAGCGAAGTGGTGCGCCGTCCTGGCGATCTGGGGCCTGGTCATCGTGCTCGGCGCCATTGCCTATTTCGCCTATGACATGCCGGATACGCGCGACGTCGTGGTCGCAGAGCGGCGCCCGACCCTGACCGTGCAGGCGTCCGACGGCTCCGCCATCGCGCGGTATGGCGACATGACCGGCGACGACGTCCATGTCGACGAGTTGCCGCAGCATCTGATCGACGCCGTCCTGGCGATCGAAGACCGGCGGTTCTACGGCCATTTCGGCCTCGATCCGATCGGCATCGCGCGGGCGGTGTACCGCAACCTGCAGGCGGGCCGCATGACGCAAGGCGGCTCCACCATCACCCAGCAGCTCGCCAAGAACCTGTTCCTGACGCAGGAGCGCACCTTGCGCCGCAAGGTGCAGGAAGCCCTGCTGGCCATCTGGTTGGAAGCGAATTACAGCAAGGACGAGATCCTGACGGCGTATCTGAACCGCGTCTATCTCGGTGCCGGCACCTATGGCGTCGACGCCGCGGCCCAGGCCTATTTCGGCCTTTCGGCGCGGCAGGTGAACCTTTGGCAATCGGCGATCCTGGCTGGTCTCTTGCAGGCGCCGTCACGCTATTCGCCGGCCCGCAATCCGGATCTGGCTGAGACGCGGGCGGAGGTGGTTCTGTCCGCCATGGTCGATGGGGGCTTCCTGACCGCCAGCGAAGCCGTGGCGGCGCGCGACCTGCCGCCCACCCCGCGGCGGCGGCCGGCCAGCGGCAGCGGCGGGCGGTACTTCGCCGACTGGGTGGCTGACCTCGTGCCCGACTATGTGGGCTACGATCCCGCGGACATGGTGGCCGTCACCACGCTCGATCCGCAGCTTCAGCGTTCCGCTCTGGCCATCGTCTCCGACCATCTGAACGACGGCGGCGCCGATCAGGCGGCCCTGGTGGCGATGCGGCTCGACGGTGCCGTGGTCGCCATGGTGGGCGGCCGTGCCTATGACGCCAGCCAGTTCAATCGGGCGGTGCAGGCGCAGCGCCAGCCGGGTTCAGCCTTCAAGCCCTTCGTCTACCTGGCGGCGATGCTGCAAGGGCTTAGGCCGGACACAATCGTGCGCGACGCGCCGGTCAACATCGGGCAGTGGTCACCCGGCAATTTCAGCGACCGTTACCGGGGGGATATCACCGCGACCGAGGCCCTGGCCGTTTCCGCCAACACGGCCGCGGTCCGCGTCCTGCAGCAGGCCGGCACAGACGCGACGGTGACGCTGGCGCGGCGCCTCGGCATCTCTTCGCCGCTGACCACCGACATGTCGCTGGCACTCGGCACCAGCGAGGTGTCGCTGCTGGAGCTGACCGCGGCATACGCCGCTTTCGCAACCGGCGGGACCGGTGTGTGGCCGTACGGCATCGAACGGATTCTCGATGCCTCCGGCGACACCCTCTACCAGCGCGAAGGGGGTGGCCCTGGGCGGATCGTGGCGGCGGGTCCGGTGGGCGACCTCAACCGCATGCTGGCGGCCGTCGTAGACTACGGAACCGGTCGGGCGGCTGCGCTCGACCGGCCGGCGGCCGGCAAGACCGGCACCAGCCAGGATCACCGCGACGCCTGGTTCGTCGGCTTTACGGCCGACTATGTGGTCGGAGTCTGGGTCGGGAACGATGACAACCGGTCTATGGACGGGGTCACGGGCGGCGGTCTGCCCGCCCGCATCTGGCACGACTTCATGATGGCGGCGCATCGCGGTCTGCCGGCGCGCGCCCTGCCCGGCCTCGGCACGGCGCCTGTCGCCTCGGCCAGCGAAGAGGAAGAGATGGAGGATCTGCTGCGCCGCGTCCTGGAAGAGCAGCCCTGACGCGCAGCCTCTGATCAGAGATCCGTTATCGGCCGATCGGCGACCAGCGTTGACAGGACAATCGACGTGCTTGTCGCGGCGTGAGGCGCGAAGCGGCCGATCACGCGGTCGATATCCTCCACCGTTGCCACGACCAGCTTCAGAACGAAGGCGTCTTCGCCGGTGACGTGATGGCACTCCAAGATCTCCGGCGACGCGTCGATCTGGCGCTTCGCCCAGGGATAGTGTTCCGGCGTCACGCGCATTCGCACAATGGCCGTGATCGGGCGGCCAAGACGTGCGGGGTTCAGCATCGCCCGATAGCCCGTGATGACGCCCAGATCCTCCAGTCGTCTCATGCGCTCCGCCACGGCCGGCGGCGACAGGCCGACCCGGCGACCGAGTTCGGCGAAGCTCGCCCGCGCGTCACGCTCGAGCTCCCGCAGCAGGCGGCGGGCGACGTCGTCGAGTTCGATGGCGTTCGCTGCCGGCTTCGATCGCACCATGTTCACCCGGTTCCGGTTTCGAAAGCGGTGCAGAATACCGGATGCGGCCTTCGAACCGCCATTCCGCCAGCCTGGTCGCGCAGCCGATAGTCATGGCTGACGCCGATTCCGGCCAATCCGGTTCTTCGAGCAAGGCGATGTGATGTTTGTCAAAGGCGTGTTGCTGGGGCTGGCCATAGCGGCCCCGGTGGGGCCGATCGGCCTCTTATGCATTCGCCGAACCCTGCATTTCGGCCCGCGCGTCGGCTTCGCCACCGGTCTGGGGGCGGCCGCCGCGGATGCGATGTACGGGTTCGTGGCGGCCTTCGGGCTGATGGCGATCACCCAGTTGCTGCTGGATCTGGGGCCATGGCTGCGGCTCGCCGGTGGCATGATGCTGCTCTATCTCGGCTGGGCGGCGTTCTTGCGCCGGACGGCCCTGCCCGCCGAGGGAACGCCGGACGCAGGCGCGGCAGCAGTCGCAGGGGCCTGGGTCAGCGGCGTCGTTCTGACGCTGGCCAACCCGGCAACCATCCTGTCCTTCGTCACGATCTTCGCCGGGATCGGGCTGGACGGTTCGGTGATCCCTACGCGCGATGCCGCGGCGATGGTCGTCGGCGTCGGCCTGGGATCGGCTCTGTGGTGGCTCGCGCTCACGACCATGGTGACGCTGGGCCGGCGGCGACTGAGTCGGGCATGGCTCGCCTGGATCGACCGAATCGGCGGCATCATGCTGCTGGCATTCGCCGTCTACGCCTTCGCCGGCATCCGATTCGACGGCGCGCCGACGGTGACGGGTCCATAGTCGTCCGCACCAACGGGCCATGTCCGCGGCAGCCCCGTCACCGCGGGGACGGCCGGTTGACAGAGACGCGCGCCTGATCGAGTGTGTCGCCGCCCCGCTGGCGGCAGTGGATCGGCAGGGCGGCGTTGCTTGCCGCCGGGTCCGATGGCGGCGTCGGGGCGGATTTCCAGAACCGTTCGCCGGCTATGACCGCCACGGGATGCCGGCAGGTGAATTGAGGCGGATCCGAATGGTGGGTTGGTCGCGCGGAGTTTCCGCAGCTTTGGCCATAGCGGCCCTGATGCCGGCAGTGGCAATCGCGCAGGACGAGGGCGTCGAAGAGGAAGCCGCGGCCGAACGACCGCCGGAGCTCACGATTGAAGAAAGCGGATGGAGCGGCGGTGCCTTTTCCCGGCCCGACGACCCGACGCTGATCGGGTATTGCGGCATCTCCAGGGACTACGACAACGGTCTGACGCTGGTGTTCTCCACCAATCTGGACAACCAGACACGCATTACCCTGATCAATCCAGAGTGGGCACTGACGCCGGACAGTCAGGAAGAAATACAGCTCGGCATCGATGGGCGCGGCGGAGAGGGCCCTGCGATCGCCGCAAGCGATACGGTCCTGGTTATCCCGCTCGGCGAACTGCCCCAGATGATCGAGGCGTTGCGACAGGGCAACGTCATGACCATCACGACGTCTGAGGGGGAATTCGCCTTCCCGCTGACGGGAACCTTCGCGGCCCTGCCGAAGCTTGGCGAATGTGTCGCCGCGGCCAGAGAACTGATGGCCGAAGTCGAGCTGCCCCAGGATCCGGCGGAAGAGGCTCCGCCGGAGGAAGCCTCACCGACCGACGCACCCGCCGACGGTATGCCGCTGGAAGCGCTGGTCGACATCCTGACGGCGGCGGGCCTTGAGGATCTCTCGTTTGTACCGCCGGAGCAGGTTCCCGAGACCGAGATGGACCTGCGGTACATCTGGCAGGTGGGCGACATCAATGGGGCTCTGCATCAGAGGCCGCGCCCGAGCGAGGCGATCGAGATCGACGGTTTCTCTGAAGAGTATCTGGCGCTCTTGGAAGGTCGCTGCCCGGGTGAGTTCATTGTTGAATTGGCCGACTCCGAGGTGTTTCAGGAACGATACGCCCTCAGGATCGGGCGTGCGGAATGCCTGACGGATGAGTCCGCCTCAGTGCTCGAGATGGCGTTCGCGCTCGACCAGTTCTTCTATTCGGTGTTCTATCACGAAGCGACGATGGAAGACGCCGAACAGGCAGCGGCGGAAACCGCCAAGATCGCCAACCTGATCCGCGAACTCGCGGGCGGCGAGAACTGACGCTTCCGCTCGCGGCGGGAAATCACGCCGGGACAGCCCAGTCCCGATCTGCACGGGCGGGGAGCACGATGAACGACGCGGTAGTGGCCGATCGCCACCCGAGCACAGTCACCACGGGACTTGACCGGCTGCACAGCCTTGCCGGGCAGCGCTTCGTCATCGGCGATGTGGCGCCGGAGATGGACGGCGGACGCTATCCGATCAAGCGCGAAGTCGGCGACAGGCTGGAGGTCTTCGCCGATCTGATCTGCGACGGCCACGCCCAGGTCGCGGGCGCACTGCTCTATCGCGAGCAGACCGACGAGACATGGCGCGAGGTTCCCCTCAGGTTCCATGACAACGACCGCTGGACGGCCTCGTTTCCTTTGGAACGCAACACCCGGTACCACTATACGGTCGCCGCCTGGGTCGACGAGTTCGAGAGCTGGCACCGCGATGTGACCAAGAAGGTCAATGCTGGCCAGGATGTCACCGTCGACATGACCGAGGGGGCCGACCTGGTGGGCATTGCGCGCGAGCGCGCCCAAGGCGAAGACCGCGCCAGCTTCGATAGGCTGGTGGCGGAACTGACGGCCGCGGCCGGTTCACCGCGCATGCAGGAGTTCCTGTTCAGCGAGGAAATCGGCCGTCTGATGCGCCGCTACGGCACCCGTATTGGCTATACTCAATACCCTATCGTGCTTGAGGTCGTCGTCGACCGCGTGGCCGCGCGCTATGCCGCCTGGTACGAGATGTTCTGGCGCAGCCAGGGCACCGATGCCGGCCGCGGCGCCAGCATCGATGACTGTATCGCCAGGCTGCCCTATATCCGGGCAATGGGTTTTGATGTGGTCTATCTGGTGCCATGGCATCCGATCGGCCGCACGAACCGGAAAGGCAAGAACAACACCCTGATCGCGGGCCCCGGCGATCCCGGCAGCCCGTATGCCATCGGCGCGGACACAGGCGGCCATACGGCGGTCAACCCGGAATGGGGAACGCTGGACGACTTCAAGCGCTTCGTGGCCGCCGTCGGCCAGCACGGGATGGAACTGGCGATGGACTTTGCCATCCAGTGTTCGCCCGACCATCCCTGGATCAAAGAGCATCGCGACTGGTTCAAATGGCGCCCGGACGGCAGCATCCGGTATGCGGAAAACCCGCCGAAGCGCTATGAAGACATCGTGAACGTGGAGTTCTACGAACCCCATGGTGGCCAGCCGATCGAGGCCCTGTGGCTGGAACTGCGCGACGCCGTGCTGTTCTGGTGCGCCCTCGGCGTGCGGATCTACCGCGTCGACAACCCGCACACCAAGCCGCTGCCGTTCTGGGAGTGGCTGATCCGCGAGGTTCAAGACCAGTATCCCGATACCGTCTTCCTGGCAGAGGCATTCACGCGGCCGAAGTTGATGAAGGCACTGGCCAAGCTCGGCTATACCCAGAGCTACAGCTATTTCACCTGGCGCAATACCAAGGCCGAATTGACGGCTTATCTGGAAGAGCTGACGCAGGGCCCGGCAAAAGAATACATGCGGGCCAATTTCTTCGCCAACACGCCCGACATCCTGCCGACGATCCTGCAGCAGGGCGGCCGCCCGGCCTTCCTGCAGCGCGTCGTGCTGGCTGCGACGCTTTCCAGCGTCTACGGCATCTATAACGGCTATGAGCTCTGCGAGAACGAGGCCGTACCCGGCAAAGAGGAATACTGGAACTCAGAGAAGTACCAGTACAAAGTCTGGGACTGGGATCGGCCCGGCAACATCCGCGACTGGATCACGAGATTGAATGAGATCCGGAAAGAAAATCCGGCGCTGCACGAATACGACAACCTCAAATTCTACAATGCCTGGGACGACAACGTCCTGCTGTACGGCAAGATGGCACGCAATGCGAACAACTTCATTCTGATCGCCGTCAATCTGGACCCGAATGCCCCGCACGATGCTCATCTTGAGCTGCCGTTGTGGGAGCTGGGCCTGCCCGACCATGCGACGGTTTGGATGGAAGAGCTGATGGCCGGCTATCGCTTTACCTGGACCGGCAAGCATCAGCATGTGTGGATCGACAACCAGCATCCGGCTTTCATCTGGCGTGTCACGCCCGCGTGAGGCACTCCCAATCCGGCATGGCGGCCCCGATATGGGGCTGATGGATGCATGAACGACCGTTGACAACGGATCGTGCAGGGTCTTAGTCACCTGTTTCTTTGGCCTACTGATGGATTGAGGACATCACTGGGATGACCGTCTCCCGGGACAACGCAGCCGTGGCGCCGGAGGAAGCGCGGCACCTGCCGGGTCATTTCGTGACGCTCGCGATCGATCAGCCGATGCCGCTGGAGTCCGGTGCAAGCCTGGGACCGCTGACGATCGCCTACACGACCCATGGCACGCTGAACGCCGACGCCTCCAATGCCATTCTGGTGTGCCACGCCCTGACCGGCGACCAGTACCTGTTGGACCGTCACCCGGTGACGAGCAAGCCAGGGTGGTGGGAGCTTGCCGTCGGCCCCGGCCGCGCCATCGACACGGACCGCTATTTCGTGATCTGTGCCAATGTGCTGGGCGGTTGCATGGGCACGACCGGACCGAAAGAGATCGATCCGGCCACGGGCAAGCCCTATGGCATGAGCTTCCCGGTGATCACCATCGCGGACATGGTGCGGGCGCAGAAGCTCTTGGTCGACCATCTGGGCATCGCCAAGCTGTTCTGCGTGATCGGCGGATCCATGGGCGCCATGCAGGTGCTGCAATGGGCGGTGGACTATCCGGACTGCGTCTACGGTGCCATGCCGATTGCCGGGGCTGCCCGCCACTCCGCCCAGAACATTGCGTTCCATGAGGTCGGGCGACAGGCAATCATGGCTGACCCCGACTGGCACGGCGGCGACTATCTGCTGCACGACGTGCGGCCGACCGGCGGCCTCTCCGTCGCCCGCATGGCCGCCCACATCACTTATCTGTCCGAGACGGCGTTGCACCGCAAATTCGGGCGCAACCTGCAGGATCGCCGCGCGCTCGGCTTCGGCTTCGATGCCGACTTCCAGGTGGAAAGCTATCTGCGTCACCAAGGGTTCACCTTCGTAGACCGGTTCGACGCGAACTCGTACCTCTACATCACGCGGGCCATGGACTATTTCGACCTGCCTGCACGCTATGGCGGCAATCTGCAGGACTGCTTCCGCGTCGACGGCAAGGTGACGCCCGTGCGCTTTTGCCTGGTGTCGTTCTCAAGCGACTGGCTGTTTCCCACCCGCGAGAGCCGCAGGATCGTGCACGCGCTGAACGCCATCGCCGCCAATGTCAGCTCGGTCGAAATCGAAAGCGACAAGGGCCACGACGCCTTTCTACTGGACGAACCGCAGTTCCATGCCGTGCTTGCCGGGTTCCTGGATGGCCTGGCCGAGCATCGCGGGCTGAAGGCTGCACAATGAACCATGTCGGCCGCTTCGCGGAGCCAGCGCCGGTGCCGCCGCATCCGGGGCAGACGATCCGTGCCGATCTGCAGCCGATCGCCGACATGGTGGCGCCGGCAAGCCGCGTCCTTGACGTCGGCTGTGCCGACGGTGCGTTGCTGCACTATCTCTGGCACGCCAAACGTGTCGACGGCCGCGGCCTGGAGATCAGCCACGAAGGCGTGCGTGTCGGTATCAGCCGGGGACTGTCCGTCACGCAGGGCGACGCCGACATGGACCTGGCCGACTATCCGTCGGACGCCTTCGACTATGTTGTGCTCAGCCAGACGCTTCAGACGGTGCGTGCGCCGCACGTGGTGCTGGAGCACCTCGTGCGGATCGGGCGCCAAGCGATCGTCAGCTTCCCCAACTTCGGATACTGGCGCGTGCGGCTGCAGCTTCTGCTCGGCGGACGCATGCCCGTGACACGGGGCCTGCCGCTGCAATGGTTCGACACCCCGAACATCCATCTCTGCACGGTCAACGACTTCACGACGCTGTGCCGGGACCTGGGCATCGCCATCGACCGCAGCCTGGCCTTGCGCCGCAGCGGCCGTGTGATTGAGCTGCCTCCGGGCAGGGTCGCCAACCTGCTGGCGGAAACCGGTATCTTCTTGTTGCGGAAGGGCTAGTCCGCGGCGGTTCGGTGGTCGTCTTCAACCGTGGCAGACCGTGCGGGTGCCGTCGCGCTGGGCAGCGGCACCAGAACGGGCCGGCGCTGGCGCTTGCGCTCCATGGCCGGGGTGATCTGGTAGAGCTGCTTCGTCGCCTCGATCATCACGACGCCGGCGAAACCGGAGAACCACCGGTGGCCGGCTTCTTCCCAAGCAGGCGCCGCTGCCAGAAGAAAGCGAGCACGAAAGGGCGGGATGAACAGGGCCCGCCCTTCCCGCGCTGGCACGAACAGGTTGTTGCGCAGCATGCCGGAGAGCTGCGATGCGCTGTAGGGCTGGCCATGTCCGAACGGCGTGCGGTCGAACCGCGCCCATATGCCACGGCGGTTGGGCGCGACCACCAGCAGTCGACCGCTGCCCGACAGCACACGCCAGATCTCTCGCATCAATCCGGCGCGATCTTCGGCATGTTCCAGCTCATGCACCATCAGCACGCGGTCGATCGACATGTCCGGGAACGGCAGCACATTGTCTTCGGCCAGGGCGACGCGGTTGGGCTCGCCGGAAGGCCACGCAGCCACCCCCTGGCGCGCCGGCATGACGGCAAAGGCCCGTTCCGCCTCTTGCAGAAAGGGCCGCAGAAACGGCGTTGAATAGCCGAGCCCAAGGATCGACTGACCCTGCACGTCCGGCCACAGGCGCCGCAGCTGCCGCCGGATCATCCGTTGCGCAACCAGTCCCAGACCGCTTTCATAGAAAGCTCGCAGGTCGACGACGTCTTGATGCATAAGCCCTTCCCTCGCAGCAACAAATCTGGTGCCTCGCACCGGACTTGTGAAGCGGTCGGCGGATTGGCATCGTGGCGCCGCCAACGACCGAAGGAGACTCCGGCATGTCCGCCCTTGAGATCCAGCTGATCCCGGCGCTGAGCGACAACTACGTCTATCTGGTGCGCGAACCCGCCAGCGCCACGACGGCCGTGGTCGACCCTGCGGTGCCCGAACCCGTGATCGCTGCGCTGGAGGCCCATGGCTGGACGCTGGACTTCATCCTCAACACCCATCACCACGCCGACCACATCGGCGGCAATGCTGCGTTAAAGGAGCGATATGGCGCAAAGGTGATCGGTCCAGCGGCCGACGCGCACCGCATCTCCACGCTCGACCGGCAGGTGCGTGAGGGCGACCATGTATCGATCGGCGACCAAGAGGCGGAGGTGTTCGAGGTACCCGGACACACCAGCGGCCACATTGCCTTCTGGTTTGCCAACAGCGACGCGCTGTTCTGCGGCGATACGCTGTTCGCGCTCGGCTGCGGCCGACTGTTCGAAGGCACGCCCGCCCAGATGTGGCGCAGCCTGGGCAAGCTGCGGGCGCTCCCGGACACCGCCAAGATCTATTGCGGTCATGAGTATACGGAGAGCAATGCGCAGTTCGCAGTGACCATCGAACCGGGCAATGTCGCGCTCACGGCGCGTGCCGACGATATTGCAGCCACCCGGCGCCGTGGTGAGCCGACGATCCCCACATCGCTGGGGCTGGAGAAGGCGACCAACCCTTTCCTGCGCGCCGATGTTCCGGAGACCCAGGCAGCCCTCGGCATGGCGGGCGGCGACCCGTCGGCCGTGTTCGCTGAGATCCGCGGCCGCAAAGACCGGTTCTGATCGGCCTGAGACAAGAGATGACGGCCGCCGAGATCATCCGCGCACTGAACCTGCAGCCCCATCCGGAAGGCGGGCACTATGCAGAGACTTGGCGCGATGTGCCGGAGGACGGCGGTCGTGGTGCCGGGACGGCCATCTACTATCTGCTGCAGGCCGGTGAGCTGTCCCGCTGGCACCGCATCGATGCGACGGAGATCTGGCACTGGTACGCTGGCGGTCCGCTGGCACTGACCATTTCGCCCAACGGCCACGACGCAGCGGCAATGCATCTGGGACCCGAGATCGCCGTCGGCCAGCGGCCTCAGGCCATTGTCCCCGCCGGCGCCTGGCAGACGGCTGAGAGCCTGGGCGCCTGGACGCTGGTCGGCTGCACCGTCAGTCCAGCCTTCAGCTTCGAGGGGTTTGAACTGGCGCCGGACGACTGGCGCCCGGTGCCGCGTCAGCCGTAAGCCAAGGGCGCCCTCGAAGGGCGCCCGGCCTAAGTTGCGGCCTTGCGGCTCCTGACCCGATCAGGCCGCGCGCATCCCTTGCAGGAATTCGGCGACCGTGCTGCGCAACGTCGCAGCGCTGCGTCCCAATTCGCCGGATACGGTCTGAACCGTCTGAGCAGTGGCCTGCGACGTTTCGGCCGACTGCGACACGCCTGCGATATTGCGCGACACCATGTCCGAACCGCGGGCTGCCTCTTCCACATTGCGTGCGATCTCGCCCGTGGCCGCGCCCTGCTCTTCAACCGCGGCGGCGATAGTTGTCGCGATTTCCGCTACCTGTCGGATGGTCCCGCCGACATGCTCGATCCGGGTGGCCGTCTCGCCCGTGGCGGCCTGCATCTCGGAAACCTGGGCAGAAATCTCTTCGGTCGCCTTTGCCGTCTGGTTGGCGAGGCTCTTCACCTCAGAAGCGACGACAGCGAAGCCCTTGCCGGCTTCGCCGGCGCGGGCCGCCTCGATGGTGGCGTTCAGGGCAAGCAGATTGGTCTGCTCGGCGATCGCCGTGATCAGCTGGACCACATCGCCGATCTTGTCCGCCACATTGGTCAGGCCGCGGACTTGGGCGTCGGCGTCGCCCGCTTCCTGGACGGCTGTGCGCGTAATGCCCATGGATTTCTCGACCTGCCGGTTGATCTCCTGGATCGAACTGGACAGCTCTTCGGTCGCCGAAGCCACGGTCTGCACATTGGCGCTGGCTTCCTGCGACCCCGTGATTACGGCGGCCACCTGTTCGGCCGTCTGGCGTGACACACCGCCCATGGCGTCGGCTGTCGCTTCCATGTTCGACGCAGCGCCGGCGAGTTCCGCCACCAGCCCTTCGACGGCCCGCTCTAACTCATCGGCCATGGCGAGGCGGGCATCGTGCTGTTCCGCTTCGGCCTGGGCGCGCATCTGGTCTTGCTCGCGGCGCAGCAGTTCGACCTTCTCCGCGTTTTCCTTGAACACACCGACCGTGTCGGCCATGGCACCGATCTGGTCACCAGTCCCTAGGAACGGGACCGTGATGGACGTGTCGCCGTCGGCAAGCGCCTTCATGGAGACGCGCAGGCGGCCGATCTTGCCGGTGATCATGACCGTGGTCGTCGCCAACATGGCAATGACGATCAGACCGCCGGCCAGTGCAGTGGCGATGAACTGCGATCGGCTGTTGTCGATCGTCTCATGCATGACTTCGGTGGCTTCCCGAACCTCGCCGGACAGCGACACGAAGATGGCACCCACGCGGTCGGCGATCTCCTCACCCAGATCGTCGATCCGGTCATCCAGGTCGTCGAAGACGGCATCCCCGGCGCCGCTTCGAACGGCAGCGAACAGATCCTGACGGATTGCCAGATCGAAGTCGTTATACCTCTCGACAACTTCGGCCAGCAGCTGTCGCTCTTCATCGGTATCGACGATGGTCTCCAGCACAGGCAGCGTCTCTGAGAGAAAACTGCTCCCCTCTTCGATGGTGACGACGCGCTCCGGCGCTATATCCCCCGCCGCTCGATCGATGATGATGTCCATCGCCGTAAGCAGCATTTCGATCGTCGTCGCCTTGACCTGCTCCAGCAGAACCAAGTCGTTGACGCGGCGCTCATTGGCATTGGCCGCGCTGCGAACATCGGAGAAAGCGCCGAGAACGATCACGGCCGTGATGACCAGCACGAGCACAGCGGTGACGGCGGCGCCAACGAGGCGCAGTTTAATGGAGAGCGTGGGCATGGGGTGACCCCTTCGGATGGTCAGGCGACGCGTGGAACGTCTGGACGAACTCACTACGCCTAATCGTTTAACGAGAAATGAATGCGCACACTTAACCATCTTTGCGGGAAAATTTGCCGCCCCAGCGATGTATTAACGAGGGTTGAAGTTCTTGTTCTTTCAGCTATCGACAGCGCTTTCTCGACTTTCGGTGCATGGTCGCCGATATCACGGGAAATCATCATGGCTTCGGCCCCATGCGTTGCATGCAATACGGCAGCCGTGACATGTAGTATCGATGCATCCTATTGGCGAATGCTACAGCACTATTCTCATTGATCAGGAGTTCAATCTGTATCTGCGGGGCGGCAAAGCGCGCCATTCCCACCATCGTCCACGGCATCGGCTATTGCCAGGTCTACCCATGATCCGGCCACTCTGTCCGGATGCCGCCTCGTGCCATTCAGCGCCTGGCTTGGAGAGCACGGGCACTTGACCGAATGCGTCGCCGCGGCACGGGCGCCCTCAATCCTGAGCATCGGACGACTTCGCGCCGCCTCACCGCACACACACACGATGGGTCAATCCGTCGGCACTGCGACCAGAGGATTGGACGTCAGCGGGAAGGTTATTTCGATGGTCGTACCGTCGCCAGGCTTGGAATGGACCTCAAGGGTCGCGCCATGCAGCTCGGCAATGGCGAGCGCCATCGGCAATCCTAGTCCAAGCCCCGCCTCGGTTGCCACCTGTGCGTCCGACTGGGCGCGGCCAAATGGCTGCAGGGCCGCCGCAACCTGTTGGGGCGTCATCCCCGGCCCTGCATCGGTGACCGAGAGACGAAGCCGTCCCTCACTGTCCTGATCTGCTGCCAAGTGCACGGTGGAGCCAGGCGGGGAATACTTGATCGCGTTGGCCGCCAGGTTCGCGAGCATGAGGCGTAGCTTGGTGAAGTCCAAACGCACTTCGACCCCGGGTTCGCAGCGGATCGCAATGTCGACGCCCCGACGTTCCGCGTGGGCAAGGCTGAGGCGCCGCACGTCGTGCAGCAGTGGCGCCACCGGCGCGCGCTCAACCGTCAACTTTGCTCTCCCGAATTCCAGAGATGTCAGCTCAAGGATGTTGATGATGATCTCTTGAAGATTGCCGGCAGCTTCGCGGATGTCCTGCACATATTCGCGATAGCGCGGGTGCCCCACATTGCCGAACATCTCGGACGACATCATCTCGCTCAGGCCCATGATGCCGTTCAGCGGCGTCCGCAGCTCATGGCTGACACTCGCCAGGAAGGTGGATTTCGCTTGGCTGGTCTGAATCGCCTGATGGCAGGCTTCCCGAAGTGCCGCTTCGGTGCGGCGGCGCTCGCGCATGTCATGCATGACGACGGCACAGTTCACGGTCAGGCCGTGGCTGGACTTCACCGGCGACGCGATCAGGAAGATCGGCAGAGCCTCGCCGCTGCGATGGCTCAGCTCCATCTCTCCGCGCCATAGTCCGCCGCCGCGCACCGCATCGACGCACGCCTCGTAAGCGGCCCGATTGTCCGATGCCCCGAGCAGAACACTCGGCACCCTGCCGATCAGATCGGCGCTGGCATATCCGGTCAGCATTTCCATGGCCGGATTGACGTAGCGAATCGTGCCGTCTGCATCCGTCAGCAGGATCGCCTGGTCGACCTGATGGACCGCCTCGCCATAACGCCGGAGATCCTGCATCAGCAGGCGGTTGTGGTCTTCGCGCTCGGCAATGGCCTTCGCCATGGCGGCCAGCGCGCCCTCGGTCTCGCGCAACTCCGTCAACCGGCTGTCCGCGGGGACGGCCCGCGCATATTCGCCACGTGCCACGGCCGCCGCGCTTGTGCGCAGTCCCGCCAGGCGACGGTTGACCGCCTGCCAGAGAAGCAGCCCTGTCGTGCAAGACACCGCGACCAGGGCCAGCGCGACGAATGTGGTCGTCCATTCCACCTGCCGGAACCAGCCGAACACTTCGCTGTATGGGACCGTCACTCCGATAATCCAGGGTGAGACCGCTCCCTCGATCACGCTGATCGCCACCAGCCGATCCTCCCCCTCGGAGTGGATCTTGTGGTGCTGGATACCCGGCTCACCGCTGTTTTCGGCCGCCAACAACAGGTCCGCGACCGCGCGCAGCGATGGTGGCCCGGCTTCGGACAGGGATGGCAGCCTGTCCAGTTCGCGGGCGTCGGCATCGACGAAGCCGGGCGCCGCGATGACGTCGAGCTGTGACGTTGTCACCGCGATCTCGCCGGGGAATCGCGCCTGTTGCTCTTCCACGAATTCGGTCAGATCGCTGAGGCTGACATCCGCACCGCCGACGCCGATGGTCTCTCCGTCCGACCGATAGGCGACGGCCGAGGTCGTGAGCCCGGGCAGGCGGGATGTGAAGAACACATAGGGCTCCGTCCAGACAACGTCTCCGCTTTCCAATGCGTCCCTGAACCATGGTCGGGTGCGGGCATCGTAGACGTCGTCACCCGTCGAGGCGGACGTCCTCAGGAAGCCGAAGCCATCGTCGCGGATCGTGATACTGCCGGTGAGCCCTTCCACGCTTCGGGCGATCGTCCGGGTATAGAAGCCGTCGGGCGGAACGCCAGGCGCTTCCGCGGTGACATAGACGGACTCGCCGTCCAACGTGCCGAACAAGAGGCCGGTGATCTCGGGGTTCAGACGAAGCTGCTCGAGGAAATAGCGTTCGATTTCATCGAGGCGGCTGGTCTGAAGAAGGTCGGCCTCAGCCAGCCGTTGTGTGAGCAACGCCGCCCGCTCAGAGCGATCGAAGAAGATCTCGACCCGGTCGGCGATCTCCTTGACCAGGTGGTTCATCAGAGCGCGGGTCTGGCGCTCCGACGTGGTCTCCGCGAAGCTCCAGAACAGCGACAACAGGATGGCGGTCGACACCAAGGGAAAGCCGATAAGACCGGTCAGCAGGATGGTTCTGACGGACAGCATCGGCCTCATGGCGCGCTCAGTCCCCGAACCCGTTGCCCTGTCTCTTGGCAATCGGGCTGCGCTCGTGCATCTGTGTCCCTTCGGCTTGGCGCTTTGCCGTCGCCGGCCAACACTGCCGGGCGTACAGTTTTTAATATCACATCGCAGCTATGATGGGGTCGGAATTTCCTTGGAATTCAAGATGTTAAGTCTTCACTATGCAGCAGCACGACCCCTTCCGTGCCGCAGAGACACCGCAGCCGGCCAGCCGAATCGTGCAAGGGTTCCAGACGCGTGCCCAACTAACGCGGAGCCGCGCCGATGAGCGGGGTTTCCCCCCATTCGTCGGGCCGGCCAGCGGCGGGCATGCTCTATGGCTCGGCGGCGTTCACGTTGTTCGCCTTCGGCGACGCGGCCTTCAAATGGCTCAGCGCCGGCCAGTCGGTCTTCCAGGCGATCGCGACGGCGTTTCTGATTGCGCTTGCGCTCGTAACCGCAAGGGCTCAATCGCAGGGCGGTCTGCTGCGCCTGGTTCCGCGGTATCCAGGGTTGGTGCTGCTGCGCAGCGTGTTGGTGACCGGTGCCGTCGGCAGTTTCATCTGGGCGATCAGCCGGATGCCGCTGGCCGACGGATACGCCATCGTCTTCTCCGTGCCCATCCTCGTGACGGCGCTGTCGGTACCGCTGTTGGGCGAGCGGGTCGGTCGCGGTGGCTGGATTGCCGTGGTGGTCGGCTTTGCCGGCGTGGTCGTCATGCTGCGCCCAGGCTTCGCCACCTTGGAGACACCGCATCTTGCGGCACTAGCATCTGCAGTCATGTTTGCGGCCGGTACGATCGTGATGCGGCGAATCCCGCCCGACGAGTCGGAACTGGCACCGGTGGTCGGCGTCCTGGTCACGACGGTGCTAGTCACCGCGCCCATCGCCGCGCAAGACTTACGCATGCCGACGGGCGGCGATTGGGTGGTCGTGGTCCTGGCCGGCGTTGCCAATGCCCTCGGGCATCTGTGCCTGGTCCGCGGGCTGCGCGAAGCGGCAGCCGCCCTGGTGGCCCCCTTCCAGTACACGCAAATCATCTGGGCGGTCGTGTTCGGCACACTGATCTTCGGCGACCGGCCGGATCTGGTCCTGGCCCTTGGCGTGGTCCCCGTGATCGGCAGCGGGCTATACCTGCTGCTGGCCCATGGTCGTGAAAGGCCATTGTGCGGTGCCGATGCGCCGCCATGATTTCGCCGCTTCGGGCCACCATCGAGGAATGAAGGGAAGAGGTACGTGAGGAGTTTGAAATGGGCCTGAGGGATTTCTCGGTCTTGACCTTCGACTGCTACGGCACGCTGATCGACTGGGTGACCGGGATCGAACGGGCCCTGACGCCCTGGCTTGCCCGACATGGGCAGCCGGTGGACCGCGCTCGTGCGCTGGAGGCGTTCGGCCGCCACGAGTCGGCCCAGCAGGCGGAAACGCCGGATGCGCTCTATCTGGAGATACTGGCCTCCGTATTGGCCCGTCTGGCGGCAGAGTGGGGCCTGCCGGCGGAGAGGGACGACGCTTCGGCGTTCGGCGCATCGGTTCGGGACTGGCCGGCATTTCCAGATTCGCCGAATGCCCTGGCCTATCTGAAACAACACTACAAGCTGGTGATCCTGTCGAATGTCGACCGCGCTTCGTTCAGCCATAGCAACGAAAAGCTGGGCGTTGCCTTCGACGCGATCTACACGGCCCAGGACATCGGCTCATACAAGCCCGATCCGCGGAACTTCGACTACCTGATCAGCCATGTGGCGACGGATCTCGGTGTGGCAAAGGACAGGATTCTCCACACTGCCCAGAGCCTGTTCCACGACCATCAGCAGGCCCGCCGGCATGGCTTGGCCACCTGCTGGATCGATCGCGGCAGCAGCGAGACAGACGGTGGTGCCGCCCGTGTGCCGCATGAAGCCGTTCCCGTTGACTTCCGCTTTCCCACCCTTGGCGCCATGTGCGACGCCCATCGGGCGGAGGCAGAGCAGTGAGCGGCGGGACGCCGGCATGGCCGGCCCTCACGCGACGAGGGCTCTTGGCCGGAAGCGCAGCACTGACCGCGGTATCGGCGGCCGGCCCGGTGCGTGGCAATTATGTCTGGCAACCGAACGGGACACTGACCTACCGCGTTTCGGCGGATGACAGCGAGATCGGTTCGCTCGTCGTCAACTTCGCGCCGTCCGGGGCGGAGCTGACAGTGCGAACGCAGGTCTCGATCTCGTTCAACGTCGCCTTCGTCACGGTCTTCCGCTATGAGCACCAGGCGGTTGAGACATGGCGCGATGGTCGCCTGGTCGCCTTCACCAGCGAGACGGACGACGACGGCAAGCCGCACCGCGTCGACGGGTTCGCCACGGAAGACGGGTTCCAGATCAACGGCCCGGAGGGCACCTATCAAGCGCCGGCCGATGTCATGTCGGCAAGCTATTGGAACAACGATATCCTGACCCGCTCCCTGCTGTTCGACCCGCAGGACGGCGAGCTGCATTCGCAGACCATCCACGGGTCCGGGCGTGAGACAATCCGTGCGGGGGGGCGCCCGATCCAGGCAATCCGCTATGACATCACCGCCAAACAGCGCGGTTTCGTCTGGTACGAAGACAGTGGCCGCTGGCTGGCATCGTCCTTCGTGCGTGGCGGCGTGGCGGTCGAACAGCGCCTAGCCGGGTAGACCTGTGGTGATCTCCGCCACCTGCCAAGGGTCGAGCGCATAGCGGTCGACGGCATCGCCCAGGAAATCGAACCCCAGACCTGAGGTGTCGGGCAGCCTCAGCCGTCCGGCGACGCAGGTGAGCTGGCGGTCGATCAGCCGGCGGAAGTTCAGCACCGCGTCGTCGGGGAAGTACTCCACCATGCCCGCGTTCGGCAGGCTTGCGACCAGGTGGCAGTGCAGGTCGTGGAACCAGTGCGGATAGACCGTGACGCCGAAGCTTGCAGCGGTGAAGGCGATCTTGCGGAATTCGCTGATGCCGCCGCAGACCGCGGCATCGGTCTGCAGGATGAGTGCTGCCTCTTTGCTCAGAAGCTCAAGGTTGCGCCAGCGGCCCGCCTCGATCTCACCGGTCGCCACAGGAACGTCGGTGCATTCCGCCAGCCGGCGATGGTTCTCGATGTCGTCGGGGCTGAACGGCTCTTCGATCCAATAGGGGTCGTACTGCTCATAGACGCGCAGGAAGCGAAGGGCCGTGTGCAGGTCGCGCCACGCGTTGTTGGCGTCCAGCATCAGCAGCACATCGGGCCCGATCGCCTCACGCGCGGCGGCGATGCGCGCCTCTTCCTCCAGCAGCCCCAGCCGTCCGACCTTGATCTTCACCGCCGAGAAGCCGGCTTCGACGTACCCCGCGACCTCTTCTGCCAGCATCTGCGGCGGCTTGCCGTCCAGGTAATAGCCGCCGCTGGCGTAAGCCGGCACGCTGCCAGCGTGGTAGGCGCCGAGATAGGCATGGAGCGGCAGGCCCGCCGCCCGCGCATTGCGGTCCCAGAGCGCGATGTCGAGAGCAGAAAGCGCCCGCATGACGGCGCCGGTGCGGCCATGCAGCAGGGCCTCATCGTACATCGCCTGCCAAAGGCCCTCAGTGCGATGCGGGTCATGGCCCAGCAGCAGTGGTGCGAACAGCTCGCGCACCGCCTTGGTCGCCAAGCCACCGGCGGTGCTGCCGCCATAGCAGAAGCCGATGCCGGTGTGCCCATCGTCCGTTTCGATCCGCACCAGCGCATAGTCGCGATGTAGTACCCTGCGGGTGGCGAACGAGGTTTCCGCGTCCAGCGGCACACGCGCCGTCGCCGATGCGATACGGGTGATGACCGCCATGCTGCGTCCCTGCCTGCCGCTGCCCCCGGATTGAGGGCCGTTAGGTTTCGGGGTCCGATCGGGTTGCCGCCAGCAGCGTTGCCAGATTGCGCTCAGGCCGCGCACCGTAATGGGAGACAATCTCCGAAGCAGCGAGGCTGCCGATGCGGCCGCATTCCGCCGGGTGCTTTCCCTGGGTGAAGCCGTAGAGGAAGCCGGCGGCGTAGAGGTCCCCGGCGCCCGTCGTATCGACCACGCGTTCGACCGGTTCGACCTGCACCTCATAGACCGAAACGCCGTCGACGACGACGGAACCGTCGCCGCTGCGGGTCACGACGGTCAACTCGCAATCGCCGTGAATGGCATTCAAGGCCTCTTCCAGCGTCCTAGTCTCGTACAGCGACCGCATTTCCTCGTCATTGGCGAACAGGATGTCGACATGGTTGGTCACCAGATCGCGGAAGCTGTCGCGGTGGCGTTCCACACAGAAGGAGTCGGACAGCGTCAGCGACACGCGGCGTCCGGCGCCGTGCGCCAGCTTGGCGGCCTTGATGAAGGCTTCCTTGGCCTTCGGCCGATCCCAGAGATAGCCTTCCAGATAGGTGACCTGCGCCCGCGCAATCATGTCGGGGTCGATGTCGTCCGGTCCCAGCTCCACGCAGGCGCCCAGGAACGTGTTCATGGTGCGTTGTGCGTCCGGCGTCACCAGGATCAGGCTGCGGGCCGTGGGCGGCGCGTCGGGGCCGCTCAACGGCGGTGTCTCGAATGCGACGCCGGCCGCGCGGATGTCGTGGCGGAAAACCTCGCCCAACTGGTCATCGCAGACCTTGCCGATATATCCGCCCGATCCGCCGAGCGACGCAATCCCGGCAATGGTGTTCGCGGCGGACCCGCCTGAGACCGCGCGGCCCGGTGCCATCTTCGCATAGAGGCGTTCGGCCTCATCCGCGTCGATCAAGTTCATTGCCCCGCGATTAAGACCGTTTGCCTCGATGAAGGCGTCGTCCGCCGGGGCGAACACGTCGACGATCGCGTTCCCGATCCCGACGACATTGAAGTTCGCAGCCATGGCGCTCTCCGTTGCAGTGCAGCATAGAGGCCAGGGCAGTATATCGGCTCATGCCTCATAGGCAACGCTCTCGCGGCCGACCACTGGGCCTGCGGTCGGCAGGTTCGCCAGGCGGACACGTTCGGGGCCCCGGAGCGACAGGTCTCCGGGACCCCGACGCCCACCGGCCGGCCGATTGGGGGCCTGCCGGCCGACAGCCCATTCGGCCTACTGAAGGCGAGCAACACCCAGCGGCACGCTGAACTGCTCGCACCACACATAGACCTCGTTGTACTGCGACACATCCACCGTGGCCGGGACGACGTAGGTCTGCGCTCCGCTGTTCGACTGCAGCGGCGCGATCAGGGATTCCGCATCGAAACCGTCATGGCCGAAACCGATCTTGGGGTCGGGCGCGCCGTCGAAACTGAAGTCCTCGCCGAAGACCACAGCGATCCCCTCAGCGGTCTCGACGACGCTGACAGAGCCGGAAGTGACATGGTTGCTGGCGCCGACGAAGGTGCCCGTGCCCAGCACGACGTCTTGCGCGAGGGCGGGGGCGGCGACGGCTGCCACGGCCACAGCCGCGACCGCCAGCAGTCTCATGATTGTTCTCATCTGCCTCTCCTTCCTGAAGTGCGGGGGTCGGCGATCCGGTCGCCATATCGCATGGAGGTCGCGATTTCAGATGCGCCGATCCGTCCGCCGGTTTCGCGGAGGGTGCCACCCTCATGAAAAGGTGACTGCGGCGTGAGCATTGTCTTGCTGGGGGTGAGCAGGCGCAGACGGAGCGAAGGCGCCCGGACGTTTGTGCGTATGATGCCCCTCCAAGCGGTGACGGGCAGGGGCACCCAAGTTGATCACCGGGCGCATGCATGCAGACGAGATCGACGCCGATGTCTCGCTGGTCAGCCGGCTCTTGGCTGCGCAATTCCCGAGGTGGGCCGCCCTGCCCCTGAAGCGAGTCGCCTCAGCAGGCACGGACAACGCGATCTATCGGTTGGGTAGCGATATGTGCGTGCGCCTGCCGCGCCGGCCCAGTGCAGCCGGACAGGTGGAGAAGGAGGGCCGGTGGCTGCCCATGCTGACACCCCTGCCGCTGACTATTCCAAGGCCGCTCGGGCTTGGGAAACCGGACGCGGGGTATCCGTGGCATTGGTCCGTCACTTCATGGATCGATGGCGAGACAGCGACCATGGACCGGATTGCGGACCCAATGCAGGCGGCGGCGACGCTGGCACAGTTCATCAAGGCGCTGCAGGCTATCGACCCAACCGACGGCCCGCCCAGCGGACCTCAAAATCACTTTCGCGGTGTCCCGCTGGTCGAGATGGACGCAACGACGCGCGAGGCGATCGGCAACCTGCGGGCCGAGATCGATACCGGCGCCGCCAATGCCGTGTGGGAGGCAGCTCTCGGTGCGCCGGCATGGGCCGATCCGCCGGTCTGGGTGCACGGAGATATCCAGTCCGGGAACCTGCTGGCGCGGCAGGGGAGGATCACGGCGGTCATCGATTTCGGCTTGCTGAGCGTCGGCGATCCGGCCTGTGATCTGACGGTGGCCTGGATGCTGCTTTCGGACGATACTCGAGCGGCCTTCCGCACCGCCATGTCGGTCGACGACGCCATGTGGGCGCGGGGTCGGGGCTGGGCATTGTATGCCGGCGTCATCGCGCTGGACTATTACCGCGAAACGAACCACGCGTTGGCGGCGACATGCCGGCGCGCCATCGGCGAGGTCATCGCCGAATTCACCTGCTGACATCAGCGACAGGGGCGCCATGTCATGAGTGACGACGATGACGATGGCGGAGACCTGCCGTCCCCTCCCCCATTGGTGCTGGCCGACTGGGACGCCGCAGAGCCGGACGCGTTCGATCACGGATACCCGTTCGATCCCACCTACGGCTACGACCTGTCCGACCTGTTGGCCGTAGAGCCGCCGGCCCCGCCGGCCGATCTCGACCGGTTCTGGTCCGCCCGCTACGACGCCGCCATGGCGGTCGACCCGGCGCCGCGGTTCACCCTGAGCCGCCAGCAGCATGCGCGCTGGCAGATGCTGGATCTGTACTATCGGTCGACCGATGACATGACCATCGGCGGCTGGCTGTTGGTGCCGCGCGACCGACCCGCCGTCCGGGGACTGGTGGTCGGTCACGGCTATGGCGGGCGCGACGGGCCGGACACGCATCTGCCGGTCGAAGACGCGGCCCTCTTGTTCCCCTGCTTTCGCGGGCTGTCGCGCAGCGCGCGGCACCCAATCTCGCAGGATCCCAACTGGCATGTGCTGCACGATATCGACAAGCGCGACCGCTACATTCTAGGCGGCTGTGTCGAAGATCTGTGGCTGGGTGTATCTGCCCTGCTGACGCTGTTTCCCTGGCTGGAAGGCCGGATCGGCTATGCCGGCATCAGCTTCGGGGGCGGTATCGGCGCTCTCGCCATCCCCTGGGATCAGCGCATCGCCCGCGGACATCTCAATCTGCCGACCTTTGGCCATCACCGTTTGCGCCTGACCTTGCCCTCGGTCGGCAGCGTGGCCGCCGTCCAGCGCTTCCACCGCCACCATCCGGAGGTGATGAAGACCCTGGCCTATTACGACGCGGCGGCGACGGCACAGCGGGTTAAGGTGCCCATGCATGTCGCGGCCGCCCTCTTGGACCCAATGGTTCCGCCGCCGGGCCAATTTGCGGTCTACAACGCGGTGGCAAGTCGTAAACAACTCTTCACACTCAGCGCGGGCCATATCGACTATGTTGCGGCGCACCAGGAAGAGGCAGCACTGCTGGCCGAGCTCCGGGATTTCTTTGCAGATCTTTGAGGCTCTTACCTTTCTGCGGCGGCCGACCCATGAACCGGGAATACCATCGCTGGTACAGCCATCGGCTCGGTCGCGAGATGGAGCTGCTGGTGTTCGGCCACGCCGGCGCCAAGGTGCTGGTGTTTCCCACACGTGACGGCCGGTTCTGGGAATACGAGAAGCTGGGCCTGGTCGGCAGCCTGCGCATGAAGATCGAGGCCGGGCATCTGCAGCTCTACTGCGTCGACAGCGTCGATCACGAAACCTTCTATTGCTTCTGGCGCCACCCGGCCGACCGCCTACGCCGCCACGCGCAGTTCGAAGACTACATCCTGAGTGAAGTGATGCCGCTGATGGCGATGAAGAACCATCATCCCTGCACCATTTCGCACGGCTGCAGCCTCGGCGCCTTTCATGCCGCCAACATCGCCTTCCGCCACCCGCATCTGTTTCGCAAGCTGGTGGCGTTCTCAGGCCGCTACGACCTGACCATGACGGTGGAAAGCTTCGGCGACCTGCTGAACGGCCACTATGACGAGCTGGTGTACTTCAACACGCCGTCGCATTTCCTGCCCAATCTCAGCTGCGATCAGCGGCTGGAGCACCTGCGGCGCATGGACATCGTCTTCGTGGTGGGTGACCAGGATCCCTTCCTGGACAACACGAAGTCGCTCAGCACCCTGTTATGGAACAAGGGCGTCTGGAACGCGCTGAACATCTGGCACGGCCGTGCCCACCGCGGCAGCGCCTGGCGGGCGATGGCGCCGCTCTACGTGTAGGACGGCGCCATCATGCTCTGCCAGCTTCAGCCTGTACTCGATCGGCTAGACCGACTTGAACTTGAGGGAGAGGACCGCGGCCAACTCTTGGTCATTGCATTTCCGCGCCGCATCCGCCTCTTCTATTGTCAGGTTGAACAATTCGGCGATGATTGCAGATGTGAGTTCGCAGCCGCTCGATCCCATCGTGCAATGATGTGACGCCAGGTATTGGGCCTGCAGCTTCCGGTTCTTGCCGAGCGTTCCAAGCGCCTTCTTGTAACCGGCTTTCATTTTGGCGCGTGCTTGTTCGATCGCACTCCCAATCATCGGTACGGCCGAGCCCATCTTGCGGATCTTCTTCTTCTGCTTTTTGGCGATGATGTAGGGCAAAATGGTGTCCACAACATAGGAATGCTGGGAGTCTATAATTGAGCATTTATACGATGCGGCATTCGCATGGATTTTCTGCAGGTTCTTGATATGCACGTCGGTCTTGTAGGCTGAGATGCCGTTCTTGGCCGCGTCCGTTATCGCCAATGCAGCGCTCGCGACCAGCAGCGCGATCGGCCCGGTCCCGAGGGTCGCTCCAGAAACCAACGCGCCCCATCCGGCCTGGCCCATCAAGGAACCACCGGTGGCATTGGTCGCTATGGTCAGGGCCGACCCTGTCTTGCTGACGATCTGTTTGCCCACATTGGCGGCGATCTTAGCCGTGTTGTCGACCTTCATCGCACCCTTGCTGGTGGGCATCCAGGCCTGGGCGGGAGGCTCATAATTCTCATCTTCGTCGTCCACGTTTCCGAGCATCGAATCCATGGTTTCGATGCTGGCGATGATGGTGACGTCTGTCATCTCCGGCTCCCGCATTTCGATTGAAACGAAGATCTTGGGCGGATGATCGCCCTGCGTTTGGCCGCTTGCCGCGCTACCATTGCCCAGTAGGGCGGCCGAGACCGGTTATCCTCCCCATGACGACAGAAGCCTTGAGCGGCGTTGTCGCCCAACGTGAATGTGTTATAGGTCTTAATCAGTGTCATGCGCGCGTCGTGCCGATGTTCGTGCTCACTGCGTCCCAGAACCGGCGTTCGTCCGACGTCACCACTCCCGCCTGGCTCGGATATCAGATTGAACCGGCGTCATGGCGGACCGACGAGGTCTTCCGGCGGAATCTCAGAAATGAAGATAAGAATTGAATTGGAGCAGCCATAAAACGGAAAAAGGCTTAGATGATGAAATACTCATTTGAAGAATGGAAAGATGTCGCGCGCGTATTTTACCAGGTAACACCACTGAATCACATCAGTGGCTTCATGGCCGAAGCCGAAATGCGGCGGTACGATCGACTAATTTGCACGAAGGCGAGGTTTTCTCCTCAGAAATTTGATCACGACCCGGCTAGGATCAGAGGTGTCGACCACGACTATCTGCTCTACGAGCGCTATCTCGATGGTGAGGGGCGGGGTCTCGCCGCGGATGTTCCGGCGCATATCAACCAGGCTTCAATTCACCTAATCGACATGTCCCGGCGTTACCGGTCGATTACCAAAGGCGTCGCCACGGCCGGCGTCTGCATTCCCCATGACCTGATCGGCTATGACCCATCACGCGATCCGCCCTATCGGAGTGTCCCGGTGGCCAGCCCGCAGGGAAAGATGCTGGACTTGGCGCACGGCGCCTTCCGCGTCGCCGTCGCCCGGGAGCAGCCGGATGCCCGGGAACTTTCTGCCGCCTTCCTCGCCCTCGTGCGAACATTGATGCTGAAAGCGCCCGACCCGCGATCGGCGGAGCAAAAGGATGTCGACAGACGTCCGCTGCTGCGGACCTATATCTCCCGCCACTTGACCGATCTGGACCTGTCCCCTGCGCAGATCTGTGGCGAGCTTGGTTTGTCCCGATCCGTTCTTTACCGCGAGTTTCAGCGGGACGGCGGTGTGATCCGTTTCATCACCAACCGGCGGCTCGACCGGTGCTTTGCCGACCTGATGGCAACGCCTGCGAGACGTGGGGTGGTGCGGCGTGTTGCCGAACGCTGGGGCTTCGACCATCCCGGGAACTTCCATCGCAGTTTCCGGGACCGTTTCGGCATGTCGCCGTCAGATTGTCTGGAACGGGACGGCGAGCATGCTGCGCCCACCCCCGGGACTGCGTACCACCCGGTCCACGAATGGCTGCGGGGCGGTTGACCCGCATCTCTCACACCCACCACGGTCTGCGTCGCGGCTGCTTTCCTCATCTGAGGAGCCGGAGACCCT
This sequence comes from Alphaproteobacteria bacterium, assembly GCA_028281925.1. GTDB lineage: Bacteria > Pseudomonadota > Alphaproteobacteria > DSM-16000 > Inquilinaceae > JACKIG01. Next base: position 93,361 of record JANQIX010000055.1, read on the forward strand.
CGCGTTGATGATCACATCCGGCACCCGGCGGCACCCGGATCCATCTCCGCGTTGGACGCAATGGTGTCACGGGCTGCCCAAGATGAAGGCCACGACCACCCAAACCATCGGAGATGTCACAAGTCCAGCAATCGAGGCGACTATACCGATTGTGGAGAAAACATACTCCTTGCTGGAAAGCGCAAATATTCCGAAAAGAATACCAAGCGGAGCGAATATAATTGCCAGAAAAAGAATCGAGATGACGCCACAGACAGTCGAGCCTATTCCAAGCGCCCTACCTTGCGACGGGGCCGCTGCACTGCTGATATTCGGATTGTATGACACGAAGCGAGCTCCACTGCTGGCACATGAACGCAATGGTTTCAGATGCGCCTGATCCTCGCAACGGATTTCGCCCATTCATTGCGATACTTCGAGCAGAAATTCTTGGGTGAGGACGTCGCCTCATCAGTTCCTTTCGTTTTGCCGCCGGGGTGACCGGCAGCCCTTAGCGCGTAGCCGCCCACACCGGTCCGGGCAGGTGATCGGAGTCATCGGAGCAGCACCTGCCTGTCACCGGCGAGTCATGGACGGTTGCTATGGTCCGGTCCGGATGCTGTTGGCCGCATCCGAAAAAGAGGCACGGCGAAGTGGGGCTGCTGGGCGCACGGAATGGGCATAGTGACATCGCCGATCCGGCGCATGTCCCGCTGCAGATGCAATCCAGACACCGGTACCCCGCTTCCCTCAACCACCGCATGTGAAGCAAGGGAGCGATCCAGATGACAGAGGTGAACCGGCGGACAATCCTGAAGATGATTGCCGTCACCACCGCGGCGGGCGCAGCTGTCCGCCAGGCCGAAGGGCGGCAAGCGGCAGCGGCGAATGGCGTGTTCCAGCATGGCGTGGCCAGCGGCGATCCGGACCGGAGCAGCGTGGTGCTCTGGACCCGGCTAACCACCAACGAGGCTGAGGCGCCGGTGCAATGGCAGCTCGCGGCGGATGCGGACTGCGCCTCGATCGTGGCGGAGGGCGAAGCCACCACCTCGGCGGAGCGCGACTTCACGGTGAAGGTCGTTGCAGAGGGGCTGGAGGCTGGCGCCACCTACCACTACCGGTTCATGGTCGGCGACGTTACATCCCCCACGGGTCGCACCAAGACACTGCCGGAAGGGGCGCTCGACCGGCTGGGCATTGCGGTCGCCTCATGCTCCAACTATCCGCTCGGACATTTCACGGCCTATGACGCGATGGCGCAGGACGGCGAAATCGACTTCGTCTTCCACACCGGTGACTACATCTACGAATACTCTACCGAGGGTTGGGGCGACCCGATCGCGACGGAGCTGGGGCGGCAAAGCCTGCCGGACAAAGAGATCGTGACGCTGGAGGACTACCGTCAGCGTCATGCCCAGTACAAGTCGGACCCGAGCCTGCAGGCCATGCACGGCGCCCACTGCTTCATTGCCTGTTGGGACGACCACGAGGTGACGAACAATCCCTGGACCGGCGGTGCCGGCAATCACCAACCGGATGCCGAGGGCGACTGGGAGACACGGCGCGAAGCGGGGCTTCGCGCCTATTTCGAGTGGATGCCGATCCGCGACCCCGAGCCGGGCCAAGCGCTTGGAGATTACTGGCGAACCTATCGGTTTGGCGATCTGGCGACGATGGTGATCCTGGAGACCCGCCATTCCGGCCGTGACGAACAGCCGCGCTATCCCGCCGATGGCGAAATCAGTTCGCCAGAAGACCGCGAGCGCTATGTCAGCGAGGTTCTGGGCGACCCCAACCGCCGGATGCTTGCACCGGAGATGGAGGCGGATCTGCGTGAAGCCATCGTAAGCTCGGTCGAAGCCGGAGAGCCGTGGCGCCTGATTGGGACGGCAAGCCCGATGGTCCGTTTCCACATCCCCGACATCACCTCACTGGGCATTGCAGAAAGTGAGCTGCCGGATGGCCTGAGCTACCTGGCTTTCAACGGGCAGTGGAACCTGCCTTGGTACAACGACACCTGGGATGGCTATCCGGCGGCCCGAGAGGCGTTCTATGCCCTGTGCCGGGAGGCGGGTGCCGAGGACCTTCTGGTTCTGACCGGCGATACCCACCAGTTCTGGGCCAGTGAGCTGGCCGACGCCGAAGGCCGCCCGATGGGGGTGGAACTGGGCACGGCCGGCATCTCCTCGCCCAGCGAATATGTCGACTATGGCCTTGAGCCGGAGGTCGGGCAGCGGCTGGATGCGATCTATATGGAGCACATGCCGGAGGTCCACTGGACGGAAGGCTTCCACAACGGATACGTCAAGATCGTCCTGACGCCGGAGGAGGCCGTGGCGACGGTAATCGGCGTCTCAACGGTGCTGTCGACAGAGTATGAAACGGTCGACCTCTTCCGCGAGCGCATCGTGAAATCCGGTCCCAGCTTGACTTACGCGCCGCTCTAACGCGCTTCGCCCGTGCCCCGTCCTCGGCCCGCGCAATTCTCAAAGCGACGGGCCGAGGCATCGGCTGGGCTGCGATGGGGAGCGTTCTCGAGCCCCATTGCCGGGATGCCAGGGAACAATCGGCCGGCGGATTTCGGCCGGCAGGACCGATCTCGTTCGGGGCCAATCAGGACTTCTGCTTAAGACTCTTTTATACATAATCGGCTACAGATAGAGCGCTCTGGATTGCGGCAACCAAATAGGCCGAAGCCCTACGGCGCATCTCATTAAATTTGAAACTTATCATGCAATCATCGTTTATCACTCGAGAAATCTACCGCAAACTCGTTAGGTATCGATGCAAAATCACGCGGTGCTGACCCTTGCGTGGTCTCCAGTTTGCACCGGGGCGGCCGGCCCCGTGAGCCTTCGCTCGAACCGCCCGGAAGATGAACCATGCGCGGGCTCAGTCCCGCGGCAGTGCGGCGACGTTCGATGGCATGTCGGCGACGCATGATGGGCCGCCGATGATGACCTTCTCGATCCCGACGGCGGTGCTGTCGGCACTTGCGGGGACCGCGGTGCTGTTCGGCGTGTTGGTGTATCTGGCAAGGGTCCCAAATGCGCCAAGAGGCGTGCGGTGGTGGGCTGCCGCCTTTGGTCTCAATGTGCTGCGTCACGCGGCCTTCTTTTCGGTACCCCTTGTCGGGCCAGAGGTTGCCGTTTTCCTGGGCGAGACCCTGCAAGCCCATTCGGTCGTGTTCCTGCTGGCCGGTACGCTGGCGTATCTCGGGCGACGGCTGCCGCCGCGATGGGTGATCGGGCTGTGCGCCCTGACCACGGCCTGGGCTGCTCTCACTGTGTTCGGTGGGGCCGGGTTCCTGGTTCAGACAGCGCCCCTCTATGCCTTCTCAGGCGCGGCCATGATCTATACGGGCTGGGTTCTGATCAGACACCGCAGCGATGGCCATCATGTCGGCTACCCCTTCACCGGCACCGCTTTCGTGCTGTGGGGTCTGCATCGCCTCGACTATCCGATTCTGCGGCCGGCGGAGTGGTTCGCCCCGTGGGGATTCCTGCTTGCCCATGTGTTCTCCATGGTTGTCGCCTTGGGCCTGATCGTCATCGTTCAGCGCCATCACCTCTGGCAGGCCAAGCGGGAGATGGAGGACCGGCAGAGGGCGGAACGGGCAACGCACGAGAGCGGCGAACGGTTCCGCTCGCTGGTGGAGAACATGCGCGGGATCATCTTCTGCCGGTCGGAGAAAGATCGCGCCGGCGCCTTCATCTGGGGGGCAGATGCGCAGACCATAGCCGGCACCGTCGAACATGAGCGGGCGAACGTTCCGCTTTGGTACGAGTCGGTACACGCTGAGGACCGTGAGGCCTATCTGGCTGCCGAAAGGCTGCGGAAGACCGAGGATGTGCCCTTCGCCATCGAGTACCGGATCAACCATCCGGCGACCGGACAGCTTCGTTTCATGCGCGAGATCGGCTGGAACGTCCACGATGCGACGTCCCAGAGCACCTTTTTCGACAGCTACATCGTCGACATAACGGACGAGGTCGCGGCCCGGGAGGCTCTGCGGCGATCGGAAGAGATGTTTTCCAAGGCGTTCCACTGCAGCCCCGGCCTCAGCAACATCACGGATCAGCGGACCGGCCGGATTCTGGACGTCAACGAAGCGTGGCTATCGGTTCTGGGCTTCGCGCGAGACGAGGCGATCGGCAGGTCAGGCCTCGAACTCGGCCTCTGGGCGGATATCGAAGACCGCCACGCGATCATCCGCGAGTTGGAAGACCACGGCAGGGCGCGAGACCACCAGGCGACATGGCGATCCAGGGACGGAGCCATACGGCACGTGCTCGTCTCTGCCGAGCATGTCGAATTGAGCGGGCAGCTGAGCGTTCTCTGGGTCGCTCACGACATCACGGAACGCAGCCGCTCCGAGGCACGGCTGCGACGCTCGGCCGCCGAAGAGACGGCGCTGGGCAGGTTGCTTCACCTCGCCCTTATCGCCGATCCAATCGACGACTACCTGCAGGCATCGCTGGAAATGCTGGTCCGCTCCGTGCCGTGGCTCAGCCCCATCATGCAAGGTGGAATCTTCGTTGCGCGACCCTCCGAGACGGGCGGCCGGATGCTTCGCCTGACGGCCAACTTCAACATGGCGCCGGAGTTGTCGACCCTGTGCAGAACGGTGCCGCTCGGTGCCTGCATATGTGGCCGTGCCGCCGCCGAATGCGAGATCCAGTACGCCGAATGCATCGACGACCGACATGAGATCCACTTCGATGGCATGCCGCCCCATGGCCACTACAGCGTGCCGATCATGATCGGCGGCCAAGTTGCCGGCGTGATCGTCCTCTACCTGCCGGCCGGCCATCGCCGCGACACCGAAGCCGAGGCCTTCCTCGGGCGGGTGGCCGATGTCCTCGGCATGGGGATGGCGGCCCGACAGGCAAGCTTGGCGCTGCAGGCGGCGAAAACGGAGGCGGAGGCCGCCAACCGGTCGAAGACGGAGTTCCTGGCCAATATGAGCCACGAGCTGCGCACGCCCCTCAACTCCATCATCGGCTTTTCGCAGATCATGGAGACTGAGACGTTTGGGCGATTGGGTGATGCGCGTTACGCCGACTACGCGCATCTCATTAACGAGTCGGGAACGCACCTGCTAACCGTGATCAGCGATCTCCTCGACGTGTCGCGCGTGGAAATCGGCAGCCTGCGGCTGGAGGAAGGCGATATCGACGTGCGGAGCCTTGTGGAGTCCTGCCGGACCATGGTCCGGGAGCGTGTGGACCATGCCGGGCTCGCGCTGGATGTGGACTTGCCCGAAGACTTGCCACGCTTGCGGGCCGACGAGGTCAGAGTGAAGCAGATTCTGCTGAACCTGCTGTCCAACGCGATCAAGTTCACGCCCCGCGGCGGCACGGTCACGATCTCCGCCTTGGCCGATACCGGGGGGTCCTTGACGCTGGTCGTCGCCGATACCGGCATTGGCATACCGGCGGGTGACATCGACCATGTGATGACCATGTTCGGCCAGGTCGGCAGCACGCTGACGCGCGACCGGGACGGGGCCGGCATTGGCCTGCCGCTGTCGCAGCGGCTGGCCGAGATGCATGGCGGTACGTTGACGCTCGCCGCCGAACCCGGCGGCGGCACACGCGTTGCCGTTCGTTTTCCGGCCGATCGGCTGTGTGCAGCGTGAGGCGGATCCTCGGGGCCACGGGTGACCGAAGTACGCTGTCAGTCGTCCGTATCCCCGCCGGTCTGCGGTCCTGCTTCGGCGAACAGCCAATCGCGAAACGCCCGGATTTTCTGACGATTGGCCGTATGTTCAGGGTAGACGACGAAATAGGCATACTCGCTGGGCAGACCAAGCGCGAATGGGCGTACCAACCGCCCCGCGACCAAGTCGTCCTGCGCAAGCGCGCTGCGCCCCAGGGCCACGCCCTGCCCGTCCACCGCCGCCTGCAGCAGCATGCTGGAATCGGTGAAGGCCGGTCCGCGGTGCGGATCGACATCGCTCACGCCGGCCGCCTTCAGCCAATGGGCCCAGGTCACGTTCAGGTCGTCGTGCAACAGCGTGAAGTGCACGAGGTCCGCCGGCCGATCCAGTGCTGCGGCACCATCGCGTAGCGCCGGGCTCAGCACAGGAAACACCTCTTCCTCCATGAACGCCTCGACCCGCAAGCCGGGATAGCGCCCCGTGCCATAGCGGATGGCGACATCCACGTCGTCCCGGTCGAAGCTGACCGGAGCGTCGTCGGCAGAAACCAGCACGTCGATCTCCGGATGGCGCAGGCGGAATTGGCGCAGGCGCGGTACCAGCCATCGCGCAGCGAAGGACGGCAGCACGCTGACCTTCAGCGCACCCCCGGCCTCATGCGCCACCAGCCTGTCGGTCGCGACCGCCAGGCGGCGGAACGCCTCGCGCACCTCCGGCAGATAGGTCTGGCCGGCATCCGTCAGCAACAGGCCCCGCGCGCTGCGGCGGAACAGGCGCACGCCCAGATGGGTCTCCAGACTCTTCACGCTGTGGCTGACTGCGGCCTGAGTCACGTTCAGCTCTTGCGCGGCACGCGTGAACGACAGATGACGACCCGCAGCCTCGAAGACTCGCAACGCGTTCAGCGACGGAAGGGCGACCATGGCGGCTTCACAACGCCGGGCAGAGTGTTAACGCTTCGATAATACATGAATTCACCTTATGTCTCCATGAAAAATCATCCTTTGAAAGCCCATGTTTTTCAAACCATTTTGGGAATGCAACCCAGCCGGAACCGTGGACCGGCAACAATGTTCTATAAGGTGACCGAATATGCGTACGACGATTGCTCACGAGCATCACCGGGATCTGTCCCATGGCATCGGGCATGCGCTGCATGAGATCGTGCACACGATGCATGTGTGGCAGGAGCGGGCGCGGGCGCGCCGGCAGCTGGCAGAACTGGATGACCATCTGCTGCGCGACATCGGCGTGGACCGAGATTCGCTGCGGCATGAAATCGACAAGCCGTTCTGGCGGGCTTGAGATCCTTGCGGCATGACCGGCTCACGGGCGGCGGAGATGCAGTTTCCCGGCGCCGTTGAAGGCCGCGTAGAGTTGCGTGAACTGCATCTGGAAGTCGCGCCAGGTCAGCTCGCGGGGACCGGCGGCGGCGACGGCCCGGTGAAGGGCCGGCAGGTCCGTCCGCCCGTCGATGCGCGACAAGATCGCGCCGGTCAGCCTCGGCATCGGTAGCCTAAGCGCGACCCCATCAAGATCCCCCGATAGTACATTGCCGGGACGGAACGATCGGACCCAATCCATGAGGCTCCGATCCGTCAGCGTCGGGCACAGCTCTGCATCCTCCGGGTCGGCCACGGCCTCGGACGAACGCCCCTGACCCACCACATAGACGATGTGGACCTTCATGTTCCCGGCCAGTTCCTCGGCCAGGGCCGCCTGATCCAACGGCGGTAAGGCCTGCACGCGGGCCAACAGCCGCGGTTGCTTCACATAGGTCTCGGGCCGATAGCGGATCGGCTGCATGAAGGTCGCGATCTCCAGCCCCGCCGCCTCCACCATCTCAGCCAATTCCATGACGGTGAAGGCCCGGTCGCGTTCGTGCAGCAGCAGGTCGTAGAGCCCGGCATCGCTCATCCTATGGTCCCCGACCCAGGGGTTGCGGATGAACCCGTTCGTCTCGGGCAGGGCCGGCAGCAGCTGTCGGGCGATGGCCACGCGGTCGGACGGTGGCAGATCCTGCCCCAGCCGGCGCAGCGTCGACTGCAGCGGATAGACCCCATCTCGGCCAAAGGGCGCGTAGACCATCAGGCCCATGCCGCCGGTCGGCGACATCACATCGACAAGTGCCCGCAGCCCGGCTAAGGGGTCCGCCAGATGGTGCAGCACGCCACAGCAGTCGATGTAGTCGTACGGACCTGGCGCAAGGGCCGCTGCATCCAGAATCGAGCCGGTAAGGAAGCGGATCGACGACAGACCACGCGCGGCGGCACGAGACTCGGCAACCGCCCGCGCCGTCACGGAGAGATCCAGATAGACGACCTCAGCGTCCAGCCCCCAGTCGGCGGCATGCTGCGCCAGCATGATCGCGGCGTCCCCGGTGCCGCCGCCGGCAATCAGCGCCCTGAATGTTCGACCCTGCGGCAGGCGGCCGGCAAAGATGTAGTGGCACACCTCGTCGAGATGGCTGGGTGAGCCTTCGATCAGGCGCGTCTTCTCGTCCTGCGGGTTGCGCGTGGGGTACGGGTAGGCCTCGTACTGGGCCGCGACAGCCTCGTCCGTCACGCCGGGAACCCCTCGGCCGGACGGACCTCGCCGATCTCAAACCCCCGATGGTTCGTGAGCGTCGGCGCCGTCCACGCCGCCACCTGCTCCGCCCCGACGCCGTCGAGCGCGCCGACATGGCGCAACAGCGCCGTCATGGCGACCTGCGAGGCACGGCCGGCTCCATCATCGATCTTCAGCGCAATCCCAAGGCCCAGTTCCGGTAGACAGGCGCAGTAGACGCCCTCCGCCCCCGTTTTGCTCAGCACGCGGCCATTGGTGCCGGAAATCAGCGCCGTGTCGAACCGGGTTCGCCCGCCGACCATATAGGGGTGGCCGCCCCAGGCGCGGCGCACGCGAAGAACGGCTTCGATCCTGCGGTCCGCAAGATCGGCGGGATCTGCCATGCGTGCCATGGCGACGGCAAGCCCGCCCAGCGATACGGCGATGGTCGGAACCGAACAGCCATCGCGTGCCCGCGGCGCATGCCCCAAGTCCTGCCCCGTCATCAGCTCAACAATGCCTAAGATGCGCTGCTGCACCGGATGGGTGAAATCGGTATAGCCCTTGATCGGATCGCCCTTGTGGCAGGCGGTCGCCAACATGCCGGCATGCTTGCCGGAGCAGTTGTTGTGCACCGCCGTCGGTGTCACACCGCGCCGCGCCAGGTCTTCCGCAGCCTTCGCGTCGGCCGGCGCATGCGGCCCACATTCCAGGTCGCCAGCGGAAAGGCCGATGCGGTCGAGCCAGCGCTCGACAGCCTCGGTGTGTACGGGTTCGCCCAGATGCGAGGCACAGGAAAGCGCCAGCTCTTCATCGCTGATGGCCATCGCGTCGGCGGCGCCGCTTTCCACGATCGCCAGAGCCTGTAGCGGCTTGATCGCGGATCGGGGGTAGACCGGCCGCTCGAAATCCCCCCAATAGCCGGCCACGCGGCCGCGCGCATCGGCGATCACCGCGCGTCCATGATGGCAGCACTCGACAATCGTCCCCCGCGTCACCTCCACCAGCACGGGCGAGTCGGACGTGACCCGCGGTGCGGGAGGCGCGATCTGTGTGTCATGGGGCATCGAGGGTTCCGGTTGCGTGCAATAAAGCTGGGCGCAAGACCTTGCACGGGGCCGGTGCGGCGGGCAAGGTCTTGCGCCCATTCGAGAGGTTGGTGAGGATGCGCGGGTACTTCGCCGTTGGTGTAGAAGGGGTCAGCAAGCCTCGCAATGTCGGCGCAATGCTGCGCACGGCACACGCTTTTGGTGCCGCTTTTGCGTTCGTCATCGCGCCTGCCGCCGATTTGGACGAGATCGAGAGCACCGACCCCAGCGATGCGATCGGCCAAGTGCCGTTCTACCTGTTCCCCAACGTCGCCTCGCTGATGCTGCCCAGCGGCTGCACGCTGGTGGCCGTGGAAATGACGGAGGACGCCATCGATCTTCCCAGCTTCCGCCATCCGCGACAGGCGGCCTATGTGCTGGGGTCGGAACGATATGGTCTGTCCGACGCCCTGTTGGCGCGGGCGGAGCTGACCGTGAAGATCCCGACGCGGTTCTCTTTGAACCTGTCACTGACCGGCGGCCTGGTGATGTACGACCGCATGATCAGCCTTGAGCGTTTCGCCGCCCGCCCGCTGATGCCGGGCGGTCCGATCGTGCCGCTGCCGCCGGCCGAATTCGGCCGCCCGATCGTCCGCAGCCGGCAGGCCTGATCCGCCGCCCCAGGTCAGGCGAACAGCAACAACACCAGGATCGCCAGCACCAACAGGTCGCCGAGCGCGGGATGACTCCATCCCGAGAGCCGCCCCTGCGGATGGGTTGCAGACCCGTGCACGTCATGGCTTTGGTCGTGCCGCGGGTCGGTGTGCCAAAAGGCAAGTCCCGACATTCCAAGCACCTCCGGTCCGGCGGCCCTCTTAAGGAAGTCCGAAACCGACAACACCGCAGGCCCGACGGCGCTGACCAACCCGCATCGTCGGGCGAAGGCCACCTGTCTGACACAATAGTGTAACACGGATCGCAGGGCCGGCGGGGCACTATCGCGTGAACGGCGGGTCGACCCTGCCGGAAAGGATGACCGAATGGACGACGGGCAAGGCCGTTACGCGCTGCTCTTCGAGCCGGTGAGGATCGGCCCAAAGCTGGCGCCGAACCGGTTCTATCAGGTGCCGCATTGCAATGGCATGGGCCACCTGCGCCCACGCGCCCACGCCGCCATGCGCGGCATCAAGGCCGAAGGCGGCTGGGGAGTGGTCAGCACCGAAGAGACGGAGATCCATCCCACATCGGACATCGCGCCGTCGGTGGAGCAGCGGCTGTGGGACGATCGCGACGTCCCGGCCCTGAGGCTGATGACCGATGCCGTGCATGCCCATGGCAGCCTGGCGGCCGTAGAGCTGGCGCACAACGGCCTGCATTCCGCCAACCTGCTGTCGCGCCTGCCGCCGCTGGCCCCATCGCATACGGTCGTGGACAGCCTGCATCCGGTGCAGGCGCGGGCAATGGACGCTGCCGACATTCGCGCGTTTCGCCGGTGGCATCGGGCCGCCGCGCAGCGCGCAGCCGATGCCGGTTCCGACATCGTCTATGTCTACGCTGGCCATAACATGACCCTGCCGTTCCATTTCATGCTGCCGCGATACAATGGGCGGAGCGATGAATACGGCGGCAGCCTGACCAATCGTGTCCGGCTGACGCGGGAATTGTTGGAGGATACGAAAGACGCCGTGGGCGACCGCTGCGCCGTCGCCTTCCGCTTTGCCGTCGACGAACTGATGGGGCCGGAGGGCTTGCAGGCCGACGGCGAGGCGGCGGAGATCGTGGCCATGCTGGCCGATCTGCCGGATCTCTGGGACCTGCACCTGTCGGGCTGGGCCAACGATAGCGTGACCGCCCGCTTCAGCCCCAACGAGGGGTACCAGGAGCCGTATACCGCCTTCGTCAAGCGGCTGACCGACAAGCCCGTGGTCGGTGTCGGGCGCTTCACGTCGCCTGACGCTATGGTCTCGCAGATCCGCCGCGGCGTTCTGGACCTGATCGGCGCGGCCCGCCCGTCCATCGCCGATCCGTTCCTGCCGGCCAAGATTCGCGAGGGGCGGGTGGAGGAGATCCGCGAATGCATCGGCTGCAACATCTGTGTTGCCGGCGACAATCAGTGTGTGCCCATGCGCTGCACCCAGAACCCGACCATGGGCGAGGAATGGCGCCGCGGCTGGCATCCGGAGCGGATTGCGAAGGCGGCATCGGACGACCCCGTGCTGGTGGTCGGCGCCGGCCCCGCCGGACTGGAATGCGCCCTGCAGCTCGCCCGCCGCGGCTATCCCGTGACCCTGGCCGAGGCCGGCAAGGAACTGGGCGGTCGGGCGCGGGCTGAGGCCGCGTTGCCGGGCCTGGGCAGCTGGATCCGCGTCGCCGACTATCGGACCTGTGCGCTTAAGCGCATGGAAAACGTCGAGATCTATCTCGACAGCCCGCTGACGGCGGATCAGGTGCTGGATTTCGGCTTCGCGCATGTCTTCCTCGCCACCGGATCCGTCTGGCGGCGCGACGGGGTGGGACGGCGGATGCGGCGGCCGATCCCAGGCCTCGACGCGGCCTTCACACCCGACGACATCCTGGCCGGGCGGCTGCCCGCGGGTCGTGTGCTGATCTATGACGACGACCATGCCTATCTGGGTGGCGCGATTGCCGAAGCGCTGAAGGGTGCCCGGCGGGACGTCGTGCTTGTGACGCCTGCGGCCTTGGTGTCGGCCTGGACCGTGAACACCTTGGAACAGCATCGCATCCAGCGCCGACTGCTGGAGCTTGGCGTCGAAATCGTCACGGGTCACGGCCTGGTTGCGGTGGACGCCGACAAGGCGGCGCTGGACTGCGTGTACACGGGCGGTACGGTACAGGTGCCATGCGATAGCGTCGTAACGGTCACGGAACGCCTGCCGACGGATGAATTGGCACAGGCTCTGCGTGAAGACCCTAACAGACGGACGGCGGCCGGCATCCGTACGGTGAAGACCATCGGCGATGCGCTCGCGCCGGGATTGATCGCTGCGGCGGTCTATTCCGGCCATGCGGCGGCGCGGGCGTTTCAGGCCGACCCCGCCGGCGTGGAGGCGGAGCTGTTCCGCCGGGAGATGCCGGCGTTGGACTGACGGTTGACGGAAACTTCGGGCCAGTTCTGAGAAGGGGCTGAACATGCCGATCCGCACGATCATCCCTGCCCTCTGGGCTCTCACCATCGCCCTTGCAGGCGGGGTTGATGCCGAGGCGCGGGAGCGGCGGACGCTGGTGCATGACGGCATCGAGCGGAGTTATCTGATCCAGGTGCCGCCCCAATCGGCATCGAAACCGGTGCCGGTCATCATCCTGCTGCACGGCGGCACACAGTCGGCCAGGCAGGTTTGGCGGCAAACCACCCTGCCCGCGATCGCCGAGCGGGAAGGGGCGATCCTGGTCGCGCCCGATGCCGTCGGCGACAACTGGAACGACTACCGCACGATCTATTTCGGTGGCGACGGTGGCGGCACGCTGAACGTCGACGATGTCGGCTTCATCGACCGCTTGATGGACGTCGTGATCGCCGAGCACAGTGGCGATCCGCAGCGCGTGTTCGTGACAGGCGCATCGAATGGCGGCTACATGTCGTATCGTGTCGGCTGCGAGCTGAGCCACCGGGTGGCCGCAATCGCGCCGGTGATCGCGACGATGCTGATCCAGCCCGAACGGGTCTGCCAGCCCACGCAATCGATCGCCGTGCAGATCATTGCCGGCACGGCGGATCCTTTCGTGCCCTACTACGGTGGCACCGTCACCGTGCGCGGCGTGACGGCGGAGCCCCGGATGTCCGCGCCGGAAACGGCGGCATTCTGGGCCCGCCACAACGGCTGCGCACCGACGCCGACCGTCGAGCAGATGCCCGACCTGACGACCAATGACGACTCCATGGTTCGACGGGACGTCTTCCAGGGCTGTGCGACCCGTGCGCCGGTCGTCTTCTACACGATGGACGGCGGCGGACATGTCTGGCCCCAGACCCGCCCTGTCAGGGCCGGCCTGAGATGGCTGGAAGGGATTCTCGGCCCCGTCAACCAGGATATGGACGCGGGCGAGGTGATCTGGGAGTTCTTTGCCGGCCTGGATTAGCCGCCTGGGCCCGTGCGACGCCGTCTGTCGGCCTTGTGTCGCCGATTTTTGAACCTTCGACGTAGAATGCTGCTCTGGCGCTTCGCCGGTATTCACGATACCGTCATAAAATTCGAGTGGCCCACCGGCGCTTTGCAAGGGGTGGCCGGGGACAACGGGCACGCTCCAGCGACGGATGAAAGCCGGTGATCGTCATCCGCTGAGATAGTGCCGGCGATTTCAAGCAGCGCCCAGACAACAGTCAAGAAAGGGAGGCAGAAGACGTGACCGACACAGCCATCCGGAATCCGGACGGACACGCCAATCCGATCGATACGGAATACGAGATCGGCCGGGACAACATCCGGGCGCGCCTGGGGCCATTCGGCCTCGATATCCACAATCCGGTCTTCTTGATTTCGGGCCTGACCATCTTTGCCTTCGTCTTCGCCGCACTCGCCTTTCAGAACGATGTGGAGCCGGTGTTCAACAGCCTCAGGGTTTGGCTGACATCGACGCTCGACTGGTTCTTCCTCGGGGCCGCCAATATCTTCGTGCTCTTCTGTCTTCTGCTGATTGTCTCGCCGGTCGGCAAGGTGCGCATCGGCGGCACCAACGCGAAGCCCGACTATTCCTATGCCGGCTGGTTCGCCATGCTGTTCGCCGCTGGCATGGGCATCGGGCTGATGTTCTTCGGCGTCGCCGAACCGATTTCGCACTTCAACTCGTCGTTGGGCGGGACCAGCGTTGAAGACGGTGTGCGCACCGACTGGGCGCCGCTTGGCGCGGCGGCGGAAGACGCAGAGGCCGCCGCCCGTCTGGGCATGGCGGCCACCATCTTCCACTGGGGGCTGCACCCCTGGGCGATCTATGCCGTGGTGGCGCTGGCGCTTGCCATCTTCTCCTACAACAAGGGCCTGCCGCTCACGATCCGCTCGATCTTCTATCCGATTTTCGGCGAGCGGGTGTGGGGCTGGACCGGCCATATCATCGACACGCTGGCCGTGTTCGCCACGCTGTTCGGCCTGGCCACGTCGCTGGGCTTCGGGGCGGAGCAGGCCAATGCCGGGCTGGACTTCCTGTTCGGTTGGTCTGTGTCCGACACGTCGAAGATCCTGCTGATCGTCGGCATCACGGCGGTGGCCCTGATCTCGGTGCTGGCCGGCCTCGATGCCGGCGTGAAGCGGCTGTCCGAGATCAACATGGTGCTGGCGCTGGCGCTGCTGGTCTTCGTCATCGCCGTCGGGCCGACCTTGGAAATCCTGACCGGCTTCTTCACGGGCCTTGCGGCCTATGGCGAGAATCTGCTGGCGCTGTCGAACCCGGTGGGCCGGGAAGACGCCAACTTCTCGCAGGGCTGGACGGCGTTCTACTGGGCCTGGTGGGTGTCGTGGTCGCCATTCGTTGGCATGTTCATCGCGCGGGTGTCGCGCGGCCGCACGGTGCGTGAGTTCATCATCTGCGTGCTGATCATCCCCACGCTGGTCTGCGTCTTGTGGATGACCGTGTTCGGCGGCACGGCGATCAGCCAGATCGTCAATGACGGCTATCAGGCAGTCGCCGATGCGGATCTGGAACTGAAGCTGTTCACCATGCTGGCAGAGCTGCCGCTGACCGCGATCACCTCGTTCATCGGCATCGTGCTGGTGATTGTCTTCTTCGTCACTTCGTCGGACAGCGGCTCGCTGGTGATCGACACGATCACCGCGGGCGGCAAGATCAACGCGCCGCTGCCGCAGCGTGTGTTCTGGTGCACCTTCGAGGGGCTGGTGGCGATCGCGCTGTTGCTGGGCGGCGGCCTTGGAGCGCTGCAGGCCATGGCGGTGTCGACCGGGTTCCCCTTCACCGTGATCTTGCTGCTCGCCTGCTACGCGATCTGGAAAGGCCTGGCTTCGGAACCGCGCTGATGCGTTCGCCCCGGGGGTGACGTCCCGGGGCGTCGATCATCTTGAGGGAAGGCTGCCGTGCAGGCGGCCTTCCCGATTGTCCAGTCTGTGCAGCCTCAAGCAGCGATGCTCGTCCGCGCCATCGCGCAGTCTTCGCAGCCCGCGTCGGACGAATGAAGAAAGATCAGCGGATCTCGCTTGAGCTGCGCCAGGGCCTCTTCGACCAGATCTCGTGAGCGCATCAGCTTCGATGGCGCGCGCCCGACCAGCCCCTCCGTCTGCAAGCCGCGCCCCGCCATCCAGCCGTCGGCCAATCGGAACAGATCGCAACAGTGGTCGTTCTCCCGATAGTCCAGCCTTGTGGGCATGCCGTCGCGCAGCGCCGTAATGTGCTTGGGCACACCGTAGGGGACACCTGCCATCAGCTCCGCCAGGTGCAAGGTCGTGTTCGCATCGTGGTCGACACCCAACAGCAGAATGCGACCGTCCAAGTCGAGAACCCGACCGACAGGGCTTGCGGGCTGATGCGGCGGTAGCACCAGATCGTCAGCCAGGATCTCTTCTGCCTTTGGTCCCCTGGCCGCGAAGGCAAACGGATGGCCGCTGCGCAGAACGCCCGGCATCTGCCAGAACGTGCTCGCGACAATGCCCAGATCCGGAGGGGTCGGCGTCCTCCTTGGGTCGAACGGCCGGTCGTCCTCGCCGGTCCAGGACGGCATGACGACCGTTCCCAATGGCGCGGCAGCGCGGCACAAGGCCTCGATCAGCCCGTCCGGCCCACGCTCGATCGGCCTGACGGCGCGGAATGATATGTGAACCAACAGGACGTCGCCGTCACGGATGCCCAGGGTCCGCAGCTGGGCGACAACGTCCGACACGGACATTTCCGAACGCTGATGCGGCATCCCGCCAGCATAGCCAAAACGCCCCAGTCAGTATCGCCTTACGGCTGCAGCACGCTTTCGATCGCGGCAACGACCTGCGCGTCGGTCGGGTCGGTCGCGGTTGAGAATTCCGCGACCAGCAGACCGTCGGGGCCGATCAGGTATTCCTTGAAGTTCCAGGTCGGCTGGCTCGCGTTCTGGGTCTCGATCCACCGGAAAAACGGGTGGGCATCCGGCCCGGAAACCTGGGTAATCGCCGTCATGGGAAAATCGATGGCGAAATTCACTTCGCAGAACCGTCGAACCTCTTCCTCGCTGGCCAGTTCCTGCCGGAAATCGTTCGACGGCACCCCGATGACCACGAGGCCCCGGTCGCGATACGTTTCCCAGACCGTCTGCAGGCCGTCGTATTGATGGGTGAAGCCGCAGCGCGAGGCCGTGTTTGTGATCAGGATCGGACGGCCCTCATACTCCGACAACGCCAGCGTGTCGCCGGTGATGCCGGGGAACGTGAAGTCGTACGCGGTGTCGGCGGCTGCCGCCTCTGAGATGGTCAAGGCCGCGAGGACCGCCATGAGCGTTCGCATCAGAATGTACCTCAGCAGTCGTGTGCCGCAGTGCGCGGCCGCAGTGTTGCGGACGCCGTCGGCGCTATTCGTTTTTACGTCGTTCGCACCGACTTGGATGGCCCCTGTTCCAGTCCGGTCGGCCTATCGCCAGATCCCGGGGATGCGGGGGACCTCCGCGGCAAGCTGATCGAGAAGCAGGGAGAGACGCCGCGGTTGAAAGCGCGCAGGCATGAAGGCGGCGTTGATGGGCAATGTCTCGGCGCGCCAGTCGGGCAGCAGATCGATCAGGCGGCCCGCCTGAAGATCGGCTTCGACGAACCATCGCGGCAGCACGGCGAACCCCACTCCGTTCAGCGCCGCACGATGTTGCGCGAAGATGCTGTTTGTGGAGAAGCTTACGTCCGGCGTGAGTGTCGTGGTTGCGCGATCGCGGGCAGTAAGGCCGATCCGTCCGCCCTCGAAGGGATCGAGCGCGACGCAGGGCAGTCGGGCGACCTCTTCCGGCGTGAACGCCCTTCGCGGACCGAACGGGTCCGGTGCGGCGACCAGCAGCCGTTCGACCCGCCCGAGATCGCGCACGATCAGCATATCGTCCGGGACCGCCCCCACTTTGATCCAGCAATCGCAGCCGATCTCCGCAAAGCGGATCGGCTCGTCCTGCAGCAGCCAGGTAATGGCGACGGCGGGGTGCGCACGCTGGAAGCCGCACGCGATGTCCGCCAAGTGATGCTGGCCGAGGGCGACAGGCGCCACGATCTTCAACGGCCCCTTGACCGACCCGTCGGATGACCCGTGGCGCTCTTCCAGGGCTGCCCAGGCCGAGACGAGGTCCCTGGCATCCCGCAACAGCCCCTGCCCTGCCGGCGTCAAGGCCAGGGAGTGTGTCGTGCGCCGGATCAGAACAGCCCCGAAGCGGTCTTCCAGATCCTTTAGCTGCCGGCTGACCGAGGCCTGGGAGAGGCCGAGATCGCGCGCGGCCCGGCTGATGGATCCGCGCTCGGCAATCCGAACGAAGGTGCCCAGCAGGGTCAATCGGTCGAGAGGCTTACTCATACGTATTACGTATATCTGAAAGCTGCCTTATCGATCTACCGAATGAATGCCGACAGTGTCATCTCTCGCCTTGCGGGCAGCCGACGCTGCCAGGACCAAGGAGTTCGAAAGATGACTGCAATCTCGAAGACCTTTGCGCTCGGCGGCGAGCGTAACGTCAACCGGCTCGGCTACGGTGCGATGCGCCTGACCGGCCAACCGGGGAACTTCGGACCGTTCCCGGATTGGGAGGGCGGCAAGGCGGTGCTTCGCCGTGCCGCTGATCTCGGCGTGACCCTATTCGACAGCGCCTGGGCCTATGGCCCTGAATACGCCGACAGGATCGTCGGTGAGGCTCTGGCGGGCCGCGAAGTGGTGATTGCCACCAAAGGCGGCGTCGACAAGCCGGCGCCGGGCCGGATCGTCGTGGACGGATCCAGGGACACGCTGCTGCGCCAGATCGACCGTGCGTTGGTCAACCTGCGGCGCGACCGGATCGACCTGTTCCAGCTCCACCGCGTGGATCCGAATGTGCCGATCGAGGGCTCCATCGCCGCTCTGGCCGAGGCGCAAGCCGACGGCCGGATTGCGCATATCGGGCTGTCCAACGTCACGCGTGATCAGCTGGACCGCGCCCTGGGCGTCGCGTCGATCGCAAGCGTTCAGAACCGCTTCAACATGGCGGAGACGGACCATGCCGATCTGGTGGATTTCACGGCAGAACGCGGCATCGCCTTCATCCCCTATGGGCCCCTCGGCGCCAATCCGATGCAGCGGGGTGCTGCGCTCGCCCCTCGTGAAGCCCTTGCCTGGCTGCTGCGGCGGTCGCCCAACATCATCGTCATACCAGGCACCACCTCGATTGCGCATGTTGAAGAGAATTGGAGTGCCTGGGAGCTCTTGTAGCAGCCGTGTCGAGATGCCGGTCAATCCGACCCGGTGGCGCGGCATGCCTGCGTCCGGCTGCCGCCCCAGCGGGTCAGGCCGACGCCGAGCAAGCACACGGCAAAGCCTGTAACGGCCATCGGCGCGAGTGGCTCGGCGAACATGGCCCACGCCCAGATCATCGTCACGGGCGGGGTCAGGTAGATCAGGCTGCCGACGCGCGTCGCCGTGGTCCGGCGCAGACAGAGCCAGTAGAGCCCGTAGGCGGCGATGGTGGAGAACAGGATGAACCAGGCGATGGCGGTGACGAAGCCGGCTTCGATCTCTGGAACGATGCTGCCTTCCAGCACGGCCAGCGGCGCGAACAACACGGCCGCAACGAGGCTCTGGATCCCCAGCGCGGGCAAGAGCGGTGTGGCGTCCGGGACCGCTTTGGCGATAAGCGTCGCGATCACAAGGCTGGCCATGGAGGCAAGCGACAGGGCATAGGCCCAGAGCGGCGCATGGCCGAGCGCGCCGCCGACGGCCAGACCCACACCGGCAAGGCCGATCGCGAGACCCAGCCATTGCATGCGATCGACCCGTTCCTTCAGCAGCGGAGCCACCAATGCCGCCGTCGCCAGAGGCTGCAGTGCCGAGATCAAGGCGGCCGTACCGGTGGGAACGCCAAGCTCGATCGCCTTCACGCCGAGAGCGAGGTACCCGAACATCGCGAAGGCGCCCAGGGCCGACTGGATCGCGATCGATCGCCAGGTCAGCCCAGCCCTTGCCGCGTGGGCCAGCAAAGGCAGCAAAAGCAGCCCAACGACGACGAACCGCCAGAAGAGAACCAGAAACACCGACGACACGTCCGCGGCAAGGCGCGCACCTATGAAGCCGGAGCTCCAGGCGACGATCAGCCCGGCCTCCAGGGCGATCAGGGGCGTTGTCGCCCTCATGGTCGCGGTTCCGAGGCCTCCAGTAGGGCAGCCGCCGCCTTCCTGGCGCTGGTGATCGCCCAGTCGTCCCCAAGCGTGAACGCGGCTGCGACGGCGCCCTCCAACAGCACGAAGATGTCGGGCGCAAGGTTGCTCGCGCGGTCGGCCGGCCACCCGGCCTGCCGCAGTCGCCGCTCAATGGCCGCCAGATAGCTTTGTTTGTGGGCCAGCGCCGCCTGTCTGATCCTAGCATCCCGCGGATAGTCGGCCGCAGCACGCAGAAACAGGCAGCCATTGCCCCCTCGGGTTTTCGCCCAGGTGCGCAGCGTATCGAAGAGTCGCAAGACGGCCTCGGCCCCATCCTCGGGGGAGGCCTCTTCGTTCAGCGCCTCCAGAAATGCCGCATGCCGATGCTCCAAGGCACCGACAACCACGTCGGCACGGGTCTTGAAGTGGCGATAGAGCGTGCCCAAGGCGACATCGGCCTCCCCCACCACGCGATCGATACCGATATCGGCGAACCCTTCGTCATAGAAGACGCGGTCGGCGGCTTCGACGATGTCCCGGCGTTTGTCGCTCATGGACAACAGATAGAACGATCGTTCTATCTGTCAAGGTGCGAGCGAGCCCGCATTGCTGACGAGCACGCAGTCGGCCTCACTATGGAAGGGGATGTGGACGGGTGAGCGGACTATGCCGCCCGCCCGCTACTGCACGGGGCGCAGGCGTGCCGGCGCCACCCATTCGTCCCAGCTGGACGAATAGCCGTCATAGGTGATGTAGCAGGACCCGTCGGTCTGCGGACCGTCGAGGACGCGGCCCGGATACCAGCTTCCGCTCCATTCGATCTCGACAGCGGATCCGGGCGAGCATAGCGCCGAAGGCTGTGGCACGCCGCCCATCCGCCGCAAGCGGTCTGGCGTCACCCATTCGTCCCAGCTTGAGGCGTAGCCGTCATATGTGATGTAGCACATGCCGTCGCGTCGCGGCCCCTCGAGCACGCGGCCGGGATACCAGTCACCCTGCCAGAGGATCTCTACCGCTTGGTCGACCACGCAGGCTGGCTTGGGCGGCTGCGCAGACGCCATCATTGGCCAAAGCAAGACAAAGACCATAAGACCGGCAAGTCGTGTCATCGTTCCTCCTGAGCGCCTGGTGTGGATGGATCGACCGAGAGACCGGGCCGATGATTTCGATACATCACGATGATCGCTTCTCCCCAGCAGCGCAATCCATCCATGCAAGGGTCCGACCCGGCCGTCAGGCAAACTCTGTGTGGTCGATCGGACCTGCAGGCGAGCCGGGCAATCCGATAGCGAAGGGCGGGCCGGCGGCTATACTGGCGGCCGGCACGGATGAAGGGCCGGTTCGATGCGCGCCGGTCAGGCGGGCCAAACCGGAAACAGGCACCATGGACAACACACTTCTGAGAGCGAATGTCGAAACGCTGCCCGACTTGCTGGCCGCGGGCGACGCTGGGGCCACGGCGATCGCAGCCGTCGGCGGGCGCAACCTGACCTATGGGCAACTGCGCGACCTGATGGCATCGACCGTCTCGGCGCTGAACGGGTTCGGCATCGGGCGCAACGACCGGGTGGCCATAGTGTTGCCCAACGGGCCGGAGATGGCGACAGCGTTCGTCGCCATCGCGGCGGGCACGACCACGGCGCCGCTGAACCCTGCCTACCGCGAGCAGGAATTCGACTTCTACCTCTCCGATCTCGGTGCCAAGGCTCTGGTTGTGGCGGCCGGCGACACCTCGCCGGCGATCGAAGTCGCCAGGCGCCACGGCCTGGCGATCCTGGAACTGGTCGCCGATGACAAGACGGCCGGTGCGTTCACGTTGCACGGTGACGCTTCGGGAACGCCCACAGCCCCCGGATTGGCCGAAACCGACGATATCGGATTGGTGCTGCACACCTCGGGTACGACGTCGCGACCGAAGGTGGTGCCGCTGACACAGCGGAACCTGGCGGCCTCCGCCCACCATATCGCGGCCACGCTGGCGCTGACGCCGGCGGACCGCTGCTTGAACGTCATGCCACTGTTCCACATCCACGGCCTGATTGCGGCCGTCCTGTCGTCGCTGGCGGCAGGCTCCGCCGTATTCTGCACCCCGGGCTTCAACGCGCTGAAGTTCTTCGCCTGGCTGGAGGAGGCCGCACCCACCTGGTACACGGCCGTACCGACGATGCATCAGGCGATCCTTTCGCGCGCCGCGCGCAATGCCGAGGCCATCGCGCGCGCGAACCTGCGCTTTGTGCGCTCCAGCTCCTCCTCGCTGCCGCCGCAGGTGATGGCAGAGCTTGAGGAAACCTTCGGCTGCCCGGCGATCGAGGCCTACGGCATGACCGAGGCGACGCATCAGATGGCCAGCAATCCGCTGCCGCCCGCCCCGCGCAAAC
The DNA here is from genome assembly GCA_028281925.1 of Alphaproteobacteria bacterium. Lineage (GTDB taxonomy): Bacteria > Pseudomonadota > Alphaproteobacteria > DSM-16000 > Inquilinaceae > JACKIG01. Next base: position 115,232 of record JANQIX010000055.1, read on the forward strand.
CCGGAACCGTCGGCATCGCCGCCGGCCCGGAGATCGCCGTGATGGGCGAAGCCGGTGCCCTGCTGGCCCGCGGCGAGGTCGGCGAGGTGGTGATCCGCGGCCGCAACGTCTCGCCCGGGTACGAAGCCAATCCCAAGGCCAATGCCGAAGCCTTCATCGATGGCTGGTTCCGCACTGGCGACCAGGGGATCATGGATGCCGAAGGCTATTTGACCATCACCGGCCGGCTGAAAGAGATCATCAACCGCGGCGGCGAGAAGGTGAGCCCGCGCGAGGTCGACGAGGTGCTGATGGACCATGCCGCCGTCGGCCAGGTGGTCACCTTCGCCATGCCGCATGCCAAGCTGGGTGAGGAGGTGGCAGCCGCCGTTGTGCTGCGCGAAGGCCAGGCCGCGACGGAACAGGCGCTGAAAGACTATGCGGCCACGCGCCTCGCCGACTTCAAGGTGCCGCGCAAGATCCTGTTCCTGGACGAGATCCCCAAGGGCGCTACGGGCAAGCTGCAGCGCATCGGTTTGGCTGAAAAACTGGGCCTCGCCTGATGCGCATCTGTATCGTCGGCGCCGGCGCCATCGGCGCTTATCTCGGCGCGGCGTTGGCCGAGGGCGGGGCCGATGTCACCCTGATCGCCCGCGGCCCCCATCTCGCCGCCATGCGCGAACGGGGCCTGCGCTTGCGCATCGGTGGGGAGGAGCGCGTCGCCCATCTCAATGTCACCGAGAGCGCGGCGGAGGCGGGCCCGCAGGACTATGTGATCATCACGCTGAAGGCCCATTCGGTGCCGGCCATGGTGGACGCCATGCAGCCGCTGCTCGGGCCGGAGACGGCCGTGGTGCCTGCCATCAACGGACTGCCGTGGTGGTACTTCTACGGTCTTGCCGGTGATTATGGGAACCGACGCCTGGAAACCGTCGATCCGGGCGGCCGGCAGTGGGATGGGCTGGGGCCGGAGCGGGTGATAGGCTGCGTCGTCTATCCGGCTTGCGAGGTGGTGGAACCCGGCGTGGTCCAGCACATCGAGGGCGACCGCTTCACGCTGGGCGAGCCGAGCGGCGAGCGGACGGAGCGGGCATCCGCCCTGAGCCGGGCGATGATCGCCGGCGGCCTGAAGGCGCCCGTGCGCCCGCGCATCCGCGATGACATCTGGGTGAAGGTCTGGGGCAACCTGGCCTTCAACCCGATCAGCGCGCTGACCCATGCGACCCTCGATGTGATTGCGACGGATCCGGGCACGCGCGCCGTTGCCCGCGCCATGATGCTGGAGGCGCAGGCGGCCGCTGAGGCGTTGGGCGTCCGTTTCGCAATCGATGTCGACCAGCGCATTGCCGGCGCAGCGGCCGTTGGCGCCCATCGTACATCAATGCTGCAGGACCTGACCCAGGGCCGGCCGATGGAAATCGACGCGCTTGTCGCCTCCGTGCAAGAGGTCGCACGGATCGTCGCCAAGCCGACCCCGACCATCGACCTTGTGCTGGCCCTCTTGCGCCAACGCGCAGCGATCGCGGATGCGGATCTTGGATAACGATCACCTCTGGTCCTGGTGTCGCCCAAGAAGGGCCCGTGACCGGACGCCATTCGCCGCCGTGGCCGAAGCTGCCTAAGGAGCTATTGCGGTGGTTGTGCAGGTAAGGATCAACCTACCTGCATTCAAACGGCCGAAACGGCCCGTTGTGATCATGAGTTTGTCGAAACCCCGAGAGATCGAGACTGGCGTCATGAGATCGACGGAATGCAGAAAACTGCCCATCGATCTGACTAGGATCAATGTTAGCAAGTTTTTCTACTGATAATTATATATCGGATGACGATATGCATCTTTCATAGAGATATAATGATTAACATAACACTTTAATCATAAAGATCTGCATGAATGGGCGCTATAACTCGAAATGTGCTCGCCTTTTCGTCGCATTCGAAACTTCGAAGCTCGGAGGCCCCACAGCCATCGCTCGTGTCGAATCTCATCGCATAAAGTGGAGAATCAGCCGATGCAAGACGCTCAATTTGAAGGCGATCCCCTTTGGGGACGATCCGTTGAACGAAACCGACAGGCCCTGTGGCTTCCAGCTCTCGCGGCCAAGTTGCTCTTGACCGCCTGCGTGACCGGAAGTTCGTCGCCCTCATCCCCCGGGCCACAACTGTCGGCAGCTTGTGAGCGCTTGTACCAGTCCTACTCAAGCGAGGCTGCTCCGCGCTACTTCGCCACCGATTTCACCGGCCGGGTGTGCGGCTATGTCTACTGCCCCCGGGCCGGTCAGACCGACTGCCGCAGGGCATACCCGTCCGACGCCATCCGAACCTGCGAGCGGAACACCAACGGCGCCGATTGCTACATCTATGCCGTGGGCCGATCGCGCGATTGGCAAGGGCCGGGCAATTAGAGGTCCGGCTTCTCCCGCTGCTACCCATGACGGTGGAGATCCATTGCCGTCTCGCACGCTTTCCGCTCGGACCACCGACTAGGACGATCCTGATCATGGCGTTGTTGCATTGAAAACGATGCCGCCAAGCACGGGCAACTGCCGGACACGATCGACGCCCCCCCAACAAGACGAATCCGAATTCCTAATATGCCGCCCGCTCCGCCTCACGCAGCGCGGTGCGCACCGCGCGGAAGCGGCGACGGTAGTCGGCCGGCGTCATGCCCACCTTTCGGCGGAACAGGCGGCGGAAGAAGCTGCCGTCTTCATAGCCGGTCTCGTTGGCGACCACCTCCACCGGCATGTCTGTGGTTTCCAGAAGCTGCTTGGCCTCCTCCAGACGTAGCGTGTGCACGTATTCGATCGGCGCCATGCCGGTCGCCTCGGTAAACCGCCGCTTGAAGGATCGCTCCGCCAGGCCACTCAGTGCCACCATGGCGGCCACTGGCGAATGCTCTTGGTAGTGTTCGCCCAGCCACTCCTGGCAGGCCGCAATGGCCCGGTCGGCTACCTGCCGGGTGCGCGCGAGCGCGGCGAAGGGAAGCTGCCCGTGCTCATGCCATTCCAGGAGGTAGAGCTTGGCAAGCCGCATCGCCTCTTCCTGGCCCAGGAACCGGGCGACGAGATAGAGCGTCAGGTCGCCCCAAGAGGAACCGCCGCCCGCCGTGATCACACGCTGACCGTCGCCGGACGCCACCAGCACACGGGACGGATGGACGGTCACCTTCGGGTACCGGCGCTTCAGGGCATCGCAGAAGGCCCAATGGGTCGTGGCCTCGCCGCCGTCCAGCAACCCCGCTTCGGCCAGCAGCATGGCCCCGGAACAGGCGGACGCCACGGTGGAGCCCGCGGCATGGCAGCGCTTCAGCCAATCGATGGCCTCGCCGTGGTCTTGCGCAATGGGATCATTCGGCCCGACGGCAACATCGGTGACGCAGGCGACATCCGGCGTTTCGCAGTCCTCGAAGGCGCAATCCGGCTGGATGTACGCGCCGTTCTCCGCCCGAAATCCCGCAGCACTGGGCGCGACAATGATCGGCGTCACGCGCGACGGGCCGGGTATACCCGTCATCACCAGATCCCATTCGCGGCCGACGGAGGCCAGCATGTCGTAAATGCCGTAGATGGAAGAGGCCGTGGAGGCCGGTGTGGCGACCAGGGCCACCGTGAGCGTATCGCGGGAGTGCATGGCATATTCGTCTTGTTTCTGCCCGAAATGACTTTAGCGCTCCTGCCTGCCCGGGCCTAGGGTCGCCGTCGCCGCAGCTGATCGCGGCGGGAATGGAGACCAAAACATGTCTGCCGTATCACACGAGACAGGGTCGGACGCCTTCGACCAGGCGCGTGCTGACGCCTTCGGCGAGCGCTTCGCCGGCGCCCTGAACGAGGCCGCCATGACCGTGATGGCCTCGATCGGGCACCGCACAGGGCTGTTCGACGCGATGGAAGGTGCGCCCGCGTTGACGAGCGCAGGGGTTGCGGTTCGCGCCGGGCTGAACGAGCGCTATGTGCGCGAGTGGCTGGCAGCGATGACCGCCGCCGGTGTGGTCGATTTCGATGCAGCGGCCGGCACCTATCGCCTGCCGGCTGAACATGCCTGCTGGCTGACGCGGGCCTCGGTGCCCAACAATCTGGCCGTGGCCGCACAGACGATCCCATTGATGGGAAGTGTCGAGGCCGCGCTGATCGACTGCTTCCGCCATGGCGGCGGCCTGCCATACGACCAGTACCACGGGTTCCATCAGGTGATGGCCGAGGACAGTGCGCAGACGGTCGTGCATGCCCTGTTCGATGCCATCCTGCCGCTTGTCCCGGGCATTGCCGGCCGGCTCGAGCAAGGCATTGCGGTGCTGGACGTCGGCTGCGGGTCGGGGCGCGCTCTGTTGAAACTGGCGGAGCACTTCCCGTGCAGTCGCTTCACCGGCTATGACCTCTGTGTAGAGCCGATCGAGAGGGCCAGGACCGAAGCTGTCCGGTTGGGGCTCAGCAACCTGACCTTCGAGGCGAGGGATCTGGCCGAAATTCCGCCGGAGGGGCCGTTCGATCTGATCACGGCGTTCGATGCCGTGCACGACCAGCGGGATCCGGCCGGCCTGTTGCGGTCGATCGCTGGGGCACTGGCGCCGGACGGCGTGTTCCTGATGCAGGATGTCGCCGGTTCAAGCCATCTGCAGAACAACCTCGCCCACCCGCTGGGTACGTATCTCTACGCCATCTCCACCGCGCACTGCATGAGCGTGTCTCTGGGCCAGGGCGGCCCGGGGCTCGGCACCATGTGGGGGGAAGAGCTGGCGCACCGGATGCTGGGGGAGGCCGGCTTCGCCAGCGTCGACCAGAAATCCCTGCCGCACGACCCGGTCAACACATACTACGTCGCGCGACGTGGCAACCCTCTGACATAAGCGGCCGCGTAGCTCAGCGGTCGGCAATTGCCAACTGGATTGGGGCGTAGCGCAGCAGGTAGAGCGCGAAGCCCGCGATCCAGGCGGCGCCGGACACGTGCAGCAGGTGCCAGTAAAGGCCAGCATCGAAGCTGGCCCACACGCGGGCGATGGCGGCGATGAGGATCAAGACATAAACCGCCGTCGTCGTCCGGTCGGCCGTCAATGCGCGGCCAGCATGGCCGAGCGTCGCACGGGTCATGACGGCGACGATCATCACCGTTGCCGCACCGGCGGTGAAGGCGTGGAGCACGCCGATAGCGGGCACGAGCGCCGGGTCCCAGGCCGCCCCGGCCGCGAGGCCAAGGCCGACGGGGACCCAGAGATATCCCACGTGCAAGATCCACAACAGCGGTTCGCTGAGCGTCTGCAGCCCACACCAGCGGGCAAGCCGCACCAGATTGCCGATCGCGGCCACCGCCAGTATGGCCGCAAGCGCTGGGCCCTCGGGCCGCAAGGCCCAGGCCACCATGGCGATCAAGGTCACGGCCAGCACCGCTTGATCGAAGGCGCCGAAGGGCGACGGCAAGCGGGCGGCCTTCCGCTTCGCCAGCCAGTTTCGCGTGAAGCTGGGCACGATGCGCCCCCCGATCAGACAGATCAGCAGGATCAGGGTCGCAATCCCGAGCCGGTTGCCGGTTGCGTGATTGGGCAGCGTGCCCGCTATCTCCAGCCAGCTCACGACGTTGGCGCCGATCAGCGCGGCCAGAGCCACTGCCACCGGCAGGTTGCGCCAGTTGCGCCCCGCGATCACCTCGCGCAAAACAACGAAGTCCAGCACCACAAGGAACGCCACATCGATAGCCGCGGCGGGCCAGATGCCGATCGGCAAGAGCACGGCGGTTCGCCCGGCCAGCCAAAGCAGCGCCAACATAGCCAGCGGCGTGCCGGAGAGCGGCAGCCGGCCGGTCCAGTTCGGCACGGCCGTCAGGACGAACCCGGCCACGGCTGCGGTGGCGAACCCGAACAGCATCTCATGGGCATGCCAGCCCAGCGGATCCAGCGGTCCCCAAGGGCCGACGCCAACCAGCAGCATGGCCAGCCACAGGACCATCGCCGCTAGAGCATAGAGACCAGCCAACAGAAAGAACGGGCGGAATCCCCGTTCCAGAAAACTCCCCTGCCGCAGACGGGGTGTCATGATAGCCCTCCGCGAGCCCGGAACGCGGCTCGCAACGGGAACACTCCCGTAAACGGAGCTGACGGCAAGAATAGGGCCGCGACGCTGTCGCGGCCCTGGGCAGCCAACCGTCCCGGGAGCCTATATCTATAATGGCACCCGGGACGCTAAGGCCGGATTAACGACCCCGGCGATCGGAGAAGATCAGACCCAGAGATCGTCGCTGGAGGAAAGGATCAGGCCGGCGAGCACGTCTTCGACGTCACCGTCGACCCTCAACTCGAGGCGCTCGTGCCAGGATCCGCCGCTCAGGCGAACACTGCCGTCAACGCCGCTCACGCGCAGGGTGTCCGTTTCCCACCACCGCACCCGGCCCGTACTGACCTCGTCAAATCCGAAATCGCTGACATCGATGCGGTCGCCTGCGTCGAAGTCGATGATCTTGTCCCGCCGGAACCAGGTGGAGTCACCCTGCTCGAACACGAAGACATCGATCGCGTCGGTTCCCACATGGGTCTCGCGCTTCGCTGTCGCCTCGATCACATTCACCTGGGGCTCGATGTTGCGCGGGTCATAGTCGGGATTGGGGTCACGGCCGAACAGTTCCAGGATCTGCGCGAAGTCCGTGTACTTGAAGTTGACGTTATAGTTCTGGATCTCCCCATCTTCGGGGTCGGCGAACACAACCTGCGCCTCGTTGGAGCCGTCCTGCGTGACCAGGAGGCCGTTCTCGAAGCCGGGCAAGCTGCCGGAGAAGATCTCCAGCCCGTCGCTCTCCTGCACACCATCGATGCCGCCGTCCTCGCGGATCGCGAACGAGCCGAGGTATTCGTGGCTCACCCGGTCGAAGACAGCGAATGTCGCATCGCCCTGTGACGAGACGATGATCAGCCCCTCGCCGCCATCGCCATAGAAGATCGACACACCTTCCAGGTCGGGCTCGAAGAAGTCGCTGTCGATCGGGGCGACCGTCTTGAATTCGTTGGCCCCGCCCAGCTCCGCCTCGAAGGAGAGCAGCCCCAGCTCTTCCTCCACGGTCACGTAGCCGATGCCGGTCTCGCGGTCGATGGTGATGCCTTCGGACTGGTAGTCGGCCGGATCCTCGCCTTCGGGCACCGGCAGCTCAAGAACGCGCACCGTCTCGAAGGTGACCTTGCGGCCCTGGCTTTCCAGGCGAAGCTGCGCGATCTGCGCTCCGTCCGCCTGGGTGACGAACACATAGCTCTCGCCGTCGATCGGCGACTTGTAAGTGGCGAGCCCATAGGCCGTCGCCTCGCCGTCATCCACGCCGAAGATCGTGTCCGGAATCTTATTCGACGTGATGTCCTTCAGGGTTCCGTCTTTCTTGATCCTGAAGATGGCCAGCGTGTCGTTGGCGCGGTCCGACGCGACGGCCAGGTCCCATGTCTTGTTGCCGACCTTCACGTCGTAGAGCACGTCGACATTGTTGTAGCGGATGCCCTCGGGCTCGATCCGCTGGATCTCCTCGCCCTCAAGGTCGTAGACGCGCAAGCCACCGTTCTTCATCGCGGTGATGACAGTGCTCTTGGCGTCGTTGTTGGGGTGCAGCCAGATGGCCGGGTCATCCGGGTCCGGGCCTTCGACAGCGAAGATCGCATCGGTCGCCTCGCGGCCAGTCTCGGGGAAGTCGGTGAAGATGCCATCGACGCCGGTGGCCAGGAACTGTTCGTAAGTGAACCCGCCCTCAAGGCGGTGGGTATAGGCGTGGACCAACAGGCCCGCATCCTGCGCCTCGTCCACCAGGCCGGTCTCGGACCCGTCGCCGTTCAGGATCAGGCTGATCGACGGGCCGATGCCCTCGGCATAGACGTCGGCGAGCAGCGCCAAGCCCTCTGGCGTGAACAGATCACCGGAAACGGTGGACGCGTCGAAGCCTAGGCTGTCGTAGCGCGAGAAATCGCCGCCGGTCAGCGCCTCTTCAAGCAGGTCGTAGGTCGGGAAGGTGGGCGCGTTGAACAGCAGCTGCACGAGCGGCAGGTCCAGGCCCGCCGCCGGCATGATGTTCTCCTGCAAATCGAGCAGGTTCGCGACCTCGAAGCTCTGGATGAAGATGCGATCCGGATCCGTAAAGCCCTGGTCGATCAGCGTCTGGATCAGGTTTTCCTCGAGGCTCAGGCCGATGCTGTCGAAATAGCTCGGCTCTTTGGTCTCGGGATAGATGCCGATCTTCTCGCCGGTCAGTTCTTCATGCGCTTGGACGAGGTCGATAATCTCGTCGAGCGTCGGGATCTCGAACAGCCCGTCGAACAGCGCGGATTGCGGGCGCAGATCCGGCTGGTCTTCGACCGCGCGCAGCGTCTTGATCTCTTCGAGCGTGAAATCCTCGGCGAACCAACCCGTGACACTGCCGAAGCCGATCGCGTCGCTGTTGAACCCGATATCCTTGGTGGTCAGCCGGGCCATGAAGTCGGGGTTCGTCTTCGCGACCTCGGCGATGTCCGTGGACGCGAAGGTGACGATCGGATCGCCGTTCTCGTCCAACACGACGTCGCCGTTCTCATCGGTCTGCACGGTGGCAAGCCAGGGCTCGTGCCGGGCGATCAGCACCCCGTCGGCCGTGCTCACCAGGTCCGGCTCGATGAAGTCGGCGCCGTCGTTGATCGCGCGGGCGTAGGCGCCCAGCGTGTGCTCCGGCAGCTCGCCGCTGGCGCCGCGATGGCCGATCACGATCGGCTCCGGCCCCGGATAGCGCAGTTCGTCTGGCGTCTCGAGCGTCGGCGTGATCGTCGGGATCGTCTGCAGATCCAGCGCCAGGGTGATGAACTGGTTCGCCTGCGGGCCGAAATTGCTGAAGTTGTCGTCCGACACGATGATCAAAGACTGGCGGCCGTCTTCGAGCATCGGCCCGAGGCTCATGCCCTCGATATTGTCCAGCACGATGCCGAGGTCGCTGAAGTCCAGCAGCAGCTCTTTCTGCACCACCTCGTCGACATTGACTTCAAGCTCGCCGTCTTCGATCGAAACCGGCAGAGCATCCTCGCCGATCACGTCCGTGGCGCCTTGGGTGCGCACCAGATAGAGCTTGATCGTGTAGCCACGATCGGGGTCGGTGGCGCCCAAGGAAAATGACCGTTCCAGCGCCAGCAGCGTGCCTTGATTGTCCAGCGCCAGCAGTTCCACCAAGCCGCTGTCCGCGAACCCGTCGACCGGATCGGGCACGACGGCGATCGGGTCGACCTCGTAGACGTACTCAGCGACGGCTTCACCCGTCACAAGGTCGTACTGGAGGATCCGCGCGGCAGAGCCGACATCCACCGTCGAGCGCTCGCCGTCCTGGGCCAGCGCGCTCTCCGTCGCCGTATAGAGTGTCTTCTGGTCCGGCGTGATGGTCAGGCTTTCGAAGCCCAGATTGTTGCGGACGCCGGAGGTCCCGAGCCCGTTCGGCAGGAACTTGTCATCCACCGGCAGTTCGCCGATCTGCCGCCCGCTGCTGTCGAACAAATAGATGGCGGGGTCGCCGCCGAGATCACGCTCAGAGGAAATGTAGAGCAGACCCGACTGTCCGATGGCGATGCCCTCGGGATCCGGGTTGATGGCATCGAGCGTGGTCGTTCCGTCCGGCAGCGTCAGCGACACGACGTCGAGGAAGGTCACGTCGCCATCGTCGAGCGACCCGTCGCTGAGGTCGATCGACAGCTCGTAGAAGCGCGGCGTGCCATCGTCACCCGCACCGCGATCGTCAGACACGGCCAGGTAGTTTCCGGTCACCGGATCGATGGCGATGCCCGAGAGGCCGCCGATCGTCGTACCGCCGAACTCGGTGCCACTGGCAATCTCGGTCGAGCCGAGGAACTCGACACCGCGGACATCGCTGCGGTCCTGGTTAGTCAGCCGCAGGTCCACCGAGACCAGACGGTGGTCGGAGGTCGGGAACGAGGTGAGCACGAAATCGGGATCCGTGCTTTCCGGCCAGAAAACCTGGCCGTCGAGATAGGCGAAGCCCTCGACCGACGGCAACGCATAGTCGACGCGCAGATTACCGGGCGCGTTGTCGGGATTGCCGACGCCGGCGAACCCGAAATCGGCCGTGTCGAAGGCGGGATTGCCAGTGTGCGTGGCGTTGTCACCACCTTGCGCGATCGCCTGTTCCGCGCCGCCCGGTCCGTCGGGTGTGATCGCGGGATCGGTGGCAGAACCGATGATCAGCGGATTGTCGAGAAGCTGATCGATCGCGCCATCGAAGCTGTCGCCGTCGAACGGGTCGGCATTGTAGTCACCGACGATGACGAAGCGTTCGCCTGCGGCAAGGCCGCCCGTCTGCCCGTTGTCGTCGTAGATGTAGTCCGCACCCTCGACATAGTCCTTCCAGAACCGGATCTCGTCGTGGTTGCGCTTGCCGTTGCGGTCTTCCGCCCCGTCGAACACCGGCGGCGTCGGGTGCGCCGCAAGAATGTGCACCACTTCGCCATCGACCAGAACCGGCACGTCGACATGGTTCTTCGACGACAGGCGCAGAACGTCGATTTCTTCCTGGCTGTAGAAATCGGCCAGGTTGTCGGTCGCAGACGGGTCGTTGGTCAGCAGGTTGCCCGGCATGTCCTTCCACAGGAAGTCCTGGAAGGTGCGGATATCCTCCTCAACGATTTCGTATTTCGAATAGATGACGAAGCCGAACTGCCCGGGAAAGAAGCCGAAGCCCTGGGCGTCGCCCGGTCCCCCAAGGGTGCCGTCGTTATCCAGGTCAAAACCGCTGTCGATCCCGGTATTCGACGGCGCGACATACCGGTAGGCGTACTCGATGGGATCCTGGCCGTTCTGGCCGACCGAGAGGTAGTTGTCCTGGAAAAGCTGCGCCGCCTCGCCTGCGACGTCGAAATCGAACTCGTTGATCAGGATGATGTCGGCGTCGGTTTTCTGGATGATCTCGGCGATAGACTGCGCCTGAGTGTCCGATCCGTCCGAGAGATTGGCGATCAACTGCCCTTCGCTTGACCGGTTCATCGACGCATTGAAACTCGCCACCCTGATCTGGCTGGACATGCCGTGCCCCTCATTGTTTGCATTGCGACAAATTTTGAGGGGAACTCTAATTACCATTTGAGTCCGATCCGCATCAGATCGGTAACAGTTTTGTTGCAGTCGAAAGCGACAGCGCGGCCAGGGTGGCTCGATGCCGCAGGAAAGTGGTTTGCCGCCTTACTGGAAGACCGTCAGCGCAGCAGAGACGACCGCCTCGGGCGCGTCTTCCTGCATCAGGTGTCCGGCCCCCGCGATCTCACGGAAGTCGCATCCGGGGATCATCGAGGCAAGCTGGCGACCTTGCGCCAACGGAATCCAATCGTCTTCCGTGCCCCAGAGGATAGAGACGGGGCATCGGATCTCGCCATAGCGCGGCTCGACCTCGTCGGTATGGCGAAGGTCCATCTGCGCGATCTGGCGGTAGAAAGCGGGCTGGCCCACCTCACCCAGCCAGGGGGCCAGATAGGGCTCAAGTTCCGCATCCGTCATCTCGCGGCTGATGGCGCCGCGGATATAGGCGCGCAGAATGGCGCGCTGCAGATAGTAGGGAACCCCAGCAAAGGCCTGTTCATGCTGTCGGACATGCTGCACGAACGGCGAGCCCCAGGGCCGGACGGCGACCGCATCGAACAGCAGCAGCCTGCGATAGTCGCAGCCGTCGATCAGATGCGCGCGCAGCACCGTCGCACCACCGAAATCATGGGCGAGGACATCCGGCGTCGCCAGTCCCCAATGGCGCAGCAGCGCGGCAAACAGACCGTTCTGAACGCCGAGAGAGACATCCTGGCCCTCGCGTTTCTCCGACTGACCGTAGCCCAGCAGATCGTAGAGGTAGACCGTGTGACGGTGCGCCAGCTCGCGGGCGATGGTGCGCCAGACATAGGACGAAAACGGCGTGCCGTGGACGAGGACAAGGGGGCTGCCTTCGCCAAAGACGTCATAGGCGACGGATTGCCCCTGATAGTCGAACCGCCGCTCAAGCGACCATTGCCTGTCGATCATGCACCACTCCGCTGCCCCTCGCATTGACGGTGGGCAGCGGCGGCGCAGGCGTCAAGGGACGATCGCGAGGGGCAGAGATCAGAACACGAAATCGTCGGCGTTGAGCGCCCAGGTCGACAGGCCCTCCAACAACAGGCTGTCGCCGTTGCCGAGGTCGATGAAGGTGCCGACGATCGTGTCCCACATGCTTAGGGACTGGAAATCCAGGCCGAAGCCGGTCAGGTCGATCTGGTCGCCAGCCCTCGCACCGCCCTGGAAGCCGATGATGCGGTCCTGCCCGTCGCCGGGATTGAAGACGAAGGTGTCGTTGCCGTGGCCGCCCAAAAGGGTGTCATTGCCCAGGCCGCCGGTCAGGACGTCGTCACCGTTGCCGCCCTCCAGACGGTTTGCCTGGTCGTCACCGGTGATGCTGTCGGAAAACTTGGAACCCTCGATATTCTCCACATCCGTCAGCAGGTCGCCCGTGGCATGGCCGCCGAACTGGGCGGAGAAGCAGCCGTCGATGTGATTGGTCAGGTCGATTGTCACGGCACCGTCGGACTGTTCGTAGCTGACGGTATCGATGCCGTCACCACCCAGGATCATGTCGGCACCGGCACCTCCGTCGATCCAGTCGTCGCCTTTGCCGGTCCAGACGTAGTCGTCGCCGTGCCCGGCAAAGACCGTGTCGTTGCCGACATACTGCATCTTCACCACGGTGCCGTTTCTGAGCGTCAGGTTGAACCAGCCGTCGGACACGATGTGGTCGTTGCCGAAGCCGCCATGGATCAGGTCGTCACCGCCCTGGCCCCAGAAATGGTCCGCCCCGTTGCCGCCATGCATCTCGTCATCGCCGAGGCCGCCGTAGAGGTGATCGTTGCCCTGGCCGCCATAGATCGTATCGTCGCCGTCCTCGCCCCGCAGGGTGTCGTCGCCGTCGCCACCGTCCAGGTGGTCGTCGCCATCCCCACCGACCAGCCGGTCGTTGCCGTCTTCGCCTTTGAGGATGTCATTGCCGGCAGCGCCGTAGAGACCATCGTTGCCCGTCCCGCCGAACAGGGTGTCGTTGCCGCCCATGCCATAGAGGTTGTCGTCGCCCCCATGGCCGTACATCACGTCGGCGCCGTCGTCGGCGAATGCCCATTCCTTGTCATTGCCGTTCGTGCCGTGCCAGATGCGGCCGAAAAACAGAGGCGGGATGAACTGGAAGATGCCGGTCATGGGCAAGCCCTCCCAATAGGCGTTTCGGGCCGTGAACGGCGCAGACGCTATCGCGGGGCACTGGTTCGCCGCAGTGACGGCTGGCACAGAGCTGCGCAGGCGGACAATGCAGTCAGCCGTGCAGTTGCGCAGTGGGCACTGCCGGTGACACTCTCACACCCATGTGCGAACTGCTTGGCATGAACTGCAACGTTCCGACCGATATCCGCTTCAGCTTCTCCGGGCTGATTGAGCGTGGCGGGCGCACGGGGCCGCACAAGGATGGCTGGGGCATCGCCTTCTACGAAGGCCGTCGATGCCGCACATTCCTGGATGCCAGCCCCGGCTGCGAGAGCGAGATCGCCGGCCTCGTGCGATCGCATTCGGTGAAGAGCCTGAACGTCGTCTGCCACATCCGCAAGGCGACCCATGGGCGGGTCTGCCTGGAGAACACGCACCCCTTCGTGCGCGAGCTCTGGGGGCGAAGCTGGAGCTTCGCGCATAACGGGCGCCTGAAGGGCGTGAAGCGCCGGCCGCTCACGCACTACCGCCCCATGGGCACAACTGACAGCGAGCATGCCTTCTGCTGGATGCTGGACCGCATCCGCGAGCGCTTTCCGGCACCGCCGAAGCGCGACCGCGATCTGTGGCGGCTGGTGGCCGATCTGGCCAAAGACCTCGATTCCTGCGGCACGTTCAACATGATGCTGAGCGACGCCCGCAGCCTCTATTGCCACTGCAGCACCCAGCTGTCGTGGTTGACGCGGCGCGCGCCCTTCGGTGAGGCCAGCCTGATCGACGCCGAGATGACGGTGAATTTCGCTCAGGAGACGACGCCGAACGACATCGTCACCGTGATCGCTACCCGCCCGCTGACGCATCACGAACCCTGGCAGGCGATGGCGCGCGGCAGCCTGATCGTGTTCCGCGACGGGCTGGAGATGTGGTCGACGGCTGCCTAGCGGCCCAGCGCCCGATCGCGCAGGGCCTTGGTGATGAAGTCGATGAACACCCGCAGTTTCGGCGGCTCGAACGGCGTTGGCGGCCGCACCAGACTGAGCGTGACGTGATAGGTCTCGTAGTCCTGTAGCACGGCCACCAATCGCCCGGCGTCCAGGTCATCGCGTACGTTCAAGACCGGCATGACAGCCACGCCCAGGCCCCTGACGGCAGCGTCGCGCGCCCCTGTGTGGCTGCTCATCAGCAGGCGGGGCCGGATCGGCACGGTGATCCGGGCGTCCCCTTTGGTGAAGGTCCATTGGGTGCCGCCAAGCACATCGCGCCAATTGATGCAGTCATGTTCGGAGATATCTTCCGGCCGCAACGGCGTCCCGCAGCGGCTCAGATATTCCGGACTTGCGCACACCACATAGTCGATCTCGGTAATCCGGTGCGCGATCAGGGAAGAGGTCGTCAAGGCGCCGGCGCGGATGGCGGCATCGAACCCCTCCGCCACCAGATCGACCAGACGCTCGGACATTTCGAGTTCGACATCGATGCCCGGATAGGCTTCGACGAAATCGACCACCAGAGGCACGATCCAGCTGTTGCCGATCGCCGGCGGGGCCGTGATCCGCAGCTTGCCCTTTGGTGTCGTATCGGTGGCACCGATCTCTGCATTGAGATGGTCGATCTCTTCCAGGATGGCAGCGGCACGCGGCAGGTAGCGCGCACCGGCCTCCGTCGGGCTGAGGTGCCTCGTCGACCGACGCAGCAACGTGACGCCCAGCATCTGCTCCAAGTCCGCGACATGCCGGCTCACGGCCGTGGTCGACATCGCGAGCTTGCGCGCGGCTTTGGCGAAGCTGCCGGCTTCAGCGACCTCGACGAACACCGTCATCGCGAGCTGGGAGTTCATGGCGATTGTCCCATATATCGGGATAAGCATTCCCAGATATACAGTATTATCCTGATTACCGCCGGACACTAAGCTCTCTCCATCGTCATTCGAACGGTTGGAGGAAGCCATGTCTCACACGGACATCCTGTTTCGGGATCGCAGAGTCGCCGCCGGACAGCCCCGCTTGGGGGCGATAGAGAGGATCGTCAGATTCGTTTTCGGATTTGTCCGTCGGCATGGGGAAAGCCGTCCGACGGCGGGAATGCTCTCCATGGAGACGGGGCGAGATATCGGCGCGCGGCACGATGTGCTGGACTATGCGCCCGTTGCCGATCTGACGGGCGGATCGCACCACCACCTGCACCGGATCGCCGAAACGGTCCGCTGGACGTCACCCCCCTGTGACCGGATATGAAGCATGGCTCGCGATCGGGACCAGCCTCGGAGATCGACCGCCGCGAATTTCGCGAGCTTTATTGCGATTGAGTTGATTAGCCCGCTCACCAGATTTGCGCGCTGGCATCCGCTGTCCGATCACAGTGGGCGGGCGCTCAGAATCCGCCACAAGACCGGCCATTCCGGTGTCGACTGTCACAGCGCCGGGACGCCAAATGGGCCAACGTCTCGGCGCACTGCCGCCTGCTCGCCTGAGGACAACCCATGTCAGTTTCCTATACGCTTGAAATCGATACGGAGTTGGAGGCCGAGAAATTGATCGACAGGCTCGTCCAACAGTCAGGCTTTCGCAGACCCGGTGCGGATGAGCCCGGGGGCGCAAGCCGATCAATCGCCACCGGCCCAGGACTGCGGATTGTCGCCTCACCGGCAGATCAAGAAGACGTAGATCTGGCGATGCGCACGTTCGGCTTCAGACCGACCGCATCCGTCTCGTTCATCGACACAGGAAGGGATGTGACGGACGAAATCCGTTACCCCGAGATGATCGCGGCCGTTGTGCGCGTGCTCGCTTCGGGTAAGGGCGATGCGGTGATGCACTTCGAGGATTCCATGGTGCTCTTTCGGCGGCGCGACGGGCAGGTCACCATCAATACGAAATGGGACGACGACCAATGGCCCGATGGCGCAAAGGGCCGCGGCCTCTTACGCCGGTCAATGCCCTCGGCCGGAGCTGAGGCTCTGGCCGATTTGTAGGTGCCTAGCCCGATTTCCGGGGAGAGGTCAGCCCACCGGTTACCCGAACCGCGCCAGGAAGCGTACGATCTTCGCGGTACGGTCGCTGAACAGGGACGGCGTGTAATAGCTGCCGGCCGCGCGCTTGGTCACCTCGCTCAAAGTCGGATAGGGGGCGATCAGGGTCGCCAATGCGCCGATCTTCAGGCCCTTCGACACGGCCAGCACCCAGGGCAGGATCAGCTCACCCGCATGCGGGCCGACGATGCTCGCACCAAGCACCTTGCCGCGGCGGGTGGTGATCGCCTTGACCGTGCCCTCGGTTTGACGTTCCGCCTGGGCGCGGTCGTTTTCGTGGAAGCTCCAGCGCAATGTGCGGATGCCGCCATGGCGCTCCCGCGCCTGGGCCTCCGTCAGGCCGACCTGGGCCAGTTCGGGATCGGTGAAGGTCACCCAGGGCAGAGCCCGCATGTCGACTTTGGCCGGCATGCGGAACAGCGCGTTCTTCAGAACGATGCTGGCATGGTAGCTGGCGAGATGCGTGAAATACGGGCCGCCGGCCGCATCGCCGATCACGAAGACGTGGCGATTGCTGGTCCTCAGCCTCCGATCGACCTGGATGCCGGTGCTGCCGACCGCGATCCCTGCGGCTTGCAGGTCGAGATCCTCGACATTCGGCCTGCGGCCGACCGCAACCAGCAGATGGCTGCCCTCCACCCGATCTTCGTGCCCATTGCGGGCGAAAACCACGGCGACGCCGGCATCGGTGCGTTCGACGCGCACCACCTTCGCGCCCTCGCGCAGGTCGACCCCTTCGTCCACCAGCGCCCGGCGCACGGTCTCGACCAGATCGTCGTCATCCTTCGGCAGAATCGAGTACTGCTCCACCACCGTCACCCGGCTGCCCAGGCGGCGATGGGCCTGTGCCATCTCAAGACCGATCGGGCCGCCGCCAATGATCACGAGATGGGCCGGCGCCTCACGGTTCTCGAAGATCGTCTCGTTCGTGAAGAAGGGCAGGTCCGCAAGACCGGGGATCGGCGGCACGGCGGGCCGCGATCCCGTGGCGATCACGATGCGTCGGGCGTGCACCTCGTGCTCGCCGGCCAGGACCGAGCGAGGCCCGGTGAAGCGTGCGGCCGCTGCGATCACGCGAACGCCCAGGCTTTCGAACCGCTCGCGGCTGTCCATCGGTTCGATTGCGCCGATCACACCGTGCACGTGGTCGTTCACCTGTGCGAAATCGATCACCGGCTCCGGCACCTCGATGCCGAAGCGGGAGGCACGGCGCGCATCATGGGCCGCCTGCGCCGCCGCGATCAGCGCTTTCGAGGGCACACAGCCGGTGTTCAGACATTCGCCGCCCATCTTCCCGCGCTCGATCAGCACGGTGTCGGCGCCCATCTGGCTGGCGCCGGCCGCCACGGTCAGGCCGCCGGAGCCAGCACCGATAACGCAGATGTCGGTGTCGATGCGTGTTGCCATGTCGGTGGAGCCTGAGGCCGGCCGTTCAGTCGCCCCGGCGCGCCCGAAGCCTCTTGTAGACGACCGGAAGCATGGCCAGCAGGCCAAGACCGATCAGCGGCAGCAGGATCGTAGGTTCGAAGATGATGCCGAGATCAGGCTGCTGCCCGCTGTCCAGCGTCGCGCCGAGACCGTTGCCGACGGCGACATAGACGATGGTGCCCGGAATGATGCCGACAAGCGTAGTCAGGGTGTAAGTCAACAGCGACACGCCCAGAAATGCTGGCACCAGATTGACCAGCCAGAACGGCACCAGCGGGATCAGGCGCAGTGTCAGCATGTAGCTGACGGCGTCGCGACGGAATCCCGCTTCCAGCCGGCCGACCCATGGCCCGGCCCGGCGCCGCAACGAGTCCCCCAGCGCCGTGCGCGCCGCAAGGAAAACCGCCACGGCACCCACCGTCGCTCCCCCGATCACCAGAATGCTGGCCCAGACGAGGCCGAACAGAAACCCGCCAACCAGCGTCAACAGAGCACCGCCGGGCACCGACAGTGCGGTCATCGCCGCATAGCTGACGAAATAGATGAGGCCCGCGGCAACCGCATTCTCCGCGACGAAGCCGTTTAGCGCTTCGCGGTTGTCACTGAGTGCGGAGAAGCTGACATACTGATCGAACCCAAGCAGAAAAAACCCGCCGAGACCGGCAAGCAAGAGCCCCAACGGCACGAACCGGCGCAGATTGAACCCGCGTGTCCGGCCGTCGACCGTCATGACCGCCCCTTCGGCATTGTGTCCGCTCATGCCCGTCCAGACGCCTGCTTGGTTGGTGACGAAGGCCTGCCTTCCGCCGACGCGGATCGACCTGCCATGCGCGACGCGCCAATGGAATACATGAGATGTAGCGAGCGCCCGCCTCACCCTCCATTCACCTTCTGGTGAGTGCAGAATAGACGGTGCCGGCACCGGCGAACAGCCCGGGGCCGAAGGTCCTCGTACCGACTGCGCATGGAGTAATCAACTATAAAGAAGAGCCTGATGACCTGGCTCACCTTACCGTCTTTGCAGCTCTGCGTGACCCCTGTAGCACTGGGCCGACTTCACCTCTTGGGATGGTGCGGAGAGGTCCATCGGGAACCGCCACCACTACCGGCGACCAGCCCGCCTGTCCCCGGTCGGTCGATATCTGGACCCCGGCTGCCAACTGCGAACCGCCATCACCCGCTGCGATTTTCGCAGTTTCGGTTAACGAACGGTAAGGATGTGAAAGCTACCATCAACACACGTATCCGGCTGGCCCGATGCCATGCAAACAGTGTGGGGCTTCGCCAACCGTATCCGGCGGCAGCCATGACCTGCCGATTGTGTGGAGTGGCCCAACTTCGATGACGCCAGCGCCCGCCGCAGCGCTCAGGAAATTCGTGGCGCCTGAGATTGTCTTCGGCCCAGGGGCACGGTTCATGGTCGGCCGATACGCCCAGAATCTGTTCGCCAGCCATGCGATGATCGTGACCGATCCCAACGTGATCCAGGCCGGCTGGGTCGCCGACGTGGAAGCGGAACTCACGCGGCACGGCATTACCGTCACCATCGAAGACAAGGTCAGCCCGAACCCGCGCGCGGAAGAGGTCATGGCGGCCGCCGACAGGTTCACACGGTGCGGCTGCGATCTGGTCGTGGCGGTCGGCGGCGGAAGTCCGATCGATCTGGCGAAGGGTGTGGGCATCGTTCATGCCAACGGACAGCATGTGCTGATCCATGAAGGTGTCGATCAGGTAGCCCTGCCGGGACCCCCATTGCTGTGCGTTCCGACGACGGCCGGATCGGGCGCCGATATCTCACAGTTCGCCATCATCACCGACACTGCCCAGCACCGGAAAGTCGCCATCATCAGCAAGACGGTGGTACCGGACGCCGCACTGATCGACCCCGAGCCCACCCGCACGATGGACGCCCACCTCACGGCGTGCACCGGCATCGATGTCCTGGCTCACGCCATCGAGGCGTTTCTGTCGAAGGCACGTTCGGCTCTGACGGACCTGCATGCGGTGGAAGCGATCCGTCTTGTCGCTGCCAACCTTCCGGCCGCCGTTGCCGATCCGCACGATATGGATGCCCGCGAAAAGATGATGCAGGCGAGCATGCATGCCGGCCTTGCCTTCTCGAACGCCAGCCTGGGCGCGGTCCATGCCATGGCCCACAGCCTGGGAGGTCTTCTCGACCTGGCACACGGCGAGTGCAATGCCATGCTGCTGGACGCCGTTCTGCAGAGAAATAAACGCGACGCGGCGGAGAGGTGCCGAACCATCGACGGCATTCTGCGGGAGCAGGGGAGCCTTTCGGATACCGATGCAAACGGCCGGGACATCGTGAGCACGGTTCGCGCCCTGAAATCCCAAGTCGGCATTACGTCATCGCTGTCTGAGCGTGGCGTTGCGCCGTCCGATATCGCCGCACTGGCGGAAAAGGCGTCTCGCGATCCCTGCATGATCACCAACCCGCGCCCGCTGGGCCGCCGAGACCTGGAAGAAATCTATGGTATGGCCCTCTGATATGGACGACGCCAATCGGCGGCAGCTTGAGGCCGTGATCGGCCTCGGCGAGCGTTCCATCAAGAAGAGCTATTATCCGGAACTCCGGCGGCGCCTGAACGAACTGGAACGGTTTCGGAGCCTGCTCAATCAGATCGGCGAGATGATCTTTGTTCTTTCGTTGCCGGACTGCCGGATCGTCGACATCAATGGGACGGTGCTGCAGTTGATGCGATGCGACCGGGGCGAGATCATCGGACGGGCATTTCCCGATGTGCTGGCGCCGGAACCGCGGATCGATCTCGCCCGGGCGTTCGACGCCGACGGAACCGAAGACGATGCGCCGTCGACAACCATTCAGACTAGGCTTACCGGCTGCGGCTGCTGTGACATCACGGTCGAGCTTTCGCTGCGCCAGCGCCGATTTCACTCCACCAGCTACGGGATCGTCGTCGCACGGGACATTCGCCGGCAGATCGAGGCGGAACGGAGTGCGAGAAACGCGCATCAACGCTTGATCGATGCCATAGAAAGCCTGCCGGACGCCTTTGCCATCTACGACGCTGAGGACCGGCTGGTCGTCTACAACAGCAAGTATCCGGAGACTTATGCCGCCTCCCGCGCCGCCATTGCGCCCGGCCAGCCCTTCCTATCAATCCTCAAAGAGGGCTTGGCTAACGGGCAGTATCCAGAGGCTGTGGGCCGGGAAGAGGAGTGGCTGGCCGAACGCCTGGCCAAGCACCGGGACCCGCATGGCGCCGTAGAACAGCCCCTGCCGGACGGTCGATGGGTGCTGGTGCGCGAACGGCGGACACAGAGCGGCGAGACCGTCGGCGAGCGCACGGACATCACGGAGCTCAAACGCCGGGAACATGATCTGATTGCCGCCAAACGCCGGATCGAGGACCAAGCCAACGACCTGCGCCGGCTGGCCGAAGACCTTCGTCAGGCCCACGACCGTGCGGAAGTCGCCCGACAGACGGCAGAGAGAGCAAGCCGAGCCAAGAGCGAGTTCCTGGCGATGATGAGCCACGAGCTCAGAACCCCGCTGAATGCGATCATCGGCTTCTCAGACATGATGGTCAGCCGGTGCTTCGGCGCTTTGGGCGACGCCCATTACGGCGACTACGCCGTATCAATCCGTGATAGCGGCCAGCACCTTTTGTCCATCATCAACTCCATCCTCGATCTGGCGAAGATGGAGGTGGGCAAGTACGAATTGCGGGAAGAGCAGGTGGCCCTGGGCGATGTCGTCGCCGGCAGCCTGGTGCTGCTCCAGCCGACGGCCGGTCAGCGCAACGTCGCCATGATCAGATGCGTCGACCCCACCTTGCCTGTGCTGCTGGCGGACCGCGGGCTGATCGACCTTATTGTCACCAACCTGGTCTCCAACGCCGTCAAGTTCACACGCGGCGGCGGGCGGGTGGTCGTCGCCGCCAGACATGGCCCCGGCGGCGGCATCGACCTTGTCGTCGCGGATACCGGCATCGGCATGGCGCCGGAGGATATTCCGAAGGCGTTGAAACCCTTCGAGCAGCTCGACCAATCGGTGGCCCGCTGCTATCCCGGAACCGGCCTCGGCCTGCCACTGGCCCAGTTCTCCGCCGAATTGCACGATGCCGGCATCGACATCGAGAGCCACGTGGGACAGGGAACGCGGATCACCGTTTCGTTCCCGGCGAACCGGGTTTCGGCCGCCGCACCGGCCGCGGGACCGGAGCCCACGACGCAGAATGGCGGGGCGGTGGACGTCTGCCCCGGGCGCCCACATCCGTGCACACTCGATCACATTATGGATTGGCAAACGCCCTGCAGCACCCATCGGCACAGGTGACGCCGAAACCAGCGGCCCGCTGTGGTCCGACGGCTTCAGATGCTGTCAATATACCGATGCCACTACCACATAGTAATGTCACTTAACAAACTGCCGTGCTAGACTCCGAACTGCGGCAGAGCTCTGGAAGAATTTCGCAGCTTAAGATTTCAGTCTGCGGACTGGATCGAAGACCAATCAGGGAGAAGAATCGCGGTTGCGCACTTCAACGTCGTCGGATCCACAGATGCTGTATCCCGCAGCAATCCGACGATGGTGCAACATGCGACCAATAGACCGTCGCGACGTGGACGTTATCCATGGCCCGAACTTCAGATACGACCAACGGTGGTTCCCAGAACTTCGAAACCGTCATCGGTCTCGGAGAACGGTCGATTATGAAGAGCCCATACCCCGAACTGCGGCGACAGCTGAACGAGGCGGAGCGGTTCCGCAGCCTGCTCAATCAGATCGGGGAGATGATCTTCGTCCTGTCGCTGCCGGATTGCCGGATCGTAGACGTCAACGAGACAGCAGCCCGTCTCTTGCGCTGCGAGAAGCGGGCGCTCATCGGCAAGCTCTTCTTTGAACTGGTCGTGGAGGTGCCGCAGCCACTTCATCTGCGGACTGCTCTGACGGCGCGGGACGACGACACCGAACCGGCGCCCGAGATCGTTCAGACGCAGCTTGCGTACCACGCCGATCGGCCCGTGATCGTGGAGGTGTCACTGCGGCGCAGGCAGTTCGACAACGCCGACTATGGGATTGTCGTTGCCAGGGATGTCGGCGCCCAGATCATGGCGGAACAGGTTGCCAATCGGGCAAATCAACGCCTCGTCGATGCCATAGAGAGCCTGCCAGACGCTTTCGCCATCTACGATGCGGACGACCGTCTCGCGCTCTACAACAGCACGTATCTCGAGACCTATGAGATGAGCCGGCAGGCGATCCAACTGGGCCGGACGTTCGAGGAAATCCTGCGCGCAGGCGTCGAAAGAGGTCAGTATCCCCAGGCCATCGGCCGGGAAGAGGAATGGGTCGCCGAGCGCATGGCCATCCACCGCGACCCGCACGGCGAATTCGAACTGGAGCTGTCGAACGGGCGCTGGGTGCTGGTCCGCGAAAGGCGCACACAGCACGGCGAAACGGTCGGCGAGCGAACTGACATCACAGAGCTGAAACACCGCGAGCATGCCCTGATCGCCGCCAACCGGCGCATCGAAGAGCAAGCCGACGACCTTCGACGGTTCGCCGACGACCTTCGCGCAGCACACGATCGCGCCGACACCGCCCGCAAGGCCGCAGAAGGCGCCAACCGCGCAAAGAGCAACTTCCTGGCCATGATGAGCCACGAGCTCCGGACGCCGCTCAATGCGATCATCGGTTTCGCTGAGATGATGACGCAGGGGTACTTCGGAGCCTTGGGGAACCCGCATTACGAAGACTACGCCTCGTCAATCCGCGACAGCGGCCAACACCTGTTGTCGATCATCAACTCCATCCTCGATCTGGCGAAGATGGAAGCCGGCAAGTACGCCGTCCAAGACGATGCCATCGACGTCGCCGACGTCATCGCCAGGACCTTCGTCTTGCTGAGACCGACGGCGGCTCAGCGGGGCGTCGAGATGGTCCAGTGTGTCGACCCCGGCCTTCCCACGCTGACAGCCGATCGGGGTCTGGTGGATCTGATCCTCACCAACCTGACCTCCAACGCGGTGAAGTTCACGCCGGACGGCGGCAAGGTCTCCGTAGCGGCCAGACGAAACCGGCAGAGAGGCGTCGAGATTGTCGTCGCCGACACAGGCATTGGCATGGCCGCCGACGACATCTTGAGGGCCTTGAGACCCTTCGAGCAGGTCGATCAGTCGATGTCGCGTCGGTTCAGCGGTACCGGTCTCGGGCTGCCGTTGGTCCATTTCGCCGTGACCCTGCACGGGGGCACCTTGGGTGTGGAAAGCGAGCCGGGTCGGGGAACGCGGTTTACGGTCGCCTTTCCGCCGGAAAGAGTTCCAGTGCAGGCCGCGACAGGCGGGCCTGACAATGCTGGCGCCTCTGGATGGCCGTCTGACGGCTGCGCCGGCCGACGATGCCTCTGCAACGAAGCGCTCGGCATGGAATGGCCGGTGCCGCCGAGGACAGCCAGCGTCGGCTAACGGCGCACCCGAGCAGCCACCGATCAGTCATTACAGTCGCCCCAACGGCCGTGACCGGTCATGATGCACGATCATCCGCGGCATTCGCCGCGCCTCAGGAACATCGGTCATGAGTGTCAATCAGAGCCGGGGACAGACGGTCATCAAACCGGCTGTCGAAAGTGGCAGCGGCATCGTCGTGTCGCAGAGCCGCGTTGCTGCGGAGGCCGGAGCGAACGTCCTCTGCGCAGGCGGCAACGCTGTCGATGCGGCTGTCGTTACGGCCCTTGCGCTCGGCGTGACGGAGCCTTGGATGAGCGGCCTCGGCGGCGGCGGCGCCATGCTGATCGCCCAGCCCGGCGACGGCCGCGTCGAGGCTATCGATTTCGGGATGGTGGCCCCCCAGCGCCTCGATCCCACCGACTACCCGCTTGCCGGCGGCGTGAGCCAGGACCTGTTCGGCTGGCCCAGGGTCGCTGACGACAGAAACCTCTTGGGCGGAACGGCGATCGCAGTTCCCGGCCAGGTGGCGGGGCTATCGCTGGCGCTGGAACGCTTCGGCACCTGGCCCTGGCATCGCACGCTGGAACCCGCAATCGCGCTTGCCGAACAGGGGCTATCCGTCGACTGGTACGCCGCGTTGATGGTTGCAACCTCGGCCCGCGACCTCGACCGCTTCGCATCGAGCCGCGCCGTCTATCTGCCCGACGGCTACCCCCCTGCCCCGGCCTGGGTGGCACGACCGGCCAGCGAGCCACTGATCCGGCAGCCCGTATTGGCGCGGACCTTGCGGCGTCTCGCCGACGCCGGACCGCGAGACTTCTATGACGGCGAGACGGCAAGGGCCATCGCCTCGGACGTCCAGGCGGCCGGCGGCGCCCTGTCGGACGAGGACCTCAATCGCTATCGCGCCCGTCAGATCGAGCCGCAGACCCAGACCTATCGTACGGCGAAACTGCATGTCGTACCGCCACTGACCGGCGGTCCGACGCTCTTGCGGGCGCTGGCCAAATTGGCCGAAGGCCCGCAGCCGGGCGCAGCGCCCGACCCCTCCACCTATGTCGGCTACGCCGAAGCGATGCGCGAGGCCTTTGCCCACCGCTTCCGCACGATGGGCGACAGCGGGGCCGGCGACGGCGCGGAGTGCACCAGCCATCTGGCGGTGGTCGACCGAAACGGCATGATGGTCACCCTGACCCAGACCCTGCTCTCTGTCTTTGGCAGCAAGTTGGTGCTGCCGTCGACCGGCATCCTGATGAACAACGGTCTCTACTGGTTCGACCCGGAACCGGGTCGGCCCAACAGCCTGGGGCCCGGCAAGCGCTGCCTGGCCAACTATTGCCCGCTGATCGGCCAGACTGCCGATGGCGGTTTTGCGCTCGGTGCCTCGGGCGGACGCAAGATTATTCCGGCAGTCCTACAGCTCACGTCGTTCCTCGTCGATTTCCGCATGGGCCTGGACGAAGCCTTCCACCGGCCCCGTATCGATGTGAGCGGTACCGATCTTGTGGTGTCGGACGATGCTCTTGATGCGGAGGTGCGCGCGGCCCTCTGCGACCGGTTCGGCGCCATCGACGCGCGGCGCGCGGCCTTCCCCTACCACTTCGCCTGCGCCGGCGGCGTACAGCGCCGCGGCGGCCGCAACTACGGCGCCAACGAAAAGATGTCGGCCTGGGGCGATGCTGTGGCCGAGACCACCGTGTGACCCGATACGGCCGCGGCGCTGCATAACCAAGCATGCGCTTGCACAAACGCTGCAACGAAAACTACAGTGATGTGACGCGCGGATAAGGCGGGACGGTCGCGTTTGCCGATTGGAATCGGGCGGATGGCTGTTCTTTGCTTGAGGTCGATGCTCAGCACGAACCGGCCGCGCCGCAGAAGCCGCACGATGATCGGAAAGGGTGACGTCTACCCACCGAAGGGGCGGGCGCCGTCTGACGACCGCGGTGGTGACCAACGCTGCTTGGCAGGGCCAATGCTGGCCCGTGCCGGGGGGTGCCGATACGGCGAACCGGGAGGATCGGGATACCCATTCGATGCCGGCTCTGAAGACCGCCATCTTTTCGATCGTCGCGGGCCTCATCCTGGGGGTACTGGTCATCGCGGACATATCGCGCGACCAAGATGTGAAAGCGACCATGACCCGCGGCCTTGCCGAGCTCGCGGCAGAACGAGCGGCCCGGACGTTTCGCGAAACGACGCTGGTGCTGCGTGCCGTTGCCAGCGATCTGGAGATGAACTGGAGCCTCGGCAACGCTCTGGATGAGAGTTTCGACGGTTCGTCACTGGACATCGCTCCGGAAGAGGTCGAGCGCATTTTGTTCGTCCCCGTCGGTGACGAAGCGGAGGAGACGACAGCGGCCGTCCTTTACGGCCCGTCCGATCAGGACCGAATTTCCGGTGCGTTCTTCCCCGTCACGCATCTGCGTGAAACCGAAGTCTTTCTCTGGGAGATGATGCCGCTTGAAGGCGCACTTGCCGTCCGGTTCGGCCTTGGGACCGAGCTGCACCAGATACACGGATCGACGGCCGGCTACCTGCTGGCACAGCTGGATACCGGAACCTTCGGACGGTACTTCGATCGTCAGCTCCATTCCCTGGGTGGCGGCATCGCACTTGCCCATGTCGATGGGCTGGTCTTCTCCACGTCTTCTCGGTTCTGCCGCCAGATCGACTGCACCAGCGACCGGCTGAGTGCCGAAGTCATGTCTCTCGGCTACCAGGGCGATCGCGACGCGGTCGAGCTTCAAACAGCAGTGTCGGGCAGCATAACGGCCTCGGTTGCGCCCGTACCCGGTTTCGGCGTCTACGCCGTCGCCGTGGCACCCGGCGCGCCCTCGCTGGGCAGCCTGATCGTCCTCGAATACCTGCTGATCTGGGGCCTGCTCTCGCTGCTGGCCGGACTGTACTTCCTGGCCAGACATCGGCAGCGGACGATCCAGAGCCGATCACAGTCCGCGATTAGAGAAAGCGAGCGCCGCCTTCGGGCGATCTTCGATGGTGCGGGCGTCGGCATCGCCGCGCTTTCCCCGAACGGCACCATCAGCGTCGCCAATGCCGCGCTCGGCCGCATCCTGGGCATTGCGCCGGAGGAACTGGCCGGCCAGAGCCTTCTCGACCTGGTCCATTCCGGCGATGCGGCCGAACTTCGTCAGGGCGAGGTCCGGCTGCGCCGCCGCTGCGGAGATACGGTCTGGGTCTCGCAGACCGTCACGGCACGGGAGGGAAGCGAGCCGCACCAACGCGGATGGTTCTATATCGCGGAAGACATCACAGCGCGCAAACAGACACAGGAGGCGTTGCGCGAGTCAAAGCAGATGCTGCAGCTCGTGCTCGACTCCATCCCGGTGCGGGTATCCTGGAAAGACAAAAGACTGGCCTACATTGGGTGCAATCGGCAATTCGCCCGCGACGCCGGACTGTCCGATCCGGCGGAGGTCGCCGGCAAGACCGACCTCGATCTCGCCTGGGCGGGTCATGCCGACCTGCACCGCGAGATCGATCGGCGCGTGATCATCAGCGGCGAACCTCAGTTCAACATAGAGGGCCCCTTGGATCGCCAAGGCATGGACCGCCGCTGGCTGAGAACCAGCAAGGTCCCGCTGCCCAACGCCGAGGGGGAGACCATCGGTGTCTTGAGCTGTTATGAGGACATCACCGAGATCCGTCGGGCACAGGAGGCCCTTCGGGAAAGCGAAGAGCTCTATCGCGGTATTGCCGACAACTCACCCGCCGTCATCTGCCTGAAGGACGCAAGGGGCACCTATTTCCGTGTCAATCGCGAGTTCGAGAGGATTCATGGGCTGAGTGCGGCCGACGTCATCGGCAGAACCGCAGCCGAAGTACTGCCGCCCGAGCTTGCCCGCCGGGTGGAAGAGCACGACGGACGCGTGCTGGAGCACCTGACCGCCATCTCGCACGAGCAGACCTTCAAGACTGTCGATGGCGAGCGCACCTATCTCGACATCCGGTTTCCGCTGACCGACGACTTGAGGCGCCGCATCCTGATCGGGGTCATCAGTTCCGACATCACCGGATTGAAGGAGGCCGAGCGCAAGATGTTCGAGGCTAAGAGCCTCGCCGAGCAGGCCAGCCACGCCAAGTCCAGCTTCCTGGCGGCGATGAGCCATGAGTTGCGAACGCCGCTCAACTCGGTCATCGGCTTTGCGGAGATGATCGAGACGGAGTCCCTGGCCCCCGATCCGGAGCACTGCGCGGAGTATGCGGGCGACATCCGCGAGGCAGGCCGGCACCTTCTTTCGCTGATCAACGATATGCTGGACATCGCGCGGATCGAAGCCGGGCGCATGCCGATCGAGCTGCGGCTGCTGGACCTGCGCGAGAGCGTGACCGCAGCTGCCCGGTTCCTGAGAGAGGCGACGGACAAGAAAGCGATTTCCATCGATCTCCGGCTGGGGGACCAGCCTCTTTATGTCCATGGCGACGAACGGGCGCTGCGACAGGTGTTCCTGAACCTGTTGTCGAACTCCGTGAAATTCACCCCGGACCACGGCTCCATCGCCGTGGACATATGCCGCAACAGGCCCGGCATCCTGGAGATCGAAGTCCAAGATACCGGTATCGGCATTCCGGCCGGAGATCTTGATCGGGTCCTGCAGCCATTCGAGCAGGTTGGCAGCCATTACACTCGGGCGTCAGGCGGCTCCGGTCTCGGCCTTGCCCTGGCGCGATCCCTGATGGAGTTGCAAGGCGGCGAAATGAAGCTGGAAAGCCAACTCGGCTCAGGCACCACCGTGCGGATCTCGATGCGCGAGAGGACGGCGGCGGACGCTGGCCTGCTGGAAGTTCCAGAACGCTGGGGCATGGCAGGCTGACCGTCAGCCGCCGTTCATGCCCACCATGTGCCGTTCGGCCTCGCGCCGAAATGCGTCCGGCAACGCGATGGCTTTGCGGGCGGCGAGGTCGAAGAACACCGATACGGCCTGCATTGTGGCATGCAGAACGCTGTCGTTCTCGCCGCTTATCATCTCATGCCGAAAGGTCACCGACCGCCCCCCCAGCGCCACGATTCCAGTCCTGACAAAGAATGCGCGGCCGAGCGGGATTTCGGCCTTGTATTCGATCTCCGCCTTGATGTCGGCCCAAGACTGCTTTTGCGCCTGCAGAACGTCGCACGGCTCGCCCAGCGCGTCGAAGAACCGGAAGCTGGCATCGTCGAAGACGTTGAAGTAGCTGCGCGTATTCAGGTGCCCGAGGCTGTCGCAGAGCGACGGATGGGCGATGCCGCGGAACGTCTCGATCATGCTCCCCCGCCCCGGCGGGTGTGGTCCGAGTGGCAGCACTGACGGTCAGTCATAGGCCGGCAGCCCGTCGACCAGGCAATCCCCTTGCGTATAGCTCTGCCGGACACGGCAGAATTGGTCCATTTCGACCCGAACCCAGCCAGTGCAGCCGGAAAGCCGCGCACCCGCCTGGTACCCGACAATGCGATCGTCGCCGTTCCCGATGGTCAGACGGCGCCGCGGAACCGATTCGATCAGCGTAACCTGCTTACCACCGAGATCGAGCTGCTGCAGCAGACCTTCGACCGCGCCACGGCAGTTGTCGATCTGCTGGTAGGTCGCCGCGGACGGGTCCGGACCGGCAGCGACTCCGAACGCAAGAACCGCCGCGGCTGCGGCAACGCGCCTAAACATGCTGGCCACCGTTGATGTGGATCTCTGCGCCATTGATGTAGCCGCCCACATCGGTGGCAAGCGCGTGGATCACCGCCGCCACCTCTTCCGGCTGGCCAAGCCGCCGCATTGGGATCTCGCGTTCCACCAGTTCATCGGTGCCCGGCGACAGAATAGAGGTGGCGATCTCGCCCGGTGCGATGGCATTCACCCGAATGCCCAGCGGCCCGAAATCGTTGGCCATCTCGCGCGTCAGTGCCGCCAGTGCCGCCTTCGATGTGGCATAGGCCGCGCCTGCAAACGGATGGACGCGTGAACCGGCGATCGACGTGATGTTGAGAATGCAGCCCTGCGCCTCCTGCAGCTCTGCGATCAGACCGCGGGCCAGCAGGATGGGCGCGAAGAAATTCACGTTGAACACCTGCTGCCAGAGCGGCAGGCTGGTCGTCAAGGTGCCCAGGCGTTGTCCGTCTTGACCCTTCGGCGAGATGCCGGCGTTGTTCACCAGCGCCCGCAGCTTTGAGCCCTTCAGCTTGGCGCGCAACATCTCGATACCGCCGGCAAGACCCACCAGATCGGCCAAGTCTATCTGGACATGGTTCTGGGCACCCTGCTCCCACGGGCAGGCTGTGTCGAACGGGTGGCGGGAGATGGTGATGACGCGCCAGCCGGCCTGGCTGAAATACTTGACCGCGGCATGTCCGATGCCGCGGCTTGCCCCGGTCAACACCAGTGTGCGTTCAAGCTTGGACGCCTCGTCCACCCGCACGCCGGTTACCGGACAGACCTTGTCCATTGCAGGTTCCTGCTGCTGGCCTCGTGCGATGTGGCTCCATAGTGCCTGAAATCGGTCCATTGAGCACGTGCAACCTTCAACCCTGCCGCGCAGACCGCCTGAGCGTCAGGTTTCGACGATCCTGCCTCTGGGCTATGCTCACGGCGGACCAGCGATTCGGATGAAGACATGATGCGATACCTGCTGCTGACGGTCTCGGCCTGCCTTGCCGTCGCCGCGTGCGGACCGAAGACCGTCGAGGGTTACACTGCGGCCAGGTCGTTCACTGGCAACCCCGCCTATTCCGTCCACGGCTTCACTCAGCCGGGAGAACGCAATCCAGCGTTCGGTGAAGTCTACGCGCGAGCCTTTGCCCAACAGATCTGTCCGGGGCCGGCCACGGTCGTGGACGTCTATACGACACCGTCTCGCAATATGTTCGCTGAATTTCTTCGCTGGGACGCAGTCATCGAATGCGTCGATCCCAGCGCTCTTTCGGCCCCCACCGATATGGACGCCGAAGTAGCCCCAGCGATACCGGCACCGCCACCGGCCGCCGCGGTGGAAGATCCGGGGCGGGTCACGCCGTCACCGTCGACCGGCAGCACGCCCGGCCAGCCGCTGCCGCTGGCGCCGACAACCGGCGGAGACACAGGGGCACCGTTGCCCTTGACCCCGACCAGCGAAGGCTCGTGACAGCGGAAGAGGAGAGGCCGCCGATGCCTTCTATGGACCTGCCCGCGGATCTTGCCGGCGCAATCGACGCCGCGACGGCGGCACCAGCCGACACTGTCGCCGCCCGGGGCACGCTGGCGATCCTCGACCTCACCAGCCTGAACGATGACGACGACGAGGCGCGCATCACCGCGCTGTGCGAGCGCGCGGTCACCCCCCATGGGCCGGTCGCCGCCGTCTGCGTCTATCCGCCCTTTGCCAGTTTGGTCCGCCGTCTGGTGACCGGCACGCCCGTCAGGGTCGCAGCGGTCGCCAACTTCCCTGACGGCGACGCCGACATGGACCGAGCGGTCCGAGAGGCGGCAGACGCGGCAGCGGATGGGGCCGGGGAGATCGATGTGGTCTTCCCCTATCGTGCCGCCATGGCCGGTGAAGAGGCACAAGCAGGCGCGCTGATCGCTGCCTGCCGCCGTGCGCTCGCCGACGACATCACGCTGAAGGTCATCCTGGAAACCGGTCTACTGCCCGATGCCGCGACCGTCACGCGGTGCGCCCGCATCGCAGTCGACGAAGGGGCGAACTTCCTGAAGACATCGACAGGCAAGCGCGGCCCCGGCGCAAGCCTCTCCGCCATCGCGCTGTTCTGCGAGACAATCCGCCACAGCGGCCGACCGGTGGGCTGCAAGGCGTCCGGAGGCATTCGCACAGTTGCCGAGGCGGCCCCGTATCTCGACCTCGTCGGCCGCCTGCTTGGCCCCGATGCGGTAGGGCCGGACAGGCTTCGCGTCGGGGCAAGCTCGCTTCTCGACGATGTTCTGACTATCCTTGACGGCGGCCACGGCGCCGATACGGCCGGACCCCAGTCCGGGTACTAAGAGCAAGACCCCATGCTGACCCAAGAGATCATCCGCCGGAAGCGGGACGGCGAGGTATTGAGCCGCGAGGCGATCGAGACCTTCATCACCGGCGTGGCCGAGAACCGCGTGAGCGACGCGCAGATCGCCGCTTTCACCATGGCCGTGCTGCTGAACCGGCTGACGATGGACGAACGGGTCACGCTGACCGAGGCCATGACCCGGTCCGGCCGGGTGCTCGACTGGTCGGCCAGCGGCTTCGACGGCCCTGCATTGGACAAGCATTCCACCGGCGGCATCGGCGACAATGTCAGCCTGATCCTGGCCCCTGCGATCGCCGCCTGCGGCGGCGTCGTTCCCATGGTCTCGGGCCGCGGCCTCGGCCATACCGGCGGCACGCTGGACAAGCTTGAGAGCATCCCCGGCTATCGCACGATGGTCGACGCCGATCACGTGACGGCGACGGTGCGGACCGCCGGCTGCGCGATCGTCGGCGCAACGGAGGACATCGCCCCTGCGGACCGGCGCATCTATGCCGTGCGCGATGTCACGGCGACGGTGGTATCGATCGACCTGATCACCGCTTCCATCCTCTCAAAGAAGCTGGCGGCGGGGCTCGATGCTCTGGTGCTGGACGTGAAGACAGGCAGTGGCGCGTTCGCGGCCAGCCGGCAGGAGGCTGATGCCCTTGCCGAAAGCCTGGTCGCCGTCGCACACGGCGCCGGTTTGAACACGCGTGCGCTGATCACCGACATGGATCAGCCACTGGCAGACGCCGCCGGCAATGCGGTTGAGGTCCGGGTCGCGGCGGCCATCCTGGCCGGCACCGCATGGCCGCCACGGCTGATGGACGTCACTCTGGCCCTGGGCGCCACCTTGCTGCGCCAGGCCGGTTTGGCGGAAACCGAGGCCGAGGCGAAATCGCGGCTGGAAGCTGCCATCCGCGACGGGCGCGCGGCGGAACGGTTTCAGCGCATGGTCGCCATTCTCGGCGGACCGGACGATTTCCTCGATCGGGTCCCCGACTACCTGCCTGAGGCGCCGATCGTGCGGCCGGTTTGGCCGCTGAAGTCCGGTGTCGTTTCCGGCGTAGACGCGCGGGCGATCGGCCTTGCGGTCGTTGCGATGGGCGGCGGGCGCCGGCGGGCCGGCGACCCCATCGATCCGAGCGTCGGCTTCAGCGGTATCGCCGAAATCGGAGACGCCGTCGGGCCCAAGGACAGGCCCCTCGCCAAGGTCCATGCCGCCAGCGCTGCATCGGCCGATCAGGCCACTGAAGCCCTGATTGCGGCCATGGCTGTTGCCGAACACGCCGCACCGGCTCCGTCGCCGGTGCTGGCGGCCATCGACTGAAGCCTGCTCCGTCATGGCTGCCGCTGATGAGGCCGCGCCAGCGCGCGCCATCCTGCATGGCATCGGTGCGTTCGTCCTGGCGATATCGGTGCTTGCCGTCATGGACGCCATGATCAAATGGCTGTCCGCCGACTATCCGACCCCGCAGATCCTGTTCTTCCGCAGCCTGTTCGGCCTGGTGCCGCTGGGCGTTCTGGTGTGGCGTGGCGGGCTCAACGTTCTGCGCGCCCGCAGCCCCGGGGCTCTGGCCGCACGGGGCGTCATCCATGTGATCGCGGCAATGGCCTTCTTTTATGCGCTGCGGTTCCTGCCCTTGGCCGACGCCTATGCGATCGCGTTCACGGCGCCGCTGTTCCTGACCGCGCTGTCCGTCCCGCTGTTGGGGGAACAGGTCGGCATGCGGCGTTGGGGTGCTGTTATTGTGGGCTTCGGCGGTGTCCTGATCATGCTGCGGCCCGGAAGTGCAGCAGCGGACATTCACTGGCTGGGCTATGGTGCTGCGCTCACCGGCGCCTTCTTCTACGCGCTGATGCACGTCTACACCCGCAAGCTCAGCCGCACCGAAAGCAACGGCGCGATCGTGCTCTACGCCACCATCACCATGACGCTGGTCAGCGGCGCTATGCTGCCCTTCGGCTTCGTGATGCCGTCGTTAGGCGACTTCGCACTGCTGGCTCTGGTCGGTCTCTTGGGCGGAAGCTCTCTTTTGATCATGACGCAGGCCTTTCGCCTGGCACCGGTCGCCGTGCTGGCGCCGTTCGAATACACAGCGATGATCTGGGGCGTGCTGTTGGGCGTGATGGTCTTCGGCGACCTGCCCGATGCGTGGATCCTGTCCGGCGCGGCCGTCGTCGCAGCCAGCGGGCTCTACATTCTGCATCGCGAGGCGATGAAGCGCCGGGAGCCCCCGCGGCCATGACAGTGCCGAAGGCCGAGCTGCACAATCATCTGGAAGGCACAGCACCGCCGGCACTGATCGCGACCTTGGCGGCCCGGAACGGCATCGCCTTGCCGACCGGCCTTATCCGCGGTGACGCCTTCGGCTGGACCGGTTTCGCCGGTTTCCTGCAGGCCTATGACCAGGCCAGCACGGCCATCCGGCGTGCCGAAGACTACCGCGACGTGACCGTCGCCTACCTTGAAGCCTGCGCCGGCGACGGGGCCATTTATGTTGAGCTTGCCGCATCCCCCGACCATGCCGCCGCCAACGGGCTCGACTACCCCGGCATGGTCGCCGGCATTGCCGAAGGGATCGCTGCGGCCCGGGCGGCCACCGGGATAGAGGCGCGCATCCTGATCACCGCCGTGCGCCATCATGGGGAGGAGCGCGTTGCCACCGTGGCACAGCTAGCTGCGGCGCACCCCCATCCGCTGGTCACCGGCTTTGGCCTGGCCGGCGACGAGGCCCATATTCCCGCCAGCCGCATGGCGAAGGCCTTTCAAATTGCGACCGGGGACGCGGGCCTGGGCGCCACCGTACATGCCGGTGAATCCGCAGGCGCCGACAGCGTCGCCGACGCGCTGACTCTGCCGGTCACCCGGATCGGCCACGGTGTGCGCGCCGTCGAGAACGATGCGGTTCTTGCCCGCCTGATCGAGAGGGGCACCGTTCTGGAAGTGTGTCCGACCAGCAATGTGGCGACCGGCGTCTATCCGACGCTGGATCACCACCCGCTGCCGCGTCTGCTGAAGGCAGGCGTCCGGGTCACGCTGAACAGCGATGATCCCCCGTACTTCCGCACCTCCATCGGGCACGAATATGCGCTTGCGGCCAGCACATGGGGGCTGGCCGACAAAACTCTGACCGCGATCACCCGGGCCGCCGTGGAAGCGGCCTTCGTCGATGAGGAGACCCGCGCACAACTGCTGGCGCGGATACCCCAACCTACCGACGGTTAGGCCTTCTTCG
The DNA here is from genome assembly GCA_028281925.1 of Alphaproteobacteria bacterium. GTDB lineage: Bacteria > Pseudomonadota > Alphaproteobacteria > DSM-16000 > Inquilinaceae > JACKIG01. The sequence continues at coordinate 150,488 of JANQIX010000055.1, forward strand.
TCGTCGACCTTGGCTTCGCCGGTGCCTTTGTCGTGGTCGTCGATTTCGCCTTCGTCGTCTTGGCCGGCGCCGCATCCGCATTGGCTGCGGGTGCCGCCTTTGCCTTGGTCGTCCGCCGCGTGGTCTTCGGCTTTTCCGAAGCGTCCGCTGCCTTGCCTGCCTCCGCACTGCCATTCTTGGCGGCGGATTCGTTCATGAGTTCCCAATGGGCCTGCAACCAGTGTTCGAGGTTCCGGCCATGCGGCTGGCCCTCGCGCTCCCAAATCTCGTAAGCGCGGTTGCGGATCTGTTCCTCAGTGATTTCCATGCGCGTCGACCCTGTGACTTCTTGACGGTGCTTGTTCACGGTGCTTGCACGAAATCGCCGGCCCGGACGGCCGGCGATCCCGCGATTGCAGGAGAAAACACAGATGGCGCTAGAAATTCAAGCGGCCAACTTCTCTTCAGTGTGAATGGTTCCGGTATTGGCATGAATGGATGCGTCGGCCAGCACCATTGCACGCACGGCCTGCCTGTCGCTCCCCTCGCAATCACGCTACGCGCAGCTGAGCCCTGTGCTGCCGCAAACCGCAGCGACGACGGTCTTCGGCTTGCAGGCTGTCAAGCGCACGCAACGTCTCGCGCGGATCGCGGCACTCTCGAAGGCCGTTCACTGAGACGAACCGGACCATCCTGTAAGGATCCATGATGTAGGTCGCCCGCAAAACGACGCCCTCATCCCCATCGACGATGTTGAGCGCCCTTGCCAGCTTGCCATCGACATCCGCCAGCATCGGAAAAGGGAAGTCCCGCAGGCTGGCATGCAGTCGCCGCCAAGCACGGTAGACCGTCTCACTCTCTGTGCCGACGCAGTAAACCGCTGCGCCTCGCGCCTCGAAGGCATCCTTCAGTCGGCCCAGTTCGGGCATCTCGGACGGGCACACGAAGGAAAAGTCGATCGGCCAGAAGAACAGAACCGTCCATTGCCCCGCCGCACTATCGCGTCCGACATCGATGAATGCGCTGTCTTCGTCGATCGAGATCACGGCCTTGAGTCGGAATTCGGGAAAGATATTACCGGTCATCAGCATCTGATTGCATTCCTCAGATATCTAACTAGTCCTCTGAGGTATGGGAACGGAAGCAATCGTTCAAATTGATTGTGCAAACCGATGCGATAGGATCTGCCTATGGTGAATGTCTGAGTACCCGCGCAACCGTTTGACCGATTCGGCTAGGACGGTGAAGGAATGACCGCCTTTGCAGGGATAGCGATCCAGAACCTGCTGCCGTCGCCTGGGCGGCTGTCGACGCCGATCTCACCCCCCATCGACTGGACGAGACGCCGGCCGATGCTAAGGCCCAGACCGATCCCATCATGATGCCGACTCTCACTGCTGTCGGCTTGCGAGAAGGGATCGAAGATCGTGTTCAGCCTGTCGGCCGGGATGCCGGCACCGGTATCTTCGATTTCGATCCGCAAACTGTGGTCTGAAGCAGTCGCGGTTTCCGCCGACATCCTTATATGAATGCGGCCGGCATCCGTGAACTTGACCGCGTTTCGCAGCAGAAGCAGCAGCGTCTGCCGCAGTCGTCCCCGATCCGCAATGACGGCTTCCGGTACAGCCCGGTCGACGTTCGACTCGATCGCGATCGGCTTGCCGCTCAGGACCTCGCAGCAGACTGCAACCGCATCCTCGACGAGGGCGCGCGGATCGAACGGGTATTCGTCCAGATCCGCTTCGCCGCCTTCCAGCCGCGAGAACTCCAAGATCTCCGCGATCAGCCCGTCCAACGCTCGCGCGTGTTGCTCAATTGATTGGAAATACGTCTCCGCCGTACCGCTGCCGCCGTGATGCGCGCCGAGTTGGGCGAGCCCCAGGACGGACTGCATCGGGGTCCGCAACTCGTGGCTCATGACCGACAGGAATCGCGATTTTGCGCGATCACCCGCCTCGGCCAAGTCCTTGGCCTCCACCAGCTCATCCTCCTTTCGTTTGCGCTCCGTGATGTCCATCGTGATCGACAGCACGCCAAGCAGTTCGCCATCCGGCCGGAACAGCGGAACGCGGTTGTTAAGAAGCGTGCGGTCGTCGCCGGTGCGGTCGATGTAGTGTTCTTCATGATTGTGGATGCCGGCACCGGTCGTCAGTACATGCTGATCGCGGTCACGGATGTCGCCTCCATACCTGCCAATGTTTCCGGCATCGACAGTCGTAGGCGTCAGGTCTTCGAACCGTCGCCCGATCACGCGTTCGCGGGAGATACCGGCGAAAGTCTCCCAGTACCGGTTGACGAAAAGGTAGCGCCGTTCGGTGTCCTTGATGCTGAGCGTCGCCGGGACCCAGTCGATGACGTCCTGCAGCAGCGTTTCAAGCTCTGTCTTCAGCCCCGACAGCTGTGGCTTGGGCTCATACAGTCCGATCGTCAGCCGACAAGATCCGTCGTCCAGCGTCTCCACCGTAACGAGCAGATGCCCCAGCCCGTGCTCTGCAAACACGGCCTGCCGGATCGGCGCGTCATCTGCTTGCCCGATCAGGGCCTGAATATCGGGATGGGATGGCAGGCCTCCGACACCGCCTGCAATGCCGAAGCGCTCGAGCACGGCCACCAGGTCAGGCTCATGGATCGGAGCCTCTGCCGCGCGCCCCCCATCGGCGGGAACGACATCTCCGCTCGGCGTTGTTGGCCCGCCGCCGGGGACGGCAAGCCTGGCCAGTATCTTCACCGGTGCCATGGGGATTATCGACGTTGGTGTCGGCAGAGCCTTGACGGCGCGATCGGGTGTAAAAGGTCAAGAGCCATTTAGGCACATTCAGTAAGTATCACAACTGATATAGAACCCTGTTCTCGTAAGATCACGTTGGCGCGACCCGCGACACTGAATTGGGGGCAGACCGCCGCATCGCCACCATATGAATCATGGGGCGTAGGCACGCTTCAGCAGCCCGAACCCAGGGAGGGTGACTGATGACAAAGACCAAGATCATGATCCTTGCCGGCGCGATCGTCGCGGCGCTGCCGTCGGCCGTTGCCCAGTCCCATCCGATCGCGCCTGCGACCGCGACCGGCCTTGTGATCCTCGCGGACGGCCCGGGTCAGAGCCTGACGACACCTGGTGCGAACGCGAGTACGTATGTCCATCGCTTCGGTCGGCTGCACGACCTGCGAAGGCTCGACAACGCACCGTCACCGGGCGCCCCGCAGCATCGATTCGGGCTGCCGGACAGCCTTCAGATACCGGGGCGGTTCGTCAGGCCGGATCGGATCGGCCCCTTCAATCGCCGGCTGGTGCCGAGGCTGCTGGACGATTGATTGCACCGGATGCACATCGCCGCGCGGTCCGCTGACTGCTTGTGCTGTATGTCGCTGTGTCGCATTGTCCCCAGGATCAAGGTAGCGTCTCTACCTCTAGACGACTGACGTCGTTCATCCGTTCCTTTTGGGGTATTGCCGAAAATGGGTCTGAGGCCGGTCATCGCGGCATCGGGCATTCTGGTGTCGCTGGCGCTCGCCGGCTGCAATCCCGGCGAGGATGAGACCGCGGCTCAGGCGCCGCCGCCGCCACCCGTGACCGTCTCGCCGCCGCTGCAGCAGAGCATCGTCGAATGGGACGAGTATGTCGGACGCTTCCAGGCGGTCGACCATGTGGAGGTGCGGGCACGGGTCAGCGGTTATCTCCAGTCCATTGAGTTCGAAGACGGCGATCTGGTCGAGGTGGGCGAGGTGCTGTTCGTCATCGATCCTCGCCCGTTCCACATTGCCGTGGAGCAGGCGCGCGCAACGCTGGAGCAGGCGGAGACCCGACTGACGCTGGCTGAGCAGGAGCTGGAGCGGGCGCAACCGCTTTTGTCCCGTGGCAACATCTCCCAAAGCGCCTTCGACGAACGCGTCCAGGAGCAACAGGAGGGCCAGGCAAGCGTGCGCCTGGCCGAAGCCAACCTGAACGCTGCGCTGCTGGATCTCGAATTCACCAATGTGCGAGCGCCGATCTCGGGACGTGTCTCACGCAACCTGGTCAGCGTCGGCAATCTGGTCACGGGCAGCAGCGTCAACGCCACGCCTTTGACCACGATCGTGTCGATCGACCCCATCCACTTCTATTTCGACGTCAGTGAGGCCGATCATCTGAAGTACATCCGCCTCGCCCGCTCCGGCGATCGACCCTCGTCCCGCGAGAACCCCAATCCGGTGGAACTGGCCCTGATGGACGAGGACGAGTTTATGCACGAAGGCCGGATGGACTTCGTCGACAACGTGATCGATTTCGACAGCGGCACCGTGACGGGTCGCGCCATCCTGCCCAATCCGGATCAGGTCTTCGTGCCGGGCATGTTCGCCCGCGTCCGCCTGATCGGCAGCGGGCGATATGATGCGTTGCTGGTGCCGGAAACGGCCATCGGCACCGACCAGAGCCGGCGTTTCGTCTATGTCGTGGACGCGGACAACATCGCCCATCTTCGGGCCGTAGAACTGGGGCCGCTGCTGGACGAGCTGCGCGTGATCCGCGAAGGGCTGGCGCCGGAAGACCTCGTGATCATCAACGGCGTCCAGCGCGCGCGGCCGGGTGCGCCGGTGACGCCCGAACAGGGCCAGATCGCAACACTGCAGTAAGCCGGGACAGCATCCCTTGCGCTTCGCCCATTTCTTCATCGACCGCCCCATCTTCGCGATGGTGCTGTCGATCTTCGTGCTGATCGTCGGCTCGCTCGCCTATCTCGGGCTGCCCGTCGCCCAGTATCCGGAGATCGCGCCACCGACCATCGTTGTCGAAGCGAGCTTCCCCGGCGCCAGCGCCGAAACCATCGCCGACACGGTTGCCACGCCGCTGGAGCAGGAAATCAACGGCGTGGAGAACATGCTCTACATGTTCTCGCAGTCCACCAGCGCCGGCACGATGCAGCTAACCGTGACGTTCGAGCTCGGCACTGACCTGGAACAAGCACAGGTGCTGGTGCAGAACCGCGTGGCGATCGCGGAGCCGCGCCTGCCGGAAGAGGTGCGCCGGCTCGGCGTCACCACGCGCAAGAGCTCTCCGGACCTTCTGCTGGTCATCCACATGCTGTCGCCCGACGACACGTTCGACCAGCTCTACATCAGCAATTACGCGCTGTTGCAGGTGCGCGACGTGCTGGCGCGCGTCGACGGCGTCGGCAACATCCAGATGTTCGGCGCGCGCGACTACAGCATGCGCATCTGGCTGGACCCCGACCGTCTCGCGGCGCTGGAGCTGACGCCGGGCGAGGTGATCGGCGCGCTCAGGGCGGAGAACATTCAGGTCGCTGGCGGAACGCTGGGCCAGCAGCCCATGGCCGGGCCGGTCGCGTTCGAGACCAGCCTGCAGTTGCAGGGCCGGCTGACCGCCGTCGAGCAGTTCGAGGACATCATCGTCAAGACCACGCCGGAAGGCCGGATCACCCGCGTGCGGGACGTGGCGCGGGTCGAATTGGGGGCGCGGGAATACTCGACCAACAGCTATCTCAGCGGCGCACCGGCAGTGGCACTCGCGGTCTCCCAACGCCCGGGGTCGAACGCGCTGGATACGGCAGAGGCGGTGCTGGCCGAAATCGAAGCGCTTTCTGAGGTGTTCCCCCAAGGCCTGGAATACCGCGTCATCTACAATCCGACGGAGTTCATCGCGGAATCGATCGACGAGCTGATCAAGACGATCTTCGAAGCCGTCTTCCTGGTCGTGCTGGTCGTTCTCGTATTCCTGCAGTCGTGGCGGGTGTCGATCATCCCCATCCTGGCCATCCCGGTGTCGCTGATCGGCACCTTTGCCGTGATGTCGGCTTTCGGCTTCTCCATCAACAACCTGACGCTGTTCGGCCTGGTGCTGGCGGTCGGCATCGTGGTCGATGACGCCATCGTGGTGGTGGAGAATGTCGAGCGGAACCTGCGCAACTGCCTCAGCCCGCGAGAGGCCACACGCCGGACCATGGAAGAGGTGGGCGGTGCGCTCATCTCCATGGCCCTGGTCTTGTCGGCCGTGTTCATCCCGACAGCGTTCCTCGGCGGCATTTCCGGCCAGTTCTATCAGCAGTTCGCCCTGACCATCGCCGTCTCGACAATCATCTCGGTGTTCAACTCTCTGACCTTGAGCCCAGCGCTCGCAGCGATGCTGTTGAAGCCGCACGGGTCCGGGGGGCAGGGCCGGTTGGCCTGGATCGGTGCGCCGGTGCGCTGGTTCTTCGACGCCTTCAACCGGGTGTTCGACCGACTGATTAAGGCTTACGGACGGCTGGTCGGCATCCTCGTTCGGATCGGCCTGGTCATGCTGGTGGTCTATGCCAGCCTGATCGCACTGACCGTCTGGGGTTTCTCGCGCGTGCCCGCCGGCTTCATTCCGCAGCAGGATCAAGGCTATCTGATCACCGTGGTCCAGCTGCCGCCGGGCGCCTCGCTGGCGCGCACCGATGCCGTGATCGCCGATGCCGAACAGATCCTGCTGGACACGCCCGGCATCGTCGACACCGCGACCTTCGCCGGCTTCAACGGCGCGACCTTCACGACGGCGTCGAACGCAGGCGCGATTTTCGCCGTGCTGGCACCATTCGAAGAGCGTGTTGCCGAGGGCCTGACCGCCGGTGCCGTGCTGGGCGATGCACAAGCCCGGCTGATGCAGATCCAGGAAGGCTTCATCTTCGTCATCCCGCCGCCATCGGTGCGGGGCATCGGCAATGCCGGCGGCTTCAAGATGATGGTGCAGGACCTGCGCGGCCGCGGCATCGGCGTGTTGAACGAAGCCGTCGGTGAGATGCTGGCAGCAGCCAACGCCCATCCCGACCTGGTCGGCGTCTTCACGCCGTTCCAGGCCGGCTCGCCGCAGCTGTTCGTCGATGTGGACCGGACCAAGGCCCAGCAGTTGAACGTGCCGCTGGAGCGGGTGTTCGAGACGCTGGAGGTCTATCTGGGGTCCGTCTTTGTCAACGATTTCAACCTGTTCGGCCGCACCTACCGCGTGACGGCCCAGGCCGACGCGCCGCACCGCCTAACGGAAGAGGATATCGGCAATCTGCGCACGCGCAGCTCAGACGGCGCCATGGTGCCGCTTGGAACGCTGGTGGAGTTCGAAGACACCGCCGGGCCCGATCGCGTGCCCCGCCACAACCTCTACACCGCAGCTGAGGTGCAAGGCAGCACCATGCCCGGCGTCAGCTCGGGCGAGTCGCTGGACATCATGGAGGGGCTGGCCGAGCGCATCCTGCCCTACGGCCTTGGCTTCGAATGGACGGAGCTCAGCTTCCAGGAAGCCAATGCCGCCAACACGGCGGCGCTGATCTTCCCCTTGTGCGTGCTGTTCGTCTTCCTGGTGCTGGCGGCGCAGTACGAAAGCTGGTCGCTGCCGCTGGCCATCATCCTGATCGTGCCCATGTGCCTGTTGTCGGCCATCGGCGGCGTGGCCTTGCGCGGCATGGACAACAACATCCTGACCCAGGTCGGGTTCGTCGTGCTGGTGGGGTTGGCCAGCAAGAACGCGATTCTGATCGTGGAGTTTGCCCGCCAGCTTGAAGACCGCGGCATGGACCGCATGGCCGCGGCGGTGGAGGCCTGCCGCCTGCGCCTACGGCCGATCTTGATGACGTCCTTCGCCTTCATCCTCGGCGTCGTGCCGCTGTTGATTGCATCCGGCGCAGGCGCGGAGATGCGCCAGGCCCTGGGCACGGCAGTCTTCTTCGGCATGCTGGGCGTCACCATGTTCGGCCTTCTGTTCACGCCGGTCTTCTATGTCCTGATCCGCCGCCTGGCGGGCCGCACCAAGTCGGGCGCGACGGAACCGGCTGCCGAGGCTTCCGGCGCCACTGGCGAGTAGCCGGAATCTGCGCGTATCGTCTTGGCCATGCGCCTTGAGATACGCGATGCCCGGCCGGACGATACGGCGACGCTGATCGGCTTCATTGCCGATCTGCAGGACGCGGAATGTGCCTTACATCCAAGCCGGCGACCGGGAGCAGACGTCGCGGCATCCTGCTTCGATCGGCTGGCCGACAAACAGGCGCAGATCCTGATGGCAGAGGCTGGCGGCCGACCGGCCGGCTTCGTCGCCGGCTGGATCGCCATGGATCCAGACTGGCTGCAAACACCTGACTGGCGTCATCACGGGTGGATTTCCGATCTCTATGTCGTTCCCGGGCACCGTGGCGAACGCATCGCCGGCCGTCTGCTCCATGCAGTGGCAAACCGACTGAGCAGTATGGGTGCCCAGCGCTTGCGCATCGGCTCGCTTTCCAGCAACGGGCCCGCTCTCGCGGCCTACCGGCGGTTCGGCTTCCAGCCCTTCGAGATCACGCTGGACATGGAGCTGCCGGATTAAGCCGAAGTGCGAGTCTTGGGTCCCTCTAATTCGATTGTGGATAGAGCGAGCCGGCACCAAGGCGGATTAGGTGCCGGCTTGCGAGAGCCGATGCCCTGATCAGACCTCTTGAGGATTGGCCACCAGCAGAACGCGGTGCCGCACCTGGTACTGTCCTGGCAACTGCGTCAGTGTTTCGCCGCTGCTGGTTCTGGCGGCGTCGAACTGTTGCAGCACGACGGGCCGGTTTCTGTAGATGGAGTCCGGCGGCAGAAGCGACTGTATTGCCGTGCCTGACTCAAGGGTCTGCCTTACTCCAAGCGTGTTCGTCGACTGGGGATCGAAGATCCGGAACTCAAGGTTCATGTTCCAGCTTGGGGGTGCAGTGTCCCCGCCGTTGCTCGGATTGACGAACACGCCCTTGACCTTGTACCCGAGCAAGGTTTCCGGCGCCAAAGCCCGGGCCAACAGGCCAGCCAGACCCTCCAGCGAGCGCACGGCATTGTCCGGCACCAGCCCGCTGTCGATCAGCATCTGAATGGCGCTGCGGAAGGCTTCCGGCGTATTAGCCGACGCAACCAGCGCCCGGAACCTGGTCACCGCGACCGAAAGACCAAGCCAGACCAGCAGATCGACGACCTGGGCGATCGCGTTGGCAAGCTCCGCGGATGTGAGGTCGGCTTCCGTCGGCGTGATCGTGCCCTCAAACTCTGTCCGAGCCCCCTTGGTGGCGTTGATCGGAAAATCGAACAGCTTCTTGTTTGCGTTCCTTGAGGTACCGGTATCGAACTGCCCCATATAGGTTTCAGCCTCGACCTGCGTTGTAGATGCGAGTCTGCCGAAGCGATCGAACAGTTTGACTGTGGCACGCCCCCGCAGCTCGAAATCATCCGTTCCAAGGAATGTGCCCAGAATGTCATCCGGCGTTTCCTGGACGCAGGTGATGTCTACGGCGAAGAAGCGACAGGAGTAATTCGAGACGTCGCTGATCGTGCCGATCTCCTCGGCACAGGGAAACAAGGTGAACCCCTCATCCAAGCAGGGAACGAGCGACAGGGTGTCGAATACAAGGCGCTCGCGCCACAGCTCCGGCTCGTTCAGCACATGATCCGTGGATGCCAGTCCCAGCTCCCCGATCGCGGCCCAGCTTGCGTATTGCAGGTAGCCGTCATCGCCGAGTTCGCATCGCGTGTTTCGCCCCCGGAAATTGCGGAAGATGAACTCGCCGAGCTCGTGCATGACCTCGTCCATCCGGCCCCGCGGATCCTTGACGAAGGGATTCAGCGCGAAGGCGGCCTCGCCGAGGTCGCGGTAGGACGCCAGCGCGGCCATGACGTCGGGATCGCCTTTGCCCTGTATCGCAAGAAGGATCTCGTCGACGGCCGCCAGTGCTATGGAGTCTATGACGTCATCGATCGCCGTCCTCCGGTCCGACGGGGAAACCAACGGGGGCTGGTCGGGATCGACCGCCGGCTTCTCCAGGCCTCCCAGAAAGATCTCGGGCGGCAGACGCGAGAACGATCCGATCTGCGGCCCGCAGAGCTTTTCATCGGCTGATGCATGCTGTTGCACAACGGGCTCGATCGGCGGCGTCCCCTTGGTGTTGCCTCGAGACATCGGCGCGGCACCGCGATTGACGTTGGCGATTTCCGACAGCCGGTCGACGATCATGCGCGCGTCCGCAGGGGCATCGAACGATGTCGATTGCGGGACGCCCCGCGTCTTGCGACCGCGAACGGCAGAACGCGACTCTTCCGTTTCCGGGCAGATCTTGATGGTCTTGGACATTTGCGGCTCCTCTGGCCGGCCGTAGCCGACAGTCGGGGCAGGTACTCACCCGATCGCTGGCAGGACTGCAGGGAAACCGTCGCGGCCATCATGGTGTTGCCCATTTCCGGACGCTCGTCTTTTCCCAATCATCCATGACTTTGCGCCGCGGGTCGGTCGACGTTCCCGATGCCCCGTGGGTTGCGTTCGCGGGAGAGCGTGAAGCCTTTGTCCCGCGGCAAGCCGGCTCGGCCGACCTACATGACCCTCTACCGGCCACGTTGCCGAAACAGATGCGCGCGCCAGCGAATTATCCTGGAGGCCGATGTAGGACAGACCCCGGACCCATTGGCGCCGGCGGTAACAGATCTCCGTTCCTCGCCGAAGGCAGTGAACACACGGCACCATTCTTTTGACAGATTGGTGTCCAAGAAAGACCGGTGCCTGATCACGCGCCCGGTACGGCATCTCTTTCGTGTCAATGGGTCTAACGGACGAGAGATGTGCCTACGAATATCCCAAGCGAGGCGCCCGCCGCATGGACCACCCCTCTGAGTTCGGAAGTCGGATCAAGACGATGAATGGGCGAGAGTGCGGCTCGAATCCGCCGCGTTTGGGAATCGACGGACTCGCGATTGTCCAATAAGGCTCCGACCGGCAGTCCGCCGTTGCCGGGTGCAGCATCCATCAGGCCGAAAGGCGCGACGGGGTCACGCCTGCAACTGCATCAACAAGAAGACAGGAGAACACGATCCATGGTCCTTCCCATCCGCTCAGCCCTTCTCGGCACCCTCCTTACGGCGATGGTTGCAGGTAGCCTCGCCGAGGTTCAGGCCCAGGACCGTCCCCGGTTCAACCGCGAAGACGCCGTTTCTTCCGCCGAGATTGCCTCATCTGAGAGGGGCTATCTGCTGACGCTGTCGGACGGTACCGAGGTCCGCATCACGGGTGCACGCGCCGACGAAAGCCCCCGTCGGGAGTGCCTCGTCCACGTTCCGAGCCTGACCCGGCTGATCGAACAGGGATTGCGCGGCGGCGCCCTCGAGCCGATCGGCACGGCGGCACAGCAGGTGAGCCTTCAGGTACGCCAAGACCCGACGACGGGTGAGCTGTGGTGCGGCGGTGCCGGATCGGGCTGTACGATCATCATCCAGTAACGGCATATATGAGGGGCTCCGCCGGGACGAAGGTCCCGCTGGAGCCCCTTCGTCAAGGTACGGTGCTTGGACGCCTGGGCTCGAGCGCCGGCGACCGTGTCTGGCCTGTCGGGATGTCGGAATGATTGCTTCGCGCGTGTTCGCAGGATGCCTTGCCATCGGCCTTGCCGTCTGCGGCTGTTCCGGCGCTTCGCCACCGACTCCGGCCCTGGCGTCGGCCCCGGTCACACCGGCGGCACCGGCCGCACCCGCAGCAGTGCCGGGACCTTTGCCCCCGCCACCCAGCGAATCGCCGATCATTGTCGCCTCGGCGCTTTCGCAGTCTGCCCCCGCTGCCGCGACCGCCGGCTGCCCCGCGCCCGAAATCCGAGCCTACGAAATTGCGGAGGATCTTGGTGGTCTTTCCGGCATCGCGCCGGCGGACCAGCCCAACGAGTTCGTCGCCATCAGCGATGCCGGCGGCGTCTACACTCTGTCACTGGGCGACGGTGGCGCGCAGCTGACGTCCCAGGGCCGGCTGGCCGGGCTTGAGACCGCCACCAATTCCGACCGCGACGCCGAGGCGTTGCTGCGTCTGCCCGACGGGCGCTGGCTGGTCAGCTTCGAACGTTCTCACCGGCTGGTCGTCTTCCCACCCGGTCTGAGCGGCCTGACCGGCGGTCCGGCAACGGTCGTCGCCGTGCCGGACGCGTGGCGAGCCCTCGACTGGAATCGGGGCGTCGAGGCCCTGGCCTTGGCCGGCGACGGGCGTATCGTCGCGATTGAGGAGGGTGTGCCGTTGCAGCTGGCCAGCCGCACTGCGTGGCGGTTCGACCCGCCAACGGGCTCATCACTGGATGCGACATCCGTAACCTACAGCACCGGATTCGCCGTCGCGCCCGGCGATGCCGCCGGCGGTAACGACGGCCGGATCTACGTGCTGGAGCGAGAGATCACCGGGCTCGGCCTATCCGCGCGAATTGCGCGCGTTACCGAAGCCGCCGACGGCAGTCTTTCGGTAGAGACCACCCTTGACCTTAGCGGCAGTCTGCCGGCCGCAAACTATGAAGGCATGACGGTCGACCCGTACCGATCCGAAGGGCGGCGATTCGTGCTGGTCTCCGACGGCGATGACGGGGCCCGGTCGATCATCGTCGACATCGTCACCGCAGACTGCGCGTTCTGACGCGGTCACCCTCGCTTCTTCGTGTCGTCATGGATTGACATCGCCTCAGCTTTTGCATAACCATATCGTTATGGAACAGATTGGTTATGAAGCAAACCCTCAGAGCCTCGATGCGGTCTTTGCCGCGCTGGCCGATCCGACGCGGCGGGCGATCCTGACCCGGCTGGCCACGGGCGAGGCATCGGTGATCGAGATCGCTGCGCCGTTCGAGATGAGCCAGCCGGCAGTGTCGAAGCATCTGAAGGTGCTGGAACGGGCGGGGTTGATCGAGCGGGATGTCGATCGACAGCGCCGCCCGGCGCGGCTGAAGGCCGAATCGATGGCAGCAGCGGTGCGGTGGCTTGAAGAGTTCAGGCAATTCTGGTCGTCGAGCTTCGATCAGCTCGATGGGCTGCTGGAGGAATTGAAGAAGGCAGGAACAACAGGGGGGCCGAAATGAGCGATCTGCCGACTTATGTGCTGGAGCGTGTCTTCGATGCACCGCGGGCACTGGTCTGGAAGGCGTGGACCGATCCGGCTCTGTTGCCGCGCTGGTACGGGCCGAGGGTGGAGACGATTGTCCACCGCCATGAACTGAAGCCCGGCGGCCTATGGCTTGGCGAGATGCGGTGGGGCGGCAACTCCCACTATCAGCGCGTCGAATTCACCGAAGTGACACCGCCGGAGCGGCTGGTCTGGCTGCATTCCGTTTCAGATGGAGATTGGACCATCATCGCCAATCCCATGATGGCGGACTGGCCGCGGGTTCTGCTGACGACGGTGACGTTTGCAGAAGAGGACGGTCAGACACGGCTGCGCCTGACCTGGGTCCCGCATGAGGCGAGCGAGGCGGAGATTGCCTGCTTCTCCGCCGCGATGGCGGGCATGGACAAGGGTTGGGGCGCGGGTATGGACCTGCTGGCGGAGTTGCTGACCGAGCTGAAGGCTTGAGACCGCCCGTCCTACGCCACAGCCGCCGCCACCGCCCGGCCGCACGCGACCGTATCGGCGGTACCGCCGAGATCGCGGGTCCGCAAACCCGGTTCGACCAGCACGGTTTCGATGGCGCGCATCACCGCTGCCGCTGCATCGGCTTCGCCCAGATGTTCCAGCATCTGTGCCGCACACCAGATGGTCGCCACGGGATTGGCGATGCCCTGGCCGGCGATGTCCGGCGCGCTGCCATGCACCGGCTCGAACATCGAGGGATACTCGCGCTCCGGATTGATGTTGGCCGCCGGCGCGATGCCGATCGACCCGGCGACCGCCGGGCCAAGGTCCGACAGGATGTCGCCGAACAGGTTGGAGCCGACGACGACGTCGAACCAATCCGGATGCTGCACGAAATGGGCGGTCAGGATGTCGATGTGGAACTGGGCCGTGGCCACATCGGGATAGTCGGCGGCCATGCGCTCGAATCGTTCGTCCCAGAACGGCATGGTGTGGACAATGCCGTTGGATTTGGTGGCCGAGGTCAGATGTTTGCGCGGCCGCGTGCGCGCCACATCGAACGCGTATTTCAGGATCCGGTCGACACCGCGACGGGTGAACACGGCTTCCTGGATCACCGTCTCGTCATCCGTGCCGGCATAGATGCGTCCACCGATCTCGGAATACTCACCCTCATTGTTCTCGCGCACGACCACGAAATCGATGTCGTCCGGCCCCCGCCCCGCCAGCGGCGAGGTGATGCCCTTCAGAAGGCGCACGGGCCGGACATTGACGTACTGCTTCAGTTCCCGCCGCAGCGGGATCAAGAGGCCCCATAAGGACACGTGATCGGGCACGCCCGGAAAGCCGACCGCCCCCAGCAGGATGGCGTCGAACCCCGCCACCTGGGCCACGCCGTCTTCCGGCATCAGCCGGCCGGTCTTGTGATAGCGCTCGCAAGACCAGTCGAACTCGGCCCACTCAAAGGCGAATCCGTACGCTTTGGCGGCCGCCTCCAGCACACGCACGCCTTCCGGCACGACCTCACAGCCGATGCCATCGCCCGGGATCAGGGCGATCCGATAGGTCCTTGGGCCGGACATGATTTCTCCCCCGACTATACCTGACCGCGACCGCGCATCTCCGCAGCCAGGCGGATGACACGACGCGTCTCGGACCAGGCCACCAGATCGTCGATCTCTTCCAGCTCCGCCCAACGGACGGCAGCGGCGTCGTCACCGGCCACAGCCTCTCCGGCCGGCGCCTCGGCCAGGATCTCAACCAGCGTGAAATGGCGGCGAATCGCGCCATCCGCGTCGCGGTTGATCGCGTCGACGACCGTGATGATCCCTTTCGGCTCTATGACGAGACCGGTTTCTTCACGCGATTCGCGCACCGCGGTCTCGATCACAGTCTCCCCCAATTCCTGATGGCCGCCGGGCAGGCTCCATTCGCCTGCACGCGGAGGATGCGCACGGCGGATCAGCAGTACGCGGCTATCGCGCCAGATGACGACCCCGATGCCAACGACCGGCCGGGCCGGAACGCCCGACACGCTCACGATGCCGGCGGTCCTTCGAACTGCTCGTCGACCGGCACGCGGTACGCCTGGACCACTCGGTTCAGCTGCGTGGCAAGTCCGGCGACGGCGATCAACTCACCATGCGCCGCCTCGCTCATGCCCTTGGCGCGGGCAGCCGCGGTGTGGCTTGCAATGCAGTAGTCACAGCCATTGGCGATGCTGACCGCCAGATAGATCATCTCCTTCGTCAGTGGGTCGAGCGCACCCGGCGCCATCACGTGCTTCAGGCGCTGCCACGTGTCGGCAAGCAGGTCCGGATGGTTGGCGAGCGCCTTCCAGAAATTGTTGACCCAGTCGATACCGCGGGTGGCCATGATGTCGTCATAGACAGCACGCACCTCCGGGGACGCGTCTTCGTACTCGACCAGCGGAACCGTAGGCATCGCCGTTGTCCCTCAACTGCCTTACCGAAGAAGCGGCACGATAGTCACGCGCACGCCCTCAGGCCATCATGCGACGACCAAACAAGCGATGTCGCCAGACCGGCGACACCCGTGCGGAGATCGACAACGGGAAACAGGGGCGCCGCAGCGGCGCCCACACAAGAAGACGCGAAACGGCTACTTCGCCTGTGCGGCCGTTTCCTTGACGGCCTCGGACGGTGCGTCCTCGGTCTTCGCTGCCGCTTCCGCCTTCGCCGACTCGGTCAACTGCTTCATCGTCCGGATCTGGGCCTGCAATTCGTCGAGACGCGCCTGCAGCTCTTTCGCAGTCGCGTCGGCGGCTGCTGGCTGGATGGCTTCGGTCGCCTTGCCCGATGGAAGCGAACCACCGCCCGCCGCAGCGAACGGCGAGAACATCCGCATCGCCCGCTCGAACATGGCAACGTTCTGCTTGCCCATCTCCTCGAACGCGCCGAACGGGAACAGCCCGCTGACCGTCTCCTGGAAATAGGCGCGCATCTGCTCCTGATTCCGGGCGAAGACCTGCATGGAGTATTCCAGGTACCGAGGCACCATCCACTGCATGTTGTCGCCGTAGAGGCTGATCAGCTGCCTGAGGAAGCCGATGGGCAGCATGTTGTGCCCCTTGGCCTCCTCCTCCACGATGATGTGGGTCAGCACCGATCGGGTGATGTCCGCGCCGGTCTTGGCGTCGTAGACGACGAAATCGGCACCGTCCTTGACCATCTGGCAAAGGTGATCGAGCGTCACATAGCTGCTGGTCGCGGTGTTGTATAGGCGCCGATTGGCATACTTCTTGATCGTGATAGGCGCGCTGTCGCCGGTATCTTTGTCGCTCATCGCTCCTGCCTCGCGGGTACGCGCAGAGCCGCAGCCTTGCAACCCTTACACTTGGTAGCGGATCGCGGCGGTGCAGCGCAAGTACTTGGACATGGTCGGGTGCCCGGACCAACTCTGTCCTAGGCAACGGATCATACCGTTCGATATAGTTGGAAACATGTCTGAGAGCCGGGATATGGCCGATCTGGCCCGCCGATACCTCGATCTGTGGCAGGAACAGTGGACGGCCATGGCTGTCGATCCGGAGTCGTCCGAGGCCTTGGGTCGCATGGTCGGTCTGTTCAATCAACAGATGGCGGCGCTGGCACCTCTGATGCAGGTGCCGTTCTGGCCACTGGCTGCCGCCACGCGACGGGAGGCCGAGGATGACAGCGCCGGCCACGCATCTGCCCAGACAGGGACCGAGGCCGCTGGCGCTGCATCTGATGCTGGCGCAGACGGCGTGGCTGAGCTCACTCGCCGCATTGCCGCGCTTGAGCAACGGCTCGAGCGACTGGAGGCTGCCGGGACCGCCGGCCAATCCGGAACTGACGCAGACGGCAAACGCCCTGCTCGCCCGCGAAGCCGAAGGCGTTCCGGCCCTTCTGCGGGAGATTAACCGCCGCTTCGCCCTGTTGCATCAGGGCCTCGCGTGCTATCGCCATCACGCCTATCGCCGGACACTGCCCGATCCGCCAACCCTCTGGCAGGAAGGGAACACGCGGCTCTTGGACTATCGGCCCGAAGGCGGGCCGGCCGTGCTGTTCATCCCCTCGCTCGTCAACCGCAGCTATATTCTCGATCTGTCGGCGGACCGAAGCTTCCTGCGCTGGCTCGCCGGCCAGGGGTTCCGGCCGCTGCTGGTCGACTGGGGGCGGCCGGATGAGGCGGCGCGCGGCTTCACGCTGACCGGCTACATCGCCGGGCGGTTGGATCGCGCGTTCGACGCGGCCCTGCATTACGCACATGGCGCCATGCCGGTGGCGGGTTACTGCATGGGCGGCCTGCTGGCAGTCGCCCTGGCGCAACGGCGGCGCGATGCGGTCAGTGCCCTGTTGCTGCTGGCCACGCCCTGGGACTTTCATGCCGAGGCAGCGGGCCAGGCCAGACGGCTGGGGGCACTTGCCACCTTTCTTGCGCCGATGCTCAGCACTTGGGGCGAGTTGCCGGTGGACGTGCTGCAGACCTGCTTTGCCGCTCTCGACCCGTTGCTGGCGGCGAAGAAGTTCACTGCCTTTGCCCGCGGCTCAGGCACTGGCGAGAAGGCCGATGCCTTCGTGGCGCTGGAAGACTGGCTGAACGACGGCGTGCCGCTGGCCGGCCCCGTGGCGACGGAGTGCTTGGCCGGCTGGTACGGTGAGAACACGCCCGCGCGCGGGATCTGGCGCGTCGCCCATCGGCCGGTGCGGCCCGCAGCGATCGGCCGGCCGAGCCTGCACCTGATCCCGGCACAAGACCGAATCGTACCGCCGTCAAGCTCCAAAGCCCTTGCTGCAGAGATGCCCGGCGCGCAGGTGCTGGAGCCGAGCCTTGGGCATATCGGCATGATGGTCGGCGGTGGTGCCCCGACCGAGGTGTGGCAACCCGTCGCGAACTGGCTCGAGGCAAGAGCCGGCTGATGCACGCCCTGATGCCGATGCCGACAATCGGGCCCCTGGCCGGGGGACCGCCGCACGAACTTGGACACGCCCCCCAGGGCACAGGGACCGTGCCTCGCGCGCCCTCAACGACCTCTCCATCGTGACAGCAGAACTGGAAAAGTGAGATGTTCTTTGCGTACATAAGAACATCGAAATTCCGCATCCTCTTGGAGCTAATGGTTTGGAGTACAGTTGCAACCATTTTGACGCTATCCGTAGTTTACACGTTTCTTGCTGCCCCCACAGCAGACGATTTCTGCCGAGCGTCAATATCGACGGAAGACGGTGAGTGGCTGGCCTTCATTGCCGATCGATATCATCACTGGACCGGAAGATGGTCCGCAATGGCCATTTATGGATTGATATTCCCCGCCTTCGATCATACAAGCATAAACTACACTCTATTTATTTCTATATCTTTGCCTCTTTGGATAATTTCATTCTGGTTTGCGATCCGGCTTCTTTGGGGTGACGCGAAAGGACAGATCAGAAATCTGCTGCTGGCGACCCTCTTGACCGCAGTTTATTGGACGATGCTGCCGGCGCCTGGGCAGACTTGGTATTGGGCAACGGGGCATGTGGAGTATCAACTCCCGTTCCTGCTTTCCGTCATCTGTCTCTCCGTCCTCGGCACGTACTTTGCCGCTCCAGGGTCTGGGCTGAGAAACGCCATTCTTGCGATCGTGGTGTCAGGGCTGGCCTTCATCGTGACAGGGCTGAATGAGCTGATCGCCCTTTTCCTGGCCGCATTGTTGGGAATTGGTGCGGTCCTGGCAGCCACGCACCGTCTCCGCGGGAACGCGGCCCTGATCGTTCTGATACTCGCGGTGACGGTCATCGGCCTTTACATCAGTACTTCCGCCCCGGGAAACCGGATACGCCTGGACACGGACTTCCCAAACAGCGGCACCCTTGCAGGCTTCCTTTCGGCGATGACGTACGGACTTGGCCAGTCGGCGCTCCATTGGGTGCTGGACATCAAGGTCTGGGCATTGGCCGCGATCCTACTGCTGAGCACCGACATCTCCGGATCGTCGCCGGCCTGGGCCCGCAGCCGCCCCCCAAAACCCATGCACTTCTTGCCCTGGTGGGTCATCTGTCTGGTTGTCACATTGGCCGCAGCTTTCGCCGGCAGGGCGACCGTCGCATATGGCCAGGGATCTCCGCTTCCCGGCCGTGTGTCGAACATCCTGCTTGCCTGGTTCCTGATAGGCTTGATCGCGACTCTCGCCGCGGTTGGACCTCGCCTCGTTCAGTGGTTCGCCAGGCGGCCGGGTCGGCACCAAGTATATGGCGCCGCCGCGGGATTGGCGCTGGTCTTCGCTCTCTTGGCAGCTCCCAATTCCCGCTACGCGATTTCCGATCTGTCCGAAACCCTCGCTTGGCGAGACACCGAAGAGCGTCGGTATGCGCAGATCCGGGACAACATAGCCGCCGGTGAGACCAACATCGTCCTGGCCCCCATAGGTTTTACCCCCCGCCTATTCTTCTGGAGAGAACTGTCGGAGGATCCCGATCACTGGCGCAACCAGTGTATGGCGCGGGAGTTCGGCGCGGACACGATCGGGGTGTCGCGACAGGGCGGGACGCCGTGAAATATGCATCTGCCTGCCTGAACGACGCGAAGGCTGCGCCCGCCGGCAGTCAAGCAAGCCTGTCGCGACGGCGCCTGGAATATCGTTGAGGCAGGCTGACATCCATTGCTGCCGTCACGGCAGGACATTCGTCAGGCCGATACCGGAACGTTACCCTTGAGACGAGGGGATTAGAGCCCCCTTCCTGACCGGATCACGGTCGCCTCTGCCCCACCCGACGGATTGTGACAGATCAATGCAGTGGCCCTTGCTGCGCTGCAAGATACGCTTGCCCGCCTTACATGGGCAACGATCCAGGGGCAGGAAGTAGCAACGCCGGCCCCTTACGCCCGTCTGAAGGATGGGGTCGCGAATCTCGCGTCGCAGAGCGTGCGTCGAGGCGAAGGTTCGATGCAAAGAACCGAGAGGTGGGCACTATCCGGCTTGAATGCCGCCGGGATGGGCGCGATGCCCCTAAAACCCCTATAATCCGTATGGACTTATCCGTCCGCCAAAGAAAGGGAATGACGCTCATGGACATCAACAGCGTCGGGATCGTCGGCTCCGGCACCATGGGCCTGGGTATGGCCCAGACAATGGCCCAGCACGGCGTGAACGTGACTTTGGTCAAGGCGACGCCGGGATCGACCGACAAGGCGCAGGCAACGCTGAAGAAGAGCTTGGAACGGGCCGTCTCGAAGGGCGCGTTGCGTGAGGAAGAGCTGGAAGGGGTGCTTGGACGCGTGGCCTTCACCGACCAACTCGACCCGCTCGCTGACTGCTCGCTGATCGTCGAGTCCATCATCGAGGATCTCGAGACCAAGCAGGACCTGTTCCGTAAGCTGTGCAAGATCGTGCCAGCGGAAACCATCCTGGCCACGAACACGTCGACCTTGTCGGTCACCGCGTTGATGAGCGTCTGCGAGGCGCGGGCTCGGGTTGCCGGTCTGCACTTCTTCAACCCGGTGCCGTTGATGAGCCTGGCCGAGGTCATCCATGCCTTCGAGACGTCCGATGTCGTCGTGACCGCGCTGGTCAACTTCTGCCGGCGCATCGGCAAGGAACCGGTGGTGGTGCAAGACACGACCGGCTTCATCGTGAACCGGCTGCTGACACCCTACATCCTCAACGCCATCCGTCTGTTGGAGCAGGGGACGGGCACAATCGGCGACATCGACAAGGCCATGCGACTCGGTGCCTCGCACCCGATGGGGCCATTTGCGCTCGCAGACTATATCGGCCTGGATGTGGTCAACGCCATGGCCCAGAACATCTATGAAGATGTGCGCCAGCAATACACGGCCACGCCGCATACGCTGACACGTCTGGTGTTGCTGGGATACCTGGGCCGCAAGACCGGCAAAGGTTTCTACGACTACACCCAACAGCCGGCGATCCCGAACCCGGATCTGGCCCGCCCGGTCGCCTGACCGCAGGCAGCCACAGGCTTTCGGAGAGAGGCTGGCGTCACCGCGCCAGCCTCTCTGCCGATGGCCGTAAGATCGATGCGATCTCGAGGCACATTTGTTTCAAATTGCCGTGAGGCTTGCCAATCGGTAATCTAATCCTCAAATATATGCGTAGAGTAATCGTGTGAGGCGCGAGCCAGAGTTCTTAATATTGGTTAACGGAAACGGGTTCCGTGATGATATCGGCCATTAACCCTGTTTCGATGACGATCCTGCCGCCTGAGCGGCGAGCAGCCCAACCCTTGGCGCTGCCGGCGCCTGACACGACGGCGGTACAAGTGACAATTGAGGCCGACACCCGGCCGATCACGCCCGTCCGCGCGGTGGTGGAGGCGTATCGCGAGACTCAGACCCGCCCGAGCCGCTTCCTGGTCGACGAGCCTGCGGATCAGACCGAACGCTTCGGTGCCCCGCCGCAGAGCCTGCCTAAGGACGGCCTGCTGGCCTTGCACGATTTCGCCCAAAGCCCGAGCCTCTCGATCGAGCCGTACGGTCAGGCGGCGCAAGCCTACGCCCAGGTCCAGGGATTGGCCAGCCAGGCTTACCGGGCAGTCGATATCAGCGTGTGACCTGACGGCCCTTTACCGAGCCGGAAACTGTCTACCACTCCCGCGCACGCCTCAGCCGTCGCTGTCTTCCCCTGCCCTGCCGACACGGATCGCTAGGACCGCGTCGCGCGCCGCCACCGCTTCATCCGCCAGCACCTCAAGGCCAGCGATCTCGGGGAACGGCGCGACATCGTCGACGGCGATCATCCGTTCTGCAGGCCCGAACGAGTTCGAGAGCCGCACCTGGACGATGACCTGCTTCAGCTGAGAATCGTCCGGATAGCCCGGGCCCAGCGCCACGAAAGCTTCCGTTTCCGTGGCATCCTGGCGCTGCCAGACCCGGCGGGCCGCCAATACGTCCTCATAGCCCCAATAGCTCGGCCACTCATCCCCCTCATAGATCAAGAGGATCGGGATGCGCGACTGCTCGGGCTGCGGGGCCAGCATCTCCACCTGCACACGCACCTCCGGCGCGGGAAACGCTTGTGCCTGTATCTCCGCCAGCAGCTGAACCAGCGGTCGCATGCGCCGCACCTTGCGCTCCAGCGAGAGGGCGGCGACTTCCGCGAGATCCAGAGACAATTGAGCCTCCAGATCCACCACTGACGCCTCGTAGTCTCTCTGGCGTCTTTCGAAGTCCTGTGCCGTCTCGAACGGATCCCGCTCATCGGGAACGATCATCAACTCCAGTATGCGCCGGTAGTCCTCCTCCAGTTCACGGCGATCTTCTGCAAGGCGCGCGTCTTCTTCCGCTGCAATCGCGGCGAAGGCTGAGCGCAAGATGACGGTGCTCGCCGCGGCCTCTTCCAGAGTTTCCGGTGGGCGCCAGTGGATCGGATCGAAGGCCGGCTCACGCTCGTCGACAGCTTCGGTGATCGTGGGGCTCGGGGCGCGCCCCTCCGCCTCCAGCGCCTGGCGGATCTCTGCGATCCGCTGGAAGCTGCTCTGGATCGGCGCCGAAATGGCGAGACGGAAGCCGAAGGTATCGATGCGGGTGGGCGCATTGCGGGTGGGATCGATATAGAAGTACTCGATCCGCATCGATGTCCTGAGACGCTCCGCCGGTGTCTGGATCGACCCGCCCATGGTCGTGAACCCGCCGACCAAGCCGCCGACGCGCAATGGGTCGAACACCAGTTCTTCCGCGTTGCCCAGAATGTCATGCAGACCCAGCGGATTGGGCCGCAGCAAGCCGACCGGCCGCATCCGGCCGTTGGCGGAATCGGCTCCCTGGTACCAGACGTACTGGCTGATCGGTCCGTCCATCGGGAAAAGCCGCTGGCCGAACGCATCCTGAGACACTGCGCTGCCGCCGCGCGCCGCATACTCCCATTCCGTCGAAGTCGGCAGGCGCAGAAAGCCATATGCCTGGCCCACACGCGGCAGACTGTCGACCGCATTCTCCAAAAGCCAGAGGGTGTACGCATGCCCGAACGCCACCGCCTCTTGCCAAGACACGTCCGAAGCCGGACGGCTGCCCAGCCGCGTCGGATCCCGGCAGACCGAAGACTGCACGGCGTTGTACTGATCGATCGTCACCTCGTACTTGCCGAGATAGAACAGCGGCATGTCATCGTCCGCACTGCGGAACGGACCGGCCACATGGGCAAGATGCTGGGATTCGCCGATCGACGCGCCATAGTCGGCCAAGCCCAGGGATACCTCGACGCCGAACACGTCATTCGCCTGTTCCGGCGTGGCGACCGGCCGAAAGGCCATGCCGCCGCCGCAGGGCAGCGGCAGCACCAGATCATCGGGCTGGGGATCTGGGTTGAAGCTCTCGCCCGGCCAGTCCTGCGCCCCCACCCTTGCCGGCCCGGCCAGCAGCAGGAACGATGCGAGTACGATGCGGAAGGCCATGCTGCCGACCCATGGCGGTCTCGGATAATGCGCCGCGTATTCTTGGGGAAGATGGCGTCGGGCGCCACAGGCCATTCGCATGGTTGCGCGCCGGCACGCCCTGCTGCGGCCTTGATCGGCCCGCGCGCGGACATGCCGCTGCCCGATTGCAGACAGATCCTGCCAGTATTTTGGCACACCGGGCCGGTTGCCGCCGGCACGGCTTGAGGCTCGATGCCGCGCCCAGGGTACCGGTCGCGGATGTGGAGGTTGAATGGGATCTGCGATGCGTTGGCTTCCGATCGTCTCGTGGCTGCTTGCCTGCTGCGCCTTCGCCGCACCGGCGCTCGGGCAGGACCGCGTTGCGCTGTTGATCGGCAACCAGAATTATCCGCACGCGACGGATCTGGAGTCGCCGATCGCAGACATTCGGGCCGTTGCCGCGCGCTTGTCGGAGATCGGGTTCTCCGTCGCCACGCTGGAGAACGCCACACTGTCATCGATGTCGCAGTCGCTGGCTGACTTTCGCGAGCGCGCGCAGTCGGCTGAAGTGGCGATCGTCTATTTCGCGGGCCATGGCCGGCAGTTCCGGCGAAACAACTATCTGGTGCCCGTCGACGCGGAAATCCGCCGACCCGGCGACATCCACGCCTTCTCGCTGCCCGTCGATGACGTGATCCGTCAGCTTGCCACAAGCGGAACGGAGCGTGGGCTGGTCATCCTGGATGCTTGGCGCAACGACCCTGAGGTCGGCGACCGCCTGGAGGCCGAAGCCCGGCGACAGGGTCGGCAACCGGCGCTGACCGAGAGCTATTCCCGCATCGACGGGCTACCGGCGAATATCGTCCTCTGGATGCCGGTGGCACCCGGAGAGATCGCGGGTGGTGAGCCTGCCGGATCACCCGACGCGTTCGCTTCGGCGCTCCTGGCGGCGCTGGAAACGCCGGGCGCCGCCAGCGCCGTCGTGTTCCGAGACCTCGCCGCCCGCGTACGGGGCGCCACATCTGACGCCCAGGTTCCGCAGTCGATCGGAGACTTCGCGGACGACATCGTCCTCGTGCCCTGGCCCGCAGCGGACCCAGACAACCTTCCGCCAGTGGTGCCTGGGACCGAGGCGATCGTGTTCCATCCGATCCCGCTCGGCTTGCCGCAGCCGACCGATCCCGATGGCGACCCGCTGACCGTCACGGTCCGATCCGTCCCGGACCGCGGCTTGGTCGCCCTACCGGACAGCGGTTCGCTTTCGCCGGGAGACCGCATCGAGCCTACGGATCTTGAGCGTCTTGCGTACTTCCCCGATCTGACCGGCCCGGCGTCACCCGATGTCGGCATGCTGGAACTCGCAGTCAGCGACGGCCGTGGGGGCGAGACGCTCTGGCGCATTCCTCTTGAACAGGCTCCGACCCCGCCGCCCGGTGCGGCGACCGATGCGAACCGTCCCCGCCTTACGCCTGAGGACCTTGAACGGCGTCTGCTCGAACCTTTTCTCCAGATCGCCGAGATCTTCGCCGGCATGGTCGCGGCAACGGCACGTACTCAGATCGTCGTGCAGCAACCGGCCGCTCCGGCCGACAGCGTTGCGGATGCGGAGACAGCCGAACCCGATCAAGGCCGGCTGGAGGGCGAACGTCCGACATTGGATCCCGCTCTTGCGCGTGCCGAAGAGGTCCCCCCGCACGACCGGCAGATCGCGCTCAGAGAACTGGGCCATTACGGCGGCGCCATCGACGGCCTGATCGGCCGCGGTTCGCGTGCGGGCATCCGGGCCTTCCAGCGCGAACGCGGCGATCCCGAGACAGGAGAATTGACGCCGGAGCAGATCGTCGCCCTCATCACGGCGGCAGCCGAAGCCGGCGATCCGGACAGCCAGAACATGCTCGCCATCATGTATGGCGACGGCATCGGGGTGGCGCAGGATGACGCGCAGGCACTCGACTGGTTCCGGCGATCGGCCGAACAGGACAACGCCCATGCGCCCTATAACCTCGCGCTGCACTTCCGCGACGGCCGCGGTGTTCCCGTCGATACCGACGAAGCTGCAAGGCTGTTGGCGGAGGCGCGCGAACGCGGACATCCCGACGCGGAAGGCTCGCTGGAGGATCTGCCGGACGATTACACCGCTTGGGTGCCGGAGGACGACGAACCGGCAGAGCCGGATGAACCGCCGGCGACGCCCCCTGTGGCGTTGATCGGAAATGATAGCTGCTCTTGGGCCAATGACGGCTTCTGCGACGACAGCGGTTTTTACGGCAACGACACCGCGGCCTGTCCCCACGGCACGGACGCCAGCGATTGCCAAGGACGCACCGCACGCCCAGTCTCCGTGATGGTCGGCAACAGCTGCCAATGGGCGTTTGATTTCGAATGCGACGAACCCGGGATCGGCACCGGCGTGTGCGCCAGCGGCACCGACGCCAGCGATTGCGGCCCGGTCGCCGCTGCCGCCGAACCGGCGGCGACGCCGGCACCCGTCCGACAGGGCAACAACACTTGCCGGTGGGCGTTCGACGGGGAATGCGACGACAGCCGCTACATCGGCTATCACACCAGTGCCTGTGCCCACCGGACGGACGAGGCCGACTGCAGCCGGCTGCAGCTCCGCCCGGCCTCCACGCTGGCCGGCAACACTTGCCGCTATGCGTTCAACGGCCAGTGTGACGAGAACCGGTACGTCAACTATGTCAGCGGTTCCTGCCCTTACGGCACGGACCAGGCCGATTGTGCCGGCCTGCCGCTGCGGCGCTGACTATCGACGGCGCGCCGTCAGCACCCGGACCATGCCGACGGTCACGGCTGCAGCCCCCAGCAGCTCCGGCCAGCCCGGCGTTTCACCCAGTACGGGTACGGCCAGCAGGACCGCGATCGGCGGGACGAGCGCGGAGAACACAGCGCCACGCCCGGCCCCGAGGATCGCGACGGCCCGGGTGTAGAACACCAGCGCCAGGATGGCGGTCAAGACACCCTGAAATGCCGCCTGAAACGCAATCTCGGAGATCGGGGCCGAAAACAGCGCCGTCCCGCCGAGGATGAGATAGGCCGGCCCGTAGACCGCCAGCGACAGGACGGCGACGAGCGCCGTTGCGTGGAACGGATCGACGGACCAGGCCCGCGACGCCACGGTGTAGGTCGCCCAGCAGAACCCGCCGGCAACGAACAGAAGATGGCCGATCCATTCCTGCCCATCACCGCGCCCCAGGGCGCCCTGGCCAACAAGAAAGACCCCGCAGAGGACCGCCGCCAGGCCGGTTAGCCGCGCTGCGGTCGGCCGGTCGCCCAACACCAGCCATCCGCCGAGCGTGGAGAAGATCAGCATGCTGCTCGGGCCGATCACGCCGGCATGGCCGGCCGGCGCAAAGGACAGCCCGACCACCATCGTCAGCGCATACGGAACGCCGGCCCCACAGGCCAGCACACAGGCGCGCGTCCAACCGAGACCCGCGGCCCCTCTTCGCCAAACGATCGGCAGCAGGACCACGCCGGCTACCGCGAACCTGAGGGCCGTGATGTCGTAGGCCGACAGTGTCTGCTGGACACCGAGCCGGGAGACGACGGGCCACGCACCCCAGATCAAGGCCGCGATCAGGCCGCATGAGAGGCCCGTGACAAGCGTGTCGTTTCGGGTTGCTGATGCGGTCGACAAAGCGTGGGTCTCCGGGCGCCGTAGTCGTTCATCGTGATGGGCTTCACGAATGCTACGGCGCACCCATCAGCGATGACGCGCAAAGATGGGCGTTACTACGCAGAGATTCCGCGTGAAGCGTTCTCTGCTTGCGGATAATCTGCAGGCATGTTGACGCTGGATTCCCTCGACCTGGCCATTCTGCGGCGCCTGCAGCAGAGCACGCGCGAGACGTCGGAGACGATTGCCGAAGCTGTGGGGCTGTCGCCCTCCGCCTGTCAGCGCCGCATCAAGCGGCTGCGCGAGTCAGGGGCGATCGCATCGGAAATCGCGGTTCTCGACCCTGGGATCGCGGGCAGCCGGCTGACGCTGATTGTCGAGGTCGTGCTGGCCGGCGGTCGGGCCGATCTGGTCGACCGCTTCAAACGGATGGTCCGGGACGTTCCCGAAGTGCAGCAATGCTATTACGTTACCGGCAACACGGACTTTATTCTGGTGATCACGGCAAAGGACATGGCCGACTATGAACGGCTGACCCGGCTCTTGTTCTTCGACAAGCGGGACATCCACAAATTCCACACCAATGTGGTGATGGACACGGTCAAGCTGGGGCTGGAGATCCCCATCTAGCAGGCATCATGCTGAGCGAAGAACGCAGACGCGAAATCGGCCAGTTCCTGCGCACGCGCCGGGCGCGCCTGCAGCCGGAGGATGTCGGCATCCTGCGCGGCCTGCGGCGGCGTACGCCGGGATTGCGCCGTGAAGAGGTGGCGTCGCTCGCCCAGGTCAGCATCGAATGGTACACGTGGCTGGAACAGGCGCGCGATGTCCGCGCTTCGCCCGCCACGCTGCGCAGCATCGCCGACGCACTGCGGCTGGAGCCCAGCGAACGCACCCACCTGCTGCGGCTGGCCGGCCACCCGCCTGACCCGGACAATGGCGGCAATGGCGAACCGCGCGCCCTAGGGGCCAACCTGCAGCGTCTGATCGACCAGCTCGACTGCTGCCCAAGCTGGGTCCTGGGCAGCCGGTGGGACTATCTCGCCTGGAATGCTGCGGCTGAGATCATCACCGGCGATATCGGCCAGCTGACAGGCATCGAGCGTAACGGTCTCTACCAGATGTATCTCAACCCCAGGATGCGCGAGATGCTGGTGGATTGGGAGCATCACGCGCGCGGCATCGTCGGGCTGCTGCGCGCGCGTTACGCGGCGTCGGTCGACGACCCCTGGTTCCGCGAACTGATCGACCTGCTGCTCGACCGCAGCCCGCCGTTTGCCGCCTGGTGGGACAATCACGAGATCAAGGGCTATCAGGATGGCGAGAAGCACTACGACCACGCGGAAGCCGGCCGCCTATCCTTCGAATACACGGCCCTGAACGTGGCCGATGAGCGGTTCCGCGAGTTGACGCTGATCACCTATGTGCCCATGGACGGCACGGGAACGCGCGAGAAAGTCAGGCAGCTGCTGGGCCACTGACGCGCGCTGGCACTCTTCGCCATGTCAGCGTTAACAGGCTGCTAATCGCCGCGTGCTATCGCTGCCGAAGCTGGCGAAGGCGGGTCGACCGACCCGTGGGCCGAACCTGGAAGCGCGCATGGGAACGCTGAACGCGTCCGCAGGCACTGACCTGCCCACGCAAGCCGGCGCGGACGGCGGTCTGGACCTTCGGCCGCCGGTGTGGGCGATCCTGGGGATCGTGCTCAGTCTCGCGCTTGCAGTGCCCTACTACGCCAGCGTCGACGGCCTTCTGGACTTTGCGAAGCATGCCGTCGGCCGCGACTTCGTGAACCTTTGGACGGCTGGCGCACTGATCGGCCAGGGCAGGCCGGTTGACATCTTCGACCCGCAGACCTTCGGGGCCGCCCAGCGTGCGCTGATGGGGGCGGACTTTCCCCTGCACTTCTGGTCGTATCCGCCTACCACCTTGTTCTTTGCTGCGCCATTCGCCGGCATTCCCTACCTGGCAGCCTACGCGATTTGGACAGCACTCACGCTGGCGGCCCTGGTGGCGGCCGCCCGGGCGCTGTTCAAGAACTGGTGTGCCGTGCTGGTCCTGGTCGTCGCGCCGTCGACGGTGGTCAACCTGATGCTGGGTCAGAACGGCTATCTGACCTGCGCGCTGATGATCGGCGGCTTTGCTATCCTGCACCGGCGGCCGGTGCTGGCCGGCGTCCTGTTCGGCCTGCTGACCTTCAAACCGCATCTCGGCATCATGATCCCGATCGCGCTGATCGCACTTGGCAAGTGGCGCACGATCCTTGCGGCCGCGGCGACGGGTGTGGCCTTCGCGGCGGGCAGCGTCGCGGTGTTCGGTTGGGAAACCTGGATCGCGTTCCTGGATCTGACGATGCCCTATCAGCTCGCATTCATGGCCGACGGCACGGGACCATTCACCTGGATGATGCCGACGCTCTATATGAGCGGGCGCCTCTTGGGCCTGCCGTCGGACGTGGCCTATGCGCTGCAGCTGATCCTGGGGGCGGCTGTTGCGGTCATCGTGTTCGTCGCCTTCCGGCGGGGCGGGGACTGGCGGCTCTTGTCGGCGCTTGCGTTCACAGCACCGATCGTCGCCAGCCCGCAGGCCTTCAACTACGACATGGGCCTGATCAGCGTGGCCGTCCTGCTGCTGGCGATACCCGCCGGAACCGACGGTTTCGGCCGGCTCGAGCGACTGGCTGTCGCCTTCGCCTGGTGCCTGCCGATCCTGGTCATGGTCCTGAACGCTGCGGGTCTGCCCGTCGCGCCGCTTGCCCTGGCTGCCCTGATGGCCGTGCCGATTCTTCGGCTGCGGCGCCAATGGACCCCGTCGTCTCCGGCCGTAGATGCCTTAGCTCAACGCCGGCCGTGACGGGTCCGCCGGTTCTCTCATCAGACCAAATCCCTTTCGGTTAGCTAAGTGTTTACAGGTCCGTGGCTAATGTCGGGCCTATTGCGGACATGAGGGTCGGCCATGGACACGACCGCGACTGGGGGCGTCACGGAACCCAGCGAAGCTCAACCGGATGGGCGTACCCAGGACAAGCCGTCCGAGCCATTGACGGCAACGGATCCGGCGGTGGATGTGACGATCGTTCTGCCGTGCCTGAACGAGGTGGCCACGCTGCCACACTGTATCCGCAACGCTGGCAACGCCCTTCGGCAGCTGGCGATGGACGGATTAAGCGGTGAAATCCTGATCGCCGACAACGGTAGCACCGATGGCAGTCAAGCTCTGGCCCGGGACCTTGGGGCGCGTGTCGTCCCCGTCGCCCAGCGCGGCTACGGCAGTGCATTGCGCGGCGGCATCGCCGCTGCCCACGGCCGGTACATCGTCATGGGAGATTGTGACGGCTCTTACGATTTCGAAGAGTCCGTGCCCATGGTGCGCCGTCTGTTGGAAGGCTACGAGCTGTGCATGGGCTCACGCCTGCGCGGACGCATCATGCCGGGCGCCATGCCCTGGAAGAACCGCCACATCGGCAACCCCGTGCTGACGGGGATTCTGAACCTGCTGTTCCGTTCCGGTCTTTCGGACGCACATTGCGGGCTGCGTGCCTTCACCCGGGACGCGGCCCAGCGCCTCAATCTCACCTCGGAGGGGATGGAGTTCGCCAGCGAGATGGTCATCAAGGCCGCGCTGATCGGCCTGAAGCGAACCGAGGTGCCAATCACGCTGCATCCGGACCTGCGCAACCGTCCTCCCCATCTGCGCCCCTGGCGGGATGGCTGGCGACACCTGCGCTACCTCTTCATGCTCAGCCCCACCGGCCTGTTTCATGTGCCGGCGGCGGTGCTGGGGAGCCTCGGCGTTCTGATCTTCGCATTGCTGCTCTTGAAGCCGGGCAGCGAAGTCGTCCACGTCGGCCCCCTCTGGATGGGCGATCATTGGGTGATCCTCGCCAGCGGCATGCTGGCGCTCGCCCATCAGCTCTGGCTGCTGGGTCTGGCCACGACCCTGCACGGCGTACAAAGCGGCTACCGAAAACTGCCGACGAGCGGATTCGCATCGTATCGCCGCATCCGCCTGGAAAACATGCTGGTGGCCGGACTGCTGCTTATCGGCATCGGCGCTGCGGCGTTCCTATGGATCTCGATCTCCTGGTCGCTCGACGGGTTCGGACCGCTCGACCGACTGCGCGAGGTAGCCTTCTCCACGACACTGATCGTCATTGGCCTGCAGAACGTGTTCGGAGGGTTCATCATCTCGATCGTCTGCGGCAACCATGCGGAGATCGTTCCCGCGTCTGCACCGGAACAGGGTGCTGTAGAGGCCCCACGGCTCATGCCGGAGGCCGCCAATCAATGACCGCGACGGCTGCATTGCCTCCGGTGCGCGTGGCCGTCGTCGGCACAGGCTGGGTGGCCACGCACCGCCACATCCCGGTTATCCAATCGCTCGGCAAGCTGTTCAAGCTGATCGGTGTCGTTGACCGGCGGGCGGACCGTGCCGCGAGCCTTGGCCGCAAGCTGGGCGTTCACTTCGCCGAGACCGAACAGCTGGGTACCGTCCCGTGGCTTGACGAGGCGGACGCGGTGGTCGTCGCGACGTCGCCGATGGCCCACCATTCTGCCGTCAGCCAGGCGATCGACGCGGGCAAGCACGTGCTGACGGAAAAGCCCTTCGCCATGAACGTGCCGGAGGGCGAAGCCCTGGTGCAGAAGGCGATCGATGCCGGCAAGACGCTGGCGATCGTTCACAACTTCCAGTTCTCGCGGTCGTTCAGTGCCCTGCGCCGGGACCTGGACGCCGGCCGCCTGGGTGACATCCGCTCAGTCGCGGCGACGCAGTTTGGCAATCCGGACCGGCGGCTGCCTGAGTGGTACGAAAGCCTGCCGATGGGCCTGTTCTATGACGAGAGCCCCCACCTTCTGTACCTCTTGAGATCGGTATCCGGCGGGCCGATCTCGCTCAGACAAGCCTCCGTCGTGCCGAGCAGCAACGGCAGCCGGACACCGGCAATGGTCGATGCCGTTTTCAGCTGCCGCGGGGCCAATGGCGAGATCCCGCTTACACTCCGGTGCAATTTCGAATGCCCGGTCAGCGAGTGGTTCCTTGTCGTCCAGGGATCCCGCCGCATGGCCGCAGTCGACATCTTCCGCGACATCTATGTGACCCTGCCGAACGACCGCAGCCATACGACTACCACCGTGCTTCGCACCAGCGTTGCCGCGACGTGGCAGCATTGGTGGCAACATGTGCCCAACGGCGTGCGCCATCTGGCCGGGCGACTGTTCTACGGCAACGAAGAGGTCTATCGGCGCCTGGCCCATGCCATCGCCAGCCGGAAACCGCCGGCCGATATCGGCCCCGACGACGCTCTGGCCGTACTGTCCCTGCAACACTCCGTCTTGTCGGCCGCGAGGCCGCTGTGGTGACGAAGATGAACCATCGTCTTCTGAAAGACTTCGTGCGCGCCTATCCCTTTCAGCCGGCGACCGCGTTCTGGCGCGCGGTGGAAATCGGCGTGCTGGTCGATCAGGAACTGCCGCCGGGGCGCTATCTCGACATGGGTTGCGGCGACGGAAAACTGACGCGGATCATCATGGATCGCATCGGGCCGCGGCCGATCGTCGGCGTCGATCCCGACCCCGAGGAAACCCGCATGGCAGAGACCATCGGGCTCTATGACGCCGTGCACACGGCACCGGGCGACCGCGTGCCAGAGCCGGACGAGAGCTTCGATGTGGCGATCTCCAATTCGGTTCTGGAGCATATCGACGATCTGTCCCCGGTCCTTCAGGAAACCGCGCGCCTGCTTCGCCCCGGCGGCAAGTTCTACTTCACGGTCCCCAGCAGCGACTTCCATGCCTGCCTGCGTGGACCGCTTTCGCCACTCGGACGGCGGGATCGGTATCTGAGCGAGCTCGACCGGCGGCTGGCCCATGTCCACTATCTGAGCGTAGACGCATGGGAAGATCGGCTGGGCCGGGCCGGCCTTCGCCTGGACCGGGCGGAGCCATACTTCTCCGCACCGCAGGTCCGCCGTTGGGAGACGCTGTCGCGGTTCACGGCCGGCCTGCTCTATGCCCTGTTCCTGCGCCGAACCCACCCCATCCGCATCCAGCGCCGGCTCGGTCTGAGACAGGCGCAAGCGCGCTGGAAACTGCCGGACGCCCTGACCTCTTTCATTGCGTGGCTCTCTGATCTGGGCATGCGGCGACGTTCGGACGGCGACGCCGCCGGCAATCCATTCGGTTGCGTGCTGCTTGTCGGAAGCAAGTGATGCACGTCGTCCAGATCTCCGGTTACTTCGCGTCGCATCGCGGGGGTATCGAGATCGTCGCCGACCATGTGGCCGAGCGGCTGGCGCGCGACCACGACGTCTCGGTGACCTGGCTGGCCAGCGCAGCCGGACACACAGGGGACCCAGCCCCCACGCCCAGGCTCACACGCATCGCAGTCCCGGCCAATAACGCCATTGAGCGCAAACTGGGACTGCCGCTGCCGGTATGGGCGCCCGGCGGGATGATCAGACTCTGGCAGTCGATCGGAGCGGCCGATGCGGTCTTGCTGCATGACTGCCTTTACATCAGCAACATCGCCGCGTTCCTCTTCGCCAAGATCCGGCGACGACCGGTTGTCGTCGTCCAGCACATCGGTCTGGTGCCGTACCGCCAGCCGCTGATCCGCTTCGTCATGACAGCGGCCAACAGATTGATCGCCGGACCGATGCTGTCCCGCGCACAGCAAGCTGTCTTCATCAGCGAGACGACGCGCCGGTACTTCCGGCGGTTCGTCCGGTTCCGCCGGCCCGAGCGCCTTATCTTCAACGGCGTCGATACCGACGTCTTCAGACCCTGCGCCGAGAGCGAGCGCGAGAGGCTACGCCGGAGCATCGGGGTCGGGGACGAGACGAAGCTCTACCTCTTCGTCGGCCGGTTCACGGAGAAGAAAGGCCTGTCGGTGATCAGACGGCTGGCCGAAGCGACGCCCGATGCGCAGTGGATCTTGGCTGGCTGGGGGGCCATCGCCCCGGAGAGCTGGAATTTGGCCAATGTCCGGGTGGAGCGCGGCCGCAGCGGCGCGACCCTGGCCGAACTCTATCGGGCAGCCGACCTGCTGGTCCTGCCCAGCGTCGGCGAGGGCTTCCCGTTGGTCGTTCAGGAGGCCATGGCCTGCGGCACGCCTGCGCTTGTCGGCACGGAAACCGCCATGGCCGATCCGGAGGCAGCCCGCCTGCTGTGCGCCGCATCCGTCGACCCGGACGATGTACCCGGCACGGGTCAGGTTTGGACCGAGGCCCTCGCAGCTTGCTCCACCGATGTGAGGCAACCGGCCGGTCACCGCGCGAAGCTTGCCGCGTTCGCCGCTGAGCGCTGGTCCTGGAAAGCGAGCGCGCAGGCGTATGTGTCACTGCTGGCGTCGCTCGCCACCGATGCTACGGCAGAGATCGGCCGGCGGTGCCGTCCCGACCGCGTCCTGGCCGCCGAACCGCCCCCGCAAGCTACGGTCGGACGGATCCTTCGGCGATGAAGTTGCGGACGCTCGGCCTGCTTGCCTCCGGCGTCCTTGCCGCAGTGCTGATCGTCGGACTGGTGCACTTCGCCGACCTGCCGATGGAGCGGTTCCGCGGCCTCGTCAACCAGTTGAACGCCGGCGCGCTGGTTTTGGTGGTGGCGACGACACTGGCGCACATGTTCATCGGCGGCTGGAAATGGCAGCTCGTGACCCGCTGGTACCAACGCGATCTGGACCGGGGTCTCGGCATCCACTTCTACACGTTGACGACCTGCTACGGCTCGCTGCTGGGCCACTTCCTGCCGATGCACCTCACCGTCATGGCGGCCCGCAGCTTTGCGTTGCGAATGCAGGCCAAGGCATCGATCGGCGCCGGCGCTGCGACCTCGCTGGTGGAGCAGGTGTTCGACCTGGTCGTGCCAGTGCTCTTGCTGCTGCCGGCAGCCGCGCTCATCTTCGGCGTTGCCGACCTTACCGTGACTGCGGTCGCCGCCGCCCTATTGCTGGTTGGCTTCGCTGCACTCCTCGGCGCCTCCGGACCATCGGTGGTCTTGTGGCTCGTCGGGCTGATCGGCACGGTTAAGGGCTGGTTCGGCATGCCCTCGGACCGGCAGGACGACGCGCTTCTTGGCAGGCGGAAGGCGCGGAGGTTGCTGCTCAGCCTCTATGGGCTCTCCCTTGTCCGCTTCGCCAACCTGGTTTTGCTGTCCGTGGCCATTGCCTGGGCGCTTGGGCTGCCGATTTCCGGACAGCAGATCTTCGTGGCCATGCCCATCGTTCAGCTCTCGTTCGCCGTGCCGATCACACCGGGAAGCCTTGGCGTCGCGGAATGGACATGGTCGACGGCACTTGTCCTTCAGGGTGTGGGACCAACCGTCGCCGGTGAATACGCCTTGGCAAGCCGCCTGCTGATCATCGCCGCGGTCGTGGTTTCGCTTGCGATCCTCT
This sequence comes from Alphaproteobacteria bacterium, assembly GCA_028281925.1. GTDB lineage: Bacteria > Pseudomonadota > Alphaproteobacteria > DSM-16000 > Inquilinaceae > JACKIG01. Next base: position 185,643 of record JANQIX010000055.1, read on the forward strand.
GTCTGCCGATCCTGGCGGCAAGGCTGACCGCTGCTCGGCCCCTATCGGAGGGCCGGTCATGAAAGTCGCCGTCGGCCGGCTGCGGACACTTCTTGCAGCCTCTCGCCGGGGCGACGCCGATACCGAACTCCGATGGGCTCTGCCGGATGCTGCCAGGCGGATGCTCCACATCTTCCTAGCCGGTGGCCTGTTCGCGGCGTTTCTCGCCGCAATGCAAGGCGGGCAGGTCCTGCATGAGGGGCACCTGCCCATCCACCTGTTCATCGTTCAGGACCTGCCCTGGTTCATCCTCGCCGCTCTCGTTGCCGCGGCCCTGATGTCCCGTGCCATCAGCGCGCGACTACAGGCGGGGGCGGACGCGGCCGTCGGGCAGGTCTTCCGTTCAGCCGGCTGGTCGGTCGCAGTACTGGCCGGCTTTGTCTTTGCGGTCGCCGCGATTGGCACGTTTGTCGTGTATCACCAGTACCCGCTCGCCATGGACGAGTTCATGGCGGACTTCCAGACGAAGATCCTGCAGCGCGGCGCTATTCTGGCTCCCGTCGACGAAGCCTGGCGCGGGCTGATCACCGCCTTGCAGCCTAACTTCACGTACCAATCGGCTGATGGTTCCGTGTGGGGGGCGCTCTACCTGCCGGTGGCGTCGGCCTTCCGGGCTCTGCTGTCGCCCGTGGGACTGGAGTCGGTGACCAGCGCGGTGTTGACGGCCGCCTCCGTCGTGTTGGCCGCCGCCGTCGCCGGCCAACTCTGGCCTGGCCGCGGCGATGTTCGCGTCATCGCCGCCGCAGGTGTGGCGTTGTCGGCGCAGGCGCTGATCACGGCCATGACCCCCTATGCCATGCCAGGGCATCTCTTTCTTAACCTGGCCTGGCTCTATCTTTTCTTTCGGGATGACCGCCTGGGCCATGCCTTTGCACCCTGGATCGGCATTGCGGCCGTCGGCCTTCATCAGATGCATGCGCACGCATTGTTCGTGATGCCCTTCATGCTGTCGCTGCTGTTCGAACGACGCTGGAGACTGGCTGCGTACTATGCGGTCCTGTACGGGGTCGGGCATTTCGCCTGGCTGCACTGGTACGACATCGCGGAATTGATCACCCATGGTCCGCAAGCGGCCACCCAGGCGGTGGGCGAAGGGGGCCTGTTCCTGGACCGGCTACAGGAAATCGTGCAGATGCCGGGTGCCGGCGCCATCATCATGATGGCGGTGAACCTGCTGCGGTTCCTTGCCTGGCAGGACGTCGCGATCTGCATCCTCGTCGCGCTTGCCATCGGCAACTGGCGCCAATGTCCATCGCGCGTGCGACTGCTGGCCTGGAGCATCGCGTTCTCCGTCATCCCCTACCTGCTGATCATGCCGTCCCAGGGGCACGGCTGGGGTTATCGGTACCTCCATGGCCTGATAGGGAATTTCGGACTGATCGCGGCCTGTGGATGGACTCTTGCCGTGGCCAGTCTGCCGGATCGCGCGAGAGCACTGCAGCCGGCGACGCTGGTGGCTGTTTCGTTCGCTATAACGCTTGCCGTGGCCCTTCCGCTCCGAGCATGGCAGGCGGAACGGTTCGTCGGACCTTATGCGACAGCATCGGAACACATCGCCGCAATCGATGCCGACATCGTGGTGATCGACCACGCGGGAACCCTGTTCGGGGTGGATCTCGTCCGCAACGAGCCCTTCCTGAACAATCGGCCGCTGGTGCTGAGCCTCTGGGACCTGGAGCCCGAGCAACTCGGTCCGCTGTGCCGCGATCATTCCGTTGCTGTTGTCAACCGCGACGACTTGGCCGCCCTGGGTCTGTCGGACTCGCGCAAGCGCGTTGCCACCAACGATGAGCAGGCCGCCCTCTCTGACGCCCTGGCGCGTTGTGCGGTTGCGCAGAGCTCGGCGATCCCCATCGTACCCGTGCAGGCGCCTTAACGGGTCCGCTCAGCCTCTGCACCGATCATGAGGGGCGGTACCTGGCACAACCATAGAGGTAGAAATCCTGCACCGGCGCAGCCGGGATGCCCCGCATCAGCGCCTGGATGTCATACTTCGGTGCCGGCGCGCGCCAATGCATATCGTATCCGCCGTCCGCAATGCTGGTCAGCACCACGTAGTCGAGGCCCGGCAGATTGAGACAGGCGTCACCCAATTCCTGCGGACCAATCTCGGACTGGGCTGCGAACAGCTCATCGCCGTCCGCGAAGAAGTTCAGCATCTCACGGCCGGTGATCGCCTGGACCACGCCGGCACGCTCGCGGTAGGCCATGGCCATGTCGCGAGAGAATACGGCTGCAGCGCCGTGTTCCACCATCACAGCGCTCGCCCGCCTCAGTAGCAGCCAGGCGCCGCGGATATCCCGCTCCCACAGCACGGTCGCCCCTTCGGGGATCTCGGCCCTCAGGTCCTCCGCAGGAAAGCCGCCTTCAATTCCCTGGGCCCAGCCATCGCGCCGATCCCACCCCGCAGTGGCGGCGATCAGTAAAAGGGCGCATGCCGGTGCCAAGCAGCGATGGGCCGTGCGCGGCGCCAGACGCGCCAAGCTGAACAGCAAGCCGCCGATCAAGACCAGATCGATGATCGTCGGTTTCAGGAATGACTGCCACGGTGCATCGCCTTCGATGGCATAGGCTTGGATCCATCCGGCCGTCACACTGATACGGGCATAGGCAATGAATGCCACAGCTGCCGTTGCGATGCCGATGATGGGGGCACTGACCAGCAGTCGGACCGGGCGCAGACAAAAACGGATCTGAAGCGCCGCCAGGATCGCCGCAAGGCCGGCCGCGATGCTGCCGGCCACCGGGAAAAGGAAGCTGGTCACCACCCAGCCCGCGGCCATCAACGCGGTGATGGCCGGCGCGTTGGACCGCTGACGCCACAGCTGGACCAGCAGCACGCCTGCGGCGAGATAGGCGAACAGATGCAAGATCCAGGTCGATCGGTAGAGCTGAGCCTGAATGATCAGAACGTTGTGCAGCAGGTCGCCGCCGACGACCGTGACCGCAATGCCGCCCAGTCCCGCAAGCAAGACAGCCAACAGAAGCCGCCGGGGCCAATCCTGCAGGACGAACGACGCCGCCAGGACGGTCGCGGCGTCCAAAGTCACCCCGGCCCAGTCGCCGATCCCCCACAGCGTCGGAAAGCAGATCGTGTTGCGGACCGTGACGACGGCAAGCCATTCGGCGTCCATCGTCAGCGCCAGTCTGTCAAACGGGGGGACACCCGCAGCCGCAAGAGCCGCGCAAACAGTCAGCCCCGCGACCGGTGCGATCGACCACCGCCGATCGCGCAGGACGAGATAGATCAGCAGAATGCCGAGCCCGACCGCACCCATCGTCGGGTGCAAAGTCGATGCCGCCAGCATGATGGCCGCCGCAGACCCGGGCCGGTTCCCCGACAGGAACCAGAGCGACCAGAGCGTCATTGCCTCGGCGAACAGGCGGGGTGTCAGGAAGCCTTCGCCGTAGGCGAGCGCGGAAAAACCCCCGTAGTCGCTGGGCAGCACGACAATCAGGATCAGGGCGAAGACGGCCGCGCGCCGATCCTGGACGATCCGCAGCACGAGTGCCGCGGCCCCTGAGAGCCACAGTGCTTGCCCTGCCACCACGAACACCATGGTCGCGACGGACAGGCCGAGCCTGTCGACGAACGGCGCGAACAAGGACGTGAACAGGGTGAAGTCGTCCTGCGAACCGAAGGCGAAGAAAAGGTCGCCGGCAAAGGCCTCCGGCCGCAGCGCATGAAGCGCCTGAACGGCATAGAAACGGGCGTCGTGCCAGATGCCCTGATAGGGATGCACAAGCAGCCAGAGCCCGACAACTGCCATCACAGGGACGGCGCGTGCCGCCAAGGTCGTGAGATCGTGCCGCCGGGCCCCAGCTCGGCCGATCTGGGGCAGCGGCTGCGGCATGGTCATTGCTGTGCTGCCGCCAGGCGCCGTCCCAGCTTAAGCCGCCTTTTCCTCATGGTAGTCGTCGTCGATATTGACGGCCCAGAGCGCACTCTTGTCCGGCGTGTCGGCGATGATCGCGTCGACCGCGCACCGCGCCGTCAGCATGGAATGGTCCTGGTTGTTGTACCGGTGCATGCCGTTGCGGCCGGCCAGGAACAAGTTGGGCACGCCGTCGGCGAACTGCCGGATGGTGTCGAACTGGCCATAGCTGCCGTAATAGCCGGGATAAGCCTTGGGCACGCGCAAGACCAAGCTGTCCAACAGGTCGGCACGGTTGGCGAGGCCCAGCACTTCCATCTCGCGGATGCCAAGATCGGTCATCTCCGCATCACTGGCGGTCCACAGCCCGTCGCCTTCGCGACAGAAGTACTCCATGCCAACCCAGGCTGTTGCGGGATCGGCCACCATGTACGGGCTCCAGTTGTTGAAGAACTGAAGCCGGCCGACCTCGATGCCCTTGTCCTGAATGTAGATCCAGTTGTCCGGCACCAGATTTATGGGCGAGCCCGCATGGGCACCCTTGGTGGGGGCCATCTTGCGCAAGAGCAGGCCGACGGTGATGAAGTCGCGATACTCCAGGCCCGACGCGACGCGCTGCACCTCTTCCGGCGCGCCGGCGCCCATGGCGTCAATCAGTTCGGTCACCGGCATGGTGGAGATGACATGGTCCGCCTGGATCGTGGCACGCTCGCCGGTCTTCACGTTCTCCGTCGTCAGCGTGCGGATCTTGCCATCCAGGATCTGCAGGCCCACGGCCTTTTCGTGGAAGCGGATCTCGCCGCCGCCGGCCCGTACCTTCTCGGCCACCGTCTCCCACATCTGGCCGGGGCCGTATTTGGGATAGAGGAAGCGTTCGATCAGGCTGGTGTTGGCAGCCCCGCCAGTACCGCCGCCCAGCTTCTTGAACGGTGCCTTCAGCGCGTGGGCGATGGCCTTGGAGATGTTCAGGCCCTTGATACGCTGCGCGCCCCACTCCGCGCTGATCTCACTGCAGGGCACGCCCCACACCTTCTCGGTATAGTGCTTGAAGAAGGTGTCGTAGAGCTCATACCCGAAGCGGTTCAGAAGGAAGTCTTCCAGGCTCACCTCAGGCTGGCGCGGGAAGGCGCGCGCCTTGGCATAGCTCGCCATCATCCGCCCGACACGCAGCGGCCCCAGCTTCAGCGCCGTGCCCACATCGGCCTTGATGGGATAGGGGAAGAACTTGCCGTCGAAATAGATGCGCGACAGACGGTTGCGCACC
>JANQIX010000065.1 GCA_028281925.1 Alphaproteobacteria bacterium
GCGTTCCGGGCGGGTAGTTGAGCGGGCGCAAGAGGCGGCGGTCGCCGTCGATATGGGCGATGATCTCGCGCTTGTCCCAGACATGGTTGCCTGTGGTGATGCAGTCGGCGCCGGCGCGGTAGAGCTCAGCTGCCATGCTGGGCGTGATGCCGAAGCCGTGGGCCGCATTCTCGCCGTTGACCACGGCGCAGTCGACGCCCAGGCGCTCGCGCACCATGGGCAGGTGCTGCACGACCGCCTCGCGCCCGCTGCGGCCGACGATATCGCCGAGGAAGAGCAGTCTCACGACGGTCTCTTGGGCAATCTCTTGGAAGGAAGGGCCGGCCGCATGGGTCACGTGTACTCGGTCAAGCTGATCGCCAGCACGTCGCGCTCGGTGATGATCCAGTCCAGCCGCTCGTCCGTGCGGTCGGTCGGCACTTCCTGCATTTCCTGGTCGGCATAGGCGATGCCGACGGCCAGCACCGGCCCAGTGCGGCGCAGGGCCGCCAACGTGCGATCGTAATAGCCACCGCCATAGCCCAGCCGACGGCCGTGGCGATCGAACGCCAGCATGGGCACGATCAGCAGCGTCGGGGTCACCTCAGCGGCATCGGCCCCGGGGACCGGGATGCCGTAGGCGCCGGGGCGCATCGTGGTGGTGGGCGACCACTCCCGGAAAGCCAGCGGGCGGTCCTTGCTGACGACCACCGGCACGCAGCAGGCAAGGCCCGCATTGTGCAGATGCGTCATCAGCGGGGTTGGATCCAGTTCGTCCCGGAACGGCACATAGCCGGAGACGACGGCGCGCACGGGCAGGGGAATGGTTGCCAGAAACGCGTCGCGCACGGCAAAGGTCGCGACGCCGGCCTGCAGCATATGCGCGTCGGCCCGCCGACGTCGCGCTGCGGCGCGCACGCCACGCTTGCGCGCGGTCAGCGCATCGGCCGGGCGGTTGGGTGGGGCGGCGCCGCCGTGGCCGTTGGTCGGAGTCATCGCCTCTTGGGCCCTGCGCAAGCAGGTGGGCACCATGTAGCGGGACCACGATCCCGCCAGGGACGGTTCCCTAGAGCGATGTCTAACGGCCCCAGGGATGAAAGGACCTGACGCACCCGGCAGCACTCCGCCCCGATGCTCAGAGTTAGGCCCGATCCAGGCGTGCCGCAAGGGCTTCGACGCGCTGCGCCAGGCGGCCGATCGCCTCGGCGGCCACGGACCCCTCGCCGGAGTTCGATCCCGCAGACGCCGCCTCGCTCCACGCCGCCATCTCCTCGCGGGCGTCGAACAGTTCGTCGACCACCAGAAGGCTGACCATGACCAAGAGATGCGTGTCGCTGGCGGTCTGCACGGATCCGCGGATCTCGGTCAGCTTGCCGTCGAGATAGTGGGCGATTTCGATGACGCGGTCTTCCTGGCCGTCTTCGCAGGCGATCGGATAGACCCGGCCGTTCAGGGTGATGTCGATGCGGGGCATGGCCTCGGATCAGCGGTCGAGTACTGTCTGGATGCGTTGAATGGTCTCGTCGATCCGCTCGCTCACGGCTTCGGATTCGGCACGCAACGCCGCTTTCTCGCTTTCGATACCGTCCAACAGCCGCTTCTCCCGCGCCGCAACGGCCTGCTCAAGATGGGCCAGTGCGCGCTCCAACTTCTCCAGCTGGACCAGTATCTCCGCCATTTTAGCGTTCGTCACCCCACCGTCATGCCGCGCCTGGGCCGCCGACGCTCAAAACAGTAGGGGGCACATCGTGCCCCCGTCAATGCTGCCGCTTGGCCGGCGCCGGATCGCCCGGCCGGATTCAGTGCAACAGGAAGGTGCGCTGCACATCTCCCGGCGTGTCGTGAAAGCGAACGCCAAGGCCCTTCTTGTCGGTGCCGACCCATACGATCTCAGCGTCGAAGTCTCCCACGCGGTCGATCGTCAGCCGGCCAGTTTCGCCGATATCGGGGGGGAAGGTGGTGCGCACACACGCCCCGCCAGCAGACACGTTCAACACGACGCATTCATGCACCGTGACCTCAGTGGCGAATCGGCCGCGCCAGATAACGGCGCTGCGCGGATGGCTGCGCCGGTTGACGGCCGGTGAGACGGCGGCGAGGGTCATCACTACGATCCTCCTGACATATAGTTCAATTTATCCACAAATTTAGTGCGAGTACAAGAGATCATCTTCCAGCCACTCGGATGACGCGTGGACCCGATGCCGGTTCGGCCGCCCGTCCGGCCCCGGCGCGGATGACCCGCACACCGGACGCGTCGGGCGCCGCATCCACGCCGCGGCGCAGCACGGCAACATCCGCTGCGGTCAGGGGCGTCGCTGTCGTTGCCGTCGTTCCCGCAAGCCGCGGTGCCGCAGCCGGGGCGAGGGCCGACAGGAGCATGCCGGCGTCGGTGCCCGCAAGCCTCTGGGATACAAGGGCTACATAGCGCTGCTGTGCTGCCGGCTGGGAGGAATGGTAGCGCGCGACAGCCGTCGTCCAGTCGCCGTAAGTGCCGTGCAGGGTGGCCATGAACCGGGCCGCATAGTCGGCATTCGTCACCGGGTCGAAGCCTTCCTCCAGCGTCGCGAAGGCAGTGGGGTGCCAATAGAGGTTGATCTGGCCACAGCCGATATCGATCGAATCGCGGCCTAGGGCCCGCTCTGCCTCGACCAAGGCAACTGCAGCTGCCTGGTCTGCCGGGAAATGCGGTGTGCCCTCGCTGTTTATGGCAAACGGGTTTAGTCCGCTTTCCACTTGACCGATGGCGAGCATGAGAGATGGCGGCACGCCGTGCCGCAGGGCGGCCTGGGTCAGCGCCTCACTGCAGCCGACACTGGCCGCGGCCGGAAGACCGGCAAGCGCCGCCCACGCGGCCAGGGCCGCGGCGGCGAGCGCGCTAGCGGAGAACCGCATATCCGCGGTTCTGCATGCATTCGGACACGGCGACCGACTGTGCCTGCATGCCGTTGGCCGCGCCCAGGACCGCGCCGATGACCGCGCCGTAGGCGGCGCCGAATCCAAGCCCCTGCAGCACGGTGATTTCGTTGACGATGCCGCCGGAGATGGCGCCGAGAGCGGTACCGGTGCCGGCACCGACGCCGCCCATCACCAGACCCTCTTCCAGAGGGTCGATGGCATCGGCGTAGGACTGGCAGGCGGACAGGTCGCCTTCGTAGTTGACGCCGTGATTGACGCTCATCTGATAGTCGACCGGAGGCCGGTACTTTGAACCGGCATCAAGGCCGCCGGTGCAGCCGGCCAGCAGTATTGCCGCGGCCAGTGCCATTGCCCAACGCATCAGGTAGTCTCCCTTTCTGGGTTGGCAGCCGGGCGCTCCCGAGCTGCCATGATGTCCGTTCACCACATCACGCTCGTCGTGCTTCCGTCTGAAAGGGCGCAGGTGCCGACGCCGGCCTCAGCCAGGAAGGTGCGATCCTGGACGGCGACACGGCACTGCATCGTCTCGGTGCCTTCGCTCAACGAAGCTTCCAGATGTCCCGGGCCGGGTTGGGGATAGTCGGGGCCCTGCCAGCCGGGGTCGATGATCGTGAAGCCGCCCCGGAAATGCCGGCCGTCCGGCATGATCACGGTCATGCCGCCGCGTCCGTGGCCCGGATCGGAGAACACCACATGCGGTCCGATCCGGGACGAAGCCGGCGCAAGCGGCCCGCCGCCGAGCGGCAGGGCGGCAATCAGGGGGGTATCGGGCAGTTCGCTCACCCGGCTGACCGGATGGGGCAGGCACCCGGCGACGCTGACCATCGCCATGGCTGCCAGAATTCGGTGCATCCGCTTGCCCATCTCGGTTGCCGTTCCTCTCAGGTGCCCGACCGGCGCGATCCTGCGCGCGACGGTCCATGCGGCGGTGTTCGCGGCACCCGTATCTTGGCCGTGGTCGGATTAAGCGACAGTAAAGGTTAGCGCCCTATGGACCGCGGAATCGCGCCATTAACCAACAATTCGAACGATTGAGAGCTCAGGGGCGCTGCTTGACAGCAGCGTGGGGCGGCCCTTAGATACGACAGGGCGCGGGCGCGTAGCTCAGCGGGAGAGCACTGTCTTCACACGGCAGGGGTCACTGGTTCAATCCCAGTCGCGCCCACCATTGCATCAGTCGATATGTATTGAGAGGTGTGGGGCGTGCGCCGGCGAGGATGTGGTGCGCAATTCCCACTGCCGTGCTGCCACGCCTGAAGACTCGCCTTGACTGTTGATGGCTGCCCAAGAGCAGCTGCCCGTCTTCCGTCGGACAGCTCCGTCACACGAAGGACAAGATTGGCCGGCACAATTTTTCTTAGTTTTTATCGGAATGCGGTCTATCCTAAGTGCGGTCACTGCTTATTAACGGCAGTACCCGAGACTGATCGAACCGGCTCACCCGCCGCGCCCAGTTCGTCGACACCAGCAGTTAATCCGGCTTCAGCCAATGGAATTGCGGACAAGATTTACGACCGAGTTGCCGGATGCCTTCTTGTGGCCGGCGGCGGGCGGTGTGCCCGGCGTGGCGCGAGGCCCTGGGGGCGGTGGCTTCGCAGCAGACAGCTGGCTTGGAGAATTTCTTGGTCTCGACGATGTCGTCGCGACAATCGATGGCGTGGCGCCGCCTGTGGGCGGTCTCAGCGCGATCCCGGGTTGGCCGGACAGCGCTGTCGATGCCGGCACCTCGCAATGGGTGAGTTTCGCGGGCGACGGCTATGGCCTGCCGGTCGACGGGCCAGCCAGCTCCGAATTCGGCTTCGGCGCCGCGCGGCCGGGGCCGTTGGCACGCCTGGGCGGAGAGGATGGCGCGGAGATCACCCTTCACCGCTACAGCTTCGATGAGATTGAAGTAGCGGCGGAAAGGCCGGACCCGCGCCCGCTGTCCGTCCTCAGCCTCTTCACCTCCGGTCTGGCCAAAGACGCATCCGCCGCCTGGCACGGCGATGCGAATGCCAATGCGGCGGTGGCGGTGACGGCCGCCGGCGCGGATGCCCCGGTCTATCTGGCCGGCGGTTTCGGTGCGGCGGACACCGCCGTTTCGCCACTCACCAGCGCCTCGGGCCCGCTGATCAATATCGACGATTTCCGGTCCGACCCGACCTATTCGGGCATTGATGGCAGCGGCTATGCGTCGGTCATTCTCGATACGGGCATCGACCTCAACCATTCCTTCTTCGGGCCGGACGGCAATGGGGACGGCGTCGCCGATCGGATCGTCTATCAGTACGACTTCGCCAACGGTGACGCGAATGCCAGCGACGTCAACGGCCATGGCTCGAACGTCGCCAGCATCATCGGGTCTGAGGACAGCATCTATAAGGGTGTGGCGCCTGGCGCAGACCTGATTGCCCTGAAGGTCTTCACGGATTCCGGTACCGGCTATTTCTCCTATATCGAGAATGCCCTGCGGTGGGTGGTGAACAACGCCGCCGCCTACAATATCGTCAGCGTCAACATGTCGCTGAGCGACAGCGGCAACTACAGCTCGGCCGTCCAGCTCTATGGATTGGCCGACGAACTGGCGGCCCTGGCGGCGCAGGGCGTCATCGTCGTTTCAGCCGCCGGCAACGACTTCTACCAGTTCAACTCAGTGATGGGTGTTGCATACCCGGCAGCGGACCCGAATTCGCTGGCGGTGGGTGCCGTCTATGATGGCAGCACGGGCGGTTGGCACTATGGCAGTGGTGCGATCGCCTATTCCAGCACGGCTGACGCCATAACGCCCTTCAGCCAGCGCGACGACCAACTGTCGGACATCTTTGCGCCGGGCGCACCGATCACAGGCGCCAATGCCTATGGCGGCACGGTAGCCATGCATGGCACCAGCCAGGCCGCCCCGCACATCGCCGGTGTCGCGGTGCTGGCCCAGCAACTGGCGGTGGAGACTCTGGGCCGCAAGCTGACGGTGACGGAGTTCAAGAACCTGCTCTCCTCCACCGGCGTGAGCATCGTCGACGGCGACGACGAGAACGACAACGTCGCCAACACGGGCGAAACCTTCAAGCGGGTGGACGTCAAGGCCTTGGGTGACGCGATCGTCGCCATGGCGGCACCGGAGCTGTCGATCGCGGCGCTGGACGCGGACAAGGCGGAAGGGAGCGCCGGCAGCACCGACTTCACCTTCACGGTTACCCGGTCCGGCCCCACCAGCGGGGCGACATCCGTCGACTACGCCGTCACCGGGAAGGACGTCAAAGTCTACTCCGGCACGCTGGCGCATGAGTCGTCCGACCTGGCGGGCTATCACCAGCACTACTTCGTGGCCGCGACCGAGACGCTTTATGTCGGTGCCGGCGACACGCTGTTTGCCTATGTCTATCTGGATCCGGCCACCGTCCCCAGCCGGCTGATGCTGCAGTGGAACGACGGAACGTGGAACCATCGGGCCTATTGGGGCGATAACTGGGACGTCGCCGTGAACGGCACGGCAGCCGCCCACCACATGGGGGCCCTGCCCACGACCGGCGAGTGGGTGCGGCTGGAGGTGCCGGCAAGCATTGTCGATCTTGAGGGATCGACGCTGACGGGCATGTCGTTCGCGCTTTGGGACGGTGCGGCGCTGTGGGACCGCGCCGGGGTCAGCGATGGCGGCGGCGAGACCGTCTGGGTGGACGATGCGATGCCCACCGGGGCAATCCCGAAGGGCACCTTCGAGGATTGGAGCTGGGTCAGCGGTGCCGAGGCCGATGCGGCGGACTTCGTGGGTGGGAGCCTGCCTTCTGGCACGGTGACCTTTGCGGCCGGCGAGACCAGCAAGACGATCACCGTCTCCGTTGCCGGCGACACCAGCGTGGAGCCTGAAGAGGGCTTCGCCGTTACGCTCTCGAACGCCTCGGGCGGCGCGCAGATCACGACAGCGGTGGCCACGGGGAAGATCGAGAACGACGATACAGGCGGCGGGCCGGTGGGGTCCGCGTTGGTCATCTCGGCGCTGGATGCGGAAAAGGCGGAAGGGGCGTCCGGGAGCACGGCGTTCACCTTCACGGTATCGCGGTCAGGCGACACCAGCGGCGCCGCGACCGTGGACTATGCGGTGAGCGGCAGCGGCGGCAACCCTGCCGAGGGTGCGGACTTCACCGGGGGGACTCTGCCATCTGGCACGGTCAGTTTCGCCGCCGGAGAGGTGTCGAAGACGTTGACGGTGTTGGTCGCCGGCGACGCGGCCGTCGAGACGGACGAAGGGTTCACGGTTACGCTGTCCAACCCGTCGTCGGGCACCATCTCCACGGCGACAGCGGACGGGATCATCCAGAACGATGACGCGCCCTCGGGGCAGCTGTCGATCGCACCGTTGGATGCAGATAATGCGGAAGGGGCGTCCGGCAGCACCGGCTTCACGTTCACGGTGACGCGGTCCGTCAACACCAGTGGTGCCGCTACGGTGGACTATGCAGTGAGCGGCATCGGCGGGAACCCGGCTGACGGTACCGACTTCGCTGGCGGCACACTGCCATCGGGAACGGTCAGCTTCGCCGACGGGGAATCGTCGAAGACTCTCACGGTGCTGGTCGCCGGCGATGGGACCGTCGAGACGGATGAAGGGTTCAGGGTGACCCTGTCCAACCCGTCGTCCGGCACGACCCTTTCTACGGCGACGGCGGACGGGACCATCCAGAACGACGACGCGCCGCCGGGACAGCTCTCGATCGCACCGCTGGATGCGGAGAAGGCGGAAGGAGCGTCCGGCAGCACGGCGTTCACCTTCACGGTGACGCGGTCCGTTGATACCAGCGGTGCCGCCACGGTGGACTATGCGGTGAGTGGCAGCGGGGCCAACGCGGCCGACGGCACCGACTTCGCAGGTGGGATCCTGCCGTTGGGCACGGTCAGCTTCGCCGACGGGGAATCCTCGAAAACTCTGACGGTGCTGGTCGCGGGCGACGCGGCCATCGAGACGGACGAAGGGTTCACGGTGACGCTGTCGGATCCGTCGTCCGGCGCCGTTATCTCGACGGCGACGGCGGACGGGACCATCCAGAACGACGACGTGCCGGCCATACCGACAGAGCTGTCGATCGCCCCTCTGGATGCGGTGAAGGCGGAAGGAACGTTCGGCACCACGGACTTCACTTTCACCGTAACCCGCTCGGGCGACACCAGCGGTGCCAATACGGTCGACTTCGCCGTCACCGGTGTGGGCAGCGCGAACGTGTTCTCCGGCACCTCGGCGCATGAGTCGTCGGATCTGGCAGGCTATCACCAGCATTACTTCGTAGGGGCCACCGAGACGCTCCAGGTCGGGGCCGGCGACACGCTGTTCGCCTATGTCTAT
>JANQIX010000068.1 GCA_028281925.1 Alphaproteobacteria bacterium
GGCGGCCGACGGCGACCTCTAGGCCGCCATCTGCATGAAGGTCTCGGTGAAGCGCAGGTTGATGTTGCCCTCGTCGCCCAGCACCTCGCCACCCGGGAAGGCGATACCAACGGAATCGACACCGCCGCCCAACAGGCCGTGCTCGTCGGAGAACGTGCGCACCAGATCCATGGTCTCGATCAGATCGGGGCTGAGGGTGAAGGCCACGGCGTCCGCCGCCTGATAGAACATCTGAGTGCTGTCGAGCTGGGCCTGGTAGCCGGCCAGATCGGTGCCCGACGCCGCCGCCATCTCGGTCAGCGCCGCGATGGCTTCCTCGTCGCCCGCCGCCATCAGCGCCATGGTTTCGTACCAGGCGCCGACCAGGGCGCGTCCGAAGTCGGGGTTGGCCTCCAGAACCTCGGTGTTGACCACCATCATGTCGATGATCTCGCCGGGGATCTGGCTCGAGTCGAAGAGCGGCGTGGCGCCGGGGAACTGGGCGATCTCGCTCAGCAGCGGGTTCCAGGTGACGACGGTGCTGACCTCGTCCGTCGAGGTGAAGACCGACACCATATCGGCGTCGGAGGTGTTGACGACGGTGACGTCGCGCTCCACCAGCCCGACGCTGTCCAGCGCGCGGGCCAGGAGGTAGTGGGAGACCGACAGCTCCACGAGATAGATGGTCGTGCCCGCCAGCTCCGCCAGCGTCGTCGCCGTCTTCGAGACGATGCCGTCATTGCCGTTGGAGAAGTCGCCGACGATCAGCGCCGTGCTGTCGACGCCCCCGACCGCCGGGATGGTCAACGCATCCATGTTGGTCATGACGCAGCCGTCATAGGCGCCGGCGGTGTACTGGTTGATGCTCTCGATATAGTCGTTGATCTGCACGACCTCGATCTCGATGCCGTAGCGGTCCGCCCAGCGGTCGACGATGCCGGCATCCGCGGCATAGCCCCAGGGCATCCAGCCGACATAGATCGACCACGCGATGCGGAAGCTCGTGCGCTCCTCGGCGGAGGCCGTTGCACTGCCGAACGCCAGAACGACGGCCGCCGCCGCTGCGATCCGGGTCATCGTGGAAATTGAGGACATGACGCCTCTCCTGCCGGTCTCTTGAGGGACTCGATCGGCGAAGCCCAGACGTCGGAGGCTCGGGGAGCAACAGCCTCGGCCGCTGAACGCGAGCCGGCCGTCGCCGATCGAGTCTCCCGGGTTTTTCTCCCGCCGTGGCTCCGGCCAGCGCGGACGCACCAGCCGGGAGTGCCCCTCTCGGACCAGACATCGCCGGCGGCGACCGGAACCCTAGGCGCATTATGCCAGTGTCTTCGCAAGGGGCGTGCCACAGGGACAGGCGCTGCGACATGGCTTCCGGCCGGTGAAGATGACCATGAATCGCGCAATCCCCGCGCCGATATGCCTGCCGGTTAGGCAGCGACGCCCGTGGCCCACCCGATTGCCAATTTGCTAAGGTCGCGATCCAAAATCTGAACAGAGGTGACCCGCAATGGTGCTGATGCGACCGTTCCGGCCCGGCCGTCGGCCCAAGTGGATCGCTTTCGCCACCGTGTTCGCCCTGCTGCCGGCATCAGCCGCCGCGCAGGACCTGCACACAGACCCCATTCTCGCGCTCTGGAGTTTCGACGAAGGTGATGAGGGCTGGCGGCTGGTCGGCAACGGGGATCGGACGTTGCCCGAGCACCGCCAGGATGCCGAAACCGGGAACGGTTACATCGTCGGCAAGGACAGTGCCGCCTATGTGACCTGGTACTGGCAGGCGCCGCCGATCGACCAGGACGTGCTCGCGGCTGTCGCAGGTGGGGCGCTGCAATACCGACTGCGGCAGGACTATACCGACGCGCAGTTCGACGCCCCGGATGTGCTGCTCTCTGGCGCGGGCATGACGCTCGGCTTCGATGCCGACCCGAATCCCGGCAGCGATTGGACGGACTATCGCGTCCCCTTCCAGGCTGAGGGCTGGACCCACGAGGCCGACGGAACGCCGGCCAGCGACGAAGACCTGTCGGCCGTTCTGGGCGACCTGGAGACGCTGCAGATCCGGGGCGAATACCGGGTCGGCAACGACGACGCTGGGCTTGACGAGGTCACGATCCTTGGGCCGGTGGAGACGGAAGACAACGCAACGCCCCCCGCAGCCGGCGAGCCCAACGACACGCCGGCAACGGCCGAGGCCATCACCTTCGGCGAGATTTTCGAGTTCACGCTGACCCCGCGCCTGGACCGCGACGTGTTCGCCATGACGGCGGACGCGGACGGCACGATCACGATCGAATGGATCGCGGTGCCAGGGGAGCATCGGGGTCTCCACTCACGCTGGTTGGACGCCGACAGCACGGCATTGCGCGACGGGGAATGGGATTTCGGCATCGCGGCCGGCGAGACGGTGTTTCTCGAACTGCGCTCCAACTATTTCGACAGCGGCAGCAACGAGTCGGACACCCCGATCCTGCTGACCGCCGAGTTCGAGCCGGAGCCATTCGATGACGAGCCCAACGGCACGCCCGACACCGCCCGCGCCGTGGCGCTGGGTGAGCCCTTCGCCTTCGCCCTGACGCCGCGGCTGGACCGGGACGTCTTCGCGCTCACCAGCGATCGGGCGGGCACCGTCACCATAGAGCGGACCGACGTGCCGGAAGAGCATGCCGGGCTTCACCCCCGATGGCTCAGCGGCGAAGGTGCGGTTCTGCGGAACGGCGAATGGGATTACGGCATGGATGCCGGCGAAACCGTGTTCTTGGAACTGCGCTCCAACTATTTCGACAGCAGCGGCCAGGCCTCGGCCACGCCGGTCGTCCTGACCCCGATATTCACGCCGGAACCGTTCGACGACGAGCCCAACGGCACGCCCGAGACGGCGCGGCCGACATCCTTCGGGGAGCCGTTCGCCTTTGCCCTGACCCCACGCTTGGATCGGGACGTTTTCGCCATCACCTCGGATACGGGCGGCACTGTGACGGTCGAGCGAACCGACGTGCCCGCGGAGCATGCCGGGCTCCACCCCCGATGGCTCAGTGCCGACAGTACGGTTCGTCGGGACGGCGAATGGGATTACGGCATCGGCGCCGGAGAAACCGTGTTCCTGGAACTGCGCTCCAACTATTTCGACAGCAGCGGCCGGGCCTCAGCCACGCCGATCGTCCTGACCACGGCGTTCGAGCCCGCGCCGTTCGACCACGAACCCAACAACACTGCGGAAACCGCCTTGCCGGTACCCTTCGGAGAGCCGTTCGCCTTTGCGCTGACGCCCCGGCTTGACCGTGACGTCTTCCGCCTCACGCCCCCCGCGCCGGGCATTCTGGAGATTGAACGACTGCAGGTCCCGGAGACCCATTCGGGGCTCCATCCCCGCTGGCTGGCGACCGACGGCGCGGTGCTGCGCGACGGCGAGTGGGACTTCGGCAGCACGGATGCCGCACCAGTGTTCCTGGAGCTGCGCAGCAACTATTGGGACAGTGGCGCACGAGCCTCCTCCGAGATCGTGGAGCTCCTGGTCCGGTTCACGCCACAGCCCGACGGGTGGGAGCCGGACGGAACGATCGCTACCGCCCGGCCGGGACGGTTCGGCGAGCCGATAACGATCCATCTGACGCCGCGGCACGACCGCGACGTGATCGCCTTCCTGCCAACCGAAGACGGGACCGTGCGCGTCCGTGTCGTGGACGGCGCCGATGTGCATGTCGGCCCCCACCCCCGTTGGCTCGCGGCCGATGGAACCGTTCTGCGCGACGGTGACTGGGATGTCGCGACGATTGCGGGCGTCCCCGTCTTCCTTGAATTGCGCAGCGCCTATTGGAACGCGCAAGAGCGGGCCTCGCCGGAACCGGTGACCGTCGCGGTCGAGGCGCTCGGCGGCCGCGACGCCTTCGAACCGAATGATACGATCGACCTGGCGTCGTCACCGCCCCTTGCCGAGCCGTTCGATGTCACCTTCACCCCGATCGGGGACCTGGACGTCTTCCGGTTCGAACCGGCCGTCGACAGCCGGCTGACGATCACCCTCTTGCCGGACGAGGGCGAGTCTCCAGAACCGTACGCGCGTCTGTTGGATGCGGAAGGCACTGGCCTGCAGGAAGGCCTAGGGCCTTTCTGGCTGCCGGCCGGCGGACCATATTTCGTTCAGCTGCGGGGCGCCTATTGGCGTTCCAACGAGACCGGATCGTCCAGTCCGATCGGCGTCCGCTTCGACATCACGCCAGCGAACGACCGGTTCGAGCCGAACGATGCGGAGCCGGTCGCACTGGCCGTCGGCCAGACCGTGGAGGGGCGCGTCGACGACGGTGATGTCGACCGGTTCGGCATCACGGTCCCGGCCGACGGTGTCTATCGCCTCGACCTGTCGCCGGTGCCCGGGGACAGCGGCCTTGCCGTGACCGTCACCGGCGATGGCGGCGAGGCGCTGCCCGCCGACGAGGATCTGGTGCTGGCCGAGGGCGATGCGGTGTCCATCGCGCTCTCGGGCGATGCCGGCGACTATCAGGTGGCCCTGGTGCGTGTCAGCCTCGATCCCCGCGCGACGGCCTCGCGCTATCCCACGCGACCGCCGCGGTTGACGCCGGCGCCATCGCTGTTCGACACGAACTGAAGACCGGTCACGCGCCGCGCCGCATCCGCAATCGCCGGCGGGCATAGGCCCCGCCGCCGCCCAGCAGAAGGCCGAGGAGGATCAACAGCAGCCACCACCAGGTGCGGTCCGCCTGGTCGTCAGCGGGTTCGTCGGCTGCGTCTTCAACCGTCTCGACCACGGGTGGCGGTGCAGCCTCCGGCTCCTCAAGCTCGGCGACGATCACCGGCAGCGCCAGTTCCACCACCGGCCCCACATGGCCCAGGCGGTCGATGGCGCGCAGCGACAGCGGGCCCGCCGGCAGGCGCGCCTGGCCCGGATCGGCAAGCGCGGTCCAGGAGTCCTCGACCTGCCGTTCGATGGCGGCAACACCGGCCCCCCACGGTCCGTCTTCCGCCGCGATCCGGAAACGGCCACCGAAGGGAAGCGGTGTTTCGGGACCGATCGGCAGTCCGTCCTGCGCCCGATAGGCCGCGACCGTCGGCCCGGTCGTGTCGATGGCCACCGACCGACGTGCCGTGATCGGCAACGCACTATCGGCGACGGTCACGACGACCTCGTACGCGCCGTCGGTCAGCGCAGCACCGTTCTCGTCGGTGCCAGACCAGGTCAGCTCCGCTGCCTCTTCAAGAACGCCGTCATGCAGCACAGCCAAGATCGCGCCGGCGGACCCGACGATCGTGACGATGGTTTCCACGGCCGTTTCCGGCGCCACGGTGACGGTCAGCGGCCCCTGCGCGGGATCGAACACCGTCGTCTGAAGCGTGATCTCAGGCGCTTCGCCCAACGACATCATCCAGATCTCGTCGATGCCCGAGCGGTCGGACTGGAGGGCGATGCGGGTGCCGTCTGGCTCCAAGCTGGGCCAGCGATCGCCGGGGCGATCGGCGGCCAGCAGCCGATTGCGGTCGCCACCGTCGGGCCGGGTAAGCCACAGGCCCGGCGCAGCGGCACCATCGGCATGCACGATCAGCCCGCCGGACGCATCGGCGTCATAGTCTCGCGTATCGGGGTCGTCCGGCGCCTGGCTCAGTGGGCGGACCCTGCCGGTTTCCAGATCACAGAGCCAGAGCGTCTGGTGATAGGCCTGCTGCCCGAAGACGACGGTCCGCGCGTCAACGGGCCGCGGCCGATGAACGGTGCCCCCCTGCTCCGCACGGCAGGCAGCAACAGTCGGGCCGTCCAGCATGCCCAGCATCACTGCAGAGCCGCGCGCGGCTACGAACCGGCCGTCGTCGAGCCAGGCCGGATCGCGAAGATCACTGCCCAGCGATGTCTCGTTTCCGAAACCTTCGCCGTCCAGCAGCAGCAGTTCGTTGTCGCGCACGGCGAGGATGCGGCCGCTATCGACGGTCGGGCTTGACCAGGCGCCGGTCGGTGTGAGGTCGGCTACCTCGGCCGTGTCGGGGTCAAGCGAGCGCAGCACCGAGGCACCATCTGCCGTCGGCGCGACGTAGATCAACGTACCGTCTTGCGCCCAGGCGGGCTGCGATCCGCCATCAAAGGTCAAGCGCGTCAGCGGGCCGACAGCCAGCGTGTCGACATCGACGGTCCATTGCCACGAGACTGGCTCTGCCAGCGCATTGCCCAGCAAGTCGCTGGCCGTGATCGTCGCCGTGATGACACTGCCCGATGCCAACCGCGGCGGGTGGGGAAGGTCGTTCAGCACCAGCGCGACACGCCCGGTCGCCGCGTCGAAATCGATCAGGCCGGTCGGCACGGCGTCGCCGTTGATGGTCATGGCGATGCTTGCCGGATCGACGCCGATACCGGCATCGACCACAATGGCCGACACGGCCGACTGGCCGCTAGCATCCTCCGGCGCGGGCGACAGATTGGTGATCGCCGGGCCGCTGCGGTCCACCAGCACAGGCCAGCGAACCACAGGACCGTCGCCGCCTTCGGCATCCAGCGACCGAAGGGTGAGCGCTTGCAGGCCCTCCTCCGGCGCCGGCAGAGACAGCTCGGTCTCGTCGGTATCGGCGGTGGCCGGCTCCGCGTCGCCCAGCGCCACGAGCGCTCCCGCCGCGCCGTCGGCCGGCTGCAGGCGGACCGGCAACGCCTCCTCCGCCGTCACCAGCCCCGGCCCGAGCCGGACAGCATCGATCAGCGCACTGTCTTCCGCGGCAATCGCGTCGATGAAATAGGTCTGCCAAGCCGGTGCGCGCAGCAGGCCGAGATCCACCGCATCGACCCTCTGATGACGGCTACCGAGGACCGCACCAAGCGGGATCACGCGCATGTGCCAGGCGCCATCGTCGATCAGGCGTGGCACAACGACGGGCCGGAAGGCGCCGTTTTCGACCGGCAGCGGGTCGGCGCCGGCCAGCCGGATCACGTCGACCCCACCGTCGCCCCGCACGATCAGGTCCAGCGTCGCCCCCGGCGACAGGCGATAAGCGAAGCTGAGGACGGCCGAAGGATCGAGCGTCAACGGCCCGTCGATAAGCCGCGTGGCACGGCCTGCGGTCGTTGCCGTCACGGTTCCCAGTTCCAAGGCGCCCTCGCCGCTCCACGGTTCGGAGATCGGCATCTCGAAATCGTGCGTAAACAGGGGCTCGTTCGCATCAGCGCGGGTGACCTGCGGGGCCGCTGGCGACACGGCAGTCGCCGTATCGACTTCCACCTCCCCGTCCACGGAGGCGTTCTCCCAGGCCGGGACATCCAAGGCTCCGCCGGTGGACGAACGCAGCCTAAGCCCCCCCGCCTCCGGTCGTGGAAGAGAGAAGAGGCCGTCCGGTCCGGCGGTCGTCTCCGCAATTGGCGCGCCTTCGGTGTCTTCCAGGGTGACCGTGGCACCAGGGATCGCACGCCCCGTGAGCGCCGGCGGTGCGGCCACCAGCACAGCCAGCGGGTCGGGCATGCCTCTCAATGCCGCGACGACCATGCCTGAGGGGAACCGGGTGAGCGGTGCCGAGAGACCTTCCTCGGACATCTCCGTCGCGAGCGGCATCCATCCGTGGTCAGCATCGTATCGCCAGAGCGCCACCTCATCCGACGCCTCGACGGCGATGTGAACGGTCGCAGCCCCGGTCAGGGCCAGATCCGCCGGACCTATGGCGTAAGCAGCGCTTGCGGCCGTCGCCCCCTCCGGCAGCGGCGGCAAGGGTGCGCGCTCTATGGCGACTGCCACCTGCCCGTCTGGCAGACTGAAGGGCGGGATCGTCAGATGGGCACCGCCGTCCGGGCTCGGGATCCGGGACTGGCGCGGCGAACTGGCCACCTCACCGACGGACAGGGTAACGCGGTCCTCCGCCACTGCACCCGCCTCGTCGAACACGCGCAGCCGGATCAACAGCCGGTCCGGTGGCACCAGCGGGTCCGCGGGCCGGAACTCGAAGCGGTGGTTGGCCGACCCCAGATGGATCGAGGCCAGGTTTCCGTAGACCGTGCCGCGCAGCGACGCGCCGGTCGTTCTGTCGACGATGCTGGCGATCTGCGCCCGATCGATCGTCCTGGGCCGCGTGCTGTCCGTCAGCACGGACCAGGGCACATCCTCGCCGGCGCCCGCCGGCCGGTAGTCGACGACATAGCGGGCGAACGCCTCGCCGCCGGCACGGCCGAAGATCGGTACCGTCTGGCGCCCAACCGCTCTTTCCGGCGGGAAGAGGATTTCCGCAACCAGGCCCGCCGTGCCCGATGCTTCGGGTACCGGCACACGAAGCTCGGCCGCATCGCCGCCTTCGCGGGAGAACACCACGACGGCGCCGTCGACGGACCGCAGGGCGGGCCAGTCGATCCGGCGCGGCCCGGCACCATCCGTGACCGTGGCCACAGGCAGCCGTTCGCCCTCGCCCGTCTCGACGGCTATGTCGACGGTGCCCTCGTCCGGGAACCCGGCTTCGATCCGCAGCACGGTGGTCTCGTCGACCTGTTGCCGGTTCTCGCCAAGACGCGTCACCGTTGGCGCCTCGTCATTCGCCGCCAGCGTGGTGGGGCCCCACAAGACGTCGCCACCGGCCGCGGCGAACAAGAGCCCGCCCAAAAGGCCGGTCGGCAAGCCCAGGTCCTCAACCGACAGCGACACGCGCAACCAAACGCCCGTGGGCAGACTGTCATCCAACCCATCCGGCGCCTCACCTGTGGCCGTCACCACGTCGATGGAGGAGGTTCCGAAAGACACCGCGCCGGCCAGCCGCTCGGCGTCATCATAGAGGCCCAGCACGATCTCCACCGGTGGTGCATCGACATCCAGCCGGAGATACTGGACCAGCCGGTCGCCCTGGCCGACGAACACCGGTTCGGCCAAGGTGGCGGTCCGTACCGGCACGCCATCGACCGTCGAGACATGAACCGGTCCGCCGAATGGCCCCGCGTCTTCCTGCCAGGTCCATGTCTCGCCGGCATCCGTGCCGACCGAGTCCGGGCCATCAATCAGGGCCGGGGACCGGTCTGCCGTCTCCCACCCCTCCGTGACCGTCGTCAGTGAGGTCAGGCGCGACACCTGCGGGGCGACGACGACGTCCTGGCCCGACGAATCCCCGAGTTCGACCGCCGTTTCGGCCATGGCCCAGTTGCCGGCGGCGTCGCGCGTCTCCAGGATCAGCCGTGCCGATCCGCCGGTGGGGATCTGCACGGTGTCGAACGCCAGTGTGCCTGTGCCTTCGGCAAGCAGCCACCAATTGCCGTCGGCATCGATCAGGCTCCAGCGGGTCCACGCCGCCGGCTCCAGTCCGGCGCCGGTTGCCGACAGCACACCGGCGTCGTCCACCGCCGCGCCCTCGATCGCCGGGGCCGGTGGTGTGGCGTCGACGGTGATCTGCTGTGACCATGCGGGCAGGTCGATCGGCCCGTCTTCACCCATCGCGGCGTCGGCCACCAAAAGGTACGTGCCATCCGGGCTGGGCTGGCCATCGGCATCCAACCCGTCCCAATCGAGATGCAGCGGCCCCCGCCACGCCGAAACGCGGCCAAGTTCGCGGACCACGCGGCCGTCGGCGCTCACCACCGTGACACGCACCGATGCTGGTTCCGGCAGCCACACGGTGCCGCCGGCCACGGTGACGCCCGGCGAGAGCGAGGCCGGGCGAGGTGAGCCCAGCCGCGGCGGCCAGCGGGGCGGCATGGCCACGAAGGTCGGATCATTGGCGTTCAAGAGGCCGAGCCGCCTCAGAAGGCCGAGCAGCCAGGGTACGAGCGGGTGGTCGGATCGCAGGAACTGGTTGACCAAATCGGCCAGCCACTGGCCCAACGCCCTGCCCAGCTGAATGGCGAGGACGAACCCGGCAACGGGCCACGGCACGAACCCCAGCATGAGGCCGATGCCGAAGACATGGTTGAACGCCCATTCGGCGAAGCCGATATCGCCATCCCACAGCCTCTTGTAGTTCCAGGCAAGATCCAGCACACCGAGGCCAAACCCGGCCACCCTGCCGACCTTCCCCAAGGCTGACTGCCAGCCGGTGGGCCGAACCGAGACGCCTGGCGGGTGAACCACCGGGCCGCGACCGCCGGTGCCGACGCGCACACGCGTGGCCGTGCGGGTTCCGGCGGAGGTCGGCCGTGTCGTCCGGCCACCCACGCCCGTGGTGGGACGGGGCGGCTGCCCACCCGTAGGCCGCGTGCCGGTCGATCCGGGGGTACGACCGCCTGTGGACGGGCCAGGACCGGCCCCGCCCGTGGGCCTTGTTCCCGTCGTCGGTCTCGGAGGCCGCGGACCACCACCGCGGGTCACCGGCGGTCGGCTGCCGCCCGTCGTGGTCGGGCGCGGGCCGGTTGCACCCGGCCGCGTAGGCGGCTCAGCCAGGCCCGGTATTCTTTGTGTTGGCCGCCGGGGCGATACGCCGCGTCCACCCGTCGGCGCTCTTGGCGCCACGCCACGCCGCGGCGGCTGCGGTGACTGCCGGGCACCGGGTCTCACACCGCCGGCACCCCGGCGTGCGGCCTGGGCGGCAGCCCGCTCGGCCTGGATCTGTCGGCTTGCCCGCGCGTAGGCGCCGCGAACCACATCCTCGGCAACATCGGGCCGATAGTGGCGAACGACATCGACGACCTGATCGGCGGTCAGGTGGCCCATCCCGCTGGGATGAACGCGCATTACATGGGCGATCAGCTCGCGCAAGCTCAGTGTGCGCCCACCGCGCATGCCCGCCATACGCGGGTCCAGATGCCATTGCGCGAAATAGGCCTCCATCTCATGCGCAACGTGCCCGCCCGGGAAACGCGGCCCGAAGGGACGAATGCCGGGCGCCCGGTGGGCCTGATCCACGTGTCGCAGCTCATGGGCCGCCACGGCCGCACCAGCGCGAACGCGCTCGGCCTGGGTTCCCACCATGCCACCACGACGCACCGCCGTATCAATCGTTCCGTCGATCGCCCCCCGGAACACGTGAGCGC
The DNA here is from genome assembly GCA_028281925.1 of Alphaproteobacteria bacterium. Lineage (GTDB taxonomy): Bacteria > Pseudomonadota > Alphaproteobacteria > DSM-16000 > Inquilinaceae > JACKIG01. The sequence continues at coordinate 10,898 of JANQIX010000068.1, forward strand.
GGCGCACGTCACGGCCGGTCACATGGCCCCAGGGTCCGGCATTCCCCGGCCCCCGGCCTGACTCGAACGGGGAGACCGAAAGGTTGCCCCCACGCCTCAAAGTGCGAAGGGCTTCGAGCGCAATCTGCCTGTTGGCTATGTCGCGGGCGGAATTGCCACCGGACTGCGCAATCAGCAGCAGATCGTCCACATATTGCCTCGCAACGCCAGGCAACGTGCCGTTGTTGGGCGTGAAGCCTCGGGGCCGGGGCGGGATATTGGAAGGGCCGAAGAAGCTGCGCGGTATCGAGGTGAGGCCGGTCAAGTCGGCGTGGTCGATCGGCGCGTTCAGGGCATAGGCGTAAGGGTTAGCGCCGCCGCGCACACCCGCGGGATCGGGTGTCAGGAACCGGCCGAGATCGGGGGCGTAGACGCGCGCCCCGAAGAACACCAGCCCCAGATCGGGGTCGACCGGTGCACCATTGTATCCAAGCGGCAGGTCCGGCGGGCCGCGCGCAGGCGGATGCCCCCAAGGCTGCATCGCCGGTCGGTCGACGGCGCCGTCAGGCCCAAGGATGCCGGCCGGCGTGCCGGCGAGATCGGTCGCGATCGCGGTGACGCCTTCCGGCGTATGGATGCGCGCGAGCCCCAGGTCGCCCACCGGCCGTTCGATCCAGGCCTGACGCACGCCCCCGCCGTCATAGACGCCGATCAGCCGGTCGGCATGCCAGAGATAGCGGCGAATGTCGTCGCCGGCCCGCCGTTCCGCCAGCCGGCCCAGATAGTCATAGCGGTAGTCGACGGTGGTTCCATCCGGCGCCACCGCGCGCGTCAACTGTCCGAGGGCGTCGTAGAGGAACTCCGGCCCGCCTTCGACCGCCGTTAGATTGCCGTCGGCATCATGGGTGACCTGCCGTTCGCCGATCGCCGTCAGCCGCCAGGCGCTGTCATAGGTGCGGGCGACGCCATCGCCATAGTCGACGATGTTGTCCGAGGCGTCGTAGGCATATTGGTCGACCGCGCCGTCGGGCCGGGTGACCGCCGCCAGACGGCCTCGGTCATCATAGTCGAAGGCCCACCGGCCCTCATCGGTCTCCAGCCCGACAACGCGGTCGGCATCGCCGCGTTCCAGCCGCTGGCCAAGGGACTGCCCCGCGAGCACCGTTCCCAGCGCCGCAAGCTCCAGCCCCATGCCGCGATAGACGAATTCCGCCCGGACGGCGTCGCCAACCGCAACGGCCTCGACACGGCCCGCCTCATCATTCTCGATGGCCGCAGTAACGCCATCGATGCCCGTCACCGCCGTAAGGTCGCCGATCGCGTTGTAGCGATAGGTGACGGTCTCGCCCTCGGGCGTCACCATCGCCGACAGGCGGCCGACCGGATCGTAGCGGTAGGTCAGCGTGCGGCCCCACGGATCGGTCACGGACACCAGCCGCCCGCCGGCGTCATAGGCCATCGTGTGGCGGCCCAGATCATCCTCCACCGCCACCAGCCGGCCGAAATCGTCGTACTCTTGCACCACGCGGTGGCCGTCGCCGGCCGTCTGCTCGATCACGCGGCCCTGGTCGTCGCGCGCAATGGCCAGGGTGCCGCCGCCCGTCCTCTCGACACCGGCGATCCGGCCGAGATCGTCGTAGCGGAACCGTTCCGCCGGCCCATCCGCAGGGCCGGCGGCTACTAGCCGGCCCAGCTCATCGTGCTCGAACGCCCAGCGGCGACCGCCTTCATCGACCAGTCCTGCGAGGAGACCTGTGGCCGTCCATGAGAGCTGGTGCACCGTGCCGTCGGACAGGCGCAGCGATATCGGCCTGCCGGCGGCATCCCGCTCCGTCACCTCGGGCCCGCTGACCCCGTTGAAGGCGATGGTCGACGTTCCGGCGACGCGGCCATCGTCGCCCAATGGCCGGCCGTCGGCGTCATAGGCGAAGGTCTCGGTCTCGCCCAGCCGATGGATCGCCCTCAGCCGGCCGCGCAGGTCATAGTCGAACCGCGTAGACACCCCGGCCACGCGGATCTCGACCAGCCGGCCCAAGATGTCGCGCTCGAACTCCTCCACCACGCCATGCGGGTGGATGGTGCGGACGACGTCGCCCAGCGCGTTGTACTCATAGCGGGTGCGGCGGTCAGCGGTGCCATCGGTGTACCGCTCCTCCACCAGGCGCTGCCGGTCGTCATAGGTCCGCTCGACTACAGCGCCCGCCGGCGCCACTTCGCGCACGAAGTTGTCGAAGGCGTCGTAGGCCCAGGTCCAGGTGCCGTCCGGCGCGCTCGCTTCGACGATGCGGCCGTACTGGTCGTAGGCGTAGGTGAAGGTGTTGCCGAGCGCGTCCGTCTCTGTGGCGATCTGGCCGAATTCGTCATAGGTCAGCGAATAGGTCTGTCCGTCGGCAGCGCGTATGACGACGGGGCGGCCCACGGTATCGTATTCGACGTCAACGGCGATACCGCCAGCGGGCTCGATGCGCAGCAGGTCGCCGCCGTCCGACCAGTTCAGGCGGTGCACCACGCCAGGAGCCTCGACGACCTCGACCAGACGGCCCGCCTCGTCGACGCGGCTTTCGACCTCGGGGATGATTGGCGGCGGCGCGTCATCGGGACGTTCCGGCGCAAGCGGCCCGGGCTCGTGCAGAGTCTCAGTTTCCCCCGACGGCGAGGCCAAGGCGGCGCTCACGCCGCCATCGTCCCGCCAGACCATCTCGGCGACCCAGCCTTCGAAATCCTGCAGCCGCAACCCGTCGGGCACGACCTCCATCACCATCTCGCGGCCAAGGCTGTCGTTGATGCCTGTCGGCCTGCCGTCGGCGTCGTAGGTCAGGAAGACGGTGTAGCCACGCGGGTCGGTGATGCGGTCGACCAGCCCGTCGGCGCGGAAGACGGCCTCGGTACGGTTGCCATCGGCATCTTCCGTGGCGACCAGCCGGCCGGCACGGTCGTACACATAGCCGACGGCCCCCGTTGCCAGCTCCTCCCGGATCAGGAAGCCGGCGGCGTCATAGCTGTAGCGCACAGGCGGGGCCGGCGGCTGCACGACCTCCAGCAACAGCCCGGCGTCGTCATAGGCCAGCGTCGTCGTATTGCCACGGATGCCCGTCTCGGAGACAAGACGGTCGCCGTCGTCCCAGGCATAACGCGCGGTCCGGCCGGCGACGTCGGTGTAGGAGAGCAGCCGATCGCCTTCATCGAACTCGAACCGCTCTTCCAGGCCGTCGGGGTGCAGCAGCGCCGTCATGCGGCCGGCATCGTCGAACACCGGCGTTAGCACGCGGCCCGCTTCGCCATACTCCTGCTCCGGCAAGCCGCGGTCGTCGTAGGTGTAGGTCCGCTCCTCCTCCGCCGGACCTATCCCGAGGTCGGGTGCGCTCACACCGATGAGATCACCGTCGATGCCCCGCACCTCCTGAGGCCGGCCGGCCGCATCGAAGGTCATGACCTGTTCGGCACCGCCCCCACGGCTGACCCGCAGTTCACCATCGACGATCACGGCCTGGGTCACCTCGCCCTCGCCGTTGACGACGTCGATCTCCACGCGGTCGTCCCGCATGACGGTCGTGGTCTCGGTGCTGCGGCCCTCCGCGTCGGTGACGACCAGGCGGCGCGTGTCGCTGTCCGGCCGGGAGAAGGCGACATCGGTGGCCAACCGCCCCGGGCCTTCGACCCGCGTCAGCTTGCCGGCCGTGTCATAGCGAAAGGCCATGACCGTGCCGTCAGCCAGGGCCATGTTGGTCAGCCGGCCGTCAGCGTCGTAGCCGTAGGCTGTGCTTCTGCCCAAGGGGTCCGATGCCGACGCCAGCCGGCCGCTGTCGTCATAGGCATATCGGTGCGTCCGCCCGATCGGATCGGTGATGGCGGCAACGCGGTCGCCTTCCCAGGCGATCGTCAGAGACCTTCCGTCGACCGCTTCCACGGCGACCGGCCGGCCTGCATCGTCCAGGCTGATGGTCTGGGCGAGGCCGAGGGCGTCGTAGCGGGCCACCAGCCGCCCGCGCCGGTCGAACCGTTCCGCCGTGCCGTCCGCGAACAGGCGGCTCCACGTACCGTCCAGCCGCTCAGTGATCGCGCTGTCCAGCCGGCCCGCGCGCGCCGCGCCGAACAGACCGCGCTCCTCCGGCCGGTCATAGAAGCTGATGCTGCCGTCGATCTCCAGCGTCTGGATCAGTCCGGTGGCGCGGTCCAGGCCCAGGCGCACGCCATAGCTCCACCCCCAGCCGGGGCCGAAGCCGGAGCCGGCCTCCACCGTAGCGGAATAGACGCGCATCACCTCCAGCGGCCAGCCGCGGGCGGGGATGGCGATATCCTGGAAGCGCAGGTCCAAATCGGCGGTCAGGCCGATGAGGTCGGCTTGGAACGTCTCCGGTGACGTAATACCGACCGGCATCGGCGACGCATCCGGCGTCGAAACGGCTTCGGGCGCCGGTGGCAGGGGTGTCCACCCTGCCCCCTCGGACCCGTCGGTCTGTTGCGCATGCGCTATATGCGCAAGGGGATCGACCGTGGCGATGGTCAAGCAAAAGGCGTAGATAAGCGGCTTACACGCCCAACGGCGCCCCAATATCATGGCCATCGGCCCTCAATGCTGTGGTATTGCCGGCAAGTCGGAAAGGACGCGTCTGGTGCATGCGGATTTTGGTGAAACAATGACCTTGACGCAACTTGTGCTGCGACCGTTGTCCGCGCCGGCATTTCTGATCGCGCTCGCTGCGACTACGTTTAATGCCGGCGCCGCCGATCTGACAGTCACGACACCGACCGGCGTGACGGCCGAGATTGAGGTGTTGGACTGGTCGGGCGATGCCCGCGACTTCGTGCGGACCCGTCTGACGGCACCGGGGAGAACCTCAATCGAGCCCGGCCGCTATGCGCTTCGCCTGACCGGAACCGACTATCGCTTTGGCCCAGTGGACCTGTCGGCGTTGGACCAAACGGTGGGTCTGGGATCGCTGACCGTTCGGGTGCCAGAGCGTGCGGCACCGACCACCATCTACATACTGGACCATGACCAGGGCGGCGTCGCGGCGGCGGTCGCGACAGATGCTGTGGCGGCCGTGCTGCCCGGCCGCTTCAGCCTGCAGCGCGATCTGGCGGAAACCGCATTGCCGCTGGATGTTTCGGCCGGCGACGTCATCGAGATCGACTTTGCGGCCGTGGCGGTCGAGCTGCCGTCGGATGCGGGTGCGGCCCCGGTCTATCTGGTTGACCCCATCGATGCCATTGCGGCGTATGGCGACCCGAGGGCGGGCGCGATCGCCGTCGCTCCGGGCCCTTACCGTGTCGTCGGCGCCGAAGGCAATGGCGGACTGCCAGTGGTTGCCGAACCCGGACGCATCACCTCCGTAACGCCCGCCCTGATTGCCGTGGTTCCAGTAGGCGAAGGCGGCGCGCCGTTCGTCGTCTTCGATGCGGCAACGGGTGATCCGGTGCTGTCGGCCCGGACGGGCGATGCCTCGCACCCGCTGCTGGTTCGGGACGGCACGACTCTGGCCATGGCGCTCAGCATCGGCGACTGGACCACACCGGAGGCGCTGGCGGCTGCCCCCCGGTTCCTGGCCACCGCGGGGCAGGTCACGCGGTTCTGGCAGTTGCCGGACAATCGCCTTGTCGGCAGTGGCGGCGACCTCGAAGCGGGACGCCTGGTTGAGTGGCGGACCAACGACGACCGGCTGGTGGTCGCGGGCGGCGAGGCACGGCTACGGCTGACCGTCGCTGAGCCGTCGCTGGCTGACGTCACGCTTGTCCGCATCGATGGCGACGATCAGGTTGAGGTCGCTCGCGCAGCACAGACCGCAATCGCGCCACCGACCTCGGAGATCGCCATCGACATCCCCACCGATCTGCCCGCCGGCGCCATGCTGAAGGCCGTCGCCGACATCGAGCGGTCCGACCGGTCGACCCTGCGGGGCGAGAGCCGACCAACCGTCGTCGTGGTGCTGGACATCGCTGCACCTCAGGACTTGGCGGCCGCAGCAGACGGTCGGACATCAGTGGCGCTCACATGGGCGGAAGCTGGCGGCGCCGATCTTGCCGGCTATCAGGTCTGGCGCCAGCCCACAGGGCGGGTTCCGGCCTCCGGCCCCCTGCTGCTGGCCGAGACGCGCTTCATCGACCGCGGGCTGAGCCGCGGGGGCGCCTACGCCTACACCGTCTGCGCGGTCGACGGTCGCGGCCTGGCGGCCGCCTGCAGTGCGCCGGCGGCAATCCTCATCGCTGAGTGACCGGCACGGCGGCCATCTGCTCTATCCGCTTCCAACACATCTCGCCGGATCACCCCTTGCGTCCGGCCGATGGCGACGCGATATTCACCGGTGGAAGGCTGGCGCGGACGGGCCCCTCGCCAACCCGGTCAGATCCGGAAGGAAGCAGCCGTAACGAGTTTCGGTCCGGGTCGACTGTCCAGTCTTCCGCCTTCCGTAGCCGCATATCATTGCGGCGCGAACAGCCTTCCCAACAACGTGCGGATCCCGCGATAGAGATTGTCGCGGGCGGTTGGTGAGGGTTCGGCCTCGGCCAGCCACAGCACCGCTTCGTTCAGCGCGCCCGAAACGAGGACGGTCAGGACCTCCGCGGACAGACCGGGTTGGGGTGCGTCATCCAGCACCGCGGCGATCCCCTCTCTCAAAGACCCGACGCTGTGGCGGGCATCGATCTCTCGCCAGCGTGCCCATCCCAGGACCGCCGGTCCGTCGATCAGGTAGATCTGTCGGATATCTGGCCCGAGGCACGCGTCGACATAGGCGCAGCATCCCGCGGTCAGGCCTTCGAAGGCGCTGGGCTGTCCCTCCGCCTCCGCCGACACAACCGCTACGATCTCGCCGGCAGTCTCTTCGAATACCGCCTCGAACAGGCCGGCCTTGTCGCGGAAGTGATAGTAGAGCGCGCCACGCGTCACGGCCGCTTGGCGCACGATCGCTTCCGTCGCAGCGTCCGCAAAGCCCGCCCCGGCAAAGATCTCCCGCGCAGCTGACAAGAGTGCGGCGCGCGTCTGCGCATGTCGTTCGGCATTCGTGCGTCGCTGTTGCATACAGGCGTCCTGTTTGTTAGATACATACAGACAGTATGTTTTTTGAACAAGCTTCCCACTGGAAAGGATGCGAGACCATGCGGCTGGTCGACTGCTACCCCATCATCATGACCGATAAGATGGCGGATTGCCGGGATTTCTACGTCGGCAGGCTCGGCTTCTCGGTGGCGTTCGAGGCGAGCTGGTTCGTCTATCTGGTCAGCGACGGCGCCACCGGCATCGCCTTCATGGCCAGCGACCACCCCTCACGCCCGCCGGGGGAAGAGACCTTCGGCGGCCAGGGCCTGCTGTTGACCCTGCAGGTGGAAGATGCCGCGGCGGCGTATGATCGGATAGTTAGCTCCGGCGCCACCATCCACCATCCGCTGACCGACGAGGCCTGGGGCCAGCGCCGCTTCCTGCTGCGCGATCCGGCCGGAACCTGGGTCGACGTGGTTCAGCAGATTGCACCTGCGGAAGGCTTTTGGGAGCAGTATGTGCCCGCGGCCTGATGACAGCACCGATCTCGCGGCAAGGGCGCCCTCGACGAGGGCGCCGGCATGGGGTAATCGGAAACCCGCATCCTGCTGGTCCGGAGGCACAGCCTTCCCAGGCGCGCCGGCCGGCGGCCCCGCAACCCCCCGACAACGGGCCAAGTCATGGAGCTCGAGAGCCTCGCCATTGTCATGGCGGCGTTCCTGTTCGCCGCATTCGTGAAGGGCACCACGGGTCTGGGTTTCTCCACGGCGGCGCTGCCGATCCTCGTTCTGTCGATCGGTCTGAAGGTGGCCCTGCCGCTCGTGATCATCCCGTCACTCACCAGCAACGTGCTGTTGATGCGGTCGGCGGGCCAGTTCCGCCCGACCCTCCACCGGTTTTGGCCTCTCTACCTTGCCTCACTCCCTGGGATCGCCTTTGGGCTTGCGCTCTTGGCCTGGGTCGACCCGCTGGTGCCCACGGCCGTGCTGGGCACCGTGCTGATCGCCTATTCGGCCTATGCGCTGAGCCAGCGCAGGCTCGCTCTGCGGCCAAGCCTGGAACGGCCACTCAAGATCCCGACGGGGCTGGTCACCGGCCTTATCAACGGCTGGACGGGGTCTCAGGTCATGCCGGTGCTGCCTTATCTCATGGCGCTCGGGCTTGAGCCCAACCGTTTCGTGCAGGCGATCAACATCTCGTTCACGGTGGGAAGCTTGGCCATGATCATCGGCCTTTCGCGGCTGGGCCTGTTCACGGCCGATACGGCCCTTGTATCCGCCCTGGGCGTTCTGCCGGTCTTCGCCGGCGTGTATCTGGGCACACGAGCCCGCCGCTGGCTGTCGCCGGAAGGGTTCCGCCGGGCCGTCCTGATCGTGCTGATCTGCCTCGGCAGTGGGATGATTCTAAGGTCGCTGATCTGACCGTCAGCCCGGCACCGTCTGGAACAAATGGGCGCCCAGGACCAGGAGCCCGACGCCGAGCCCGATCGAGGCCAGCATTCGCCCGGTGAGATGGAAGGCGCCCAGGGCCGCGACCAGCGCCACCGCCTCGACCACGCCGCCGCGCAGCACAGCCGGTGCCAGGATAGCGGCGAAGGCGCAGCCCGGCAGCCCCTGCAGCACCCTTTGCGCTGCCGGCCCGCGCACCAGCCAGCTGGCCAGGGCATACCCGCCCAGCCTTGTCGCCAGCACGATCACGGCCATCATCCCGATGGCGATGGCAGCCGAAACATCACCGGGCATGGCGGCGCAGCTCCAACACGACGGCCGCGGCGGCGCCGAGCGCGACTGCGACCGGCAGGGCCAGGGCGCCGGGCATCAGCCGCTCCAGCCCGATGGACGCCAGGCCGGCGATGATCCAGGGTGCCCGCGGCCCCCGATTGCCCTTCACCAGGATCATCATCAGGACGGCAAGAAACAGCGTGCCGGCGGCACCGAGCGCCCCAGCCGTCGTGGCGTCGACCGCGTCGGGGATCAGCAGGCCCAGCGCCGTGCCGGCAACCCAGGCCACGAACATGCAGGCACCGCTGGCGGCAATGAAGGCGAGGCGATTGGGCGTGGTCTCCGCCTTCAGCGTCAGCACCCAGTTGGCGTCGGTAAGAAAGACCAGCGCCGCATAGCGCGGAACCGGGCGATAGGCTTTCAGGATGGGCGGCAGCGTCATGCCCATCAGCGTATGCCGGCCGGTGACCAGCACGGTCGACACCGCGATGGCCAGCAGCGGAAGAGGCTCCGCCCAAAGTTCCAGTGCCGGAAACTGAGCGGATCCGGCAAAGACGAAGATGCTCATCGCCATCGCGTGGGCGGCCGGCATCCCCAGCGACGCCGCTGCGGAACCGAACAACAGCCCGAAGACAAAGGCCGTCAGGGCGAAGCTGCGCGTCGCCGAGACCGCGTCACGCACGCTCTGCCAGGTGCCCATGCCGGGTCCGGGGCACATGGCGACGTCGCGGTCTACCGCCCCATGATCGGTCATGGTCCCCCCGATAGGCTGGTGTCGCCTCGCCGCGTCATGCGTCGACCAGCTGCTTGCGCATGATCGGCCGCGTGTCCGACCGCCGCGCACATTCGCTGAAGCCGGCCCGTCGGAAAGCATCGGCAAAGCCCGTCCAGGCATAGACGGCGGGGTACCGTTCGCTCGCCGGCTCCACCGGATAGCCCTCCAGCACCGTGGCGCCGCGCGACCGCGCCAGCGCAGCTGCTCCGTCGAGCAGGGCTGTGGAGACGCCGAGACTGCGATGCGACCGGCGAATGAAGAAACAGGTCACTGACCAGACCGGCGTGTCGTCCACCGGCTTCAGAATGCGGGACCGGGCAAGGCCCGGAAACGCCGCCCTCGGGGCCACGGAACACCAGCCGACCGCTTCCACCCCGTCATAGGCCATCACGCCCGGCACTTCGCCCGCTTCGATCACGGCTTTGATGGCGTCGCGGTTGCCACCGGCCTTACCCGCCTCCCAGTCCGAGCGGCTGGCGCGCCACAGCATGCACCAGCAGCCACCGCTGGCGCCCCGGGGGCCCATCAGAGCCTCGAAATCGCCCCACCGGTCCGGCGTGACCAGCTCGATCCTGAAGGATTTGGACGTGGACATGCGATGGGGCCTTCCAACGACACAGGGACACGAGCCTGACGCGCGGAGCGTATTCCTATATCCGGCCGGACTCCACCATGCTCGACAACGGCATTACAAAAGAGATAATTGACTTAGGCAATCATTTTCGATGACATAAGCAAACTTCATCGCTGCGATCAACGGAGGTGATGAATGGGGGACTCTGCACTTTCTCGAAATGTGGAAGCCGTCCGCGGATTCACCCGGTTCTACACGCGCAGGATCGGCGTACTGGCCGACGGGCTGTTCGGCACGCCCTATCCGCTGGCGGAAGCGCGCGTCATCTACGAGCTTGCCCATCATGAGACGACCACGGCGACCGTACTGGCCAGAGAGCTGGAGCTCGACCCCGGCTATCTGAGCCGACTGCTCAAGAGCCTTGAAGCGCGCGGCCTGATTGGCCGGCGGCCGTCGGAGACCGATGGGCGGCAGCTTGCCATTGGGCTGACTGTGGCAGGCCGGCAAGCCTTCGCCACCATCAACAGTCGGTCGCGCCAGCAGGTGGCGGATATGCTGGACCGCCTGTCAGCAACGGACCAGGCGCGCCTGGTGCGCGCAATGGGGGAGGTGGAGGCCCTTCTCGGCGCGGGACAAGACTTGCGGGTCCCGTACATTCTGCGCCCACACCAGATTGGGGACATGGGCTGGATCATCCAGCGGCATGCCACGCTCTATGCTGAAGAATACGGCTGGTGCGAGGGCATCGAGGCGATGGTGGCCGAGGTGGCCGCCGAATTCCTGCGCAACTTCGACGCCGCGCGCGAGTACTGCTGGATCGCGGAGCGGGAGGGCGAGACCGTCGGTTCGGTCGCCATCATGCGCAAGACCGACCAGGTGGCAAAGCTGCGCCTGCTGATTGTCGACCCGAAGGCCCGTGGTTTAGGGATCGGCAAGCGTCTGGTGGACGAATGCGTGCGCTTCGCCCGCCAGAAGGGCTATGCGCGGATGACCCTCTGGACTGTCGACGTCCTCACCGCCGCCCGACATCTGTATGAGCAGGCCGGCTTCCGCCTGGAGAAAGAAGAGCCGCATCACGGCTTCGGACCCGCGTTGACGGGTCAGGATTGGGTGCTCGACCTCTGATCACCACCCGAAAACGTCGTCAACACGAACGCGCCGAACCGATTTGTCAGTCCAGCACCAGGTCGTCGCGGTGGATCATCTCGTCGCGGCCGCGGTAGCCCAGGATGGCTTCGATCTCGCCGCTCTTGTGACCAGCGATGCGGCGCGCGTCTTCTGCCGCATAGGCCGAGAGGCCGCGGCCGACGGCCCGGCCGTCGCGCGTGCGCACCGCCACGGCATCGCCACGCAGGAAATCGCCCTCCACCGCAACGACACCGGCCGGCAGCAGGCTGCTGCCGCGGGCCAGTGCTGCCCTTGCGCCGTCGTCGATGGTCAGCGCACCGGTCGGTTTCAGCGCGCCGGCGATCCAGCGCTTGCGGGCCGTCCTCGGCTCCGCCGCCGGCAGGAACCAGGTGCACGCCGTCCCCTGGAGCAGCGCACGCAGTGGATGGTTGTGGGTGCCGAGTGCGATCGCCATGCGACAGCCCGCCGACAGCGCAATGCGCGCGGCCCCCAGCTTCGTGACCATGCCGCCCGACGAATAGCCAGGCGGGGCTTCACCCGCCATGGCCTCGATCTCCGCCGTCACCTCCTGCACCACGTCCACCCGCCGGGCGCCAGGGTCGCGCCGCGGGTCGGCGGTATAGAGCCCGTCGATATCCGACAGCAGCACCAGCGTGTCGGCGCTGATCATCTGCGCCACGCGCGCCGCAAGGCGGTCATTGTCGCCGAAGCGGATCTCCGTGGTCGCCACCGTGTCGTTCTCGTTGATCAGCGGTACAGCACCCAGCGCCAGCAGCTGGTCGATGGTGTTGCGCGCGTTCAGGTGCCGGCGGCGGCTTTCGGTGTCATCCAGCGTCAGCAGCAGTTGCGCCACCGTCAGGTCGTGCCAGCCCAGAATCTCCTCATAGGCATGGGCCAGGCGGATCTGGCCGGTCGCGGCGGCCGCCTGCTTCTCCTCCAGCCTGAGCGGACGGCCGGTCAGCCTGAGGTGCTCCCGCCCGACGGCAATCGCGCCGGAGGAAACCAAAACGACCTCGATCCCGCGGCGGCGGAGATCGGCGATATCGTCGGCGAGCGCCGCGAGCCAGGGGCGGTGCACGCGGCCTGACCGCTCGTCGACCAAAAGGGCGGAGCCGATCTTGACGACCAACCGCCGAGCGCTGGCAAGGTCGTTGGTCATGGCGCCGTCAGGGCGGCATCCGCCCGCCCCGCCTCGATCACGGCGAACAGTTGCTCCAGCGCCTCCGCCACCCCCTCGCCACTGACGCCGGACAAAGCCAGCACGGGGCCGCCGACAGCCTGGGCCAGGTCGTTCAGGCGCGACGACCGCGTGGGCTCATCGAGCGCATCGACCTTGTTCAGAGCCACGATCGACGGCTTTTCGTCGAGCCCGCCGCCATAAGCGGCAAGCTCAGCCCGGATGCTCAGATAGTCGTCAGCCACATCCTCAGCGCTGCCGTCCACCAGATGCAGCAGCACCCTGCACCGCTCGATATGGCCGAGGAAGCGGTCGCCCAGGCCAGCGCCCTCATGCGCGCCTTCGATCAGGCCGGGGATGTCCGCCAGCACCATCTCACGCTCGCCGGAGCGGACGACACCCAGATTAGGGTGCAGGGTGGTGAAGGGATAGTCCGCGATCTTGGGGTGGGCGCGCGTGGTGGCGGCCAGGAATGTCGACTTCCCGGCATTGGGCAGGCCCACCAGCCCGGCATCGGCGATCAGCTTCAGCCGCAGCCAGACCCATCGTTCCTCCCCCGGCCAGCCGGGATCCGACCGCCGCGGCGCGCGGTTGGTGGACGACTTGTAATGCAGGTTGCCGAAGCCGCCGTCGCCGCCCCGGGCCAACAGGGCCCGCTGCCCCGCCTCGGTCAGGTCGGCCAGCACGAAGTCCTTGGTGTCGTCCAGCACCTGGGTGCCGAGCGGCACCTTCAAGACAGCGTCACTGCCGTTGGCGCCGGTGCGCTGCTTGCCCATGCCGGCGACACCGGGCTTGGCCTTGAAATGCTGGCGATAGCGGTAATCGATCAGGGTGTTGAGGCCGTCCACAGCCTCCACCCACACGTCCCCACCGCGGCCGCCATTGCCGCCGTCAGGGCCGCCGAACTCGATGAACTTCTCGCGCCGGAAGCTTGAGCATCCGGACCCGCCGTCACCGCTCTTGATGTAGACCTTCGCCTCGTCGAGGAACTTCATGCCGCCGCGCCACGTCTCGGGCGCAAGCGGCCCACTTGCCGCCTACGCCTGTGGCACAGGCATTGTCTCTCCGCGGCCCCGGTGTCAATGGGGCAGCGTCGGTACCTCCGCGTGGCGAACCGCGATCACGCGTCAGTGCGAGCCCTTCGGCGCGTGCGGCGCGCCGCTGCCGAAGCCTTCGACCACGCGGTCAAACAGGCGAGCCGGTGCGGTTACGATCGCCACGGCCATCGACCGGATCACCTTCGACCGCATGTCGCGCGCCTTGCGCAAGATTGCGTCCGCACGGGCCGTATCGTTAACCAAATGGTAATAGATCTCAGGATCTCGGGCGCCATTCGCGCCCATGGCATTGCGTGTCATTGTCCCCATCTCCGTTGCATTCTCGTTCCCACTGTGGGATTTAGCGCTCGGAGTGACTCCATACTAGCCCACGAACCGTCAAAGAATTCTTGCCAAATCGGCAATAATGGAGGGGCTGTGGATCGACTGAGCCAGATCACCATGTTCAACGCCGTGGTCGAGCGGCAGGGCTTCACTGCGGCGGCGAAGATGCTGGGCGTCAGCGCCTCGGCCGTCAGCAAGCAGGTGTCGCAGCTGGAGAACGAGCTGGGCGCCCGGCTGATCAACCGCACCACGCGCAGCTTGTCGCTGACCGAGGTGGGGGCCGCCTATTACGAGCAGACAAAGGACATCGTGACGGCGCTGGAACACGCGGAAACCGTGGTGACGGAGCTGACGGGTAAGCCGCGCGGCCTGCTGCGCGTGCACATCCCCGTCGGCTTCGGCCAGATCCACCTTTCCGGCGTGCTGCCCGGCTTTCTGGCACGGTATCCTGAGGTGACGATGGATGTGACGGTCCTGGAAGACCATGTCGACCTTGTGGAGGCCGGGATCGATGCGGCCGTGCGTATCGGCGGCCGACAGGATTCCAGCCTGATCCGCCGCCGCCTGGCCCCCAACCGACGCCTGCTCTGTGCTAGCCCGGCCTATCTGGCAGCCCATGGCACGCCTCAGACGCCGACCGACCTTGCCCGCCATAACTGCCTGACCCACAGCCCGGAAGGCCCGCATGGCGAATGGGTGTTCACCGATGGCGGCCATGAACACACGGTGCGGCTGCGCGGCAGCGTCCGCACCAACAGCTTCGCGGTGTTGCGCGACGCCGCGCTGGCCGGCGCTGGCATCGTGCGCTTGGCGGGCTATTTGATCGGCGAAGACCTGCGGGCAGGCCGCCTGATTTCCGTGCTCGACCAATATGTCGCACAGGATGCCGAGATCTCCGTTGTGTACCCGACCCGCCGCCACCTCTCGCCAAAGGTGCGCGCTTTCGTGGACTATCTGGTGGAAACGATCGGCCAGCCGGAGTTCTGGCGCCATGCCGGGCTGACGTGACAGATGCGCACGAGTCTGTCACATTGCGTCCGCTTGCCTTCAGCCGCAGAACGCGCGATGGCCATCGGAAACTGTACAGAGACAAGACTATGACCGATTGTCGGAGACTGCTGGGCGCGTTGATGGTTCTTCTTGCGGCTTGGCTGTTGCCCGCGGCCGCCATGGCGCAGGATCACTGTTCGGGGCTGGACTACGACACCTGTCTTTCACAAGCAGGCTGCACGACGATCGACGGGGACTGTGCGCTGGCCACCGACCCCTGCGCTGCCACCTGGGCGCCGATCGACGCCGCCGACCTCTGCGACCAGGTCGAAGGCTGCGGGTTCGTGCCGCCGGGGCCGTGCTATTGCCCGCCCACGGAAGAATGCGAATGCACCGGCGGCTCTCCACCGGCCTGCGCGACGCTGGAGTAATCCCAGCCCCCCTCAAGACCTTTGGGTAGCCCGGTCACCTTGCCGGTTCATCGCGGGCCGTTCAGGACTGCGGTGACCCCACAAGACAGGCCCGCAGACCAGCGATGACGCCGGTGAGTTGTCCCACGTCACCGCCTGCCCGCTGGACCAAGAGCGCACCCTGCAGCGCGCTGAAGACAAGGCGCGCCGTCTCTGGAGCCGACGCGGAAAGACGGAGCTCTCCGCGATCGATTCCCTGCGCGATCAGCCGTTCCAGCCAGACCTGCTGTTCGGTGAAGAAGGCCGCGACCTCGGCTTGCATGTCCGGCGGCAGCGATGGGTATTCGCCGGCCAGAGCACCGCACAGGCAGACCTTTTCGGCCGTGTCGGCGAATTCCAGGTAGGGGCCGAAATAGAGGGTCAGGATGTCCCAAGTGGATCTGCTTTCGTCCCCGGTCCCCTCTTCCATCATCGCCAGCAGCAGAGCGCGATAGCGGCGCACGACGGCCGTGCCCAGGTCCGACTTGGACGGGAAATGATAGTGGATGCTGGCCTTGGTGACCTTCAGGGCGTCTGCGATGTGCTGGTAGCTGATCGCGCTGAACCCGCGGGTCTGGATCAGGTCCTGCATGACGTCGAGGATACGGTCCGCAGTCGCGGTCATTCTTGCACTCTGTCCGGTCCGGCCTTAGGCCCGAACCATAGGGCATCGGCGCCGGTGCCGGCAAATCCGGCCTCAGCCCCTAGAGACCGCCCAGATGGCCCCGTTTGACCCAGAGGGTGCAGCCGGCTTCGCTCGTCATCCCGTGCAGGTGTCCGGCGGGGTTCCGGATCCAGGTGCGCTCAGAATACGTGCCATGCTCATCGGCAAGAGCGCCCTGCAGCACGAAAATCTCCTCTCCGCCCTCACAGACATAGGCGGGCACTTCTGTGCCCGGGTCGAGCCGTTCCATGGTCACCTGCTCGCCCCCAATTGGGTCGGCGTGGAGCAGCAGCACCAGATATCCCGGCACTTCCGTTTCCTGCGCCGCCCGCAGCGTTGTGTTCACATAGACATTCGTGCGGTCATCGGGGTGCATCTGCCGCAGCTTGACCAGGATCGTGCAGCCGCCTTCGGTGAACGGGGCATGACGGCTGCCCGGCGGGTTGCGCACATAGCAGCCCGCGGGAAAGTTGCCGGTCTCGTCGGAGAAGACGCCGTCGAGAACCAGATATTCCTCCCCCAGACCATGCTCATGCTCCGGAAAGCGGCTGGCGGGGGCATAGCGGACCAGCGAGGTCGCGCGCGCGACCTCGCCACCGATCCGGTCCAGCATGCGGCGGTCGACACCGGCGGTGGGCGATGGCACCCAAGGCATCGCATTCGTGTCCAGCACCACACGTTGGGCGAAATCGCCATTCACCCGCTGGGTCATCTGTCCGGGCTGAAGCCCGTCCCCACCGCCGCGATCGTCCATCTCACTGCCCTCGTTTACGTTGACGATGCCCCGAGAATGGCCACCGCCAAGGCGATCTGAGCCCCGAATCCTGCGGCGAACGCCAGTGTCCGCAGGCCGGGGATCCCCATGGCATACACCACGAAATGGGCCAGCCGGGCGAAGAAATAGACCGCGCAGGCGGCCTGGGTCACGCCGTTCGACAGGCCCATCACATGGGCCGTCAGCACCAGGGCCGCAAACAGTACCAGGTTCTCCACCGCATTGCGGTGTGCATTGATGGCCCGTTCCGCCCACTGGGGCTGTGCCGGCGCATCCACGCTCGGGTTCGCCAAGGTGCCCGCAAGCCCGCGGACGGCCATGCGGTTCAGAACATACGGAATCCAGAACATCGCCGTCATCGCGACCGTCAGCGTCAACCACATCAGTTCCTGGGACATGCGCAAAGGCTCCCTCGTTTCGCAGCATCGAATGAGAGCATTTACCAACTAGTAGGTAAGAATGTCAACCCGGCTCAGACACTGAAACAAAATGGTTAACAATCTTAGCTTGCGATGAGCGGCCGCCCGCGGCGATCATACGCATACCCTTGAGGCCTGTAGGGGTTTGTCGGCCGCTCCCGGCCGCATCACGCCAACTGCCGCGGCAGATGGGCACCGACCGGGCGCGGACGCTGCGTAGCTGCGACCACCGAACGCCTGCGAGAAGGCAGGCGAACCAACTTGGGAGGTGCCGATGTCCCGCTGGAAACTGAGCGCCGGCCTTCTGACCACAACAGCTCTGGTGACGTCTGCCGTCCTCGCCGCCACGACGACCGAGGACAGCAACACTGCCGTTACGGCCGAAAGCGGTGGCGGTACCGTTTCGGCGCTGTTCGATCCCCGACTGCTTGCAGGATCGATCTGCCGCTCACCTGTCGGGGCCCAGGGGCAGTCACCATACCGGCCCTATGTCCAGATCGCCGCGGCGACCAGTGAGATCCCCGAGGCCATGGTGACCACGCTTGGCTCCGTGACCGATGACGGCGACGGCCCACCTCTGTGGGACGGGCTGGGCGACCTCAGCTTCTCGGTCACGACGGACGACGACCTTGCGCAACGCTATTTCGACCAGGGCCTTCGCCTCACTTACGCCTTCAACCAAGCTGAAGCGCGGCGGGCCTTTCGCAAGGCGCAGGAGATCGATCCGGACTGCGCGCTCTGCTATTGGGGCGAAGCGTTTGTGCTCGGCCCCAACATCAACGCCGGCATGGACGAGGCGTCTAACGCCCCGGCAATCGCTGCCATCACTATGGCCCAAGACCTGGCCGATGGCGCCAGCGAACGCGAACAGGCGCTGATCGCCGCCCTGGCCCAACGATACGCCGCCGACCTTTCCGCCGACCGTGGAGCGCTGAATCTCGCCTATGCCGACGCCATGGCCGAGGTGACGGAACGGTTCCCGGACGATCTCGACATTGCCGTGCTTTATGCCGACTCGCTGATGAACCTCTCGCCTTGGGACTATTGGGAAGCCGACGGCGAAACGCCAAAGGGACGCGTGGGCGAACAGGTGGCGACGTTGGAGCGGGTTCTGGCCGCAAACCCGGACCACCCGGGCGCCATCCACCTCTACATCCACACCGTGGAAGCGTCGACGACGCCGGAACGGGCGGAGCCCTTCGCCGATCGTCTGGGCAGCTTGATGCCGGCGGCCGGCCATCTGGTGCATATGCCGTCCCACATCTATTACCGCATCGGGCGGTACATCGACTCCCTGGAGGCCAACCGCGATGCCGTGGCCGCCGATGAGGCGTATCTGGAGACGGTGGAGGCAAACGGCATCTACCCCTACGGCTACTATCCACACAACGTGCACTTCCTGCTGGTGTCTGCGCAGATGAGCGGCGATGGCCCAACGACCATCGACGCGGCGCAAAAGCTGGCCGATCTCGTGCCAGACGCCGCGGCCGCGGCAATCCCGTGGGTGCAGGCGATCCGCTCTGCCCCATACTTCGCCTATGCGCAGTATGCGGATGCCGAGACCATTCTCGCCGAGCCGGACCCTGGCGACACCTTCCCCTATATCAAGGCCACCTGGCACTACATGCGCGGCATCGCCCATGCGATGGATGGCGACACGGCGGCAGCCACGGCCGAAAGCGAAGCGATCGCCGCCATAGGGGCTGACGCCGATTTCGACACTCTGATCGCGGGCGGCGTGCCCGCGCCGCAGGTGCTCGACCTCGCCAGACACGTGATCGCAGGGCGCGTTGCCCAGGCCGAGGGGGACATCGATGGTGCGGTCGAGGCGTTCCGCCAGGCCGTGACGATCCAGGACGGGCTGCCGTATATGGAGCCGCCCTATTGGTACTACCCGGTTCGCCAGTCGCTGGGCGCAGCACTGTTGGCCGCGGGCGAAACGACGGAGGCGGAGCAGGTGTTCCGGCGTAGTCTCGTCGATGCCCCCAACAACGGCTGGGCCTTGTTCGGCCTGATGCGAACCTATGAGGCGATAGGCGATGACGGCGCAGCAGCCGAAATTGCATCGCTTTTGGAACGTGCCTGGGCTGGGGATTCGGACAGCCTCGATCTGGCAAGACTGTAGGATTTCAGCGGACGGGTTCTCTGAGCGGCCCGCCTGCCCTCAGAGAACCTTCGATCGAAGCCAGGTGCTGGCCCGTTCCACGACCAGAACGAGCACGAAGATCGCCAGGATGATGGTGGCCGCTTGGCGGTACTGGAACAGGTCCATCGCCACCTTCAGCTCGATGCCGATGCCACCGGCGCCGACGAGGCCCAGCACCACGGACGACCGCGTCGCCTTTTCCAGGCTGAACAGCGAGGTGTTGATGAATGACGGCATCGCCTGGGGAATGACGGCGGAGAAGACCGTGCCCGTCCGGCTAGCGCCCAGCGCCGTCATCGCCTCGCGCGGCCCCTTGTCCGTCTCCTCCATCGCCTCAGCAAAGAAGCGCCCGCAGAAGCCGATGGTGTCCACCATCAGCGCCAGCGTTCCCGCCGCCGGCCCGAGCCCCACGGCGATGACGAAGATCAGCGCCCAAATCAGATCCGGCACGGTCCGGAAGAACGAGATCAGTCCGCGTACGGCCGTGTAGACCAGCGGATGCGGCGAGAGGTCCCGGGCGGCGAGTATCGCCAGCGGCAGGCTGATGATGATGCCGAGCGCCGCACCGACCACGGCCATCTGGAACGTCTCAAGCAGCTTCATTCCGATGGACTGCAGCCGGCTGAAATCGGGCGGAAGCATGCGGCCCATCAGGTCGCCGATCCTGGGAATGCCGTTCGCCAGCCTCTCAATGGACAGATCGACATTGCCGATCGACGCGATCAGGAAGGCCAGTGCCGCGACATAGAAGACGAAGGTCAGCGTGCCAGGCCGTTCGAACCGCGGCGGGGGACCGGCGCGGCTTGCTGCGGTTGCCGGCACGTCAGCCATCACGGCCACCGAACAGGCCGTCCAGCCGGGCGTCGGTCACGGCACCCGCCGGCATGTCGAAGGCCAAGCCGCCGCCTGCAAGACCGATCATGCGGTCGGCATAGGCCCGGGCGTGGCGCAGATTATGCGTGGTGAACACCACGGTCATCCCGCTGTCCCGCATCAGACCGGCGAACAGCGACATCACGTCTTCGCCCGCGCTGGGGTCGAGGCTCGCCACCGGTTCGTCCGCCAGCACCAGCTGCGGGCGCTGCATCAGCATGCGGGCAATGGCGACGCGCTGGGACTGCCCGCCGGACAGCTGGTCGGCACGCCGCCGCGCGACCTCGGCAAGGCCGACACGCGCGAGACAGTCCATGGCCTCATCCCGGACGGTGGATCGCGCCAGCGATTGCAGCCAGGTGCGGGGACCGCCGGCGCGGGCCTGGGCACCGTGCACGACATTGGTCAGGGCCGACAGCCGCGACACCAAGTTGTGGCGCTGAAAGACGAAGCCGATCCGTGCCCTGAGACGGCGCAGCTCGCGCTCGCGCAGGCTCAAGACTTCCTGGCCCGCCAGTTGGACAATACCGCTCTTCGGTTCGATCAATCGTATGATCGATCTTAGAAGCGTGGACTTGCCAGCCCCGTTGGGGCCGACGATGGCCACACTTTCCCCCCGTGCGACCCGAAACCCGATGCCGTTCAGAACGGGAAGGTCGGCGAAGCCGACTTGGAGATCCGCAACCTCCAGGTCGGCCGTGGCAATCGGGACGCCGGCCGCCGCGGCGTTGCGATCGATCGCGACCGCGGCGGCGCGCACCGGTCAGTCGCCGACGAACTGCGAGAAATCGTCGATGCCGATCGTCTGATACATGCTGCGGACATAGTCGTAGTCCGCATCCGACACACTGGCGAGGAAGCTGCCGCCCATATACTTCTGATTGTCCTCACCCTGCAGCACGCCGTCCATCAGGAGGTCCTGCTGTTCGATGAAGGCGGTGCGCACGGTTTCCACCACCTCGTCCGGCACCTCCGGATCGACGACCAGGATGTCGTTCGGCAGGTCGCGGCCCCGGGCCACGACGGTGAAGGCGACGTCCGGGAAGGCTTCACGGATGCGGCGAAGATGGGTGAAGTTCATGCCGACGGCGGCGATGTCGCCACGGATCAGGGCCTCGACGGCCACGTTGCGGCTGATGATCTGCGGCTCGTAATCCTCGCCATAGAGCAGGCCAAGATCGGCCAGCGCCTGCGCCGGCCCAAGATGCTGCGAGGTGGAGCCGACGGAGCCGAAAGTCACGGTCTCGCCCTGCAACGCGTCCACGCTGCGGTAAGGGCCGTCCGCAAGAGTGACGATCTGGGCGAAATAGTCGGGACGCTGCCAGCCGATCACGACCTCGGCATCGGTGACCTCGCGGAACACCACATATTCCGCCGGGCCCGTCAGCACGAAGTCCACCTGGTCGGCCCGCATCGCCTCAACGGCGGCCGTGCGGCTGTTGACGGGCACGAACTCGATCTCCAGCCCCGTGGCTTCGGCCAGTGCGTCGCGGAACGCGCCGAATTCGCGCTGCAGATCTTCCAGCCCGGCGATGTCGGTCACGGCGAACCGAACCGTCTCCGCCGATGCCGTGGCCGACGCGAACAGCGCCGCAGCCGCGGCGATTCCGATCATCGCCTTGCTTGCCATGTTCCGATCCCTCGTTCGCCAGGAGTGTGGTGCCGCGCGAATGCGCTGACCGGATGTTTAGACCTCTCGCGTTGCACTTTCGTGATCGCTTTGTGACGTTCGTGGTAAGCCGCCTAACGGCTTGCAATTGGCGCAGAATCGGCGGCATCAGTGACGATCGTCGAAATCGGACCCGGATCTCCATGAGCTTGACTATCGAGGGCGGCCGCGTGCTGACCGCCGACGGCGGTCTGACGCCAGCCACAGTCGTCCTGGAGGGCGACGCGATCGCCGCGATCGAGACCGAAGGCACCGGCAGGGACAGCGGCAGGAAGGTGGACGCAAGCGGCTGCCTGGTGCTGCCCGGCATCGTCGATATCCACGGCGATGCGTTTGAGCGCCAGATCATGCCGCGACCCGGCGTGCACTTCCCGCTGGATGTCGCCCTGCATGACACCGACCGGCAGTTGGTGACCAACGGCATCACCACGGCGTTCTACGGCGTCACCCTGTCGTGGGAACCGGGGTTCCGAGGCGGTGAGCGGTTTCGCGAATTGCGCACGGCCTTCCGCCGCATCGGGCCCGAATTGGCCTCAGACACGCGCATGCATCTCAGATTCGAGACACACAACCTCGATGCGGTGGACGAGGTCGAGGACTGCCTGACCCAGGGCGAGATCGGACTGCTGGCATTCAACGACCACATGGCCGAAATCCTAGAAGAACTGGCGGCAGGCGGTCGCGCTGCGGAGGCGTATGCCGATCGCAGTGGCGTCTCGGTCGATGCCATGCTGGCGATGGCGCAAGGGGTCGCGGCACGCGCCGATGGCGTGCCCGACGCGGTCGCCCGTCTGGCCGCAAGCGCCCGCACGCAAAGGGTGCGCATGCTGTCACACGACGACATGACGGCCGAGACGCGGAACTTCTATCACGGCCTCGGCTGCGGGATTGCTGAGTTCCCCGTGACGGACGCCGCCGCCCGTACGGCGAGAGAGCTTGGCGACCACATTGTGATGGGCGCGCCCAACGTGCTGCGTGGCGGAAGCCACAAGCGCATCCTGTCGGCGACCGATACGATCCGCGCCGGCCTCTGCGATGTGCTGGCGTCCGACTATTACTATCCGGCGCAGTTGCATGCCGCGTTCAGGCTGGCCGCCGACGGCGTGCTGCCGCTCCCGGCAGCCTGGGCGCTTGTCTCCACCAACGCCGCCGACGCTGCCGGCCTGGACGATCGCGGCCGTATCGCCCCCGGCAAGCGGGCCGATCTGGTGGTGGTCGATGACAGCAATCCCCGGCTGCCGCGTGTGGCCGCCACCATCGCCGCCGGCGTGGTCCGCTACGCCGCCGGCTTCGGCCCGGAGAGCTGCAGGCGCAGCGACGCATAGTCTTCCAGACGCAACGCATCGACCACGCCGATGGCGTCGGCTTCGGCCACGCCGACGCTCATCGCCACTTCCACGCCCAGTTGCAGGCTGCCTTCCAGCGTGATCGGCACGGCGTGCGACACGCCCTTGGTCAGCATGATGTCGCGGCTCAACAGGTTCGGCACGCGGACATGCATCGACAGCTCGGGAAAGAAGTTATGGACTGTGCTGACCACCCGTTCCGCGTCGTGCAGATCCCTCAGCGTCACGACGATCGCACTGGCCGTCGATGCCGAGGCCGCCTTGAGGATCGACGGGACCTTGACGTCGCCAAGGCGGACCTTGTGGCCGCACTGCTTGCCGATAGACACGCGATCGGGACTGACATCGAAGGCGACATAGGGTGTGCCGGTGCGCTCCAGCACATGGCAGACGATGCGGCCGACCCGCCCGTAGCCGGCGACGATGACGTGGCGGTCGGGAATGTCGCCTGCATCCGGCTGATCGGCCGGGACCACGTCGCCCCGGGCCGCGAGCCGGTTGGCCAGCGCATAGCCCATCTGGGCGATCAACGGCGTCAGGATCATCGACAGAGAGATGAACAGCAGCAGAACGGCAAACAGGAAATTGCCGATCAGACCGGTCGCGGTCGCCGCGCCGAACAGGACGAAGCCGAATTCGCCGCATTGCGGCAGCAGGAACGCGACGCGTACCGCCGTTGCGCGCGGCAGCCCGAACGCCCAGCCGAGCCCCAGCAGCACGGCCACCTTGATCGCCATGATCACCAGGACCAGGAGTGATGCCGTGCCCGGCTGGTCCAGCAGCACGCGGAAATCGATCGACATGCCGACGGAGATGAAGAACAGGCCGATGAACAGGCCTTTGAACGGCTCGATCGCCGCTTCCATCTGAAACCGATAAGGTGAGGCCGAAAGGAGCATGCCCATCAGAAAGGCGCCCAGCGCCATGGACAGATGCACGAGTTCCATCGCCCAGGCCGCCGCCAGCACGGCCAGCATGGAGATCATGCCGAAGGCTTCCATGTTGCGACGCCGGGCGGTCTGGGCCAACGCCCAAGGCACAACATAGAGTCCGACGACCACGACGCCGGCGATCACGGCGCCGACGCCGGCCGCCCTCTCCCACAACGGCTGCCCGTCATCGGCGTCGCCCATTCCCGACAGCAGCGGCACCAGCGCCAGCAGGGGCACAATGGCGAGGTCCTGCAGCAGGAGGACGGAGAAGGTGGACCTCCCATGCTCGGTCATCATCTCCCCGCGCTCGTTCAACATCTGCAGCACAAAGGCGGTCGACGAGAGTGCCAGTCCCAGCCCGACGATGACCGAGACCTCCACGCTCTGGCCAAGCGCCAGGGTCACGGCCCCGATCACCACGCCGGTGACAACGACCTGGGCCGTGCCGAAGCCGAAGACGGACCGCCGCATGGCCCAAAGCTTCCGTGGCTCCATCTCCAAGCCGATGATGAACAGGAACAGGACCACGCCGATCTCGGTGAAATGGCGCAGCTTGGCGACCTGGGTCGTCACCTCGAAGCCGAAGGGCCCGACAATGGCCCCGGCTGCCAGAAAGCCGAGCACGCCGCCGAGGCCGAGGCGCTTGGAGAACGAGACGCAAACCGCCGTTACGGCCAGCACGATCACGGCGGCGAGCAGGAAGTCATAAAGGTCGAGGTCCATGTCTCTCCAGTCCGATCGGCCACGAAAAAGGGGCGTCCGAGCCCCTAGGGGAATTCGACAGCAATCTAAGCGACGGATCATGGCGTCGAGTGCCCCGCGGTACAACCATTCCGGTGGCCGCGGTCCCCGTTCCCGGAGTCACACCACCCTGATCCGCCCGCGTTGACAGTGCCCCCGGTTCGGCCGACATTGCCCATAATCCGAGAGGCGCCGGCACGAGCGCCGGATGACGTCGCCCAAGGCACGCGAACAGAGGTGATACGAACGATGAAGGTCCTGGTGCCCGTAAAGCGGGTGATCGACTACAACGTAAAGGTCCGCGTTAAGACGGACGGATCGGGCGTCGATCTCACCAACGTCAAGATGTCGATGAACCCCTTCGACGAGATCGCGGTGGAAGAGGCGATCCGGTTGAAGGAGGGTGGAACGGCGAGCGAAGTGATCGTCGCTTCCATAGGCGTGCAGCAATGCCAGGAGACGATCCGCACCGCGCTGGCCATGGGCGCGGACCGCGGCATCCACGTGAAGTCGGATGAAGAGCTGCAGCCGCTGGCGGTCGCCAAGATGCTGCAGGCGATCGTCGCGCAGGAAGGCCCGTCGCTGGTGCTGCTGGGCAAACAGGCGATCGATGATGACGCCAACCAGACCGGCCAGATGCTGGCGGCCCTCTTGGGCTGGCCGCAGGCCACCTTCGCCTCGAAGCTGGCTCCGGCAGATGGCGCGCTTAACGTGACGCGCGAGGTGGATGGCGGCTTGCAGACGGTATGGGTCAAGCTGCCGGCGATCGTGACCGTTGACTTGCGGCTGAACGAGCCGCGCTATGCCAGCCTGCCCAACATCATGAAGGCGAAGAAGAAGCCTATCGCGGCCAGCACGCCGGAAGACCTGGGCGTGAGCGCCGCCCCGCGCCTGAAGACGCTGGGCGTGGTGGAACCTCCGAAGCGCCAGGGCGGTGTCAAGGTCGCCTCGGTGGAGGAACTGGTGGACAAGCTGAAGAACGACGCGCGGGTTATCTAGGGAACGCCGGAGAGAGCAATTCAGATGAGCATTCTTGTCATTGCGGAACACGACAACGAGACGCTGAAGCCCGCGACGCTGAACGCCGTCGGTGCCGCCGCTCAGGTCGGCGGCGACATCCACATCCTGGTGGCAGGAACCGGCTGCAAGCCGGCGGCAGAGGCCGCAGGCCAGGTGGCCGGTGTGGCCAAGGTTCTGATGGCCGACGCCCCGGCGCTGGATCACCAGATGGCCGAAGTGTTGGCGCCACTGGTGGTGGGTCTTGCCACCGGCTACAGCCATGTGATGGCCCCGGCGACCACCAACGGCAAGAACCTGCTGCCGCGCGTCGGCGCGCTGTTGGACGTGCAGCCGATCTCCGACATCTCGGCCGTGGACTCGCCGGATACCTTCCAGCGCCCGATCTATGCCGGCAACGCCATCGCCACGGTGCAGTCCAGCGATCCGATCAAGGTGATCACCGTGCGCGCCACGGCCTTCGATGCGGTCGAGCCGACAGGGTCCACCGCCCCTATCGAGACGGTCGATGCGCCGGAGGATCCGGGCCTTTCCCGCTTCGTCGGGCAAGAGCTCAGCGACAGCTCGCGGCCGGAGCTGACCTCGGCCCGTGTCGTCGTCTCCGGCGGCCGCGGCATGGGCAGTGCGGAGGCGTTCAATATTCTCGACGGCCTCGCCGACCATCTGGGGGCCGCGATTGGCGCCAGCCGCGCGGCGGTGGATGCGGGCTATGTGCCCAACGACTATCAGGTCGGCCAGACCGGCAAGGTCGTGGCGCCTGAGCTTTATGTCGCCATCGGCATCTCCGGGGCGATCCAGCACCTGGCGGGGATGAAGGACAGCAAGGTGATCGTCGCCATCAATAAGGACGAAGAGGCGCCGATTTTCCAGATCGCCGATTACGGCCTGGTCGCCGACTTGTTCAAGGCCGTGCCGGAGCTTGAGGCAGAGCTGAAGAAAGCCGGCTGAACCAAGGGCCGACAAGAGCTCGGCCCCCCCTTTCGCCTCGGCGGCGTCCGCTCCTCGTCCAACAGGCGGATGCCTCGGATTTGATGGCGGGAGAACCGGACTTTTTATTGTCGCTGGAGATTTACGGGGATCAGCGGTATCTGTTTTCCCTTCACAGTCTAACCGACTGCTGATCCCTTCGTCTGAAGCCGGTATACCTTCGCCGATGCGACGCTATCGCCAAACCAAGATACTGGCCACGCTCGGGCCTGCCACAGCTGACCGCGAGAAGATTGCCGCCCTGTTCGAGGCGGGCGCCGACATCTTCCGCATGAATTTCAGCCACGGCACGCATGACGGGCACAAGGCCGTCTATGACGCCATCCGCGAGGTGGAGGCTGAAGCCGGCCGACCCATCGGTGTGCTGGCGGACCTGCAGGGTCCGAAGCTGCGTCTGGGCAGGTTTGCCGAGGGCAAGGTCTGGCTGGAACCCGGCGCGCCGTTCCGACTGGACCTGACGGAGCAACCCGGCACCGAACGTCGCGCACCCCTGCCGCATGCGGAGATTTTCAAGGCGCTCGCGCACGGCTCCGAATTGCTGCTGGACGACGGAAAGGTGCGGCTGCGCGTCGAGTCCTGCGGCCACGGCTATGCCGATACGCGCGTGGTGGTCGGCGGCTGGCTGTCCGACCGGAAGGGCGTCAACCTGCCGAATATCCGGCTGGAGATCTCCGCGCTGACGGAGAAGGACCGGAGCGATCTGGCCTTTGCGCTCGACATCGGCGTCGACTGGGTGGCGCTCTCGTTCGTGCAGCGGCCGGAAGACCTGGTCGAGGCGCGCGAGCTGACGCAACGCCGCGTCGGCCTGATGGCCAAGCTGGAGAAACCGTCCGCGATCGCGCAGCTGGACGAGGTAGTGGCGCAGGCCGACGCCGTGATGGTGGCGCGCGGCGATCTGGGCGTGGAGATGCAGCCGGAAGACGTGCCGGTGCTGCAGAGCCAGATCGTCGACATCTGCCGCGGCGCCGGCAAGCCGGTGGTGATCGCCACCCAGATGCTGGACTCCATGGTCCGCTCCCCGACACCGACGCGGGCCGAGGCCTCCGACGTTGCCACTGCCGTCTATCAGGGCGTCGACGCGGTGATGCTGTCGGCCGAATCCGCCGTCGGGGATTACCCTGTGCAATCGGTGGCGATGATGGACCGCATCATCAAGCGGGTGCAGCGCGACCCTAAGTTCCGCAGCGTGATCGACGCCTATACGCCACCGCCACGCGCGATGGAGGCCGACGCCGTCACCACCGGCGCCCGCCAAATGGCCGAGACCCTCTCAGCCGCCCTGATCGTGACCTATACCAACAGCGGCTCGACCGCCTTCCGTGGCGCCCGCCGGCGGCCGGAGACGCAGTTGCTGGCGCTGACGCCTGACATCCGCACGGCCCGCCGCATGGCGGTGGTTTGGGGCGTGGAGGCGCTGGTGGTCGACCATTTCGAGAGTTCGGACGAAATGGCCACGGCCGCCTCGGAGGTGGCGATTGCCGAGGGCTTCGCCCGGTCCGGCGACGCAATCGTGATGACGGCAGGCTTCCCCTTGCGCACCTCCGGCACCACCAACGGCCTCAGGATCATCCGCGTGCCGTAGGGATGCGGGTGGCTAGACCGGCCAGGCGGGCACGCCGAAGGCCCAGGTATGCAGATGGATGATGGCGGCGTAGACGGCGATCACAATCGCCAGTCGCCACCACCCGAACTCCAGCGTAGCGCGCCCGAACGACTGGCGGCCACCGACAATGGCAGCAAAGGGAACGTTCGACGTCACCGCGGCGAAGCGCGTGAACGCGTCCGGTTCGCGCCGACGGTACTTGGCATCAATGGTCATAGATCCCACGACGGCAAGCACGGTGAGGCCGCCGAACATGACCAGTGACGCCGTATCGCCATTCGCCAGCAGATGCCCAATCCCCCAGAGGCCGACGCCCCACAGGAACGGATTGCGGCTGATGCGCAGGATGCCCTTGACGATGTCATCCCGCTCAAGCGCACCCTCCGCCCCCGCCATGGTGGGGTTCTTCGTGCTCAAGCCGCCGACCACGAAGATGAGCGCAATAAACACCAGCACCAGCGCAGCGTACTGGCCGCCCGGCCCGAGCCAATAGACCTCCCGGCCCGGAACCGCATCGTTGTAGGAAGATGACATCCAGACAATGCTGGCCAATGCCACCACGGAATAGACGATACGGAAGGCTCGCTCACCCAGCTTCGCCGCAATCGAGCCGCGCACCGGCCTCGACGAAAGCAGAAGATGTCCGCCAACGAAGATGAGCGCGGCGACACAGAGCTGGGTGAAGGCATCCATAGTCGCTCAGATACTCCGTCAGCCCCCCTCCGCGCCTTGCGGTTCGATGACGCGGGCCACATTAGCGAGCTGCTGCAGGATCCTGGCATAGGTCTCCACACCCTGGGCGCCGGTCGCCACATGCCGCCGGTTGAAGACCATGGCGGGCACCGCATGAATTCCCTGTGACATCCAGCCGGCCTGTTGCGCCCGAACCGGGCGTGCGAACCGGCCATCGGCCAGAGCGTCCGCTGCCTCAGCCCCGTCAAGGCCGATCGAAGCAGCGATATCGGCCAGGATCTCCGGATCGTTCAGATCCTTGCGATCCGTAAAGAACGCGCCAAACAGGGCCATCTTCATGTCGTGCTGCCGACCCTGTGTCTCCGCCCAATGCAACAGCTGGTGCGCTCGGAAGGTGTTCACCATCCGCATGTCGTCTGCGTAGTTGAAAGTGAACCCCAGCTCCGCCCCCAAGGCCGTCAGACGCGCACGGGCTTTGCGGCTGCCCTCGGGCGTGGTGCCGTATTTGGCGGCCAGATGCTCGCGCAGGTTCTCGCCCTCTTCCGCCATGTCCAGGTTCAGCTCGAACGGATGCCAATGGATGTCGGCCGTCACGCCGCTCTCATCCAAGGCACGCTGGAGCTGCTTGTACCCGATAATGCACCAGGGGCAGACGACATCGGACACGATGTCGACCCGCAGCGTCGACCCGGCATCCGGTTCAGCTGAGGAGGTCATGCCCGGTCTCCTTCAGTCTTTGAACCGCGCGGCATTCGCGGCAGCCGCAGCGGCGACATCGCCTTTGCCGAAGAAGGCGGGACGCGGTTCGGGAAGCTGCAGCGCGGCCTGCGTCTTCGGCCGGGCATCGATCCTGTCCAGCCAGGCGTTCAGGTTGTCCAACCCCTCGACGGACACCGTGGACCAGAAATGCGAGCGCGCCCAGGGATAGGTGGCCATGTCGGCGATGGAATAGTCGTCTCCCACCAGCCATTCGCGACCGGCCAGGCGTGTGTCCAGAACCTCCAAAAGCCGGCGGGTTTCGTCGCCATAGCGCTTGATGGCATAGGGGACGTCATCCCCGTTCGGCTTGGCAATGCGCTGGAAGTACATCACCTGGCCCATCATCGGGCCGATGCCGGACATCTGGAACATCAGCCATTGCAAGGTCTCCGACCGCAGGTTCGGATCGTCGGACAGGAACTTTCCGTACTTCTCCGCCAGATACCAGAGGATGGCGCCCGATTCGAACACGGCGAAACCGCCATTGCCGCGGTCCACGATGGTCGGGATCCGGCCGTTGGGGTTGAGCTTCACGTAGTCCGGCGCCTTCTGCTCCTTCTTCGCAAAGCTGATCGGCGTCAACTCATAATCGATGTCGCCCTCATGCAGGAAGATCAGGGGCTTCCAGCCGTTCATCGTGCTGGCGGTGTAGAGGTGGATGTCAGGCTGCGACACGGGAGGTCTCCAACTCTGCCGGCCCGAAGGCGGCATTCAAATGATCAGCGAAACGGGCGAAGTCTGCCTCCGCTCGCGGGGTCTTGATGACGTCATACGCGGCGAAGGTGGGCAGCGCTTCCATGCCGAAGAAGCGGAAGTTCATGTGCTGCGGCCACATCAGATCGTCGACCGACCGGCCGCCGAACAGATATTCCGCCGGATCGTCGAAGGCCGCTGCCGGCGCGTTGAAGGTCAGCGATAGCATATACTTGCGCCCCGTCAACGTTCCGCCGGAGCCGTATTGGCGCGATGCATCCTCGCGCGAACGGCCGTCGCCGTTAGCCAGACGGCCATCCATGCCGGCGGAATACACCTCGTCCATGTATTTCTTCAGACTCCATGGCGCCCCCATCCAGTTCACCGGGAACTGCAGCAGGATGGCATCGGCCCATTGGTGGCTGGCGATTTCGGCCTCGACATCCCAGCCCTTGGCAACCTCGGTCACGCGAACCTTGTGGCCAAGGGATTCGAGATGGGTGCGCGCACGCTCCACAAAGGCGGCGTTCAGCCGGCCTTGCGAAGACGGATAGGGCTGATGCCCGTTGATGATCAGGATGTTCGTCATGGTGCGACCGTCGTCCCGTCTGCCCGATGCCATGCAACGGGCGGTTGGCGTTGCGGCCCGACAGATGTTGATGGCGGACACGAAAATCAACTAGTATACTTTCGGTAACCTACTGGCGTGAGGTTAGTGCATACATGAAGGCACAGGTGCTGAGCGACACGCGGCGGCGCAAGACGGTCCGCGATGCGTGTGCGGAACCCTGCGCGATCGAGCGCGGCATGCGCATTCTCGGCGGCAAGTGGACGGGCTCGATCCTCTGGCATCTGAAGGACGGCCCCGTACGGTTCAACGACATCGCCCGCATGATCGCCGGGGCCAGCAAGAAGATGATCACCGAACGCCTGCGCCAGCTGGAAGACCATGGGCTGGTGGACCGCCGGGTGCTCGACACCTCGCCGGTGGCCGTGGAATACGCGATCACCCCGCTCGGCCGGACGGCGCTCGACTGCCTTGACGAACTGCGGCGTTGGTCTGAGAGCCTGCCGGCGTCGATGAATGGCGGTGCTGCGGGGGAAACTTGAGCCGTCTTGGCTATCCGATCGACGCCATCCTTCAGCCTAAAGCCGCAATCCATTCAGACCACGCGTCGATGGACTCCGCGAACGCGCTATCTGTGAGGTCTTCCAGATAGGATCGGCCGTGATCCGAAAGTGCCACGATCTGATAGGCGACGCCGACGCGGGTGCGCGCAGCCCCCTCCGACCTGCAGCGCACGTCGACGAAGGCGACCAGCGATCCGGGCGTCACTCGCAGATAGCGGGCATGAAGTTGTTCCGGCTGCCAGGACAGGCAGGTCCAAACTGATGTCTCGCCGTCCTTCTCGGTCGTGAAGACCATGTCTTCAGCAGTTTCGCCGGTTTCGGGCCGGATATAGGTGGGCGCCCATCCGGGCACCCACGCCTCTTC
>JANQIX010000095.1 GCA_028281925.1 Alphaproteobacteria bacterium
GGCCATAACGGCTGGCCTCCTTCACCAGCCATCAGGGTGAATCACATTTCACCGCCCTTGGGAATCCCACGATTCAACCACCAGCGAATTCGCTCTAGTTGAGGTACTGCGAACCTCGCAGGCGCATCTAGGGTGCCTCCGTTGAGGTGAGGCGTGTTCATGGTTGTACGGAATGAAGGAGACCTTCTGATTTGGAATATCCTCGTCAGAAAGGGCCCATCGCGGAACTGAGATCTGGATGCCGGAGACGATAGTAACTGGCGATCCGAAGACCTGATCGACGCTTTGTTTCGCAACGATGAGCGCTGTCGAAAGACATCCGGTGCGAACTCCCCCGCAAGCGCATCTGGACCCTTATGCTTGACGGGCACGCGGGCATTAGAGGCGGGCGAACGTCAGATCCCGATCCGGCCTGTCTTTGCGGCTGGCCGGCGGAGGGTCCGGACCATCAGCCCTCCGACTCGCCGCGGTCCGCCTTGGCGATGATCGCATCGATGGCCTTGAGCGGAACCGCGTCGCTGCCGGCAAATCGTGCCTCGAAAGCCGCCTCGATCCGGCGAAAGGCCGCCATGCGCGTCTCCTCCTGCGCCTCCAACAGCCGCAGGCCCGCCCCCACCACCTCCGACACCCCGTGGTATCGCCCGCTCTCCACCAGTGCGGCAATGAAGCGCTGCTGGTGCTCGGTCAACGCAATACCGGGAATGCGCGTCTCGTCCGCCCAGTCGGCGCCGGTGTCGATCACCGGCGTGGCCGTGCCGGCCGCGGCCCCGTCCGGGCGGTTGACATATTTCTCCGGCCTGTGGCCGCGCAGCAGCAGGCCCATCAGCTTGTCCGAATGGCGGCGGATGGCGTGGCCCCCGCGGTGCCCGCCGGCCCCCGGCGTGCCCGCGGCGGGCCGCGGCGGCATCAGCGCGTCCGCGGCGTGTTCGACCGCGGCGTCCCAGGCGGCCGCGAAGGCCAGGTCGCGGCCACGCAGGCGATAGGCATGGGTCTTCGACCGGTCGACCGCGCGCAGCGCGGCATGGACGCTGCCCGTCGCCGCAAGTGCGGCGAGGAACCGGCGCCTGACGCCGCCCGTCCACCGTTTCGCCGATGACATGCGGTGTCTCCCTCACACCGTTTGTGCGCGCCCCCACTGCCGTCAACCGTCGCGGCCGCCAAACACCGAAGCCGGCGGGGTGTCAGCCGTCCCCGCCGCGGTCGATGCCTGTGGTGATGATCAGCGTCGGGTCGCTGGCGGCCTCCGGATCCGCCCGCGCGCGATAGCGTTCCGGGCGCTGGCCGCGCAGCAGCAGCTCCATCAGCCGGTCGGAATAGCGGCGCACCTGGCCGCACACCCGGCCGCGGTAGAACACCGGCTCGTCATAGCCATCCAGCGCCCGGCGCCGCGCCTCCGCCTCCAGCGCGTCCACGGCCGTGTCCACCGCCTCGTCCCACCGGGCCGCGAAGTCCGCGTCCGTCGCCCGCAGCCGATAGGCTTGGCGCCTCGACCGGCCGACCGCGCGCAGGGCCTCGCTGACATTGCCGGTCTCTGCAATCACCTCGAAGAACCGGCGCTTGGCGCCGGGCGTCCAACGCGACGCTGACGTCATGACATCTCTCCGCAAAAACAAAACGCCCGCCGGTCCTCCCGGCAGGCGCGTGCAAACTCTCTCTCGGATACTGTCGGGACCGTCCCGGCACCGTCGGCCACGGCCCGCAGACTCCCCCACCCTCACCGCCACCCTGTCCGCAAACCGCCCAATCCGTCCAGCACAACGTCCCATGACCACTATGGTGGCCGTCGCCCGGATGTCCGGCTACGGAACGTGGCGAAACGGGTCCTGGCGCTTGTGCAGAATGCGGACGACCGCGATGCCGAACG
Organism: Alphaproteobacteria bacterium; assembly: GCA_028281925.1. Lineage (GTDB taxonomy): Bacteria > Pseudomonadota > Alphaproteobacteria > DSM-16000 > Inquilinaceae > JACKIG01. Next base: position 1,865 of record JANQIX010000095.1, read on the forward strand.
CAGCGGGTCGGTAGAAGATGACATGGCTCTCGAACGGAAAGCACAACAGGCAGTCGGCCAGCTCGTCGCGGCGGCGGCCCATCAGCGGCCGATGTGCCAGCTCGGTCAGCCGGCCCTCAAGCGCGCCCAGATAGGCGCGCGCCTGGGAGGTTCCCCACTGGGCAGCGGTGTACGCCGTGATGCCCGAAATGTCCGCAAGCGCCCGCTCGGAAAACTCGAACCGCGTCACCCCTCCAGACGGTCCCGCAGGCCTTGCAGCGCTGCGGCGCCGTCAACCGTCCGGCCCGCCTCGATATCGTCCAGACCCTTGCGGATCTCGGCACGCAGGCTGGCGAGCTTCAGGGCTTCCAGCTCCCGGTAGTCGTCGGCAGACAGCATCACGGCGACCGGCCGGCCGTGCTTCTCGATCGTCACCGGCTCGCGCTGCGCGGTATCCAGCAACTCGCCGAACCGGGTCTTCGCCTCCAACGCAGCCATGGTCCGCATGCTCGTCTCTCCGGATACGGTCAAACTGATCGGGAAGATCAGAATAACCGTTATGATGCGCCCCTTGAAACGGTCATGCGCGCACCCGACCCAACGCGATCGTCATCCCCGCGAAGGCGGGGATCTCCCGCCGCATGCACACCGTCCCGACCAGATCCTCGCCTGCGCGAGGATGACGTGTCGGCTGGCGCGGGCGGCTGTCGCCCGGATCTACAGCTACGGAACGTGGCGAAACGGATCCTGGCGTGTCCGCGGCGCGGTAGGCCGCGCCGTCCCGGGCGGCCGCGAAGGCCGGGCCGCCCGAATGCCAGATTGGCCCAACCGGTCGGGCGAGGCGCCGCGCCACAATTCTGACATGTCACCCGACTAACGAACGGCACCGTAAATGGTGACCCTGAAGCGGTTATATGTATCGGATAATAGAGACGTCACTTTGTTGACGGACGAATACAGTTGGTCAGGCATATCGCCGTCGTGCGTCTGCTGATCAGAGCAGGTCGGCGGACGGGCGAAGTACAAGAACTCGACCAAGCCAAGACATCGCAGCCAACTGGGATGTATCGTCATGAGAGACCAAGACTTCGACTACGGCTACGATCACGACCACCACTACTATGACCACGACCAACACCACGACGGTGGTCTTAGTATCAGGAAAGGAAAAGACGGTAAACCGCTGCGCCCGACACGCGGGCAGCGCTATCATTGGCATGGCCGCCGCCGCACCACGTTTGGCAGTGTCGTCGGCAAAATCTTCTTGATTTGTGTATTCATCGGAATGGTGTTGTTCTTCTTGCAAGAGACGGCAAACAGGTGACGGGGCGTCGGCCGCTGATCAAAAGCCCGACGCTGTGCGTTCGCATGGACTAAGCGGAGGCGACCCTCCGCAACTGCGCGAAGGGGCACGGCGCGCCCCGTGACCTGTCCCGGTCGACCCGTCCGGTGAATGTCTCTGCTGTGACAATGGGGGTCAGGTCTTTGATCATCATATTCTCAGGCAGATTTCGTCGTCACCCTTCCCCCGCCTTGCCGGTCCCCTGCCCTCGCACGCGGCCGGGCACCAGCGCCTTGCCAGGCGGCTCTGCCTGGCCGGCCGGTGACGGCATCGTCTCGGCGCCTTCATGCCAAGATAGTTACAACTGAGGTCAGTAGAATTGGGGTCAGGTCTTTTACCATCGTATCTCCGGGCGACAACCGCGGCCTTCTGCGAAAACTCAGGTATCCGGAGCGCCTTGCCGCCGGTGGCTGCGGCCGGGTTCCTGCGCCTCTGTCACGGTTCTGACGACGTACCACAGCGTTAGACCAAGCGGGATCTGAGTCCCCAGATGGACAATAACCATAACGATGAAGAAATAGATCAGCTCGGGCGAAATCGACGGCATCATGCCAAAGGCCCGCATAAGAAGGGCTGAGGGCACGAGGAACGCCGCAAGCCAGGGGAATCACCGCCACCGGAGCGGTCCGGCCCCAGTCACAATTTCGGAGTTGTTCGGATCCAGGCTGCCCCTGGCGATCCGATGTCTCTCCGTCGACAGGACCCTGAAGCCTTGGTGCGGTCGAGAAGACTCGAACTTCCACCCTGTTTCCAGGACAGCGACCTCAACGCTGCGCGTCTACCAATTCCGCCACGACCGCGAAGGC
>JANQIX010000096.1 GCA_028281925.1 Alphaproteobacteria bacterium
GTGCGGTCGAGAAGACTCGAACTTCCACCCTGTTTCCAGGACAGCGACCTCAACGCTGCGCGTCTACCAATTCCGCCACGACCGCGAAGGCTTGCCAAAGACCGGCGCTTGGCAATAGCAAAAGGCATGGACGCAATCAAGGCGATGGCGCAGGCCGCCCCCATTCAGGGGCCCGCGCCGGACTGGCTGGTGTCGGACGCGCCCGTGGACTATCCGGCGGCCGTGGCGGCCATGGAGGCGCGCGTGGCCGCCATCCGCGACGGCCGGGCGGGTGAGCTGGTATGGCTTCTCCAGCATCCGCCGCTCTACACCGCCGGCACCAGCGCCGACAGGGCCGACCTGCTCGACCCCGACCGCTTTCCCGTCTACCGCACCGGCCGCGGCGGGCAGTTCACCTATCACGGTCCGGGCCAGCGCGTGGCCTATGTGATGCTCGATCTCGACCGCCGCGGCCGCGACCTCCGCCGTTTCGTATGGCTGTTGGAGGAGTGGCTGATCCGCGCCCTTGCCCGCTTCAACGTAATCGGGGAACGGCGCGAGGGCCGCGTGGGCATCTGGGTCGACCGCGCCCGCCATCCGGGGCCGGCCGGCCCGCAGCCGGGGCGGGAAGACAAGATCGCGGCCATCGGCATCCGTGTGCGGCGCTGGGTCAGCTATCACGGCGTGGCCCTGAACGTGGAGCCGGATCTCGAGCATTTCGCCGGCATCGTGCCCTGCGGCGTGACCGGGCACGGCGTGACCTCGCTGGTCGATCTCGGCCTGCCGGTGACGATGGCCGACGCCGACACCGCACTCCGCGCAGCCTGGGACGAGGTGTTCTGAGGCGAGCCGGCTAGGCCCGCCCCATCCACCTCAAGCGCTCAGCGGCGGTAACAGTCGGCCGAATCCGTGCCCTGCTGGCAGGCGCCGGTGCCGACGCGGGGGTGATCGCACTCGTTGTCGAACGCCCACTGGCACGTGTTGCCCACCAGCTCCTGCGGGCTGCGCAGCCGCAGGCCCCGGCAGTCCGACCCGTCGGTCCCGTGCTGGCAGGCGCCCGTCACCGCGCCGATATAGCGGGTGTCGTCGCACTCCCCGTCGCGCGCCCATTGGCAGCTGTCGGTGTCACCGGCGCTGACCGGCCCGCCGCCCGCACCACCCGCGCGCGAACAGTCGGACGTGTCCGTGCCGTTCGGGCAGACGCCGGTGCCCACACCGGGATGGTCGCATTCGCCGTCGAACGCCCACTGGCAGGTGTTGCCCGCCAGCTCCTGCGGGCTGCGCAGCCGAAGGCCCCGGCAGTCGCTGCCGTCGGTGCCGTGCTCGCAGGCCGGCGTGACGTTGTCGATATAGCGGCTGTCGTCGCATTCCCCATCGCGCGCCCACTGGCAGCTGTCGTTGTCGGCCACCGTCTGCGGACCGGCGGGGCCACCATCGGCCAGTTGCAGGCCGCGGCAATCCGTTGCATCGGTGCCGTGTTGGCATGCGCCCGTAACAGCCCCGACATACCGGTCGTCATCGCATTCCCCGTCCCGCGCCCATCGACAGCTGTCGTCGTCACCGGCCGCGCCAGGCCCATCGGCCAGCTGCAGGCCGCGGCAATCCGTTGCATCGGTCCCGTGCTGGCACGCACCCGTCACGGCGCCGATATAGCGGTCGTCATCGCATTCGCCGTCCCGCGCCCACTGGCAGCTGTCGTTGTCCCCGCCGCCCGGGCCGTCGGCCAGCACCAAGCCGCGGCAGTCGGTCGCGTCCGTCCCGTGTTGGCACGCCCCGGTGATGGCGCCGATGTACCGATCGTCGTCGCATTCGCCGTCCCGCGCCCACTGGCAGCTATCATCATCTCCGCCGCCCGGGCCTGGCCCATCGGCCAACACCAGGCCGCGGCAGTCCGACGCATCGGTCCCATGCTGGCACGCCCCGGTCACGGCGCCGATGTACCGGTCGTCGTCGCACTCTCCATCACGCGCCCACTGGCAGCTGTCGTTGTCGGCCGTCTGTGGGCCCGGCCCCGAGCCGCCGCAATCGGTCGTATCGGTGCCGGCTGGGCAGACGCCGGTACCGCGCCCCGGCTCGTCGCATTCGCCATCGAACGACCACTGGCAGCTATTGCCCGCCAGCTCCTGCTGGCTGCGCAGTTGCAGCCCACGGCAGTCAGAGCCGTCCGTCCCGTGCGGACAGGCCCCTGTGGCGGCGCCGACATAGCGGCTGTCATCGCAGTCACCGTCGAACGCCCGGCGGCATATGTCGCTGTCGGCGGTCGCAGGCTCCAGACCTGGCCCCGGGCCTGGGTCTGGATCCTCACCCGTGGTCGGACAGACGCAGAAATAGGGGCGCGAGCCGTCGGGGCAGATCGTCGGGCAGGCCTCTGCCGGCTGGGCCATCGCAGTGGACAGGTGACTCAGGGCGAGGAACATCAGAGCCGCCGTCACCGACACTGAAATCTGGATCATCCGCTGCATGAAGCCGTTCCTGATTAGATTATGAGCACGGAGGGACGATGATCATACCACAGCATCGTTGGCCAACAGCCGGGTCGAGCCACCTGTCCGACGTCCAGTGACGGACATCACTGCGGACCATTATGGCGGTCGTAAGGATAGCCGCATCTTGGATCGTCAACAGGGCCTTGCTCAAGATCCATCGCCGCGGCACGCTGTCATAAGCGAGCGGCCGGATTGGCTAGCGGCCCTTGGTGATTCGTCAGGATGCAGCAAGCGCTACCGGCCATGACGGGTGGGACGGCGTGATCCTCCCCAAGAAATGGTCAAAATCGGGACCGAGGATTCGATCCATACCCCGGCTGACTGTAGACAGGCGCTGGGGCAGCGGCAGACGGGAGGGGTAGATCGATGGGATTGGAAGAGACGATGTCGGGCGTACTCCGGACACCAGTCGCCGACCGGCGGGAGTTCCTGCGGCGCGCCGGCCTGGCGGCGCTCTATGGGGCGGTGATCGGCAGCGTGAGCTGCTCTTGCTCCAGCGCATTGGCGCAGAAGACCGCACGCCTGCCGCAGATGCGCGGCTGTCTGGTTCAGGGCGACGCAATGGCCGCCTTTGCCGAGCAGACGAGCCATTCCTGGATGTCGTACAGCCAGCTGATCCAGCTGTTCGAGACCAGTGGCGATCCTAACCTGGATCGGGCGTTCGGCGTGATGCTGGCGCATCTCGGAAGCCTGTTCGAGGTCAATCCGCGCTTCTTCTTCTATGATGACGGCGGCGCACCGAACGCGATTGCCACCAGCGAGGTGCATGACCCGAATTACCGGCATGGCACGGTGTTCATGGGAACGACGCTGATGAGCGAGTTCCTGCAGCGGAGCCAGTTCGGCGACATTCTTGTCATGGCCGTCTGCGCACACGAATTTGGCCATATCGTCCAATACAATACGGGCGATCTGATCGACCGGCTGGATCGCATGCACCACTCCGTGAAGTATGTGGAACTGCATGCGGACTTCCTGGCGGGGTTTTATATCGGCCGGCGCAGCAGCAGCTATGAGGTCGAGCAGCTGAGGACTCTGGGCGCCGGATACGAGGCCATGGGCGACACGGCCTATAACGACCCGAGCCACCACGGCACACATGCCGAACGGATCGCTGCCGTGGAAGCGGGATACCAGATGGCGTTGAATACCGACGGCGACATCGACGAAGCGATCGCCGCCGGTCTCGATCATCTGCATAGCTGATCGAAGTCGCGACCGGCGGGCGGCGTCCTGTCCGCCGGTCATCGCCCAGCAACTGCGAAACGCGCTACTCCGCCGCGTCCGCCAAGGGTGGGACGCAGGGGCTCGCTTGCGTCAGATGGTGGGACCGCCGTCCCCCGCAGGGCCTGGCAAGCGGGCCCGGGCTGCATGTGCGCACGCGGGCGCCTGGGAACACCAGCGTCGCCGTCGTGCCGACGTCCGGTTGGCTGGAAATCTCCAGGTCGCCGCCATGTTCCTGCATGATACGGCGGGATAGGGGTAGACCCAGACCCGTCCCCGCATATTTGCGCGTCAGAGTCCCCTCTATCTGCTCGAACTCCTGAAGGGCCAGGGGAATCTCGTCCGCAGTCATGCCGATGCCGGTGTCGCTGACGGACACACCAACCCTGCCATCGCCGTAGCAACGGATAGCCGTTGTGATGCTGCCGCCTTCATGGGTGAACTTGACGGCATTGGACAAGAGGTTGGCCGCTGCCTGGACGATCAGCCCATGATCACCCGTCACCAAGACATCGCAGGCTCCCTGCACAGCCTCTAGTCGAATGCCTTCCAGAGATGCCTGAGCGGACAGTTCCCGCTGCGCGTTCTGCATCAACTCGTGCAAAGAAAACTCGGTCTCATCAAGATCCATCTTGCCGGCCTCGATCTTCGAGAGATCGAGGATCGTGTTTATGATGGCGAGGAGCCGCGTTCCGCTGCGGTGAATGTCGCCAGCATACTCTCTGTATTTCGGATGTCCGGCGGGGCCGAACACCTCGTGTTGCATGATTTCCGAAAACCCGTTGATCGCGTTCAGCGGCGTCCGCAATTCGTGGCTCATCATCGCCAGAAAGTCGGACTTCGCGCGGTTCGCCGCTATGGCATCGGCGGTTGCCTGGATCAGTGCGCCTTCCACAACCTCGCGTTCGGCGATCTCGGCCTCTAGCCGCTCCGATGTCGCCCTTAACTGCTGAAGCCGTCTGAGCACATGCCAAATCGCTATGACGAAGAAGATCGTCAAGCCGACGGGCAGCTCATCAAGCTCAAGATGCTCGTGACGTTCGGTGAATTCGACCCACTGCTCGTTCAGATCCAGCGAAGCGGCGAACAAGATCGCTGCCGCACAGATGACGATCCCAAGCACGATGTCGCGATAGATGGTGGCCTTGCCCGAAGGCAGCTTCCGTTTGTCCATGATGTCGGTGGCTTCGACGTTACATCACCCAGAGATACTGAACACCCTTCCACGCCAGTGGTTTGCATTCAGTTAAGTAACTTCATTCTGAGATATATAGCAGATCAGTCCCGGCCGTACACCCTTTGGCGGGCGGCACTATTCGAGATGGGAAGCTGGCTGACTGTGGATTGCGTTGTGATCCAGAGCTGACCACCCCAGCCCATCAGTGGGCAACCTGGTCACATAGTCGCCCGTCCGGCTGACCAGGCACTGAGGCCCATTGCCTGTCACCCACAAACAAACGGGAGTCCGAGCCGGGGCATGTCCCTATCTGACGGCAGACGTCGCAGGCACGATGGCCCTCAAGGCCTCGCCGGGCATGACCAAGCTGGGCCCTGCGGCAGAGCGATTAGGCGTCAGGCGAACTTGAACGTATCGCCGCCCTGTTCGATGGCCAGATGCATGGCGACCGTCGCATCGCCAATCAGCGCCTCGGCCGTCGACGAAACGGTCGGATAGAGCGCGATCCCCACCGCAGACGAGAGCGTCCCGCCACCGTCCGGCTGCGGCTCGGAGAGACGCGCGACGATCTTTTCCGCCACCGTCTGAATATCCTCCACACGCGGCATGGATTCCACCAACACGGAAAGCTGATCGATATCGAACCGCGCAACGGTATCGCTGGCCCTCAACAGGCCCGCCAGCCGCATTGCAGATTCGCGCGCCGCCGCCCCCGGGTTGCCCATCGTGGCCAAGCCGATCAGCTTGACCGTCAGAACGGCAAGGTAGTCTTGATTCCGCTTGGCCCGCTTGACGGCAAGAGACAGGATCTCCCAGAACAGCGGTGGGCGGGCCAGACCGGTTTCGCTGTCGATCAGGACAAGATCGGCGAGCTGACGCTCGGTGTTGCGCTTGTCTACGGAATAGCGAATTGCGCGCTGCAGTAGCGCCGGTGTCAACGCATCCCAGGGCAAGGCATCGACCGCACCAGCTTCCGCTACCAGACGTTCCTGTTCCTTGTCCGCATGATCCATCAGCACCAGCACCGGCGCCTCAAGCGTGACGTCGGACATGGCCGACGTCAGCGCCTCTATGTCGGTGCTTGGCTGTGCGCTCACCTCATAGAGCACCACGTCGACGCCTCCGGCAGACGACGCCTCTGCCGCCGCCGCCAAATCGGCCACCTGATGAATGGTGATCGCCTCCCTGCCGTCACCTTCCAACAGGCCGTCAATCACCTGGTGGCGGTTACTGTCGCGCGTAACGAAGAGAGCGTGGATCATCGAGTTGCCTCCAAGGAGAATCCGACATGGCCGGGGTCCGCCGCTTGGGCAACACTGACATCATCCACGCGCGCCATGTCCGGACCTTCGTGACATAACGCGATCAGACTGTCGACTACATTGGATGGACCAGCCGCCAACATCTCGACAGATCGGTCCGTCCGGTTACGAACCCATCCGTCCAGGCCCAGTGCGGCAGCCTGATGCTGCGTCCACCAGCGGAATCCGACGCCTTGGACACGGCCGGTGATCCGCAGAGTGACCGCCTTTCGCTCGAACGCTCCTGCCATCGGCAGACCGTATCGCCTGCCTCACTCGAATTCGAGAATCTTCTGATCGACCGCCAGACTATCGCCAGGCTCGGCATGCAGGCCGATCACCTTGGTATCACGCTCGGCGCGCAGGATGTTCATCATCTTCATCGCCTCAACCACCGCCAATTCCTGACCGGGCACGACCTTCTGGCCCGGCTCAACGGCGAGAGACACCAGCAGTCCTGGCATCGGCGACAGCAGGAACTTAGTGAGGTCCGGCGGCTGCTTAATCGGCATAAGATCCGCCAGTTCCGCCGCGCGCGGCGTCAAGGACAGAACCGTCAGTTCCGCGCCGCCGTGGTAGAAACGGTAGCCGATGCCGGTGGAATCCAGCTGAACGATCATGCGGTGGCCGTCGACGACGCCGTCGAACAGGGGCTGCCCGACTTCCCACGCCTTGCCCGTCTGCCAGTGGTTGACCACGGCATGGGGCTTGCCGTCCACCGAGACCTCGTATCCGCCTTCGATCTCGGTGGTTGAGACCGGCCAGTTGTCCCGGTCGATCCGGATGATCCAGGTATGCGAAACCTTGCCGACATGCCCAGGCATCTGCCCGGTGATGCGCCGGTTGCGCTCCGCCCGCTGCCGGTGAATCGCCGCGGCCACGGCGACGACGCGCTGCAACGCCGGTGGGTCCAGCGTGATGCCGTTGAAGCCGTCAGGAAATTCCTCGGCGATGAAATTGGTGCTGAGGCGGCCTTCAAGGAACCGCGGATGGTTCATCAGCGCCGACAGGAAGCTGAGATTGTGGCGAATCCCACGCACGTAGAACCCATCCAGCGCGTGGCGCATATGGCCGATTGCGGCGTTGCGGTCGAGCCCGTAGGTGACCACCTTGGCCACCATGGGATCGTAGTACATCGAAATCTCGCCGCCTTCATAAACGCCGGTATCGATGCGGACGTTCTTGGTTTCCTGCGGCTGGATGTACCGGCGCAGACGGCCGATGGACGGAAGGAAACCCCGCTCGGGATCTTCCGCATAGAAGCGCGCCTCCATCGCCCAGCCGTCGAGCCGCACCTCTTCCTGGGTGAATTCCAGCGGCTCGCCCGCCGCGACGCGGATCATCTGCTCCACCAGATCGAGCCCGGTGATCAACTCCGTGACCGGATGCTCCACCTGCAGGCGGGTATTCATCTCCAGGAAGTAGAAGTTCCTGTTCTTGTCGACGATGAACTCAACGGTGCCTGCGGAGCGGTAGTCAACCGCGCGGGATAGGGCCACCGCCTGCTCGCCCATGGCGCGGCGCGTCGCCTGGTCAAGGAACGGTGACGGCGCCTCTTCGATGACCTTCTGATGGCGCCGCTGGATAGAGCACTCACGCTCGTGCAGGTAGACGATGTTGCCGTGCGTATCGCCGAGAACCTGGATCTCGATATGGCGCGGCTCTTCGATGTACTTCTCGATCAGCACGCGGTCGTCGCCGAAGCTGGCTGCCGCTTCGGCTATCGTCGTGCGCAAGCCGTCGCGCACCTCCGCCTCGTTGTAGGCGACGCGCATGCCCTTGCCGCCGCCGCCGGCGGAGGCCTTCAGCATCACGGGATAGCCGATCGAACCGGCGATCTCGATCGCTTCGTCGACATCGGCGATCGCATCAGGATGCCCGGGAACCGTGCTGACGCCCGCTTGTTTGGCGAGACGCTTGGACTCGATCTTGTCGCCCATCGCCGCAATGGCGTGGACATCGGGGCCGATGAAGGTGATCCCCGCATCCTTCAGGGCCTGGCAGAACGCCTCGTTCTCCGACAGGAAGCCATAGCCGGGATGCACGGCCTGTGCGCCAGTGCTCTTGCAGGCCTCGACGATCCTCTCGATCACCAGATAGGACTGGGCGCTCGGCGGCGGTCCGATCTCGACCGCCTCGTCCGCCATGCGCACATGCAGGGCATCCTTGTCGGCCTCGGAATGGACGGCCACCGTCTTGATGCCCATGCGCCGGGCCGTCTTGGCCACCCGGCATGCGATCTCGCCACGATTGGCGATCAGAATCTTCTCGAACATTGGCCCCTCGACCCGCGTGACATGCCTCAGGCGTCGGTCCCTCCCAACGGAACCGGACCGACCCCGAAACTCCCTTCGCAAGCGTCTTCAAACACCGACGACAGGCTATCGCCTTGCCGCCCGCTCCCGTCTTCAGCGGTGCCGCCTTCAGCGGCCTTGTCTCTTGCGCCCCTTGGTTGCGAAAAGTTCCATCGTCCATGCCGCATGGACCGCCAGCGGGGCGCCCCAGAGGACCATCGGCAGCAAAAACCACGGCGTTGCCGGCGTCATCATGGCGTTGACCGGAACCAGCACCACCATGACCGCGAAATACGCAATCAAGTGATTGAGGAAGCCCCGCCGCCGCCTGAGACGTCGATCCCTGGCCTCGGCAGTCGGCCCGCCGTCACCCGACACGCGTTCGCCGTGAGAGCTCACAACGGAATGTTGTCGTGCTTCTTCCAGGGGTTCTCCACATTCTTGTTGCGCAACATAGCGAGACCGCGGCACAGGCGCCGACGCGTGTCGCTTGGCATGATGACGTCGTCGATGAACCCACGCGAGCCGGCGACGAACGGATTGGCGAACTTCAGCCGATACTCTTCCGTCCGCTCGTCGATCTTTTCCGGGTCACCGATATCGTTGCGGAAGATGATCTCCACCGCACCCTTCGGACCCATCACCGCGATTTCGGCCGTCGGCCAAGCATAATTCAGGTCGCCCCTGAGATGCTTTGACGACATCACGTCGTAGGCGCCGCCGTAGGCCTTGCGGGTGATCACGGTCAGCTTCGGCACCGTCGCCTCGGTGAAAGCGAAGAGCAACTTGGCGCCATGCTTGATGATGCCGCCATATTCCTGCTTGGTGCCGGGAAGGAAACCCGGCACATCGACGAAGGTGACGATCGGGATGTTGAAGCAGTCGCAGAACCGCACGAACCGGGCGGCCTTGCGGGAGCTGTCGATATCCAGGCAGCCGGCCAACACCAGGGGCTGATTGGCGACCACACCGACCGTGTGCCCCTCAAGACGCGCGAACCCGATGATGATGTTCTTGGCGTATTCGGGCTGCAGCTCGAAGAAGTCGTATTCGTCGACGACTTTGACGATCAACTCCTTCATATCATACGGCTTGTTCGGATTGTCCGGTACGAGCGTATCCAGCGCTTCTTCCATCCGGTCCGGCGGGTCGGCCGTCGGGCGGACCGGCGGATCTTCCCGGTTGGAGGACGGCAGGAAGTCCATGAACCGGCGCAGCGACAACAGGCCTTCCACGTCATTGGTGAAAGACAGATCCGCGACACCCGACTTGTGGCTGTGGGTGATGGCGCCGCCCAGCTCTTCCTGCGTGACCTCTTCGTGCGTCACGGTCTTCACCACATCGGGCCCGGTGACGAACATGTAAGAGCTGTCTTGGATCATGAAGATGAAGTCGGTCATGGCCGGCGAATAGACGGCCCCGCCGGCACACGGCCCCATGATCATCGAGATCTGAGGGATCACGCCGGATGCCAGGACATTACGCTCGAACACCAGGGCATATCCGGAGAGCGACGACACGCCCTCTTGAATACGCGCCCCGCCGCTGTCGTTCAGGCCGATGACCGGTGCGCCCACCTGCATCGCCTTGTCCATGATCTTGGAGATCTTTTCGGCATGCGCCTCTGAAAGAGACCCGCCGAACACCGTGAAGTCCTGGCTGAAAACGAACACCAGGCGGCCATTGATCATGCCGTATCCGGTGACGACGCCGTCCCCCGGGATCTTCTGGTCGACCATGCCGAAGTCGGAGCATCGATGCTCGACGAACATGTCCCATTCTTCGAAGGATCCGCTGTCCAGCAGCAGATCGATGCGCTCGCGCGCTGTGAGTTTGCCTTTGGCATGCTGTGAATCGATGCGCCGTTCGCCGCCGCCGAGGCGTGCGCCCGACCGCATTTCGTCCAGCTTTTCCAGGATAGCCCGCATAAACGCCCTCTCCCATTGTCCGCGGGGGGTGCGACAGATTTCGCCTTATTCCGTTCATAGCACGTCTATTGTGCAAGTGCGAGCATGGACGCAATTCATGGCCGCGATCGGCGCGCCGAGACGCAGAATTGCGCTGGATCAGGGCCAGCCTTCCAGCAGGTCGAACATCCGCCGAACAGTGGCCAATTCATTGGCCATCGCGGCTTGTCGCGCGGCGGCCTCGTTATCGACCCCCCAGCGCTCCGCCTGGAAATCTTCGTCCAGCCTGGACGCCGCAAACGCGGCCTCGGCGTCGAGCCTGCCGTGCAAGAGGGCAAGGCCCAGGATGACAGAGCCGAGGATCCCTGTAGCAATGTGGAGACCCGCCAGGCGATAGTCGTCCAGCATTGCGACGGCCGCCACAATGGCATCGAGCGCGGGCCGTGGCTGTTCGATGGGGATCACCGATTGGGTGACGGCCAGACGCGCGTCGAGGACCTGGGCTGCCCAATCGAGCAGCGGCTGCCAGGCCTGCATCTGCTGTCGAGCCAGGTCGGCGGGATCCGCGGCCCGATGGCAGAGAAGATCGGTCTCGGCATACCCGGCCGTGACCCGGACGACTTCGTCCCGGTTGCCAGCGACCCGGTCGATCGTGGTGTTGGCAAGCTGGGTCAGGACCATGCCCGCGGGTGCCAGTGTCTCCCCCTGGGCCGCCCATTCCGATGCAATCGCGGCTGCGAAGCTTGCGGTCGGCACGATCAGAGGGCGCTTTGCCGGCGTGCGCACCGGCCTTCCATCCAGGAGGACGCTAAAGCCGTCCCCAGCCGGTTCGCTGGAGGCCTCTCGATAGAACCTGCGCATGCCCTTGGTCACTCGCGCGCTGTCACAGCGGAACGCCCGTCGCCCCCATCTGCGAGGGAGACGGCCGCCAATAGCAGCGGTTCAGGCGGTCAGCGCAAGGGCCTTGTCGTGGTCCCGGTTCACCAGCGACGTGACGGCCGCCGGCACTTCGGCGACTCTTGTCACTACACAGTCTGCGCCGGCGGCATCCAGTTCCTCCGGCTCGTGGTACCCCCAGGTCACCCCGATGGCGCTGGCTCCGGCGGCCCGCGCCATGCGGATGTCGTAGACCGTGTCGCCGATGACAGCGATGTTCGCGGGATCGATCCCCGTCTCCGCCCCGGCCAGCAAGACCATGCCAGGATCCGGCTTGCCGGGGGCACAATCCGGCGTCTGCAACGTCACAAAGCGGCCGGACAGGCCATGCTCATCCAGCACGGCATCAAGGCCGCGACGGGACTTGCCGGTGGCAATTCCCAAGAGGATGCCCCGACGATCAAGCGTGTCCAGAACCGCGACAATGCCGGGAAACAGGGGAGAGGTGTCTGCGAGGGTATGGCGCTGAGCGAAGAAGGCCTCACGATAGGCCTGCACCAGCCTGGCCCGCGTCGCACGGCTCGCCTTCGCCGCCAGCACCGCCACCGCCTGCTCCAGCGCAAGGCCGACGACCCTGCGGACCTGCCCTGCGGTCGGCGGCGCCATCCCTTGCGAACGCCACGCGGCTTCCATCGCCGCAATGATGGCGTATTGACTGTCGACGAGCGTGCCGTCGCAGTCGAACAAGGCTAGGCTCAGCGGCTGAGAGGCCATTCCGTTTTCCGTGCCAAAAGATAGCATTGAACGCTAAGTATCACACACCCGCGCTCTTGTCGCGCCTGGCATGCGAATGCGTGCTGTATCTGCAGGCTTGTACACCGTGGTGGCCCGGTGATGATGTGACGTAGCTCACACGGATCCGAAAACGGGTCCAACGCGAGGGGGTGAACTCGACCATGCCGCGCGAAGGCCCAGCATCGGAAGCCGGCCACAGGCTGGCCGCGCTCGACGTGGCGCGCGGGATCGCCCTGCTATGGATGGCGACCTATCATCTCGCCTGGGATCTCACCTATTTCGGGCTGATCCAGCCGGACATTCTGGGCGATCCGGTCTGGTGGGTTCAGCCGCTGGTGATCACCACGTCCTTCCTGTTCATCGTCGGTGTCAGCCTGAGCTTGGCGACACATCGCAGACGGCTGCCACGCCACTATTTGCGCCGAACCGGTCTTGTCGGCGGCGCGGCCGCCGCCATCACCGCCGGAACGCTTCTGTTCTTCGGCGACGGGTTCATCTTTTTCGGCGTGCTGCATTGCATCACGCTCTCGAGCCTGATCGGTCTGGCGTTCGCACGGGCGCCGGCCTGGCTGCTTGTGGCATCCGCTGTTGCGGCGCTTGGGGTGACCTGGGTGACGATGCCGGCGATCTTCGATGATCCCTTGCTGATCTGGCTCGGCCTGGGGGAGCGCGTGCCGTTCACCAATGACTTCGTGCCGCTGTTTCCTTGGTTGGCGCCGATGCTGGCCGGGATGGCCTTCGGCCGTATCATTGCGTCCAGGGCCGATCGGGCATCGCCCCTGGCCCAATGGCAGCCGACCGGCTTCGCGACAATGGTACCCGCCTGGCTGGGCCGGCATTCGCTGGCCTTCTACCTCGGCCATCAGCTGGTACTTCTAGGGCTTCTGTTCGGCCTCCATGCAGCGACCGGCCTGGGGAACCCCAGCTACGATCACTTCTTCCCGGAGAGACAGGCGCGCGCCGCATTCCTGCAATCCTGCGAGGCCAGCTGTGCATCGGGCGGGTGGCCTGCCGAAGGCTGTGCCGCGCGGTGCATCTGCGTTGCCGGCCAGCTTGGCGATTTCGATGCCTGGGCCAGCGCAGACCATGGGTCGATGCGGGCCCATGATCAGACACTGCTGGCGACCCTGGGCAGTGCCTGTGAAGAGGCCGGGCGGTAGGACGGCCGACGCCTAGAGCGACGGCGGCCGCAGGAAGTCGAAATCGCAGCCCTGATCGGCCTGCTGGATCGCTGACCGGTAAAGCCGCGCATAGCCGCGTTCCGGATCCGCGGCAGGTCTGCGGTCAGACTGCCGGTCGCGGCGCGCTGCCAGCTCCGCATCGGGGATCAGAGCGTCGAGTCGCCGGCCGGCAACGTCCAGCCGGATCGAGTCGCCCGTCTCAACCAAGCCCAGAGGGCCGCCGATCGCCGCCTCCGGCGCAACGTGGAGCACGATCGTGCCGAAGGCCGTACCGCTCATCCGCGCATCGGAGATCCGGACCATGTCCCTCACGCCGGCCTGCGCCAGCTTGCGCGGAATCGGCAGATAGCCGGCTTCCGGCATCCCCGGCCCGCCGATGGGCCCGGCATTGCGCAGCACCAGCACATCGTCCGCCGCCACGTCCAGGTCCGGATCGTCGATGCGGCGGGCCAGATCTTCGAGATCGTCGAACACGACGGCGCGGCCGGTGTGCTGCAGCAGATCCGGCGAGGCGGCCGACTGTTTGATGACCGCCCCGTCCGGCGCCAGGTTGCCGCGCAGGATGGCCATGGCGCCGCCGGCATGAAGGGGCCGTTCGAATGGCCGGATCACCGCACTGCCCGCCCGTTCGGCGATGGAATGCGCCAGCGGCTGGCCCGTGACCGTCAGGCAGCCGAGGTCCAGGACCGGCGCCAGTTCGCGCAGGATCGCGGGGAAACCGCCATCCGCCTGCAGATCCTCCATATAGTGCTGACCGGTGGGCTTCAGGTCGACCAGCACCGGCGTCTCGCGGCCCATGCTGTCGAACCGGTCGAGATCGACGCGGTACCCGAGTCGGCCGGCGACGGCCGTCAGGTGGATCAGGGCATTGGTGGACCCGCCGACGGCCAGGATCGTGCGCAGCGCGTTGTCCACGGCGGCGGGCGTCATGATTCGGTCCGGGCTCAGACCCTCGCGTGCCAGGCCGACGGCACGGGTGCCCGTGTGTTCGGCATGGCGCAGCCTCTCGCTATGGACAGCCGGGATGGCAGCCCCGCCCGGCAGCATCATGCCCATGGCTTCCCCGGCCAGCGCCATCGTGCTGGCGGTGCCCATGACCATGCAGGTGCCCGGCGTCGGCGCCAGCTGCCCGGAGACCGCCTCGATCGCCGCCTCGCCCAACTCGCCAGCGCGGTAACGGGCCCAGAAGCGACGGCAGTCGGTGCAGGCCCCCGTGCGCTCGCCGTCCAGCCGTCCGGTCAGCATCGGCCCGGTGACCGTGAGAATCGCCGGAACGCCGGCGCTGGCCGCCCCCATCAGCAGGGCCGGAACGGTCTTGTCGCACCCCCCGATAAGCACCACCGCGTCCATCGGCTGGGCGCGGATCATCTCTTCAGTATCCATCGCCATCAGGTTGCGCAGATACATGCTGGTGGGATGCGTGAAGCTCTCGTGCAGGCTGACGACCGGAAAATCGAAGCCGATGCCGCCGGCCATGGCGATCCCGCGCTTGACGGCGTCGATGATTGCGGGGACGTTGGCGTGGCAGCTGTTGTAGGCGCTGTGGGTGTTGGTGATGCCGATGATCGGCCGGTCCAGCGCCGCGTCTGAATAGCCCATCGCCTTCAGGAACACCTTGCGCAAGAACAGCGAGAAAGCGTCGTCGCCGTACCGCGTCAACGTTTTGCGAAATCCGCCTGACCAGCTTGTCATGATGCCTTTTGTATACCATAGCTTCGCACTGCGCCTTCGCGTTAGCTACGTCCGTAGCGATTGACAAGGGGGCTGTACGCGCGATGCTCGGGGTTCAGGCTCTTCATTGTTAGACTTGAGGGTATCGAAATGACCGCTGATCGGTTCGCCGGTGTGCTGGTCCCGGTGGCCACGCCGTTCGGAGACGACCTGACGCCCGATGCCGAACGGCTGACACGGTTGTGCCGGCTGCTGCTTGAGGACGGCGCCGGTGGCCTGGCGGTGTTCGGAACCACCAGCGAGGCCAACTCGCTGTCGGCCGGCGAACGGATGGCACTGCTCGATCACCTGATCGCAGCCGGTATACCGGCTCAGTCGCTGATGCCGGGAACGGGCGCGTGTTCGGTCACCGAAGCCGTCGCCCTGACACGCCATGCTGCGGACCATGGCTGCGGCGGCGTGCTGATGCTGCCGCCATTCTATTATAAGGCGGCGAGCGACGCTGGCTTGTTCGACTTCTTCGGCCGGGTGATCGACGACGTCGCATCGGAGAGCTTGCGCGTCTACCTCTACCACATCCCGCCGGTGGCGCAGGTCGGCTTCAGCCTCGACCTGATCGGACGCCTGATCACGGCCTATCCGGATACGGTGGTCGGCCTGAAGGACAGTTCCGGCGACTGGTTGAACACGGCAGCAGTTATCGAACGTTTCCCCGGGTTCTCCGTGTTTCCGGGGTCAGAGGTGTTCCTGCTGGACGGGCTGCGCGCCGGCAGCGCTGGCTGCATCTCGGCAACGGCCAACGTGAACCTTGCAGCCCTGGCGCATCTGGCGCGCCACTGGCGCGAGCCAGGCGCCGATGACCTGCAGGCGACCGCGACACGCTGCCGACGGCTGATCGAAGGCTATCCGGTGATCCCGGCGGTGAAGGCCATCCTTGCCCGCAGGCTTGGCGATCCCGGCTGGGGCACAGTCCGTCCGCCCTTCTGTCCGTTGGCCGCGGACCGCGTGGCCGCCTTGGCGGCCGAACTCACGGAAGCCGGATTCGGAGATATCCTCGGTGCCGCCGCCGACTCCGTCCCCAGTGCAGCCTGAGGGTCGGCGCGGGGAAGATCGAGCGCAGCAGCCTTGTTGTCATGGAGGGTGTCGGGCCTCCCTGCCGTTTGCCCGACCTGTTGGAGACCATCTGTGAAGTCGGAGAAACTTAGGGTCAATCAGCTCTCGACGCCCGTGTACCAATGGTATGCGGCCTCTTTGGCGACCATGGACGCCAAGGATGTCGAAGGCTACGGCAGTTTTCTTGCGGACAACTGCGAAATGCAGATCAATGGAAATCCATGGATCCGTGGGAAGATTACCATCCTTGAGACGCTGAATGCCCAGTGGATGTCATTCGACAGCATGTCACAAGACCTGCTGAACATATATGGCAACGATACTTCTTTCGCGCTCGAAGCGGTGAATCACTACCGGCGCAACGACGGCAGAATGGTCAACATCCCGACCGTCACCATCACCGATCGCAACGAGGCGGGCCTGGCCGTGTCAATCCGCATCTACGCCGATCTGCAGCCGCTCTTTTCCACGAACGACGAATGACGGTCGGGCCGGGCCGATAGCGGTCTTTAGAAATAGGCACTTGGCGGCACGCCCAGGGCCTTCCTGAACATGGTGCTGAAGCTACTGGTCGTGCGATAGCCGAGATCGAAGGCCACGCGCGTCACGCTGTCACCGGCCGCCAGCCGCTCCACCGCCGAGACGAGGCGAAGCTGCTGACGCCAGGCGGTGAACGACATGCCGGTGTCGGCGGCAAAGCGCCGGGCCAGGCTGCGCTCGCTCAGATTGACAAAGACCGCCCAGTCGCGAAATCGGCGCTCATCGGCCGGGCTGGCGCGCAGCGCGTCCATGATGCGGCGTATGCGTTCGTCGCGTCCGTCCGGCAGATACAGGGGCATGACGCGCAGCACCGTCAGCCGATCGAGCAAAACCTGCATCAATCGCGCGTCGGGCCCGTCCGCCGGATAGGTCCAGGGCATCCGGGCGGCGACGTGGATCAGCTCGCGCGTCAGGGGATCCACCTGAACGACGGCACAACGGCCTGGCAGATCCCGGCACCGCTCCGGTGCGATGAACAGGCCGCGAAAGGCAACGTCGCGCGGATAACGGGCGCTGTGCGGAACGTCGGGCGGCACCCAGACGGCGCGAAACGCAGGCGCGATGCAGACGGTGCCCTCCGCCTCGACAGTCACGGAGCCGCGTTCCGTATAGATCAACTGGCCCCTGCGATGCCGATGGATCGGCACGGATTGGGGCCCGGAAACGTCCCAGGCGACGCCCACAATCGGGTTCTCGGCATCGTCTGCCGGATGCTGGCTGAGGTCGCCCATGACCGATCTGCGAAACACTTTGGCCGAGTTGCGGAAGCCCGACACCGCCTTCGACCACATTTAAGTGTCGGCAGGGCGCGGGCCGCAAAGCGCACGTCGCCGCATCCGATCGGCCCGGACGGGAGGGTACCGCGATGACGGAGTTTGAAGTGAACGGCCAACCGGTGGCGACGGACGCCGACCCGGATACGGCGCTGCTCTGGGTGCTGCGGGAGCATCTGGGCCTGACGGGGACCAAGTTCGGCTGTGGTGCCGCGCTGTGCGGTGCCTGTACCGTCCATGTCGACGGCCAGCCGACCTTTTCTTGCGTGACGCCGGTGTGGTCGGTCGAGGGACTGTCCGTCACGACCATCGAAGGGCTGGTCGCCACTGACCACCCGCTGCCGCGGGCCTGGGAGGCGGAGCAGGTGGCGCAATGCGGCTACTGCCAGTCTGGCCAGATCATGCGCGCTGCCGCTCTTTTGGCGGAAACGCCCAGCCCCGATCGCGCGCAGATCCGGGAGCATATGAGCACGAATCTCTGCCGCTGCGGGACATACGGCAGGATCGTCCGGGCGGTGGAACGCGCAGCGCGGGAGGCCTGAGATGACGGATTTCCTGCTTCATAGCAGCCAGGGGCCAGAGTTGCCGCGCCGCGCCTTCCTCTCCGGCGCAGGGAGACTCGCGTTCCTGATCGGAGCGACCGGCCTCACCGGTATCACCCTTGCGGCCTCGGCCACGGCGGCCGCCCCGCTGGCGCCCGGTATCTGGGTGACCATCGACGGCGACGGACTGACGACCATCGTGTTTCCGATGACGGAGATGGGACAAGGCAGCTTCACCGCACTGCCGATGATCCTGGCCGAAGAGATGGACGCCAACTGGGACCGGGTTCGCATCGAGCAGCTCGATCGCGACGACCGGGCCTATGGCAATCCGCTGTTCGGCAACTTGCTCTATACCGCGGGCAGCTCGGCGGTGATGGCCTATTTCGACCCGCTGCGCAAAGCGGGCGCCCAGGCCCGCAAGCTCTTGATGCAGATTGCCGCCGCGCACTGGGAAGTGCCGGTTACCAGCCTGTCGACCGAACCCCACACCGTGCTTCACCCGGAAAGCGGCCGGCGTCTGAACTATGGCGAGATCGCCGGGCTGCCAGGCCCGCCCCCGCCCGTTCCCGAGATCACGGATGCCGAGTTGAAGCCGCGGAGTGCCTATCGCCTGATCGGCCGCGACGTGCCGCGCCGCGACGTTCCGGCGAAGAGCCGCGGTACCGCGGAATACGCGATCGACGTCCAGGTGCCGGGTATGCTCTATGCCGCCGTGCTGCGCAGCCCCGTGGAGGGAGAGGCGGCGCTCGAGGTCGACGAGACGGAAGCGCGCGGCATCCCCGGCGTGGTCCGCACCGTCACGCTGCCAGACGGGATCGCGGTGGTCGCGGAGCGGCTGGAAGCCGCGTTCGCGGGGCGTGACCGCCTCTCGGTCCAATGGAGCGAGACCGCGCCGGCCCGCAGCTTCGACAGCGAGGCGACGCTTGCGGCGTACGAGCAGGCAGCTGGCGATCCGGACCGGAACGCAGCCATCTGGAGCGAGAGCGGCGACGCGGCTGCGGCCATCGCCGAGGCCGAGCGCGTTGTCCAGCGGACCTATCTTTCGGACTACGCCTATCATGCGCAGATGGAGCCCATGGCGGCGGTCGCATCCGTCGATCCGGACGGCAAAGGCGCCGAAGTCTGGGCCGCCACCCAGACCCAGACGCTGACGACCCGCACAATCACGCAGGTACTGGAAACAACGCCGGATCGCGTGCGGCTGCACATGCTGACCATGGGCGGCAGCTTCGGCCGGCGCACCGCACTGATGCAGGAATATGTGCGCGACGCACTGCTGGCCTCGAAGGCCGTGGGGCGGCCGGTCAAGGTCGTCTGGACCCGTGAAGACGATCTGAAGCACGGCTGGTTCCGCCCCGCCGCGGCCCAGCAGCTGACAGGTGGTCTCACGGCCGGCGGCACCTTGACTGGCTGGCGCCACCGTGTCGCGACGCCGTCGGTGATCGCCTATTTCAACCCGCTGCGCTGGAGCCAGGTAGAGCCGCACGACATCATTTCCATGCGTGGCGCGGAGAGCAAATTCTACGGCATCGGCGACTTTCTGGCGGAGCACGTGATCACCGAGCGCCGGGCTCGCGTGATCCCCTGGCGCGCAATCGGCGCCAGCTATACCAGCTTCGCTGCGGAGGCGTTCATGGACGAACTGGCCGAGGAGGCCGGTGCCGACCCGATCGCGTTCCGCCTGCAGTTGCTGGCCGACAACCCGCGCGGGCGGCGTCTGCTGGAGCGGGTGGCCGAGATGGCCGGCTGGGGCGGCGCGACGGGCGGAGAAACTGCCCTGGGCGTCTCGTTTGCGGGATACGGCGACAGCATGGCGGCGGGGATTGCCGAGGTCGCGCTGGACCGCGACAGCGGCCGCATCTCCGTGCCGCACTTCTGGGCGGCGGTCGATGCGGGCTTGATCGTCTCGCCCGACAATGCCGTGGCGCAGATCGAAGGCGGCATCGTCTACGGCCTCAGCAGCGCCTTGAAAGAGCGCGTCACCCTCGCCGGAGGGGAGGTCCAGCAGAGCAACTTCTACGACTACGAAATCCTGCGCGCCAACGAGGTGCCGGAAATCAGCGTGCACCTGGAAGTCACCGACGGCCCGCCGACCGGCATCGGCGAGGTCGGCGGGCCGATGACATCGGCCGCCGTCGCCAACGCCTTCCACGCCCTGACTGGTCGGCGCTTGCGCCACATGCCGTTCACGCCAGACCGCGTTCTGGCGGCGTTGGCGTGAGGCGGGACAGGGAGGCTCGCTGCCTCAGGAACGCGCCGCCTAAGGACCGCGATGGATCACCGGCGTGCGAACGGCTCAAGGGGCGCTCCGTGGGTTTCTTCGCCCTCTCCCTTGGCTGCGCTGCCGCTGGTGCCAGGACTGAGCATGACCTAACATCCAATTCGGACCCCTCCGATGGGGCCGGCCAGCGGACGCGCCCCATCGGGACTTGCGAGCACGGGCCGGCTTGGATTGCACCGAGATCCCGCAAAGCGAGACGCCGAGATTGGCGTCAAAAGGCTGCACTGGGCGCTCGCGGCCGGGGCCGACGGCGCCGGTGTTCTGGCGCGCCTGTTCGGGGACGGAAGGCCCGATCCGTGCACCCAGCGCCATTGGCGTCGGGTCGGTGGGCAGGAGGTCCATGATTGCCCCGTCGTCGCGCTCTCCGTCGAAGGGCTGGACTGCGCGCTTCACATCCAGATCGTGCGCACCCCTGGCGAGGCGGGTTCCGAGCGCATAACCTTCTTCGAGTTGCGCGCCGGCGGCGCCGACGCAGAGGCCTGGCTGGCCGCTATGACCGAAGCACTAAGCCTGGCCTTCGGGCCGTCGGAGCCGCTCGCAGCGACCGAGCGGTACCGCAAGACGACGGATCACGTGCAAAAGACCCTGCTCGCGGCGAACGCCATGCCGGCGCGCCTGCTGCTGGTACGCCGCGGTGCGGTTCGCGGGCGTTGAGCCCCGCGGTCACGGGATCCGCGACGCCTGCTCGTTGCGCGGGTCGACGACGGTCACGGTCGCCCGGCGATTGGCGGCGCGGCCACCGGCGATCTGGTCGAGTTCGCCCCTGGAACTGGCCGAGATGCGGGAGGCCGGGATGCCTGCCGCGATCAGCCGCGACTGCACCGCGTCGGCGCGTTCCTGCCCGAGCGTGATGTTGTCGGGAGGCAGTCCGACGGCATCGGTGCGGCCGACAACCTCGATCGTCGCGATGCTGCGCGAGGCGACATAGGCCACGATCGGATCGAGCAGGGCTGGGTCCCGTATCGTGTCGTCATTGCTTGAGAAATGCACGTCCACGGGCCCCGGCAGCGGGCGGTCGCTCTCGATCGGACTGCTGCGCCCGGCCGGGTCGTCCAGCAGGCCGAAGCGCCATCCCTCGCCAAGGAAGAAGGCCCGGCGGATCGCCTCTTCACCGTCCTGACCATGGCTGTAGAGGATGTCGCGCAGCGCCACCGCCTTGTTCACATAATAGTCGTAGCCGCCGATCGTCTTGGCCGCGGCGCCCTGGGCGGCGGTGATCTCAGGGGGTACTTGGGCGAGCATCGCATCGACGACCTGTTCGCGAACGCCACGCGCCAGATACTCGGCAAAGCCCTCGGTGAATATATCGCGCGACGAGCGCAGGTCTTCCATGCGGTCGACCTGGGCGTGCAGGTCGGGGTGCTCGAACAGATGCATCGCCTCGTGGACGATCGTATGGGGGATCTCCTCGGTCTCGAACGCCCGCCCGAGCTCGACGGTGCCGCCCCCGGCGACTGTCGTGTTGTAGGTGTCGAAAATCTGGGCGCGTTCGATCATCGAGAATGGCGGCCCGTCCCACCAGCTCCCGCGGTGGGTGGTCGTGAACGCGGTCCACCACGCCTCGGTGATCCCACAATAGGGCGCCAGGAAGTTCCGCAAGGTGTCGTTCTCGCCCGAATACCAGGCCAGGAACTCGCCCACCGCGCTATCGCTGGCCGTGAAAGCGCTGGCATACGACGTCGCCTTGACGCTGACGCCGGACATGAAGGTCGCGGCAGAGCGTGACGGGGCGTGCGGCGCGTAGTGAGCGTGAATGATCGGCATCGCGGCTCGGGCGGCGGAGTCCGCGACCGCCATCGGGTCGGCGGCCGTCGACGGCGTCAGGCTCGGCACATCGGCGCGCAGTTGTGTCGCGACAATCGGTACGACCATGTGCTCGAAGCCGGCGGGTGGTGCGGTGCACGGTGGGTTCGCGCCGCCGGTCGGAAACACCGTGGCCTCCAGCGCCGCAGTCATCGGCCCGGGGTCCGTCGTCATGCCGTGGCGCTGGCGGTCGGTCAGCGCTCCGCCGGTGAGCGGGGTATAGCTGGCGCCGACCGGCGCGGGCTGTGTCGCCGGGGGGGCGGAAACGGCCGGGTTCGGGGTCGTCAACCGACGCGGGCGGAAGCGGTCGCCGGCATGGGCGGCCACGCGCGGCGGCTCATTGGCCGGGCGCGGACGAGAGGCGGGGCCACGGTTGGTGCCGCGCTCGCCTCTTGTCGGACGCCCACCCCTGTGCCTGTGCTCGAATGCCAGGTGTCCGGACATCTCGACTCCCTGGTTGTTCCATCCCGGCTGTCAGCAGCTCGTCCGGGCCGCCGATCCGGACGAACTCGGCGCCACCTTCAAACGTGGAAGCCGAAAGTCAGAGTCGATCCACCGGCAATCGCCCCAATATATCCACGGCTATTGCGTACCGGAATGATCCTCGCGCCCAATTCACGAGGGGCTGTCCGTCAGGGACGTCCCGTTCCCGATTATGTTGCACCCTGGCGGGCCCTTCAAGACCGTCACCGGCCACTGCGGCTCAGAACGCGTGACCCGGCGCCTGATCGGAGCTGGATGGTCAGCCGCCGGCGTTCGCGCAACGAGGCGTTACCTAGCCGTTGCGCATCCGCGCCGACCGGCCGAGGCCTGTCTCGGGTTTCCGGGCCCCTGCTCGCGTGGGTCAGAAATGACCATTTTGGCATATTGGTCCTGGTATGGGGTCATTGTCATGATTGCCGAGCTAACAAATCGAAAGATGTTGACGAATCGCATAATATGCGGGAAATTAGTGCGCAGCATCTACTAGATGGGCATGGACTTGAGAATGGAATCCTTAGATATTGCACTTTATCTAGTATTTACTATTTTGGGTTTTTTAGCGAAATTCTTGCTAGAGCGATACTCTAAGCACAAAGACGCAGTCAGATTGGAAAGTTGGCGGCTTGAAGTGGCCAATTTGGAACAAAAGCTGTCCCAGCTCTTTTGGCCACTTCACTGCCGTTTGCAAAGAGGGGCGATAGCTTGGGAGTCGGAGAATTTCCGAGGGCACGGGAAAGACAAAGAGAATTTCGTTTCAACCTTTGATCAGGAGGTTATTATTAGAAACCACGAAGAGACGCGTGACATTATCCAGTCTAACTTTCACCATTTTGGTGGTGATAGGAGGCTCGAAGCGGAACTGATCAAGCTACTGCATCACATCGATGTTTATCTGTCACTAAGGTCTTCTGGTTCTCAAAACGACCCTATTTCGGTGGACCAGCCCTGGCCCGACGAGATCAATGGCCTGATCGAGGAGAACTTGCATAACCTGCAGGCAAGGTATGATGCCCTTCTGTCTCGGGCAAAAACTCCACTTTGATACGCTATCTCCGCCAAAACTCATGAGTTTTTGTCACCGGCGAAAACGACCGTTTTTGGCACCGAGATCAAGCAGGTCAGACAGATCGAACGGTCCGCAGTGGGTTACGAGCGCCAGAACACAGACTGGTCGAAGCTGAGTGTATAGCTGTCGATGTCAGAGGAAGGCGCCCGATCGACCTCTCCGGGCCGAAGGCAGACTGTCCGCCAGGGCAAGGCTGACATGGAGCTTCGGGTCATTCTCGGTCGCGGGGCATTGAGATCGGCATTTCCTGTTACGGAGTCGAACCGGTCCTTCTCTGCCGTGCCCGAAATGCTGCTTGGCGGCGTGTCTCGAGCCCAGAGACGGGCACCGAAACTTCACCACGCGCTATCGGCTGCGGATCTGCAGGGCCTCCGGGGCCGGCTCCAACCCTAGCCTTCGGTAGAAGCCATCGGCTTCCGGGCGCGAGAGCAACAGCAGCTCTATCTCTTCACCGCCTGCCGTCTCTTTGAACGCCTCCACCAAGGCCCGGCCGATGCCGCGGTGGCGCCACTGGCCATGCACCGCGATGTCGGCGAGATAGGCGATGGCGGCGAAGTCGCTCCAGCCCCTGGCAACACCCACCAGCCGGCCTTCGCTGCGGGCGGTGACGATGACGTTGCTGTGGGCGAGCGCGGTTGTCAGCAGGCGCAGCGATGCGTCGTCGCTGGCGGTGGCATAGCCGGCGGCGACGAACAGGTCCAGCACCTCCGCCGGGTCGGGGCGTTCGTCAGCGATGGTGACCGAAGGCCCGGCCTCGGCCGGCGCCACGTCAGCCGGTGGCGGCGAAGATGGCATCGGTGACGTCGTGGCGGAAGGGCTCAGACTTCAGCCAGGTGTTGCAGCCGAGCCGGGGCAGGTAGGGACCCTCGTTCGCCATGGTGCAGCTCGGCACCTCCTCCTTCGCCAGCGTGAGCTCCACCGTGAAGTCGAGGTCGCTGCCGACATAGAGCTTGGTCAGCTCCACCAGCTCTTTGAAATCCTCGCCGTCGGGCATGAAGCTGGCGAACTGGGCATAGGTCAGTGGGCCCAGCGCCAGCGCGAAGTTGCTGGTGACGTCGTAGCTGCGCTCGCCGATCACGGCGTCGACACCCAGCTGGCAGAAGGCGCCCTTGGGCATCTCGCGGCTGGGCAGGACCGACCGCGAGTCCACCGCAATGGGCAGCCACTGGCCCTGGAACTGGCGCACGCTGACGGGCTGGCCGAAATAGTCGCTGAGCAGGTTCTCCAGACCCACGGCCGAGCGCCGGCGCCCGCCGAACAGCCCGGCATAGTGAAACAGCGTCTGGTCGTCGACGGCGAGACGATTGCGCAGCCGCCCGGTGGCAAAGCCGATCACCGCCTCAAGAATGCGGCTGACCGGGTCTGAGCCGTCGCCATCCGTTTCCTCATAGGACGGCGCCATGCGGTACTTGCACCAGGCGCGGTAGAACAGCGAGACGGTGCGGTGGTTGAAGATGTCGAAGAAGCCGCGCAGCGACGGGCTCTTGGCGCGGGCTGCCCGGATCAGCGTCTCGGTATAGTGCTGGGGCAGCACGCCGCTCGGACCCGTGAGGCCGAGGAAGCTGACGCTCATGGCCGGCGGCAGCGGCCGGCCCGGGGCCCGGCCCGCTGGCGGCTGGTCGGCAAAGCGCGTTACCGGGGCGGCCGGGAAGCTGAGCGAGGCGGTGGCGGAGAACCGCAGCGGCTCCCGCCGCGGGTCGCCGTCTTCGCCGATCAGTGACGGGCGGTCGAACCGCTCGTTGCGGGCATGCCGGCGCGCCTCCGTCTCCAGCAGACGCACCGCCTGGAAGAAGTCGAAGCGGTACGGCTCCTGCCGCAGACGCTCGATCACAGAAGCGGCTGGTCGCCTGCCCTTGGTGGCCATCGCTTGAGGATCCCCGGCCGCCCCTTGATCTTGGCGACCATCTGCGTGAACGCGTTGATCGAGCCGTAGAGCGCCATGAAGCGCTCCAGCACGGCAGCCAACAGGTAGACGCCGCCGCCGGCAAAGGCTGTGGCGTCGAACTCCACCGTCACCTCGAGACCGCGGCAGAAGGCCGTGAAGGCATGGCCGGGCGCCCTGGCAACGGTGCGACGGTGCGACACGCCGGCAACCCCGTCGATGATCGCACGGGTTTCCGGAGAGTCGCGAAAATCGTAGAGGCGCAGCACCTCGCGCAGTACATCCGGGCCCAATTCGTCGTCCGCGAGCGACAGGTGGTTCAGCGTCAGATGCGAGAGGATGCGCCAGCGTGCCCGGTTGCCCGCCGACGGCCGCAGTGTGCCGGTCGGCGCCGTCACGCAGCGGATCGCGGCGATCGCGGCCGCGCCTTCCGTCAGCTTCAGATGCGGGTGCCCGCCGCCGAACGGCAGCTGGCCCGGCAGGTCGCGGTTGACGCAGGTCGTTTCGATCGACAGGACCCAGTCGGCGGGCGTAGCGGGGTCGAAGTCCAGGTCCACGATCGAGAGATAGACATCGGTGCCGGGATCGCGCTGCCCCGACACTCGACGCGAGGGGTACCAGAAGGCTTGCCGGGCCCGCGTGTCCGCCGCGTGCTTGACGTCGTAGAACGGCAGGAACGTCCGCTGTTCGCCGCTTGGTGACGTGGCCCGAACACTGTCGATGGAATAGACCTCAAGGGCCGCGGGCCGACGGGCATCGGGCACGACGCGGTACTCGAATTCGGTCTGCGTCAGCTCGATCGGCTCGGCCCGCTGGCGGAACAGGTTCACCAGCGGCGCGCAGCCCAGCAGCAGGTTCTCGGCCCCGAGATTGCGCTCAAGATCGCTGGACCCGCGGTCGAGATAGATGAACACCTCCATCCGTTCGCCGGCTTCGATCAGCGTCTTGGCGCTGAGGCCCACCAGGTCGAAGAACAGGAACTTCTCCGGGAAGGTGAAGAACTCGGTCAACAGCCGGTAGCCCGGCAGCGACCGGGCCGGATAGGGCAGCATGCCCTCATCGCCCGCGAACCCGACCGGCTGGATGCAGGTGGGGTCGAGGATCACCGGTTCCGGATCGTTGACGCCATCTGCCAGCGCCACCGAAACGACGTTGCAGAACAGCAGCTCGTAGAGCGGATAGACCTGCTGCGGCTGGCCGCTGAGGAAGAACCGCAGGCGGTCCGGCGCCAGTTGGGTGAAGGTGACGCCGTCGGCGAGGCACTTGAGCGTCAGACGCAGCGAGGCGACGGCCCGGCTGGCGCGCGGGTTCTGCGGCGCGACCAGCGGCAGCCCGGTCAGCCGGACGGTCTCAAGCCCGATCGGCCACAGGTCGACGGGATAGCATGTACGATAGCGGCAGGGTTCGCCCGCCACCGGTTCGGTGTCCAGCTCCACCCCCGCCGGCAGCGTGAACGATCCATCCATGTCCGGCGCCGGCTGGAACTGCGCGATCGTCATCGACGGGATCGGCGCCAGGTAGTGGGGGTAGAGGGTGCCCAACAGGGCGTCGGTCAGCTCCGGGAAGTCGTCATCCAGCTTCAGGCGGATGCGGGCATTGAGATAGGCGAAGGCCTCGATCAGCCGGGCGACATGCGGATCATCCACCGCGTCGGCCGACAGTCTGAGCCGGCCGGCGACCTTGGGGTTGGCCTCCGCGAACTCGCCTGCCAGCTTCCGCAGATAGACGAGTTCCCGGTTATAGTAAGGGAGAAGGTCGTCAACCATCGCGGCGTTCTGACAGGCTGAACGTATTGGTCAGCGGTTCGAGCTGGGAATCGAAGACGATCGGCTCCGGTGCCGGCTCCACCCGCATCAGTGCCTCGATGCGGAACCGCATTGTCCGGTCGAGCTGTTCGTCATTCTCATCCTCGATGAGGCTCACGCGGACCATGGTGAATCGCGGCTCGAACTCCCGGATCACACGCTCCACCGCGCTGCGGAAATCTTCCCGACGGCCGGAGGCCCCGAGCTCCACGCCCGTGAAATCGGGAATGCCGTAATTCAGCAACGACCGGTCCAGCTCGGTTAGGCTTCTCGGCCAGGACCGGCAGCGCTGGCGGCCGTTCAAGAGATGCTCCAGATCGCGGCGGACCGACTGGCGCAGTTCGCGCAAAGCCTGCGTGCGCGAAAGCGGCGGGTCGCGCTCCAGCTCCGGGTCCATGTCGACCAGCCGGTCGAGCAGCGACAGCTGGACGCGCTTGTCCGATTCAGCCTTCGCCATTGCGTATCAGCCGACCGGCCCCAGCGCTCAGCCCTCCCCCTCGCGCGCGAACACGACATCGCCGAGCTGGGTGATGGGCACACTGGTATCGCCGATCAGGAAACAGCGCTGCCCGATGCCGCGGACCGGCGCATCCTCGCCGCCGACCCAGTCGGAAATGCGGCCAAGGCGGGTACGGTCGTCAATTTCGCCGAACGGCGGATAGATGGTCGGCAGGTAGACCTCGCCTTCGGGGCCCTCCTCCACCTCCATATGGACACGACGCCACAACAGGTCACGGGGCCGCGCCGGCGGCCGCGTGTCGATGGTCAGGACCCGTTCGGTCGGGATCCAATAGTACTTGCCCGTGCTTGTCAGCACTTCGAAGACCCCTGCGGTCAGATCATCGATGTCCCGCATGTCGTCGAAGGGCTGGCCGCCATTGGTGCCGGCTACATTCGGCCTCGCCTCTTCCGCCTGCCCGACAAGGTCGAGTGCCTGAGCCCCCTTGCCGTCGCGCAGTGCAATGGACGCTTCCATCAAAAGCCGCATGGCTGGCGTGGGATCGCCAAGAAACTCCGGCACGCGGCCTTCGGAAAAGTATTGCTGACGCGCTTGCTCCGCACGGATCAGCTGACGGAACAACGCCAGACCGGCAGCAGCGTCCGGCGCCTGGTCGACGATCACGTCCAGCTGCTTGTCGGCGCGCTCAAGATCGCCGGCGAAACTCAGCAGCTCGGCCAGGAAACCGCGCTTGTTCACATCGTTGGGGTGCGACCGGACCTCGCCGATCGTCACCTGGATGGCCGCCGCCAGATCGCCGCTGGCGTACAACTCTGCGCCTGTCGCCGTCATCCTCTCGTCTCCCCTGTTCGTACGTCCGGGCCTTAAGCGGTTCAGCCGGCAGAGGCCGGCAATTCCGTGACCAGTCTAAAGCTCGAAATGATCTGGTCGAGTTGGAAATGCGGCCGCAGGTGGACCGTGGCCGTATAGCTGCCGGGCGCGCCGGCACGTTCGGTGACTTGCACCTGGGCTTCGCGCAACGGATAGCGCGCCTTCATTTCCGGCCCGGCTTCGTCGCTGCCCAGCAGGTAGTTCTGCAGCCACCGGCGGATCGCCGTCTGGCATTCCTCGGGGCTCTTGTAGGTGCCCACCCAGTCGCGCGCGATCACCTTGACGTAGTGGGCGAAACGGGCAACGCACAGCATGTACTGGATCATCGAGGAAAGGCGCGCATTCGCCGTCGCCGCCCTGTCGTTGTAAGCCTTCGGGATCTGGATCGACTGATTGCTATAGAAGGCGGAGTAGACCGTGTCTTTGCAATTCATGAGCGGGATGAAGCCATATTCGCTCAAGATCTTTTCCTGGGTTTCGGACACGGAGACCTCGGTCGAGTACTTCACCGCGGCGCCCAGCCGATCGGTATCGAAACAGTCCACCGGCAGGTCCATGACCAGCCCGCCGCTGATGCTGTCCCGCGCCGCACCGCGGATGTCGGCGAACCAGCCGTACTCATGGAAGGCACGAACGACCACCGCGCCAAACGCATAGATCGCGTTGCCCCAAAGATATCCGCCGGCGTCGATGTCGCTGACGTCTTCCTCGAAGCAAAAGCCGTCGACACGGCCGCGGTCTTGGCCATAGGGCAGCCGCATCAACATTTGCGGAAGCACGATGCCCAGGAAACGAGCATCTTCCGTCTTCTGCAGGCTGCGCCACCGTTCGTATTCCGGGCCGCGGAGCGTGCGCTCGATGTCGATCGGAAGCCCAAGTTCGGCGAATGAGTCGAGGCCCAGCATGCCGGCCGTAGCACCGATGATGAACGGACAGAAGGCTGCCGCAGCCACGGCCGAAAGCGCCTTCAACGCAGCCACATCGTCCGTCGGGCGGCCGGCTGACCGTTTGTGCTGTATCGAGAAATCGGCGAGCATGATGCCGTAGGGCTCGCCGCCCGGCATGCCGAATTCCTGATTGTACACGAGATCGAACAGCGCACTCTGGTCGAACTCGATCGCACGCTCCATGTCGCGGCAGATCTCCGCCCACCGGACGCCCAGGATCTTGACCTTGACACCCTTGTCGGGATCGCACTGTTCGACGAGATAGGCGAGCCCCCGCCACGTGGCCTCAAGCGCCTGCAGGCGCGGATGGTGCAGGATGGCGTTGACCTGAGCGTTCAGCAGACGGTCGAGCAGCGCGATGTCACGGTCGATGGCGGCCAACAGCGCTTCGCGATCAAGCCGCTGGCGCCAGTCGAGACGGCCGTCGAACCACACGGCCAGCTTCTCGGCCGGTGTTGAGGCCGCCAACAGCCGTTCGATCACGCCGTGAGCGGGACTGCCCCGCAACCCCTGTGGAACAAGAGGCCGACGGGGAGGGCGTCCGGCACCCGTATCCGGAAGTCCCGCCTCCCCGTCAACCGTATCGATCGTCATGGGCGAAGATCATCAGGGCGAGTGCTCAGACGCCCTGCGGAATCCTCGCAACCATGCGCATGGAAGTCGTCAGTTCCTCGAACTGCAGCCAAGGCCGCATCCACGCCACCGCATTGTACGATCCGGGGGCGCCGGGGACCTCTTTGACCTGCACCTTCGCTTCCGCCAGCGGATACCGGGCCTTGATCTCCTGCCCCGCATTGGGATTGGCGTTGATGTAGTTCTTGATCCACCGGTTCAGCCAGGCTTCGCAGTCCGAGACTTCCATGAACGAGCCGATCTTGTCGCGCGCCATCACCTTCAGGTAATGGGCGAAACGCGACGTCGCCATGATGTACGGCAGGCGGGCCGAGATGGCGGCGTTGGCCGTTGCCTCTGGCCGGTCGTACTTCTTCGGCTTCTGCGTCGACTGGGCACCGAAGAAGACGGCGTAGTCGGTGTTCTTGTAGTGGCAGAGCGGCAGGAACCCGAGCTTCGACAGCTCCGCCTCACGCCGATCGGTGATACCGATCTCCGTCGGGCACTTGCTGTCGGTGTCGCCGTCATCGCTGGTGAACACATGCGTCGGCAGGTTATCCACCTTGCCGCCGCCTTCCGCACCGCGGATGGCCGTGCACCAGCCGTACTTGGCAAAGGCATCCGTCAGCTTGGTGCCCATGACATAGGCGGAATTCATCCAGCAGTATTCTTGGTGGTCCATCCCCTTGGCCACGCCGCGCTCGTCGAACCGGCCTTCCTCGTAGTCGAATTCCTCGACCGTCGTGGTTTCTTTGCCATAGGGCAGACGCGCCAGAACGCGCGGCATCGTCAACGTGACGAACCGGGAATCCTCGCTGTCCCGGAAGCTGCGCCACTTGGCATATTCCATGGACTCGAAGATCTTCTCCATGTCGCGCGGCTTCGACAGCTCCGTCATGCTCTCGAACCCGAACATCTTCGGGCTGGCCGCCGAGATGAACGGCGCGAAAGCCGCCGCCGCCACATTCGAGACGTTGGTCAGCAGTTCGACATCTTCGGGGTGGTTGGTGAACTCGTAGTCTCCGATCAGCGCACCATAGGGTTCGCCGCCGGGCGTGCCGAACTCGTTCTCGTAGATCTTCTTGAACAGCTGGCTCTGGTCGAACTCGACCGCCTTGCTCAAGTCCTTATAGAGCTCACGCTTGCCAACGTTCAGGCAGCGAATCTTCAGCGTCGAGCCCGTTTCGGTATTCATCACCAGGTGATGCATGCCGCGCCAGGAGCCTTCCAGCTGCTGGAATTTCGGATGGTGCATCACGGCGTTGAGCTGCTTGGAGATCTTCGCGTCGATCGCGGCGATCGCTCTCTGGAAGGTCTGCGCCAGATTCTTGTCGAAGGTGACCGTCCCCGACAGCGCCTCTTCCGTAAGCGTCTTCAACAGGGCCTGGGCACGATCCGGCTCGGTCTGCTTGGTGGCGCTGATGGCCTGGTCCAACAGACTGACGGCGGCTTCCTCCGTGGCGGCAGCCCCTTGGGCTTGTTCTTCAGCGCTCGACATCACTCGGCATCCTTCTTCGGCTCGGCCTCAACACCGAGGGACGACGACAGATCCTTCAGATCGTCTTCGCTCTGCAGCACCTTCTCCAGAAGACCCTCGAGTTCTTCGGACCGGTCGACCTTGCTCATGAGGTCGCGCAGCTCGTTGCGGGTCTCCATCAACTTGCGCAGAGGCTCGACCTGATCCACCACGCGGGCAGGCTCGAAGTCGTCCATGCTGTTGAATTTGAGGTCGACGGCCATTTCGCTGCCGTCATCGGCCAAGGTATTCTCAACTTTCATGTTCAGACCCGGTGTCATACGGGCCATGACATCATTGAAGTTGTCGCGGTCGATCTGAATGAACTTGCGATCGCGCATCGGCTTCAAAGGTTGCGTCGGGTCGCCGGAGAAGTCTCCCAAGACCCCGACGACAAAAGGCAACTCGCGTTCCACCACCGCGCCCTCGGTCTCGACCTCGTAGGTGATGTGGACGCGAGGTTTGCGGACCCGGCTTAGTTTGTCGTGGATACTTGCCATTGCGTCGTCTCCCGATCCTCACGGTTCACCGACAATGGCCCGGAAGCCTTCGAGGTGCAAGCATTTCACCGCCGCAGGCATGAAGTTTCACGAAGATTTGCCGCACCTCTGTTGGTGGTAATAGGGGCGTACTCGCTACTCCTCCTCAGCCGGCGGACGGATGCCGGACGCCAGCAGAAAACGCTGCCTGGCATCGCCATCGGGCACCAGTTCCGCCAACAGTTCCTGCAACGTCATGCGCCCGCGCCGGACAGTCTCCTCAAGCGTGTAGGCGATCGGCGAGTGGGGCTCGTTCTTGCGAAAGAACTCCGCGATCTTCAGCAGTTGGCGGAACGCATCCTCTCGCGTGACAAGGTCGCCGACGGCACCGCGTACGACCGTACCCGCCGCCCCGCCGGCAGCCGTCTCACCGGTCGCGGCGGCCGCCTCCTCCGGTGCGTCTTCGGCCTGGGGTACGGCCATCGCCAGCTTGTCGCGGCCAATGAACTTTACCAGCTCCAGCACCGTGTCGAGCTCGCTGCGGATGTTGGAGTATGGCGGCGACATGTCCCCACAGCGTTCGTAGAACGCGTCGTTCATCTTGCTGAAGGCTTCGGCTGCCTGTTCCAGATCCGCGACCGTCTCGACGAAGAACTCCGTAGGCGTGTCGCGCACGCTGTCCAGGATGCCGTCGACGGTGGGTGCGCCGTCCTCGATGCGCTTCTGGCGCCGCTCCTCATCGACGATCTGGGCGACATCGCTGGCGATCTTGTAGTGCCAGGCGGCAAAGGCGCCGTTCGAACCGTCTGTCAGCGGCACCTTGCGAATGGGCTGGATCAGGGTGCCTTCCGCCCCCTCGCCGTTGAGGCCGGTGATCGGAGCGACCTTGGTCTCCAGGCCGTCTTCGTCTTCCAGCGGATAGAGATTGTCCCAGAATCCCTCCACCAGTCCGGTGATCAACCGGAACCCGTCACGCAGGCCTGCGAAGCCGCCGGCGCGGACCAGCGCCTCGGTGAGCCAGCCAGCCACTTCCAGATCTTTGGTCTGTTCGCTAATAACCTTTGGAGCAAGGTCGATGATCGTACCCCACTCTTCAGCCATACCGGCGCTCTCTTCCTCGCTGGTGACACTGCGTTCGGCGGCCCTGGCCGCCGAACGTGCATCCTTCAGCTTGTAGTAGACGGAGGTGGGCGAGGAATCCTCGCGGATATCCGGGCCCGCCGGGTTGTCCCCGTCGATCGGTGCAAGGAGCGTCTCGAAGTCGAGAATGTCGGGTGTGGCCATGTGCGGAGGTCTTATGACTGTTGATGACGGTTGCAGATGCGGGCCGGAGCTCCGCTGCCCGGCGAGTCCCCTTCTCGGCGCGCGTGCGGTATGAATCGTAGCACAGCGCCCGGCGGCAAACGACCCGCGATGGCAGCAGCCGAGCAATGACTTCAAAGGAGGCCGTGCGCTGACGATGGCAGGCGGTGAAATGGCAGAGCGCCGGGCTAAGGCGCTCGAGCCCCTGTTTCCGGGCACGGCGCTGCTGTCCCAATTGGCGCCCGCGCATTTGTCCCTGGCCGCGCAACTCTGCGGGGTCGCTCCGCCCCGCATCGAGAGCGCCCTGCGATATCTTCTGATCGGCGTGGAAGACGCCCGCATTCCGGCCCTGCTGGCGGCATCCCACCCCAATTTCCTGTTCATGGCGATCGACACGGATCGCGACCGCCTGTCAGGGGCCGACAGGTTGCTGACCGAGCTTAGGCTCGACAATGTCAGGCTGGATCACATCGATCTTGAGACCGCAGACGGCCACGTTCTGCCTGGCGCCCCGTTCGATATGGTCGCCGTGCCTGCACTCTATGCCCGGCTCGATGCCGTGGATCGGCGCCGGATGAGCGCCCTGCTGCGCCGTACGCTCGCCCCAGGGGGACTGGTGCAGATCGGCTATCCGGCCATGCCCGCGTCCGGTGGACTGCTGGCGGCACAGCACCTGATCCGTACGGCTGCCCGGGGCGGCGATGACTGGGAGGATCGACTTGGCCCGGCAATGGAGCTGGTACAGAGGCTAGCGCACGCCCGCGCACCGGCCTTGGCGGGCAACCTATGGCTCGGGGCGTCGTTGCAGGCCTGGCGCGCCGGCCGCGCCGATACGGTCATCGAGACCTGGCTGGGCCGGCCGTGGCACGCGCTCTTTCACTGGGACGTGGCGCGAGAACTGGCAGACGCAAAGCTGACCCATGCCGGTTCGACTTTCGGCACTGCGGCGGCGCTTCCCAACACTCTGGCAGACGTCACGGCGGGGCTGCGCCACGCAGCGACCGGTGAGACACTGGCAGACTATGTGTGCGGCACGCTGCTGCGCAGCGACCTTTACATCCATGGGTCTCGCCCGACGGCACCGCAGGGCTTGCGCGCCGAAGCCGAACACGCGCCGTTGGCGCAGGCACTGCCGCCGAAGGAAGCTTTGATGAGGCTGGCGCGCCGTCTCGGCAGCCAGCAGGCTGCGGCCGATCTGCAACCGCTGCTCGCGGCGCTGGCCGCCGTGCCGAGGCCGGCCGAAGCGCTTGTGTCTCTGCAGCCCCCGGGCCCAAAGCGCCTATCGGCCGAACACTTGGTCCGGCTGCTGTTGTCCACGGGCGTGGCCCAGCCCATTCCGCCGGGCGATCGTCGGTCGGCAGCGGTGGCGACAGTGCGCGCCAACGCCGCCGCCGCCCACGCCGCCGTGGCCGAGGACGCGGCTGGACGCGGTCTCTTGGTCTCCGCCAGAACCGGTGCCCTCGGAACGGTCGACGCCATCCAGCATCTGACCTATCTGGCCCTGGCCACCGGCAGCGCCCCGTTCGTCGACGCTACACTGCCTTTCGTCGAACGGCGCCTTTACCGACTGACAGCGGCTATCCCCGATCCGGATGGGCTGCGCGCGCGCATCGCTACGGTGCTGCAAAACCAGTTGCCCGTCTGGCGCCGGCTCGACATGGTCTGAGCGGCAGCCCGACAGGGGCTGCGGTCAAGCAGCCCATGGCCCCGGCGGCCGCGTCGCGCTAGAACTGGGAAGTCTGCGTTCACACCAACCCTCCGGTCATGGCCAGCGACATACCGATATATCGGCGGATCAGCGAAGACCAGACGGCGGAACTTGCGGATGTGTTCCGCCTGATGGCAGACCCCACCCGCCTCAGGATCATCCTCTTCTGCCTGGATCATCCGAAATCCGTCAGCGTGATGGCCGAATCGCTGAAGCTTTCGGCGTCGCTGGTGAGCCACCATCTGCGCCTGCTGCGCGCCAGCCGCCTGATCCAGTCGCGCCGCGAAGGCAACCGGGTGTTCTACATGGTCACCGACGAGCACATTCGGCGCACCCTGACCGACATGGTCGACCATGTCGCGGAAACCGAAGGCGACGACCTCTAGCCGCCGTTTCCCATACCCGCCATGGTCCGTGCGGCGTCGTGCCTGCGACCTTGGTTTTGCCATAGACGGATGGGCCAAATGTGGCCGGCCGTTCGTCGAAAGACCGAAAAACGGGAGATCCCCAGATGCGTGCGATTCATACTTGGGTCGGTTCCGTTGCCATTGCCGTCGTCGCCGGCCTCAGCCTTGCGGCCGCCGCGCAGGATATTCTGGTCGATGAGGGCGAACCGGGCGTCACCATCTGGAACGCCCCGGCCGGGGCGGAGATCGAGCTGACTCTGCGGCGCGACGGCGAGGTGTATTGCGAGCGCGCTGGCGTCGTCTCCGGCGAACCGAACGCTGCCGGCGCCCAAGTATTCACGCTCTGCCGCATCGCCGACGCAGACTTCGGCGGCACCCATACCTGGGAGGTCCAGGTCGAGATGCACGGCCAGGGCGGCACCATCTCATCAGGCCGCATCCAGATGGAGGTCGACGAGGTACCGGGTGGGTGCTTCCCCTCCGTTACGCTCGGCCAGCCGGCGACGATCATCGTCCAACGGGTCTGCGGCTGACCGCCGTCGCCTCTGGCAAGGGCTGGGCCGTTTATCAATTCTTCAAAGAAATAGGAGCAATTGAAGCGAACGAATGCTCATGTCGACATATCTCGAACGACATCGAATCCAGCCAGTTACTGAATACATATCCATTCAGATTTGCTTTTATTGCTCCGTCATATTGCTTTCGATCTTCGTGTGACTCAGTCCTCTGCCGGGGGAAACCACGTGAGCGAGGAGTGATGCAACGAGATGAGAACGCGCCCATCTAGCTTGTGATAGGCGAACGTATAGTCGGCGCGGGTGGCGTTGCCGTCGCCGTCGATGAAGGTGTAATGCCCCATGTCCTTATAGCCGAGCCCCCCTGCCTTCAAGATCGGACCGGCAGCGCTCTGGAAGTACACGCGCTTCCAACCTCGATTGAGAAACCCGGAGTCGTGAGGATAGTCAGGATCACCGCCCACGAAATAGGATCGCGCCCCTGCGCGATCGAGGCGAATGATGTCCGCCAAGGTGGGTTTGAAGAGAAGGGGTTCGTCTGGTGTCCCGAAATCGTAGAGGTCCAAGAGCTTATCGACGTCGCGCTCAGTGACATACTTTGTCCAGGCGCGCTGCGCGGCGATGACTTCCGCCTTGGTCATGGGCTCGAAAGTGCGCTCGGACATCGTGATGGCTCCTCGTCGATTGGCCGCAAGCAGCAATGCACGATGCCAACGAAGACCGCACTGGGCAACGCGGCTTCGGCCGTCTAGA
>JANQIX010000102.1 GCA_028281925.1 Alphaproteobacteria bacterium
GAAGAGCGCAGCATGCCGGGCCTGCTGAGCATCCTGGTCAGCTGGTTCCCGATGCTGTTGCTGATCGCGGTGTGGATCTTCTTCATGCGCCAGATGCAGTCGGGCGGCGGCAAGGCGATGGGCTTCGGCAAATCGAAGGCCAAGTTGCTGACAGAGCGTCAGGGTCGCGTCACCTTCGACGATGTCGCCGGCGTGGACGAGGCGAAGGCGGAACTGGAAGAGATCGTGGAGTTCCTGAAGGATCCGCAGAAGTTCCAGCGTCTCGGCGGCAAGATTCCCAAGGGCGTGCTGCTTGTCGGCCCACCCGGAACGGGTAAGACCTTGATCGCGCGCGCCGTGGCCGGCGAGGCCAACGTTCCGTTCTTCACCATCTCCGGCTCGGATTTCGTCGAGATGTTCGTGGGCGTCGGCGCCAGCCGCGTGCGCGACATGTTCGAGCAGGGCAAGAAGAACGCGCCCTGCATCATCTTCATCGACGAAATCGATGCCGTCGGCCGCCATCGCGGCGCCGGTCTTGGCGGCGGCAATGACGAACGCGAGCAGACGCTGAACCAGCTGCTGGTCGAAATGGACGGCTTCGAGGCGAATGAAGGCGTGATCCTGATTGCCGCCACCAACCGCCCCGACGTGCTGGACCCCGCGCTGCTGCGCCCCGGCCGCTTCGACCGTCAGGTCGTCGTGCCGAACCCGGACATCATCGGCCGCACCAAGATCCTGAAGGTGCATATGCGCAAGGTGCCGCTAGCGCCGGATGTCGACCCGAAGGTGGTGGCGCGCGGCACGCCCGGCTTTTCCGGCGCCGATCTTGCCAACTTGGTGAATGAGGCGGCGTTGCTGGCCGCACGGCGCGGCAAGCGCGTTGTGGGGCAGGACGAATTTGAAGCGGCGCGCGACAAGGTGATGATGGGCGCCGAGCGCCGCTCGATGGTGCTCTCGAACGAAGAGAAAGAGCTGACCGCTTGGCACGAAGCGGCGCACGCGGTCGTAGCCCTGCACGAGCCCTCGGCCGACCCGATCCACAAGGCAACCATCATCCCGCGCGGCCGCGCCCTGGGCTTGGTCCAGCGGCTTCCGGAAGATGACCGATATGCCTATTCCAAAGACTGGCTGATGGCGTCTCTGTCGATCGCGCTTGCCGGCCGCCTCGGCGAGGAGATCCTGCGCGGTCCCGACCGCGTCACCAATGGTGCCACCAGCGACATTCAGATGGTCACCCGGCTTGCGACCGACATGGTCACCAAATGGGGCATGAGCGAGAAGCTCGGCATGCTGCAATACGCCTCGCCCGAGCAGGAGGTCTTCCTCGGCCACTCGGTCACCCAGCACAAGACCATGTCGGAGGCGACGGCCGAAGTGGTCGACGCGGAGATCCGCCTGCTGATCGATCAATCCTACGCACGCGCGCGGCGGATTCTGGATGACCACCGGGACGAGTTGGAGACCGTGGCTAAGGCGCTGCTGGAGTACGAGACACTCTCCGGCGACGAGCTGAAGGCTCTGCTGCGCGGTGAAGAGATCGTGCGGCCGGAGCCAGACGACATCGCGCCACCGCCGCCGAAGCCGAAAAAGACGGGCCGCCGCCGCTCGTCGGTCCCCACGGGCGGAACGTCTGGCGGCCTGGATCCGGAACCGCAGCCCGGCACCTGACCGGTCGCAACCGGCACGCCCCATGCCGACGCATGACGTCCTTCCGGCCTCGCCCGACCTTCGGGCGGGCGACCGCCTTTATCTAAGCCCCGCTGCGTTGGATCGGTCCTGCGGACTTCCGCTCGCCGGTGGCCCCCTGCGCTTCTCCGCAATACACGTGATCGTGCGGCGGCCGGCGGGCATCGAGCGGGCCGTGGTCACCGTCGACCAGCTTGGCGCCTGGGGCGTTACGCACGGCCTTGTCTCTGAGCTTGCACAGCGTATCGATCGCCTGACACGGGCCCGGTCGCCGATAGGCTCTCTTCCTCTCGACCACCCGCTGATCATGGGCATCATCAACGTGACGCCCGACAGCTTCTCCGATGGCGGGCAGTTCTTTGATGTGGACGTCGCCGTCGAGCACGGGCTGTCGCTGTGGCGCGCGGGCGCCGACATACTGGATGTCGGCGGAGAGTCCACACGCCCAGGCGCAAGCCCGATCTCGGCGGACGATGAAGTTGCCAGGGTTCTGCCAGTGATACGACGCCTGGCCGAGGCGGGCGCGCTCGTCTCCGTGGACACGCGCAATGCCGCCGTCATGTCGGCGTCCATCGACGCAGGCGCGCGGGCCATCAACGACGTAACGGCGCTGACAGGCGACGCGGAAAGCCTTGCAGTCGCCGCGGCCTCGAATCTGCCAGTCATTCTGATGCACATGCAGGGTGATCCGCGGACCATGCAGCAGGCGCCCCGCTATACCGACGTTGCGCTCGACATCTATGACTACCTGGAAGCGCGCCTCGAAGATTGCCGGCACGCCGGCATTCCGGACGACAGGCTGGTGATCGATCCGGGAATCGGTTTCGGCAAGACGCTGGAGCACAATCTCGCGGTGCTGGACCGATGTGCCCTCTTCCACGGTCTTGGATGCCCGGTGATGATTGGGGCCTCACGCAAGAGTTTCATCGCAAAGGCCAGCCAGGGCGAATCGGCCGAGCATCGCCTTCCGGGATCGCTTGCCGCAGCCCAGGCTGCGCTCGACCGCGGGGTCCAGCTTCTGCGCGTTCACGACGTGGCGGAGACTGCCCAGGCGCGGGCAATCTGGCAGGGCATCGGGGCTGCTGCCTGAGACCTGCGCACCGACGAAAGGCCCGGGTTGCCGGTGTCGTTGCCAAGGCGGCTTCGTTGGGCGTATGACGCCCGAATGACTCGCAAGCTTTTCGGAACCGACGGGATCCGTGGCACCGCCAACACGGAACCAATGACGGCGGCCACCGCCCTTAAGGTGGCCATGGCCACGGCCGCCCGCCTGCGCCGCGGCAACCACCGCCACCACGTCGTCATCGGCAAGGACACGCGCCTTTCCGGCTATATGCTTCAGCCGGCGCTCACCTCGGGCTTCATCTCCATGGGCGTCGACGTCACGCTGATCGACCCGCTGCCGACGCCGGCCGTGGCCATGTTGACGCGGTCGCTCAGGGCCGATATCGGCGTCATGGTCTCCGCCTCGCACAACCCGTTCTACGACAACGGCATCAAGCTGTTCGGCCCGGACGGCTACAAGCTGTCCGATGAAGAGGAAGCGGAGATCGAGGCACAGGTCAGCGCCGGCCTGGACGGGCATTTCCCGGCGGCGCGGGATCTCGGCCGCGCCCGCCGCCTGGACGATGCGCCGGGCCGCTACATCGAGTTCGTGAAGAGCACGTTCCCGCGTGGCCTCAGGCTGGATGGCCTGAAGATCGTGGTCGATTGCGCCCATGGCGCCGCCTACAAGGTGGCCCCCACCGTGCTTTGGGAATTGGGCGCGGAAGTCGTCCCGATCGGTGTGCAACCGGACGGGCTGAACATCAACGACGAGTGCGGTGCGACGGCGACCAGCGCCATGCGCGCGGCCGTCCTGACTCACGGCGCCGATCTGGGGGTATCGCTGGACGGCGATGCCGACCGGCTGATCCTGGCCGACGAACGCGGCGTTGAGATCGATGGCGACCAGGTGATGGGCCTGATCGCGGGCAGCTGGCATGCCAGCGGCAAGCTGCGCGGCGGCGGGGTTGTCGCGACCATCATGTCGAACCTGGGGCTGGAACGCCATCTCACCGGACTGGAGCTGGCGCTGCACCGCACGGCTGTCGGCGACCGCTATGTGGTGGAGCACATGCGCGAACACGGCCTGAACGTCGGCGGCGAGCAGTCCGGCCATATCGTGTTGAACGATTATACGACCACCGGTGACGGATTGATCGCCGCACTGCAGGTCCTCGCCGTCATTCAGCAATCGGGGCGCCCGACCAGCGAAGTCTGCAGCGTCTTCGAAAGGGTCCCGCAACGGCTGACCAATGTCCGATATCGGCGCTCCGATGGCCGGACGAACCCGCTGGACGCGCAGGCGGTCAAGCAGGCAATCGCGGATGCTCAGTCCGAGCTCGGATCCACCGGCCGGCTCGT
Organism: Alphaproteobacteria bacterium; assembly: GCA_028281925.1. Classification (GTDB taxonomy): domain Bacteria; phylum Pseudomonadota; class Alphaproteobacteria; order DSM-16000; family Inquilinaceae; genus JACKIG01. The sequence continues at coordinate 4,072 of JANQIX010000102.1, forward strand.
CATTCGCAAATCGGGAACTGAGCCGGTCATCCGCGTGATGGCCGAAGGCGACGACGGTTCCCTGGTGGACAGCGTTGTGGCGTCCGTCGTCGATGCCATCAAGGCCTGCGCGGACCCTGTCCCCGCGGTGGCGGATTAGGGTCTGTAGACATTCATAGCCCCAACACCGCACTTTAAGCCCTCCCCCTTGATGGGGGAGGGTTGGGTGGGGGTGATCGTGCCGTTCCAAACCGGGTACGTAGGTAACGTTTCAGCCCAGCAACATGAGCAACAGGTCTCGAAGATGGCCGGGGAGGACCCGGCGATGCCATGGAGAGAGACCGGTACCATGGATGAGCGTATAGGCCTGTATGGGCGGCGAGGAGAGCGTTGCGGCGCCGTCATCCCCACTCGAACCCTCCCCCATCAAGGGGGAGGGACTTCTGAATGTCGACAGACCGCTAGCCGGCTATTGTCGGAGGCCACCCGGCGATGACACGTGATGGCCGGATCAAAGAGCGTGGCCAGAACGCGGACAAAGCAGCCATTCGTCCGGCCGACGGCGCCACTGACCTAGCTGTCGTCAGAGACCTGTTCCTCGAATACGGCCAGTCTCTGGGCTTCTCGCTGTGTTTCCAGGGTTTTGACGAGGAACTGGCATCGCTGCCGGGCAAGTATGCACCGCCTGGAGGCTTGATCCTTCTTGCGGAAACGGCTGGCCGGGCCATTGGCTGTGTGGCCCTGCGGCCACTTGACGAGGCCGGCGTCTGTGAAATGAAGCGCCTCTATATCCGCCCGGACGCGCGCAAGCTGGGTGTCGGACGACGCCTTGCCGAAGTGATCGTCGAGACCGGCGGCAGGCTCGGCTACGATGCCATGCGCCTGGACACCCTGCCGATCATGCAGACGGCCATTGCCCTCTACCGCAATCTCGGCTTCACAGAGATCGCCCCCTACTATGACAACCCGATCGACGGGGCGCTGTATCTGGAGAAGCGATACCGGCACGGCTGACCCGGGCGGTGTCTCGCCATCGGGCCTTGAGACTCCGGGACGTCACCTGGGATACGAATGGGTGATCCCGGAAGGACCGGTCTGCATCGTGGAAATTGAAGTCCCCGGCAGCGGCCTACTAAATTGTCGCGCAGTTTGCCGATGGCCCTTGAAACAGCCTTGCTGCGTCGCCGAAGTATGATATGGAATGGCCTCACTAAGGAATGAGCACACCGAACAAAGAAATCGGAAACGGTGTGATGACCGACACAGCTCCGTCGTCTGGCAAGGCCTATGTTGGTCTCATGAAGTCAACGGCAGGCACCCACAGGGGGCCAGGGATCGAGGAGGATGACAAAATGACTAAGGTTGCCGGAAAGCTGACCATTGCCGTCGCTGGCGCCTTTCTGCTCGCAGCGTGCGCCGGGTCGGGCGGCGCGAGCCGGGGCTGCACGACACAGAATTCTGCCGCGGGTGCGGGCATCGGCGCCGCGGGCGGCGCGGCCATCGGCCTCCTGGCCGGCGGCACGACCGGTGCGATCGCCGGTGGCCTGCTGGGTGGCGCGACGGGTGCTGTCGCCGGCTCGCAGGTGGGCTGCACGGATAGCGGCTACAGCTACTGATCGTCGAAATGACGGATCGCTGGCGAAGCGGGGCCTCGGCTCCGCTTCGTCTTGATTCGTCTCACCAGCCCCAGACCGACCGCATCAAATCTTCGGGATGGCCGGTTTCCGCGCCGTAACCGCGTCGCGCAAGGCAAATGCCTGTATCGAGGCAGCCGGCCGTGCTATTGACGACGCGCCGACCGCATGGCGTCTTGATATCGGCAGTGGTCGTCATTCCAATGCACAACTCAAGTCGGGACACAGACTTATGGACTGGCTTCGCTCGCTGTTGATCTGCGTGATCGTCTCCACCGGCGTGGCTGCATGTGGCACCACCAGTGACGACACGCCCGAGACGGCCTCTGCCGCAGCAACGGCATCGGCGATCACGCCCTTTGCCGGCTATTGGGTCGGCGCCACCGAGGCCGGGCAGGAGGTCGAACGGTCGGCATCCGTGCTTATCGAAGAAGGCCTCGACCAGCAGTTCACGGTAACCTGGCGCAATCTCGAGGCTCCGGAAGGTGCCGCAGCTTTGGCCGAGCGAGATTCCACGCTGGTGTTCTTGCCCGGCGACGAATCGGGGACTTGGCAATCGACCAACTCCGGCGAGGTCGCCGACGGCGATATCCGCGCATGGGCGGTCGTCGATCCAGCCGATACGCTGGTCGTGAACATCGAGACGATGACCGCCGATGGCGCCGTTGAACGTCAGACCTACACCCGTCAGGTCGCTGGCGACGAGATGCAGCTGGACTATGTCCGCCGCGTCAACAATGTCGAGACCCGCACGCTGAGGGGCACCTACATACGCGCCAGCGACGGCTGAGATCCGGTCACCCGGCCGGATTGGATCGCTCGTGTGGTCCGACCCGGCCGGGATCAACGCCGTGGCGGGTTGTCAGGCCGCGATCGTCGGGTCGGCCGAAACGCGGACAAGCAACTTGCCGAAATTGCGCCCTTCCAGAAGGCCTGTGAAGGCGCCCGGCGCAGCTTCCAGACCTTCGACGATGTCTTCGCGATAGCGCACGCTGCCGGATCTCAGCCATCCGGCCATGGTTTCCAGAAATTCCGCTTCGTGCTGGCGGAAGTCGAAGACGATGAAACCTCGGACGGTAAGCCGCTTCACCAGGATCTGGCGCATCAGCCGGGGAATGCGGTCGGGGCCCTCAGGCAGAGACGTGGCATTGTAGTGGGCGATCAAACCGCAGACGGGGATCCGGGCGAAATCGTTCAACAGGCCCATCACCGCATCGAACACAGGCCCGCCCACATTCTCGAAATAGACATCGATCCCATCGGGGCAGGCCTCCTTCAGGGCTGACCGGAAGTCCGCCTCTCGATGATCGATACAGGCGTCGAACCCAAGCTCGCCGGTGACATAGCTGCATTTCTCCGGCCCGCCGGCCACGCCGACCACGCGACACCCCAGGGTCCGGCCGATCTGCCCCACTGCTGAGCCGACGGCACCGGATGCGGCGGCCACGACCAGGGTCTCCCCCCGCTGCGGCCTGCCAATCTCTTTCAGTCCGACATAGGCCGTCATGCCGGGCATGCCCATGACGCCAAGGGCCGTCGAGATCGGGGCGGCCGACGGATCCAGTCGGCGTAAGGCATCGGGTCCGGCCGCCCAATAGTCCTGCCAGCCACCGGCGCCGAGAACGAGATCCCCTTCGGAAAACGCATCGCTGCGCGACTCGACCACCTGCCCTACCGTACCGCCGACCATCGTCTCGCCTATGCTGACGGACGGCGCATAGGAAGGCGCATCCATCATGCGCCCGCGCATATAAGGATCGAGGGAGAGGTAGATCGTCCGGCACAGCACCTCTCCGGTCACTGGCCCAGTGACCGGCGCCTGCTCCAGTCGGAGATCATCGGGTGCCGGCGCGCCTTCCGGGCGCGCGGCGAGCACGACACGGCGATTGATGGCGTTGTTCATGAGATTATCCTGTTGCGTAACAAGAGGCCGCGTGCGGATGACTTTCGCCGACAACATGGCATAATCGCCGCCGCGCGACCAAGATGGCGGCCCCGGGGGCCCTCTTGGACGAGCGCCCTTTCCAACGAGGATAGAATGGTGCGGCGGAAAACGGTGGAGGTCGGCCAACAGTACCGGCAGGCCGATGCGTCCTGGCTTGTCTGGGAGGTCGTAGAGCTATTCCGCGACAGCCGCGGACATCCGCATGCGCACATCCAGGCCGCGCGAAACCTGGGAGAAACGCGGGCGATCGCGTGCGCCGTCCTGCAGGATCCCAGGCGTTATCGACTGCTGCGCAAGGAAGACCAGTGACCGCGTGAGGCCCCGTTGCCGCGGCAATACGGCACACGGCAAGGCAGCATCGCCCCGTCAGAATCGGCGATACGACATGTGCTCGAAATAGCTTCGTTCCAGCTCTCGCAAGACGGCGACGGCTTCGCCGACTCGCTCACGCAGACCCGGGCGTTCCAGGAATTGCCTAGCATTCATGGAATCGCTGGCATTCAGCCGGTCGCGCAGGACCCGCCCACGCTCCGTCAGCTTCAGTCGGCTCATCCGTCGGTCCCTCTGCGACCGCGTCTGCTCCAGATATCCGCACTCTGACAGCTTGCGGATATTGTAGGTGGCCGTGGATGAAAGATGGTAGCCGCGGTCCAGCAGGTCCCGCAGTTCCACTTCCCCGTCTCCCATCTCCGCAAGCATCAGCGCCTGGACCGGCGTGATGGCGTCGTCGCCGGCCTCGCTCAACGTAAGCCGTACGATGTCCAGATAGCGGCGGTGCAGCCGTTCGCAAAGGCGCGTCAGCTCGGCATAGGCCGCATCGATTCCCGGTCCGGCCGGATCTTCCGTCGGTGCTTGTTCGGCCTCGGACGTCATGGCGACGACGGTACCGGAAACGGCGCGTGGATCAAAGGCCACGACGTGTCTTACCCATTCGGATGGCGACGGCAACCAGCGCCGCGTAGCCGATTCAGCAGGGGCCCAGACATCGGTTCAGGTCCCAGGCGGGGTGAAGAACCCGACCGGGTTGCCCCGCGGCCTGAAATAGGTGGCCTGATAGATCGACTTCCCGATCGACCATTCCGGCATGAACAGCGCATCAAAATTGTAGAACACCTCGGCCACGACCAGGACGTTTGCCCCGCTCACTGTCATTCCGCTGGGCAACGTCGGCAGCTGCCCTTCGGCGCCGACACGACTGCTCGCAGACAGCGTTCCGCCGCCTGTGTACTGCTTGACAACGCGCAGATTGCCCCCGTCGTCCTGGATGACGGAAACAAGGATCACGCCGTCGGACGACAGGCTGAACGGCGCCATGACATGCCCGCTGGCGTCGAAGATGCTGGGCATGTCGCTGTTCGTCAGCGGGCTCTCCCGGGCCACGAGATCGGCGATAGTCGTGCTGGTGCGCTGGACCTTCTGATGCACCAGGACATAGCGCCCATAGTCGTACGAACCCAGGATCAGCAGCACCAGCACGGGTGTGACCAGCGCGAATTCCATGAACATCACGCCTTTGCGGTCGGTCGCGAAGCGCATCGGCAGACGAAGGAACCGCGCGGCTGTCCTCAGCATGACTTCCCCCATCGTACGCTCAGGGCTCGTTGCGGACGGCAACGCTGGCCCGAAGATTGAAGACGCCTTTATTGGGAAGCAGGTTGCGCAACAGCGGGGTGATCATCTGCCACTCCGCATTGACCCGGTACACGACGATGTCGCTGCGGCCGCCGGCGCCGTCGACGCCCGGATCATCGTCCCACTGCCCGTTACTATTGGCATCTTCGTAGAATTCGCCAGCATCCCACTGCCCGTTGTCGTTGGCATCCTCGTAGTGCTCCGCCTCGGCGATCTCACCGAAGCTTGGATACCACTTCACTTCGATATCGTCGGAACTGACGGTCGCCAGGCCGTGCAGGTGTTCGTTCACCAGATTGGAGATGTACTGCTCGCGGCTGACGCCGGGGACGGTCCGCACCGTGATGCCGAAACGCGACGCGTCACGCACGCCGCCTTCGAGCAGCATGTTCACCAGCATCACCATGGAGATCTCCATGATGCCGGCCAGCATCAGGATCAAGACCGGCGCCACCAGCGCGAATTCGATCATTCCCGCGCCTTCGCGGCGGCGCAACGGCAGCCTGACCCAACGGCGGGCGCGGCAGAGTAATCTCAAATGATGCGATACAATTGTATTACACATGACTGATTTTGTGATAGTTAAGGTGTGACGGTGATTTGCCGGACCCTGGGCGGCTCCCTACGCAGACATGATGCGCATTAGAAGTACAAGATTGAGGCCGTGCCTCGCTGCTTTCCTGCTTGCGTCCGCGGTGGCCGGCTGCGCCACCGATGCAAATCAGGGATTCGGTGCGGCCGATCAGCTGGATCCGGATGCGGCCCGTTCGCCGACCGCGCTGATCGGGCTTGCGGAGTATTCCGAAGCGACCGGCGATCTCAGATCGGCGGCCACGCTCTATCGCCGGGCCCATGCGCTGGACCCCGGAGACCCCGAGCCACTGATCCGTCTGGTGACCCTGCTCGACCGCATTGGCCCACCCAACGAGGCGGTGGAAGCCTACCGATCGCTGATCGCCATCAATCCCGGGAATGCGGAGGCCCAGCGCGGTCTGGGCAATGCGCTGGTCGCGTCGGGACGACCGCAGGAAGCGGTCGACGCCTACCGTTCGGCGCTGGCCCTGGGCGACGATGCCCGCGTCCGCAGCAATCTCGGCGTTGCCCTGGATATGTTGGGCCGGCATGCCGAAGCGCGGGAGCACTACAGTGCCGCGCTGGAGATCACGCCGGGCGATCTGGATGTGAAGAGCAATCTCGCCCTGTCGCTGGCTCTGGCGGGCAACTTTGAACTGGGCGTGGAGACGGCTCGGGCGACGGCCTTCGATTCTCGGTCTCAGCCCCGCCATCGCCTGAATCTCGCGCTGATCCTCGGGCTGTCCAACCGGATGACGGAAGCGGCAGAGGTCGCGGCCGCCGACCTTGATGATCAGGGCGTCGGACGCGCGATCGCCTTCTACGAAATGCTGCGGGCACTGCCCAGCAGTGCAGATCGGGCGGTCGCCATCGGCGGCGGCCTGCCGGCAGCCATCGGCGCGTCGTAGGCGCGGCTCCGGCGCGCGGCACGCTCCGGCATATGGAAGCGGCCGGGACACTATTGTAACCCTCTGAGGGCGTCCATCGTGCTGAGGACCGCCGGTCCGAGCAGGACGATGAACAGGGGCGGCAGCACGAAGACGATCAGCGGCACGGTGAGGATCGCCGGCAGCCGGGCCGCCTTCTCTTCGGCCTTCATCAGCCGCTCGGTGCGAAGCTCGCTGGCCAGTACGCGCAGCGAATGGGCCAGCGGCGTGCCGTAGCGTTCGGTCTGGCTCAAGGTGTTGACCATCGCCCGCAATCCCGGGAGATCGGCGCGTGCGCCCAGTCCCTCCAGGGCGACCCGCCGCTCCGGCAGGAAGCTGAGCTCAACCGATGTCAGGGCGAATTCGTCGGCGAGATCCGGGTACGAAATACCGATCTCGTTGGCGACCCTTTGGAACGTCGCGTCCAGACTCAGCCCCGCCTCGGCACAGATGACCATCAGATCGAGCGCATCTGGCAGCCCCCTGCGCAGCTTTTCGCGCCGCTTGTCGGCACGGTTCTTCAGGTACAGATCGGGGACGTAGACACCAATGATCACTGCAGCCAGCGCAAACGCCAGCTTCGCCGTCGACGGCCCGTCATAGACATCCGCCACATACAAGAGCAGCGCAGCGGCCAGCCCTGTGGCCAATGGCAGCGTCGCCTTGGTGAAGAGGTAGGCGACTTTGGCGTCGTTGGAGCGAATGCCGGCCTTGGCAAGTTTGCCGGAGACATTGTCGGCATGCTTGCTGCGCATCAGCTGCAGGCGGTCGACCACGTTACGCATGAAACCGAGCGCGCGAACCAGCTTCTGACGCCCGCGCGCCTCGGTCTGCGCCCGCTTCAGGGCGCTCTGCCGCTCCATGATGCTCCGCGCCCGCACCACGCCTGGCGCCTTGGGCAGCAGCGCGGACCAGATCAGAGCCACCGTGGCAACGGCCGTCACCGTCGCCATCAGCACGATTATCTGTTCGGTTGGAAGGCCGAGATCCATGACGCGCTCATATGTCGAAGTTGACCATCTTGGCCATGGCGGCAATCCCGCAGCCCAGCCAGAAGATGCCGACGGCCAGCATGATGTTCCCGCGCGGGTCGGTCAGCAGCGCCTGCTCGTACTCAGGCGACATGGCGTAGATGATGGCGAACATGATGAATGGCAGCGCACCGATGATCATGGCGCTTGCCTTGGCTTCGGATGAAAGGGCCTTGACCTTCAGCTTCATCTGCCGCCGCTTGCGCAGGATGTCGGCCAGGTTCTCAAGGGTTTCGGCCAAATTGCCGCCGGTTTCCCGCTGCACTGACAGGGCGACGACGAAGAAGCTGAACTCCGGCAGGTCGATTCGTTCCGCCGCTTCCCACATTGCATCTTCCAACGTCTTGCCGACCGACAGCATGTCGGAAATCGTGCGGAAGTCGTTGCGGATGGGGTCTGCCAGTTCCTGGGCGACAACCCCAAGGGAATCGGTCACCGGAAGACCGGATTTGAGCCCTCTAACGATCAGATCGATCGCCTCGGGGAACTGGCCGAGGAACTTCCCCTTGCGCCGCTTCATCAGATACCCGACGAAGAAGTGTGGCAGTCCAAGCCCTATGGCGACGCCGCCGATCGCCGCCGCGGCGAGATTGCCGATCCCCTGCAAGACCAGAAAGCCCGCGATCACGCCGACCACGAGATTGGCGAGAAAGTACTGTCCGACGCTGACCTTCATGCCTGTCCGTTCCAGGCGCGCCCTCAGCTGTCCCGGACGTGGCATGATCCGGCTGGCTAGGTTGTCGATGCCGGTGAAGCGGCCCTTTTCGGCCTCTCGCCGGACACTGGTTCGGACCGCTGTCTCTTCGACCACCGACCCCCGCGCACGCGCGGTGACACCGGCCATCCGGCGATGCACCCGCTGACGGCCGGTCGTGAGGCCCAAGAAGGCGATGCCGATCAGCGCAAAGACGCCAGCGGCCCCCACGGAGATCAGCATCGTCTCCAGGGTTACTTCGGCGAACATTACATCAGCCCCATCAAGGTCTGGCCGAGGCCGAAATACTCGGCCCGCGGCATGAAATGCGGGCGCACGCCGGACGGCCGGAACGCACCGCGAAGCCGGCCGCGATCGTCCTCGCCTTGGAACTCGAACGTGAAGAGGTCCTGCGTGATGACGACATCACCTTCCATGCCGCACACCTCGCTGATCGTGTTGATGCGCCGCATGCCGTCGCGCATGCGGCTGATCTGAATGATCAGATGGATGGCACTGGCGATCTGCGTGCGCACGGCCTTGGCGGGAAGGTTGACGGAGGCCATGCCGACCATGTTCTCAAGCCGGATCAGGGCGTCGCGCGGACGGTTGGCGTGGACGGTACACATCGAGCCGTCATGGCCCGTGTTCATCGCCTGCAGCATGTCGACCGCCTCGCCGCCTCGAACCTCGCCGACGATGATCCGGTCAGGCCGCATACGCAGCGCGTTCTTCACCAGATGGCGGATGTTGATCTCACCCTTGCCTTCCAGGCTGGCAGGCCGGGTCTCCAGCCTGACCACATGGGGCTGCTGAAGCTGCAACTCGGCCGCATCTTCAATGGTGACGACCCGCTCGCCGTGATCAATCAACTGCGACAGCGCGTTCAACAGCGTCGTCTTACCGGAGCCCGTACCACCGGAGATCAGTACGTTAAGCCGGCAGCGTGCCGCGATCTTCAGGAACTGACACATCGCTGACGACAAGTTCCCCTGCTCCGCCATCTTGTCGAGCGTGATGCGGCGGCGGGAGAATTTGCGGATGGAGATCGACGGGCCGTCGATCGCCAGGGGCGGAACGATGATGTTGACGCGGCTGCCGTCGAGAAGGCGCGCGTCGCAGATCGGGCTCGATTCGTCGATGCGCCTGCCGATCCGAGTGACGATCCGCGTGGCGATGTTCATGACGTGGCCGTCATCCTGGAAGACCACGTCCGTCAGCTGCAGCTTGCCGCTGCGCTCCACATAGACCTGGTCGTGGCCGTTGACCATGATGTCGGTTACTGAGTCATCGGCCAGCAGCGGCTCCAGGGGGCCGAGACCGATCATATCGTCGACCAGCGACGAGACGAGCTTGGCGAATTCCGTGCTGTTGAGCTGCAGGCGCAGCTCTTTACAGATGTCGGAGACGACATCGCGCAATTCGGAATGGAGTGTCTGCGGATCCAGAGACGAGGCCAGGCCGACATCGATGCGCTCAAGCACCAGCGGTTTGACCTGCCGCTTCGCCTCTTCCAGCGACGTCTCCAATCCCCCCCAACGGGCGGCAGGCTGGGGTGCCGACTCCTGCACGGCCAGCGGGTCGATCAGGCGATGATGTTCCGGAACCGTATCGGCCACCGGCTCCGGCGCCGCGCGGGATTGCTCCAGTGATTGCTGGGCCCGGCCGGCGACGAGATCGCCGATCAGCACCGACACCAGCCGCCGCTGCTGCAACAGGTCCAGCACTTGGCCGGTACTGTCCAGGGAATCGATGACCACATCGGTCACGAGACGGGCCACTTCACTGCGCGACATCCTGCGCGCTTTCGCGGTCGGTATTGCCTTGGCCACTTCCGGCAGCAGCTGTTCGCGGCACGATTCGACCGGGTCGAGCAGGTCGAACCCGAGCCCGTCGGTCGGTCCACCGTCGAAATTGAGCGACTCCGCCGATCCGTTGGTGCGCGGCGCGTCCAATGTGGCCGATAGAGGTGGAACGGTCATTGCTTCAGCTTTCCGAGAAGCCCAAGCCAACCACGCTGCTTGGGTCCGTCGACCTCTGCGACCTGCGCCAACGTGGTCGTCAGGGCGCGAACCGCCGCGCCGGATGCCTTGTGCTTCAGCCCCGCGGTCAGCGGCTTCCCGTCGAGCGCGGCCTTGGCCGCCTGCGGAACCTCGTGGATCTGGAAGTCGATCTTCGCCTCCAGGCTCTTCTCGAACTCCGCAACATTGAGTTCGCCGCCCCTTGCGTGTCCCATGCGATTGGCAACGATCTTGAAGTTGGGATGCCCGACGGATCGTTCGAGCGCCTTGCGAATGCGCATGGCATCGCGCAGCCCCGCGATGGACAGATCGGTCACAAGCGCGATGCCATCGGCCGCCGACAACAGGTCGATGTTGTTGGCAATGCGATGGCGAGGCAGGTCGATCACAACGGTATCGACCACCTGACGAAGCTCTTCCAGCAACCGCCCAAGGGCCTCGGTATCGATATGGACGGCTTCGTCGATCGGTTCCTCGCCGCCGAGGATGTAGAGGTTGTCGCCGCAATTCACCAAGGCGCTAGCCACCAGCAGGCTGTCGATGCGCTCCGGATCCTCAAGTGCATTGCGAAGACCGTTGCCCGGATCGACATCGAAGCTGAGGGCCGCAGTGCCGAAGTGCAGGTCCAGATCGACCAGCGCGGCATGGCGGCCGAATTCGTGCGCCAGCAGCCACGCGATGCCGGCGGCAAGGCTGCTCGCACCAGCACCGCCGCGGGCCCCGATGACGACGACGATCCTGCCCGACCGCTTCTCTTCGTCCGCCATCTCGGTGTGGCTGATCGACAGAATGGTGCGCCGCAGTTCCTGGCCCGTGATCGGTTTGACCAGATAGTCGGTTGCGCCCGCGCTGATCAGCGAGCGGTAGAGACCGACGTCGTTGTCGGGTCCCAGTGCGATGATCGTGGTGGCGTCGCCGCAGGTCGCCTTCAGCCCAGCCATATCGCTGGCAGGCGAAGCCGTGTCGGTGACATCGACGATCAGAAGCGACGGCGGAGAGGCAAGCTGAATCGTAGTGGCCGCGTCGGCGATGCCCCCTTCGCGCACTTCGACACCCCGCCGTGCGCCCGGAACCACACGGCATATTGCGTCAAGGGTGTCGCTGTCGGGAACGAAGGCCAACACTGCAGGCTGGGATTTGTCAGCCTTAGCGCCGGAGCTGCCGCTTTTCAGAGCCATGTTCATCAGTTGCTACTCGTCGCCGCGCCGATTGGCGGCTTGATCGCGTCGCCTCGATAGCGGTCGACCGCGCCGACTCCGGTGGAGCCTTCGGCCGGACCGGTTTCGCGGCCCTGGATGAGATCTTCCGGATTGGACACCATGCGGGCGAGGTTGGTCGCCGTCGCACATCCCATCGGCGGCATCAGTGCATTGGGGGAGAAGCCCTGGATGGCCGCCGGACGGCAGGCCGTCGGAAGGTAGACCTCGCGCCTGAGAGCCACGGTCACCGTCTCGCCGCCCGTCAGGATCTCCTGGCTGGCGGCCACGATCACGCCTCGCGAGCCGAGATCCTCGGCCACGATCTGCATGCGCGCGTTCGCCAGCGGTCCCGCCGCCATGAGGGTCACCGTGTCACCCGCTTCGGGCCGGACACCGTTGACGAAGTCGCCGAGACGGTTTTGCTCGATCGGCGTGTAGGCGACCGTACTCGGCGCAAACCGCACGGCATGGGTGTAGACCGTGTCTTCCACCTGATAGGCCGTGGCGGTCGGGATCGAATACGTCACCGGCGTGTTCAAGCAGCCGGCGACGCCCAGGCAGAGGCATCCTGCCGCCAATGCGGCTGCCCTGTGACGGAGGGGCCGGGGCGCTACAGCGCCGGCCACTTCGATATTTCTGCGCATGACCGGCACTCCTATTTCAGAATGAACCCGCCGCCGCCAACGTCGCCGACCGTGCCGGCGACGCGGCTGGCAACGCCGCCAGAGGGGGCCGCCGGCGCAAGGTTCGGCGTGTCGACCAGGTCGTAGGGGGGGTCGGTCGGCGCGATGATCCGCTGGTTCTGCACCGGCTCCACCAGATACGGCGTGACGATGATCACCAGCTCGGTCTCACGGTTCTGGAACTGCTCCGACCGGAACAACGGACCCAGGATCGGCAGATCCTGCAGGAACGGCAAACCGTCGGTGTTGCGCGTCGCATCGTTCTGGAACAGCCCGGCGACGGCGAAGCTCTCGCCGCTACCAAGCTCAACCGAGGTCTCGGCCCGGCGCGTCTCAAGTGCAGGAATGCTGAACCCGCTGACCGAAACCGCACCTGCGTCCGACAGGGAGCTGACCTCCGGCCTCACGCGCATGCTGATGCGACCGTTGGCGAGAACCGTCGGGGTGAAGGCAAGCGACACGCCGAACTCACGGAACGAGATGCTGATGTCGCCGTCACCGTCGACCACGGGAACCGGGAATTCGCCGCCGGCCAGGAAACTGGCGGTCTCTCCAGACATCGTCGTCAGGTTGGGCTCCGCCAGGATGGCCACCATGCCGGCGCTTTCCAGCGCGTCAATCAGCACGTTGACGCTGGCGTCATCGGTCTGGAAGGCGCCGAACCCGCTGCCGAATGCCGTTGCACTGCGGACCACCTCTTGGCCGACACCGGTGAAGAAATCTCGCCCTGATGCAAGGCCAAAGACATAGTTGCCGCGCGTGATGATGGCTTCCCAGTTGAGCCCCAGCTCCTGCGCAGCGCTGCGACTGACTTCGGCGATCCTCACCTGCAGGTTGACCTGCGTCGGACCGTCGATGGAGGTCTGATTGATCACCTGTGCGGCGTCGGGCACGTAGGCTTCCGCCACCCGAACCGCGTTCGCGGCCACGGCGGCGTTGTCCGCCATGCCGGTCAGCAACACGCTGGAGCCTGCCGCCTCGGCCAGAATGCCGCTGCCTGGCGCGACGCGCGCAATCGACCGGTTCACTTCGGCCACCGAGAGTCGCGACACCAGCAGGATGTTACCCACGACGTCATTGGCGTCGTTGACCGCCAGAATGTTGGTCTGCCCCGGCGCACTGGCGAAGACGTAGATCAGCGTCGGCGACATCACCTCGACATCGGCGATCGACGGATCGGCGACGAACACCGAAGCGGCCGGTGCGTCCAGTTCGACCAGTTCGCCGGTACTGACATCCAGAGAGAGCGGAACAGCATCCCCTGAAATGAATCGAACGGCCGACACCTGCGGAGCGGCCAGTCCGATCAGGGCAACCAGACTTATCGTAATCAGCCAATCGCGATACCGTCTCATGGTGTTCTACCTTTCGTCCGGCTTAAGTGCTTGGTCCGCCAGCATTTCCTCTTACGACCACAACGGATGGCGGTGCGTCGACTTCAGGTGGCGCATCTTCTTCCAGTTGCCGCGGCATCGCATTGAAGGCTGCGACCAGCCCGCGCAGCAGCGACACCTCGGTATCCAGCGTGAAGGTGCGTTCCGGTGCCGTCAGCATTGTGCCCTCGGGCAACTGTTGCTGAACGAAGGTGAGCAGGCTACGCACCGGGTCGGATGACGGCGGCTGCGCGCGCGGCTTTTCGATCTCCTCGCCGGCCGGTCCGCTGCCCGCCGGCGACAGGCTGCGCAAGCTGAGCGACAAGGCGCCCATCTGCATCATCACCTGGACCATCTCCGCTTCGCGCGGGTCGACCTCGATCGTCGCCGTGTGGGGTATCCGCGGACCATCGGCCGGGTCGGTCAGCCGCTGGTCGATCGCCAGCACGCGGACATCGGTCAGGATGGTCTCCGTAGCTCTGAACGCCGGATCCTCGCCGCCATCGTAGCTTGCGGCGATCCGCACTGTGTGGGTCAACAGAAGGTCGACGCGATCGCCGGGAAAGACGAAGCCCGCGACGCTTGTCGTATCGTTGACCGGCACCGAGATGGCTCGCATGCCGGGCGTCAGAACGGCGGCGAGAAATCCCCTTTCACCGGGCCGCACCACCATGTTCTCAGTCACCGGCTGGCCGGTGGACACGTTGTTGCGCACGACCGCGCCCACCAGCGGGCCGGGCGCCTCGCCGCCGGCGCCGCCGCTCCGGACGATGTAGTTCTCGGCCATCGTGTCGTCCGGCCACGCCTGCCAACGCAGGTCATCCTGGATGATGAAATGCCCCGGGGGGAGATCTTGGGCAGCCACGAGCACGAATTGCGACGCCGGCGCCGGGACCGCCACCGGCTGCGGCGCGTCCCGCTCCATCTTCGCGCGCTCGTCCGCCAGCCACTGGCGTGTCAGCTGAACGGTGCCGAGGCCTACGCCCACGGCGACGAGAAGCAACAGGATCACGCGCACGCGCATCTCAACCTCCAAACCCTGCCGATGCCAGGATGGCCGGGTGTTGCAGCGTCAGGTAAAGGCCGCCTGCGGCAATGGCGACGGCGTACGGAACCGGTCGACGCATGAGGGGTACAGCCGCAGCGGCGTCGTCACCGTCGCCGGCGACTTGTGGTCGGGCAGCCATCGCGCTCAGCAGCATGCCGGCCGCTATCACCCCGCCGGCGAGCGAAATGACGAAGGCCATCGCCATGATGTGCTGGGGACCGGCCCAAAGAGCCAGCGCAGTAATCAGCTTGACGTCGCCCCCACCGATACAGTTACGCGCAAAGAGAATGAAGCCTAAGGTCAAAACTGCTCCGGCCACCGCAAGATCGGCGAGCGGCGCGGCATTGGGCCAGTTGACGGCGGTCCTCAACGCATAGAGGCCGATGACAAGAACCGATACTGTGTTGGGAATGATACGCGCCTTGAGATCGGTAACGACGGCCCACGCCAGCAGTGCAAGCAGACCAATTGCCATAGCGATGTCTAGAGCTGGCGCGGTCACTGGCCTCGGTTTCCTTAGCGCTTACGGCGATATGCCGGGTGTCCGTGTCAAACAAATGCCACTACGCGGCTTGGGGCCAGGCGACCCTTTGGCCGCATCGCCCCTGCCGGTCGATGTCCATTTCCTGCCTGCCGGGTCGGGCCGCGAGCGAAACCCGGGGCCCGACCTATCGAAAGGCATTGGCTTTCCTACGTGCCGACGGCGTTGTCGAGCTCGTTACTGACCTGGTTGAACATCGACTCGAGGCTGTCACCCATCGCGCCCAGAGCGCCGATGGCGGCGACCGAGACCAGGGCGGCAATCAGACCGTATTCGATGGCGGTCGCGCCTTCCTTGCCGGTCAGAAACTTGCGGATCTTCCTTATCATCTTTCATGCTCCATAGAGAGGTTCGCCGGGGTTCCGAACGAGACCAACTTCGCACCCAAAGATTAAGAAGGAGTAAATATGCGCGATCGAAGACGACTTTTTTTGGCGACCAAATGAAGAAAGCAGTAAACGCAGGAATATTGAACTCCTCTCCTCAGCGAATTCAACGATTTCATTCGAGATCATCGAAATAGAATCCGTGAAATCTGCCAACAGAAATGGAGCGGCTTTCCCTTCAATGCGCTGGGAGAATGCAGGGAAATTGCCGTGAAATTCACTGCAATTTCCATCGACCGGCAGACCGGTGAATTGCAGTGCGCCGCACAGCCGACCCACAGGAAGATCCTTCGACCGGATCTCGACAATTTAGGGAATACTCTAACTTATTGTCGCAAACCGACCTTGCACCAACGCGATTGCGTCCGCAGGGAATGGGTCCAGGTCAGTCGGCCGGCGGCTGCGCCTCCACACTGTCGGGGTCGATGCCGGTGCGCCTATTGCACAAGCACCCCGGCAGCACCGCCAAGTGAGATCCCCGACGACCCATAGGCAGCACAGTTGTCTGCCCTACCGAAGCTGTCCATGCTGTTGTATTCGATGTGAAAAGCCACCGTCGTGGCACAGTCTGCCTGCGCCGTATAGTCGATGCTGTTGAACTGCAGCTTCTGAGACGGCGCATAGACGACGCCGTTCATGGTCAGCGAGTCGATGCTGTTGAACCTGGACGTCTCGTAATCGGCATCCCGGTCCACATAGATCAACATGCCGGGATAATCGTAAGAAGCGTCGCTCGGCGCACGCAGCGACAGGTTGTCGATACTGCTGAACTCGAAGGTTCCGGCGAGGCCGGGCGCGCTTTCCGTGATCACGAAGGTCACGCCGGAACCTGCTGCCGAGCAATTGCAGCTCACACTCCCGATCGAGCTGAATTCCAAGTCACCATCCACAATATAATAGGTGCCAGGCTGCAGCGTTGCCGATCCGGAGACCTTCAGGCCACCGCAATAGATCCCAGGATTGATGGTCCCGCTCGTGTCCTCGTTGCTGTAGTCACAGCCCACGGGCGACGGTTCAGCAAGGCCGGCGAAGGGGTCGGGGATCGGGGCCTGATAAGTCTGCGCAGGTTCGTCGAGATTGAGGCTGCCGATCGAGCCGGCGCTGTAGGCGCCGGCGGAATAGAGGGAGCCCGCGTGGAAGCTGTCCAGGCTGTTCAGCCTGATGGCGCTGCTGTTCGTTGAATTCGCGGCCGGAACGCAGTCATGAAGCTGCACGCTATCCATGCTGTTGAAGCGCAAGGCCTTCGACGTGTTGCCGGGGTCCAGCGCCAGGATGCAGCCCGGCTGACCAGCTTCAGCAGTGGCGATTGCGACGGCCGCCACATCGGTCTCACTGAAGCCCAGCACGTTGGCAAAGAACAGCCCGACCGGATTGCCATTGTCCTGTGAGCGTTGGGCGACCACCCGCACGGCGTTCAGCGGCGCCTCGCCAGCCGCGAAGGTCCGCGTGCTCGCATCCCAGTTGCCGACTTCCACGTCAGTTGTGGCGACCACAGTGCCGTGGTCCACGCTCGGCATGTTCTTGCTCGCATATTCAAGCGCGCGGGCGCGGGCGGCATCGGCGTCGGGCAGTGCACCGCTTGCCACGATTGCCGCCGTGTCGGCCGTTGCCTGCAGCCAGTTCTTAATCATGTATGCGTAGCTCAGATCGACGGCTATGGCGGCGACACCCACAATCACCGCCAGTCCGAACCCCGCCAGCGCAGCCACACCGCCGCGCCGGTCGCGCCGCATTCGTCTCAACGGCAATGCCGCCATGGGCCACGGTCTCTTTCCACCGATCATGCTGGGCCCCCGTCCGGATGCCGCTGCACCTCCGTAACGGCATTGCAGAAGTACCGAACGAAGCGGCTTCCTCCGCCTCGCATGATCTTCTCCATACCAGCCGGCTCCGGGGCCGGCGCGGCGGTACTAAAGGTCTTCCTGACGCATCACCGCGACGACCGGCATCGTCTCGCCCGCGAACATCCCCAGCAGGTCGAACGGCATGGCATCGGCGAGCGACACGGTCAGCGTCAGCGACACATCCGTCTCTCCAGCACCCACATTTGGCCAGGCGGCGTCTACCGAAGGCGTGACCCAGCTGTTGAACGTGTTGGCGATGTGCGTCGATACTTCCGGTACTGTGGTGAATTCGCCGACGGCCATCCGCCGTACCGCATCCTGTGCGACATCCTGCATGTTGCTGCGCAGGAAGATGACCATCCCGAATTGGACAATGCCGGCAAGAAGAAGCACCAGGACGGGCGTCAGAAACGCGAATTCCAGAAGCGCAGCACCGACGTTGTTGCGAATGAAGGTCGCTCCGCGCCTTCTTGTCACGGCTAGTCCTTGCGTTCGGGCACTCGCGCAAGACAGCAACATCCGAACGGCCCCTTTTGCCATCATCCTGCCGCGAACAGGAACCGAATGGCCGCCTGTATGACGAACAGCAGAGCCAGGCCCGCCAATGTTCCGGAGGCCGCGAGGAACAGGAGGTTGCCCGCGGTTGCGAGCGGATGCTTCCTGCGCTCTTCCGCCAAACGTGCAACGCTACGCCTTTCCCGGCCGGCGACGACCGTTAGGTAATAGCGTCCGAAGAAGTGCGGCAGCGAAAGCCGGAGATTGACCGGATGGGCGCTGCTCCATTCTCTGGCGTGGGCCGGGTGCGCCGGCCCGTCCGGGGTGGTCATGCCACTCTGGGCCGCATCTGCCGGCCCCCGCGCTGTCCCAGCGTCTCTTGTAAAGGTAATGCCCACGTGCATCCCGTCAAAAAAAGGGCACACCAAAGCCCTGCTAGCCGTACCAGTGATGCGTTTCTTTTCGATTAATCAGCACTCCCCACACCACCGATCTAGCAAGGGCCGCGGCCAGCCGATCGTCAGCGCCGCTTGACGTTCGCCCTCTCCAGACCCAGCAACGGGAGGGCCGGTACAAAAGGCAGGGCAAGGTGCGCCTGCGGCTAATCGCTTTCGAACGCGATACGACTAGGTGCGGTAACCATTTTTAAGAAAAGTCTTTATGGCGCATAAGCAATTTGGTAAGATTTTCAAGTCAAAAATAGCGTAAGTCTGAATAGGTGGACGGATATGTTAGAAAATATCTATAAAATGTCGAGAATTTTTGCAGATAAGGTAAAAGCTCTGCGCCACGACCTGAGCGCCAGCAGCATGGCGTTAGTCGGCTTCGCTGCTGTTCCTGTGGTCGCATTCGTCGGAGTTTCTGGTGACTCTGCAATTGGATATTTGGTTAAGAGCAGATTGACGGAGGCAGTCGACGCGGCGGGCTTGGCGGCTGCGCGCCAGGTGGATGTCGCTGATCAGACGGCGGATCTCCAGATGTTCTTCGACGCCAACTTTCCCGAAGGGTATCTCGGGGCAACCATTGACGGCCCCTATCTGACACCGAGCGCCGACGGCTTTGAGCTCGAGATCACGGCTAACGCGCAGGTCCCCACCAGCTTCATGCGCGTCCTGGGCATCGACACCATGACCGTCAGTGCGCGGACGGTGATCGCGCGCGCCCGCAGCGGCATGGAACTGGTGCTGGTGATGGACAACACCGGATCCATGTGCTGCGACGGTGTATCGGATTCCAAGATCGAGACGATGAAAGCCGCGGCCCATTCGCTGATCGACATCATGTTCGGCAGTAATGAGACGATTGAGAACTTCTGGGTCGGCCTTGTGCCCTATACGGCGATGGTCAATGTCGGAGATGCGACGCTGAACCGGCATCTCTGGCTCACCAACTATACCCCTTCCGAATTCGACCCCGCGAACTGGCTGGGCTGTGTCGAGGCGCGGTCCTATCCCCGCGACATGACGGATGACCCCTATACCGTGCAAGCCTGGCATCCGGCGCTTTACGACAACCACTTTGACAATTATTGGGGCGACCGCGACGAGGTCGTGATTGCCCATCTGCGCAGAGAGCTCGGCTACTCCGCCGGAAACACTTTGCCGAGCGGAGTGGCCACGCTTGAAGACCTGATCGAAGAATATCTGGTAGCCGAGTTGAACCCCCAATCGGGCGACGACTATTACGACGATGACGAACAGCTCTGGACCCATGTCGCGCGCCTCGTCCTGGGCATGGACGCGGACCATACGATCTGGAATTGGGACGACAACGAGATCGCAGATCTGGAGGACTACCTCGATCCCCATGATTACGGCGGCTCTCTGCCGTCCGACCTCGACGAGCGCAGCAGTTTGCTGATGGAAGCCTGGTTCCGCCGAGCCTATGAAGCCGAGGAAGCCGAGGCGTCAGTAGACAATGACGCAGATTGGCGCTCGGGTACTATCCGCGACGCCTATGCAGAGGGCAACGACGGCACCGGCCCCAATCTCGGCTGCGGCCCGGCGATCACGCCGTTGACCGACACCCGGTCAACCATCGAGGCGGCCATCGACAACATGCATGCCTGGCACCGCGGCGGCACCACCAGCAATCTCGGGCTCGTCTGGGGCTGGCGCGTGCTTTCGCCCAGATGGCAGGGTCTGTGGGGCGATGCCAGCCTGCCCAACCCCTATTTCGATCCCGATCAGCCGACGGACGACACCAACCAGCCGATCGACAAGGTCGTCATCATCCTGACCGACGGCAACAATGAAGTGTATGACCACAATAGTGATGGCCCGGATTCCTCGGACTACACGGCCTATGGCAGGCTGGGCGAAGGCAATGTGCTGGAAAACGGTACCGGCACGGCACTGACCGACCGAAGCCTGGCGCGCGACGAGATCGACCGCCGCATGTCCCAGCTCTGCTCGGACATGAAGGCCCAGGACATCACGATCATCACCATCACCTTCCGGCAGGATAATGCGGACACACAGGCCTTGTTCAGCGCCTGCGCCAGCCCAATGGACCCCGACGATCCGAGCGGCGAGCGCCTCTACTACGACTCTCCCACCAACGAAGACCTCGCCGCGGATTTCGACGAGATTGCGTCCGAGTTGAGCCGTCTCAGGATCTCCGAATAGGCGCCTGTCGGAAGCCCCCGCGACCCTCAACCGGCGGCCACCGCTCGTGACTGGCTGGGCCCACCAAGCGTGGGCCGCCGCCTATCGACCAGCGCCATTCGGGCATGACTAAGATCCGTTAACCAGAAATTTTCTTTCGGCGTTTAAGCGCCTTATTAATGATTTGCGCGACATGATATGCAGAGTTCGTCATGGACCTGCAAAAATGTTAATGCAAATCAAAGAATTCACCGGGTTTGTCGCGAATGTGATCAAGAGACTGTCGCGCGATCTGCGGGGCGGAAGCTTGGCGTTATTCGGATTCGCGACTGTTCCCGTTGTAGCATTTGTCGGGCTCTCTGGAGATTCGGCAATCGGTTATATGGTTAAGAGCCGATTGACCGAGGCGGTGGACGCCGCCGGTCTGGCGGCCGCCCGCGAGAGCGAAGACGCGGATCGGGACGCCGCGCTGGATATGTTCTTCGACGCGAACTTCCCCGACGGCTATCTGGGCGTGACCGTGGACGGCCCCCACCTGACCCCCAGTGCAGACGGGTTCAGCATGGAGATCACCGCCACCGCGACCGTGCCCACGCATTTCATGCAGGTGGTCGGGATCGACACCATGACCGTGACCGCGCGCACGGTCATCGAGCGGGCGCGCAGCGGTATGGAACTCGTGCTGGTCATGGACACCACCGGGTCCATGTGCTGCACGGGCGATTCGGGCGCCAAGATCGACGCCATGAAGTCTGCTGCCCAGTCGCTGATCGACATCATGTTCGGCAGTAACCAGTCGATTCCGCATTTCTGGGTGGGGCTGGTGCCCTATACCGCCCAGGTCAATATCGGCGACGAGACGCTGAACCGGCATCTTTGGCTGACCGGCTACAATGCCAGCGACTACAGCCCCACCACCTGGAAAGGATGTGTCGAGGCGCGCGACTATCCGCTGGACACGACGGACGATCCCTACACCGTGGCCCCATGGACGCCGGCGCTGTACCCCAACCACTTCGACAATTACTGGGGCAGCCGGGACGAGATCCTGATAGCGCATCTGCGCAAGGAACTCGACTATAGCGACGGAACGACCCTGCCGAGCGGTGTCGCCACCCTTCAGGACCTGATCGAGGAATACCTCGTCGATCGGATGAACCCTAAATCGTGGCATGATTATTACGACGATGACGAACAGCTGTGGACCCACGTGGCCCGCCTGGTCCTGGGACTCGGCTCGAGCTGGACGATCTATAATTGGGATGACAACGAGATCGCCGCACTGGAGAGCTACCTCGATCCGCACAACTATGGCGGAAGCCTGCCGTCAGACCTTGATGAGCGCAGCAGCCTGTTGATGGAAGCCTGGTTCCGGCGCTCCTATGAGGGGCGGTGGAACTCTCAGGATTGGCCACAGCCGATCATCCGCGATCAGTACACTGACCGGTTCTCCGCCACCGGACCCAATGTGAACTGCGGATCGCCCATCACCCCGCTGACCAGCCAGCGGTCGACGATCACCACGGCGATCAGTGACATGTACGCCTGGAACCGCGGCGGGACGACCAGCAATCTCGGCCTCGTCTGGGGCTGGCGGGCGCTGTCGCCGCGGTGGCAGGGCCTGTGGGGGGACGCCAGCCTGCCCAACTCCTTCTTCGATCCAAGCCAGCCGACGACGGCATCCAATCAGCCGATCGACAAGGTCGTCATCATTCTGACCGACGGCAACAACCAGATCGTCGATCGGTACGGCGACGGTCCCGACGCGTCGGACTACACGTCCTACGGCCGGCTCGGCGACGGCAACGTGCAGATCGGCGGTTACGGTTCCCCCGCTCTGGATTGGGACGGGGCGCGCACCGAGCTCAACCGCCGCATGTCGGAAATCTGCAGCGCCATGAAGGCGGAAGGCATCATCCTCATCACCATCACCTTCCAGCAGAACGACACCGATACGCAGAACCTGTTCCGCAGCTGCGCCAGCCCGCGCGACCCTGCTGACCCGAACGGAGAACGCCTCTATTTCAACTCGCCCACCAACCAGACTCTCCAGGATAACTTCCAGGAAATCGCAAACGATCTCAGCAGGCTGCGGATCGCGGAATAGCCGGGCGGCTGTCCCCTGCTGTTCATCCGCCCCGGCCGCTGCCGGCCGCCAGCCGCTCAAGCGCTGCGGGCAGGTCGGTGAAACTGTCGATCAGCCGGTCGGCCCCCAGCTCTGACAGTGCAACGCGGGCATACCCATAGCGGACGATGACGATCGGCAGGCCGGCCGCGCGTGCGGTCGCCACATCGACCTCGTTGTCACCCACCATCGCCGCCGACGCGGCCGGAACGTCCAGTGCCGAGAGGGCGGCCTGGACGGGCAGCGGTGACGGCTTGCGCTCCGTCACGCTGTCACCGCCGACGAACGCACCAAAGCAGTCGGCGAGCCCGGCAGACTGCAGCGCCGTCTCCACCGCGGCAGCCGGCTTGTTGCTGCACACGGCCAACTTCATGCCGCTCCGGCGCAACTGCGCCAGCGTCTCTGCAACACCCGGGAAGACGTCGTCCGGTCCCGGCGGGCGCGCAGCCAGCCGATCGGTATAGAGTCGTGTCAGCTCGTCCAGCATCTGGCCTTCCACCGATTCGCCGGTGGCAGCGAAGGCCCGCGCCACCAGCCTGGCGGCCCCGTCGCCGACGAAGCCCCGGACGGTCGCAAGCGGCAGGCCGCCACGGCCATGGTCGGCGAGGAAGCCGTTCAGGGCCTCGGTGATGCCGGGAGCCGTATCGATCAGCGTGCCGTCCAGATCGCACACAAGAGCCCGGAAAGTCTGCATGGGCCAAGGCTTTCGTTCCGCGCAAGACGCGCCGGGAGAGTTGACTGAAGTGGCTTGAAGACCGGCCGGGCGCATCCGCGACGGTCCAGTCTCGAGATCACGCAGTGTTGCAGTGTGTTGCGCCCGGTTATACACGGCAACAAATGTTGACTTAAGCGTCGGCCGCGGTTGTGGCACTCCCTGTTCCCGAACGAACGCATGAGCTCTCGATGACGACGGACATTCTCTGTCTGGTTCTGGCCGCGGGTAAAGGCACCCGCATGCGGTCCGACCGCCCCAAGGTGATGCACCCGATTGCCGGCTGGCCGATGCTGGCCCATGTGCTCGCCGCCGCCGACCGGCTTCAGCCGGTTGCCAGAGCGGTCGTCGTCGGCCCAGGCATGGAAGCCGTGAGCAAAGCTGCTGCCCCCTGGACGACCGCCATCCAGCATCGCCAGGCAGGAACGGCGGATGCCGTGAATGCAGCCCGAGATGTCTGGGCCGGATTCTCCGGCACCGTTCTGGTCATCTACGGCGACACCCCGCTGCTCACCACCGACACGCTGCGCGCCATGGTGGAAGCGATCCGGTCCTCGACGGGCCCCGCGCTGGCAGTGCTGGGGTTCCGCCCGGCAGACCCGACTGGCTATGGGCGGCTGATCGAAGATCCTGCCGGCCGGCTGACGGCGATCGTGGAGCATGCCGATGCCGACGAAGCGCAGCGGCAAATCGGCCTCTGCAACGCGGGCATGATGGCTTTCGACGGCCAGCGTCTGCCGGACTTGATCGATGCCATCGGCAACGACAATGCCAAGCGGGAATTCTACCTGACCGACGCGGTGGCCGTGGCGCGGTCGCAAGGCCACGCGGCCGTCGCTGTCGAAGGCTCGGTCGACGAGCTGATGGGCATCAACACGCGGGCCGAACTGGCCGCGGCCGAAGCGGCGATGCAGCGCCGCCTGCGCGACCGGGCCATGGCCGAAGGGGTGACGCTCGTCGACCCGGCGACCGTCTATTTCGCCGCCGACACGGTCATCGGCCGCGATGTGACGATCGCCCCCCATGTCGTCTTCGGGCCCGACGTAACGGTGGAAGACGAAGTCGATATCCAGTCGTTCTGCCACATCACCGGCGCGGTCGTACGCCGCGGCGCCATCGTCGGCCCCTTTGCCCGGCTGCGGCCAGGCGCCGATATCGGGCCGGAGGCCCATATCGGGAATTTCGTTGAGGTGAAGAACACCACCATCGGCGCCGGGTCGAAGGCCAACCACCTGAGTTACCTCGGCGACGCCCGCATCGGCGCGCGCGCCAATATCGGCGCCGGCACCATCACCTGCAATTACGACGGCTTCCTGAAATACCTGACCGAGATCGGCGACGAAGCCTTCATCGGCTCCAACACCTCTCTGGTGGCACCGGTCAAGGTGGGCGACCGCGCCAATACCGGTGCCGGCAGCGTGATCACGCAGGCCGTGGCCGACGATGCCCTGGCCGTGGAGCGCAGCCAGCAGACGGAGCGGGCCGGATGGGCCAAGGCGTTCCGCGCCAGGAAGGCGGCGGAGAAGGCCGAGCGGGCGCGCGACAAGACGTAGGACCTAGGCGAAAGAGGCGGACAATCATGTGCGGCATCATTGGGATTCTGGGCGAACGCGACGCGGCTCCTCTGCTGGTGGACGGCCTGAAGCGGCTGGAATACCGGGGCTATGACAGCGCGGGCGTGGCGACCCTGATCAACGGCCGGATCGACCGCCGCCGGGCCGAAGGCAAGCTCGTCAACCTGGAGACGCTTTTGCACAGCGAACCGCTGCCCGGCACCGTCGGCATCGGCCACACCCGCTGGGCCACACACGGCAAACCCACCCAGACGAACGCGCATCCCCATGCGACGGATCGCGTCGCCGTCGTGCACAACGGCATCATCGAGAATTTCCAGGAATTGCGCGATGAGTTGACCGAGCTCGGCCATCGCTTCGATACCGACACCGATACCGAGATCGTCGCCCATCTGATCACCCGCTATCTGGACGAGCAGCTGCCGCCGACGGAAGCCGTGGCCCGCGCGCTCTCGCATCTGGAAGGTGCGTTCGCGCTCGCCATCATCTTCGCCGGAGAGCACGACCTGATGGTGGGCGCCCGCCGCGGTTCGCCACTGGCCATCGGCTATGGCCAGGGGGAGATGTATCTAGGCTCCGACGCCATGGCGCTGGCCCCGCTCACCGACCGCATCTGCTATCTCGACGAGGGCGACTGGGCGGTGCTGAGCGCCGGCAAGGCGGTCGTCTATGACGCCGAGAACCGCGAGGTCGAGCGGCAGATCCGGCAGACAGCGCTGTCGGGTGCCCTGATCGGCAAAGACGGCTATCGCCACTTCATGCTTAAGGAGATCTATGAGCAGCCGCAGGTGATCGGCGACACGCTGAACGCGTTCGTGCACCCGACGACCGGGCGCATCTCGCTGCCCGAGCTGTCTGTCGATCTGGCCCATGTGCCACGCGTCACCATCGTCGCCTGCGGCACGGCCTTCTATGCCGGCCTGGTTGCGAAGTACTGGTTCGAGACGCTGGCGCGCCTGCCGGTGGAGATCGATGTCGCCTCGGAATTCCGCTATCGCGAGGCGCCGCTGCCGGAAGGCGGGCTGGCGCTGTTCATCTCGCAGTCGGGGGAAACCGCGGACACCCTGGCCGCGCTCCGCTATGCCAAGACGCAGATGCAGCACATCGTCTCCGTCGTGAACGCGCCGGAGAGCAGCATTGCCCGGGAAAGCGATGCCGTCTTGCACACGCTTGCCGGCCCCGAAATCGGTGTGGCGTCCACCAAGGCGTTCACCACGCAGCTGGCGGTGTTGGCCTGCCTGGCCATCGCCACGGCGCGTGCCCGCGGCACCATCGACCGGCAGCGGGAAGCCGCGCTGGCGGCGGCGCTCCGCGAGGTGCCGTCGCGGGCCGTGGATGTGCTGACCCATGACGACCGCATCCGCGATCTGGCCCACACCGTCGGCGAAGCCCGCGACGTGCTCTATCTCGGCCGCGGCACCGGCTTTCCGCTGGCGCTGGAAGGGGCGCTGAAGCTGAAAGAGATCAGCTACATCCACGCCGAAGGCTATGCCGCCGGCGAGATGAAGCACGGGCCCATCGCCCTGATCGACGAAGACGTGCCCGTGATCGTCATCGCCCCACGGGATGCCGTCTTCGACAAGACCGCCTCCAATGTGGAAGAGGTGAAGGCGCGCGGCGGCCGCGTCATCGTCTTCTCCGACGACCAGGGTGCCGCGCGGCTCGGCAAGGGTTCGCTTGCCGCCATTGCCCTGCCCAACGTCGATCCTTTCGTGGCACCAATCCTCTATGCCATTCCTGTTCAGCTGCTCGCCTACCATACGGCGGTCATGAAGGGCACGGATGTTGATCAGCCGCGCAACCTCGCCAAAAGCGTCACCGTCGAATAGCCTGCTCAGGGCCTTTGTGCGATCAAGTTGACCGACGCTTCGGCCGGCTATTGCGCCTACAATGGGCAGGACCGGTTGCCGCCAGGCCTTGAACCGATCCTGGCCGGAACCCCGCTTGGCCGAGCCCAATGTCATCTGACGCCGAAAACAAGACCCCCTGAGGAAGTCCGCCATGCTGCAGCTGACCGATCCCGCCCTCTTGCGCCAGCAGTGCTACGTCGACGGCCGCTGGTGCGATGCCGATAGCGGCGCCACCATTGCCGTCACCAATCCGGCGACGGGCGATACGCTGGGCAGCGTGCCGAAGATGGGGGCTGAAGAGACCCGGCGCGCTGTAGAGGCGGCGGAGCGCGCCTGGCCGGCCTGGCGGGCGAAGACCGCCAAAGAGCGGGCCGGCATCCTGCGTCAGTGGTTTTCGCTGATCATGGCAAACCAGGAAGATCTCGCCCGCTTGATGACGGCTGAGCAGGGCAAGCCGCTGGCCGAGAGCCGCGGCGAGATCGCCTATGCTGCCAGCTTCATCGAATGGTTCGCCGAAGAGGGCAAGCGGGTCTACGGCGACACGATCCCAACCCATCTGCCCGACCGGCGCATCATCGTGGTGCGGGAGCCGATCGGCGTCTGTGCTGCGATCACGCCCTGGAACTTCCCGGCCGCGATGATCACGCGCAAGGCCGGCCCCGCGCTCGCCGCCGGCTGCCCGATGGTCGTCAAGCCGGCGACTGCGACGCCCCTATCGGCGCTTGCCCTGGCGGAGCTGGGCGAGCGCGCTGGCCTGCCCTCCGGCGTCTTCAGCGTCATCACCGGCGCATCGGGCGCGATCGGCGGCGAACTCACCGGCAACCCCATCGTCCGCAAGCTGACCTTTACGGGCTCGACGGAGATCGGCAAGCAGCTGATGGCGGAATGCGCCGGTACCGTGAAGAAGGTCTCGCTGGAACTCGGCGGCAACGCGCCCTTCATCGTGTTCGACGACGCGGACCTGGACGCCGCCGTGGAAGGCGCCATCGCCTCGAAGTACCGCAACAGCGGGCAGACCTGCGTGTGCGCCAACCGCCTGTTGGTGCAGGTCGGCGTCTATGACGCCTTCATCGACAAGCTGGGCCGGGCGGTTGACGCCCTGAAAGTCGCCAACGGCATGGAAGACGGCGCCCAGCAGGGCCCGCTGATCGACATGGCGGCCGTTGAGAAGGTGGAGGAGCACATTGCCGACGCCGTCGCCAAAGGCGCCAGCATCGCCGTCGGCGGCCAGCGCCACGCGCTCGGCGGCACCTTCTTCGAACCGACGGTCTTGAGCGGTGTGACCACGGACATGAAGGTGACGAAAGAGGAAACCTTCGGTCCCCTCGCCCCGGTCTTTCGGTTCTCCACCGAAGACCAGGCGATCGCCATGGCCAACGACACGGAATTCGGCCTTGCGTCGTATTTCTACAGCCGCGATGTCGGCCGCATCTGGCGCGTGGCGGAGGGGCTGGAATACGGCATCGTCGGCATCAATGCCGGGATCATCTCCACCGAGGTGGCGCCCTTCGGCGGCGTGAAGGAAAGCGGCATCGGCCGCGAGGGCTCCAGATACGGCATCGACGACTTCTTGGAGCTGAAGTATCTCTGCCTGGGCGGGCTCGACCGATAGGGCATCCCCACGGGCTCAACCTCCGGGCGCGATCCAGCCACAATACGGCCCAGGATCGTGCCTATGTCTTCGGCCATGGACAGATTAATCAGCGATAGCGTCGTCACCGTCGACGGTCTGGTGTTCGACTACCCCACACAGCGGGCACTGTTCAGCGTGACCTGCCGTGTGGACCGGGCCACCATCACAGCACTGGTCGGCCCCAACGGCGCCGGCAAGACGACCCTGCTGCGCTGCATCGCCGGGCTGGAGACGCCGTTTGCCGGATCGGTCTCCGTCGCCGGCCTTGACGTATTGGCGGAGCCGCGGCGCGCCCATCAGTATATCGGCTTTCTCCAAGACTTCTTCGGCCTCTATGACGATCTGACCGTGCGCCAATGCCTGCTGTTTCATGCCGCCGCCAACGGGATCGGGAAGGCCGCGCGCCGCAGGGCGGTAGAGCGGACGGCGGAACGGCTCGACCTGCAAGATCGTCTCAATCAGACCGCCGGCACCCTGTCGCGCGGCCTGCGCCAGCGCCTCGCCATCGCCCAGGCGATCATCCACGAACCCGATGTGATCCTGCTGGACGAACCGGCGGCCGGTTTGGACCCCGAAGCGCGCGAGAACCTGTCGGCGCTTCTGCGTCAGCTGCGCGACGGCGGCATGACGCTGATCGTCTCCAGCCACATCCTGACGGAGCTGGAAGACTACTCCACCCATATGTTGATCCTGCGCGATGGCCGCGTTGTCGAGCATTGCCCGATCAACGGCGACGCAACCGCCGTCAGGCGTTTGCGGCTGGTGCTCAGCCGCGCCGTCGATGGTCTCGGCGAAGCGCTGACGACCCGGTCCGGCGTCAGCAATGTCGGGGGGGCGGATCCTGTTTCGGCCAGCTTCGACTTCGGCGGTGATCTCAACGCTCAGCACAACCTCTTGAGCGACCTGCTGACCGCCGGACTGCCGGTTGCAGCATTGTCCGAAGAACAACGGTCGATGCACCAGGTCTATCGCGAACGCCTGCGCCGTGATGGCAGCGACGAGACCGGGAGGGGCGCGGCATGAACCCCGAATTCATGCGCAACCTCTGGTCGGAGCTATCGGCGCATCGCTTGATTGCGATGCCGCTGGTGCTGGGACTTGTGGTTGCCGTCGCCTGGGTGGGCGGATCTGCGGGCACCGCTGCATGGGTTGCCAACGCGGCCATCGGCGTGCTGCTGATCCTATGGGGCGCACGGCTGTCAGCCGACAGTGTGTTGGGCGAGGTGGTCGATCGCACTTGGGACAGCCAGCGGATGTCGGCCATCGGTCCCTGGGCCATGACGTGGGGCAAACTCTTCGGCAGTACCGTCTACGTCTGGTATGGCGCGTTCCTCTGCCTTGTCCTGGCCTTCGTGACCACGCACATCCAGGGCACCGGGTACGTGATGAGCGTTCCCCGAGCAGCCGATCGTCTGCTTCCGGTATTCGATTGGTGGCTGCCTGTGAAGATCTTTGCCGCCGGCGTGCTGGCACAGGCCCTGGCACTGTTCGTCGCGTTGCTGCTGTTGCGCGGACGGCCCAGCAAGCTGCGCCTACGCGTCACGCTGACCCAGGCGCTGGCCATTGCTGCCGCTTCACCCTTTGTCTTCGGCGGCAGCCTTTTCTTCAGCCCCTTCACGGAAATCTCGCAGATTCAGTGGTACGGCATCGACTTCCCGCCCCACCAGTTCGCACTCATCACCAATCTTGTCTTCGTCGGCTGGGCGGTGTTCGGCTGTTACTGCCTGATGCGTCTTGAGCTTCAATGTCGCACAGGGTTTCTCGGTTGGCTTTGCTTCACCCTCTTTCTGCCGATCTATCTCGCCGGTATCGAGGTTGATCGGCTCGGCGCGCTTCGGCCAGCAGAAAGGGCGTTGGACTGGTGGCTGACCGCGTTCCAAGTCACCCTCGCCCTCACCTATATCGCCGCGTTCGTAGAGCCGAAGGGCATTCTGCGCCTCCGCCGTTGGCTGCACGATCTCGCAACGGGATCGTATGAACGGGTTCGAACATCGACACCGAGTTGGGTCGTCAGTGGCGCAATCTGTTTCATTTGTGCCGTTGCCGCGATCGCGCTGTCCGCGACGGGAGCCGATGCGGTACCGGGCTTTGCCGCATTCATCGTCGCCCTGATGCTGTTCGCCGTGCGGGATATCGCGCTGCTCTACGCACTCACACTCGACGGTCGGCGCCGACGGGGCCATCTGGCCGCACTTGTTTATCTCGCCGTGCTGTATGTCCTCCTGCCCGCTCTTCTCGCCGGTGCGGGACTCGACGATGAACTGATCAGGATGTTCCGCCCGGAACTGGGCGGCGATCCCCTGCAGTCGACGGTACCGGTTGCAGCGCAAGCGCTTGCCGCCTTGGCCCTGGCCGCAATCAAATGGCGACGGCTGCGGCCACTCGGCGACAGCGAGCAACCGGCGGCCGCCTAGCCCTTGCTCCGGCGTAACCCCGGTTCCATTCTGACATCCAAGGTACAAGCGCAACGAGACAGCGGGTTCGGAGGCAGAAGATGCCTGGCTATGATTTCGACTTCTTTGTGATTGGCGGCGGCTCGGGCGGGGTGCGCGCGGCGCGCATGGCCGCGGGCCATGGTGCGCGGGTGGCCGTCGCCGAAGACCTTTATCTCGGCGGTACCTGCGTCAATGTCGGCTGCGTGCCGAAGAAGCTGATGGTCTATGCCTCTCACTTCTCGCAGGACTTCGAAGATGCCGCCGGCTTCGGCTGGGATGTCGGCCCGCGGCGGCACGACTGGGCAAAGCTGATCGCCAACAAGGACACGGAGATCGCCCGCCTCAACGGCGCCTACAAGAGCATCCTCGAAGGCCCCGGGGTTACGATCTTCCGCGAGCGGGCGAGCCTGGTCGACGCCCACACCATCGCCATGGGCGACCGGCGCGTAACGGCGGAAACGGTGCTGATCGCCACGGGCGGCTGGCCCGACATTCCCGATGATCCGGGCGTGCGCGAGCATGCCATCAGCTCCAACGAGGTGTTCCATCTCGACCGTCTGCCGGAGCGCGTGATCATCGTCGGCGGCGGCTACATCGCCGTAGAGTTCGCCGGCGTCTTCCACGGGCTGGGCGCACAGGTCACGCAGCTCTACCGCGGCCCGCTGTTCCTGCGCGGCTTCGACGAGGACATGCGCGTGACCCTGGCCGAAGAGATGCGCAAGTCCGGCGTAGACCTGCGCTTCGACAGCGTCGTGACCCGCCTGGAGAAGACGCCCGACGGCCTGGTGGCCCATCTGAAGGACGGCAGCACGCTTACCGCCGACTGCGTCATGTACGCCACGGGCCGCAAGCCCAACACGCAGGGCCTCGGTCTGGAAGCGGTCGGTGTCGAGCTGGGCCGCAAGGGCGGCATCGTGGTCGACGACGCGTTCCGCACCACCGTGCCCAACATCTACGCCGTCGGCGACGTCATCGACCGGGTGGCGCTGACGCCGGTGGCACTGGCTGAAGGCCATGCGCTGGCCGATACCCTCTACGGCAACAACCCGCGCGGCGTAAGCTACGAGAACATTCCGTCGGCCGTGTTCTCCCAACCGCCGATCGCCACTGTGGGCCTGACCGAAGCCCAGGCGCGGCAGCGCTTCAGCGGCGGCGTGGATGTCTACAGGTCCAGCTTCCGGCCCATGAAGCACACGATGTCGGGGCGCGATGAGAAGACGCTGATGAAGCTTGTGGTGGACCGAGAGACGGACCGCGTGGTCGGCTGCCATATGGTCGGCCTGGACGGGCCGGAGATCATTCAAGGCCTGGCGATCGCGCTGAACTGCGGCGCCACCAAGGCCCAGTTCGACCGCACCATCGGCCTGCACCCGACCGCGGCGGAAGAATTCGTCACCATGCGCACCAAGGCGCCGGATCCGGAAGATACCGAGCGGCGGGCGGCCGAATAGCGCTTGGCGCCGGCCACGCATCGGGTCCATTTCCCCCACGTCCAGCGGAGCCATCGAGCAAAGGTTCGATGGCCCATCGTTCCCGGTCTTTGGTCACTTCAGGAATCTGACGAACGAGATCATCGATCAACGCAGTCAGTTGCTTGAAGTCAAGATCGAGAGCAGATGGTCCGCACAGAAATCGCTGGTCACGACGCTGGCCGAACCGCCCTGCGGAGTCTGCTGGGGAAAGGTGCAGGTAATCAGGCACGCATCCGGATCACTAGGATGACTGTCCAGACGCGCCGGGATGATGCCGGACGCATCATCCCCCGGAGGCGTCAACCGACAGACGCGCCGGTTGTAGATGACAGAGAGCGAGTCAAGTCTGCTCAAGAGAATGTCGCCCTCGATACTGGTCGTGCTGCGCGACCGGCCGATCCGAACATCGGCCCCCGAAGGTTCGGAGCGGATTTCCACATGAAGTCTGCTGAGCGCATCGAACATCCGTTCGTCAGAGAGCGCATCTTCCAGTCCACGTCTTGTCGTCCGAAGTCGCTCCATCTGGTCATCCAGAGACCGGATGCGTTCAATAAGTGACTCAGCCGACGTCTCGACGCCTCCCTCGCTGGTCGTTGGGACACGCTGCGCGTTGGAGGTCCCTGCGGCGCCGCCTAGGGCACCGTATGGATCTTGACCATCCGCCCGTTCCGCCGCCCTCATGCGCGACAGCTGAGTTACGGTCTCTTGCCGTTGTCGCGACAAGTTAGCCAGCTCGTTGTCGATCTCGGCTATCAGGAACTGCGGCTCGACGCGCTGAGCATTTGCTGCCTCGACGCCCGCTGCCGCTCCAACGAGCCCCCCTGCGATTGCACCTATCAGCGCGCCCTCAGCGATTTCGCTGTTGATGAGGCCACCCACAATCGCACCGGCGGCGGCACCGCCGACTGCAGAATTCCCGCTGGTCTGGACTTCATCCTGGTACTCGTCCCAGGTCGGGCAGGTCGCGCCGTCTGCCGTAACCACGCGCCCCGCGTAATCCTCTGAGGGGAACAACACGCATGCCGGGTGGATCGCGGACGGCGCGATCCTGTTCACCTCCGTCCCAGTGACCCCCGCCTCGCAGGCGGACAGACCAACGGCCGCGCTGATCGCCAGCGCCGACACCCTCATATAATCAGGAAGATGCCTCATGCGTGACCTCGCTCATTTTGCGCGAGCTGATTGTCATAGATTAACCGCATTTTCTATTACTCTCCCGAACCCACAATTCACTGGTGACTCTTCTTATCTCTATTCTCGTTATACGCCAGCGCCGATCCGCCCATGAACGCCGTCACAAAGAAACCGATCGACGTCCATTTGGCTGCGGCCGCAATAGGCCGTTCCAGCTCCGCCACGTCGATCACGCCGTAGGCGATCTGCTGCAACAGGACAATGCGCGTGAGATAGAGGAACGAACCGGCATGCAGCAGCACCACCGCGAACGCCAAGACCGCAATCAGCTGCAGGCCGCGCACTTGAACACGCGATGAGAAACCATCCCGCAAGACTGCCCCCACCACCAGAAATTGCCCAATCAGGAAGGTCAGAAGCGTCACCAATGTGTCACTGATGGCGGCCACCTGGGCTTCTGAGAACTCCGCACCCTGGGCAGAATCTCCTGCGAACTCCGGTATGCCGACCAGGTACCAAGAGAAGTCTTTATAATAGAAATATACTGCCAATATCGACAAAAAAGCGACAATCAGCCACAGCTTGGGTATCCGTGCTGCCACTGTCTTAAGGCGCCAACCCATCCCCGACTTGCCACCCGAATTGGGCACCTCCTGAGATGGCGTTTTGGGTCCCGAGGATCCGGCGGCGAAACCAGATCCGTCTGCCGCGCCGCCGCCCTCTTCGCTCGAGTGCCCAACTTCGCCGTCTTGCATGCCGTCGCCGCCGTACATCCGGCGGGAGCTCGGTCCACACCGCCTCCCTGAGTTGATCTAATGCTATCAACCATTCTACGGAAATTGTAGTGACTCTCACGAAATCTGTGCAAAGGATAGATCTTGATAAGTGCGTCAGACCGAATGAACACGGTGTCAGCTGGGGCTTGCCGATCCACCTAAGGTCCGCGGTTCGTCGTCGGACATCCGTCGCCGCATGGCGACACTAGCGCAACCAATACGCTGGTGCGCGGCTCGGGCCGCCGAGTGGCCCCCCACAAAACGTCGCTCACACGACGGCGCGGCTGACACCGGCGGAGTGTGCGTTGTAGGCCGACCGCAGGATCTCCACGACGGCGCCCGGATCGGCGAAGCCGTCGGTGTTGAGCAGCAGGTCGTAATTGTACGGCTCGTTGGTGCGTACGTGGAAGTCTTCCCACAGGAACAGCGACCGCTCGCGGTTCTTCTGCTGGACCTTCGCGGCGGCGGCCCGTTCCGACAGCCCCTCGGCGGCGGCGATCCGTTCTGCGCATCTCTCCACGGCGCCCACCAGCCGGACGCGGAACGGATGCTGCTTGCGCAGGATGACGTGGCTGCCGCGCCCCATGATCACGCCGCCGTGGCGGGCGATGCCCATGAGCACCCGCACCAGATGGTGAAGATATTCCGACGGTGAAGCACTCTGCTGGGCCAACAGCGAGGTCACCCATATCTCCAGCGGCCCTTTGACCGTTTCATCCAGCGCCGCCATCGCCGAAGTGTCCGCGCGGGCCGCTTTAGCGACGCGCTCGATCAGATCACGGTCGAACCACGGCACGTTGAGCGCCTCGGCAAGCCGGCGTCCGATCTCCTCCCCGCCGCAGCCATAATCTCGCGTTACCGTCACCAGCGGCCGGCGGGCCGACGGAAGCTCGGAGTCGCGAAGCTGCTTCAGCTCTGCTTCGATCAGGCGCGCGAGCGGTTCTCGCTCTCCATCGGTCATCGCTACCTCCTGCCGCACCTCTGGCGGCACTTTTCGGTATCTCTTCCCTACTCCATATATGGGGTCGGCGACCATAGGCACGGCCGCATCCTCCCCTGCGCTGGCCCATTTCGTGACCGGCAAAAAAGAATTCGCTATCTAAGAGTGGGGGTTTTAGGGCATCATAAGATAAGGGAAGAAACGCAACACAAAGGACCGCGCAGGGTCATGGATCTTCACCCGCAAGCGCGCCGGTTCGTCCAGGCAATCGCTGTCGCCGGACGACCCCTGTGGCAACTTTCGCCACACGAAGCTCGCACCGCCTATGCCAAGCGCGTGGCGAAGGCGACCATCCGGCCGACGGACGCGGTTCTGGTCAGCGACACCACCGCCCCCGGCCCGCATGGCATCATTCCGCTCCGCTCCTACCGCCCCATGGAAACGCAGGGCCGGTCGTTGCCGGTGATCGTCTATCTGCACGGCGGCAGCTTTGTCTTCGGCGGGCTGGATTCGCACGATCCGCAGTGCCGCGCGCTCGCGGCGAGATCGGGCTGCCTGGTCGTTTCCGTCGACTACCGCATGGCGCCGGAGCATAAGTTCCCCGCTGCGGTCGACGATGCGCTGGCCGCTGTCGTGTGGCTGGCGGAAAACGCCGCTTGGCTGGGTGGCGATCCGGAGCGCCTGGCGGTCATGGGCGACAGCGTCGGCGGCGCCTTGACGGCGGTCGTCTCACACCTGGCACAGGATCGCGGCGGACCGTCGATCACGATGACCTGCATGGTCTGCCCGACCACGGATGTCTACGGCGATCTTCCGTCCCATGCCCGGTTCGCCGATGATCTGCTGTTGTCACGGCCCTTGGTGGACTGGTCGGTCGGCCATTATCTGAACGGACCCGAAGAGCGGGGTGATCCACGCTTCGCTCCGCTGCAGCGGGGCCGGTTTGCAGGGCTGCCGCCGCTGCTCATGGTCACGGCCGAAGCCGACCCGCTTGTCGACGACGGCGGTGCCTATGCCGACAAACTGGCCGCGGCCGGCGTGGCCGTGGAGCATGTGTGCTATCCGGGACAGGTCCACAACTTCGTGCTTTGGGGCGGCCTGATCGACACGGCCAGCGAAGCTCTGGACATGATCGCCGCGCGGCTCAAGACGGCCCTGGCCGGCTAGACCCCGTTCGTCCGCTCCCCACGGCTGCGCCGCCCTCCGTTTAAGGGGCGGCGGCCGTGCCAAGGCGAAAGAAGCATCGGCCGCCGCAGTCCGACTTCATCGGGGATGTAGCCATTTGGGCAGGAACGAGTAGGCGTCGACGTCCAGCGTGGCATTGAACGGCAGGCCGTGGCGCTTCAGGCGCGCCTGCAGCGCGCCGCTGTTGAACGCATCGAAAGTCTCGGTCGCCCCGCCGATCAGCTCGCCACCCACGAAGATCTGCGGAATAGTCGGTGCTCCGGTGCGCCGGTGGAGCTCTTTGCGGATCTCGCCAGCAAGCGGGCTTCCCTGAAACGCTCCAGAGTCGAGATCGACCGACCGGAAGTCCAGCCCGGCCGCAGCAAACAGCTTTCGCACAGACCAGCAGAACTCGCACCATTCCAGGGCGAACATCACCACCGGATTCTGTGGATCGCCGATCGCGTCGGCGACATACGCTGTCGCTGCAGCTGAAACTTCTTGGGGCAGGGCCGCAGCCTGTTGCACGGGCGCTG
This sequence comes from Alphaproteobacteria bacterium, assembly GCA_028281925.1. Taxonomy (GTDB): domain Bacteria; phylum Pseudomonadota; class Alphaproteobacteria; order DSM-16000; family Inquilinaceae; genus JACKIG01. The sequence goes on from JANQIX010000102.1 coordinate 41,033, forward strand.
CGTCGAACCGGTATCGCGGCGTGGAGGCGGCAATGGCCTGCTCCGCCTCGGTCATGGTCTCCGCCACGTCTTCGAACAGCGGCGTGGAGAGGTAGCGCTCGCCCGTATCGGGAACCATTGCCAGGATCTGCGCGCCCGGTGCGGCCGTCTCCGCCACGCGAAGGGCGGCGGCCACGGTTGCCCCGCCGCTGATCCCCGCCAGGATGCCTTCCTTCGCAGCGAGATCCTTGGCGCATTGCATCGCCGCAGCGCCCGACACGGGCTCGAAGCTGTCGATCACCCCGGCATCGACGGCATCGCCGGCCAGTTTCGGTACGAAGTCGGGCGTCCAGCCCTGCATGGGATGCGGCCGGAATGTCGGGTGGCTAGCGGCGGCCGCACCGTCGGGCAGCCGCGGCTGCGCAATGCCGCTGGCCATCACCTGGGCGTTCTCCGGCTCCGCCACGACGATCTTGGTCCGCGGGCTCTCGGCCTTCAGCACGCGCCCCACACCCTTCAGCGTGCCACCGGTGCCGGAGCCCGTGACCCAGTAGTCCAGCCCAAGCCCCTCGAAATCCGCAAGGATCTCAGGTCCGGTGGTGCGGGAGTGGAAGTCGGCGTTGGCCTCGTTCTCGAACTGGCGGCACAGAAACCAACCATGCGCTTCGGCCAGCTCGCGCGCCTTGGCGATCATGCCGGTGCCTTTCTCCGAAGCCGGCGTCAGCACCACCTTCGCGCCGAGGAACCGCATCAGCTTGCGCCGTTCGATGCTGAAGTTCTCCGCCATGACCACGACCAGCGGATAGCCCTTCTGCGCACAGACCATGGCAAGCCCGATGCCGGTGTTGCCGGAGGTTGCCTCGATCACCGTTTGCCCGGGGGCGAGCGCGCCCGATTGCTCGGCCGCCTCGATCACGCCCAACGCCAGCCGGTCCTTGACCGAGCCCATGGGGTTGAAGGCCTCGAGCTTGACGTAGAGATCGACATGCTTTGGGCCGATATTGTTCAGCCGCACGATCGGCGTCCGCCCGATGGTCTCGAGGATCGAGCGCATCGGCGCAGCATCCCGGCGGCCGTCTGCATTCCGTGCGGTCACGCTCGGCGGGACCGAGGGACGCCGGGCGATCGTGGACATTTGGGCTTCAGTGGGCATCGTCAACCTCCATCAAGCAGCTTGGCGGGCCGGCAAAGCGGCGCCCGGCGGATGGACAAGCTCCGCCTTCATGCAATGGTTCAGCGTGGCATGGAGGCGCTTGACCTCCTGCAGATCCCAGTCCAACGCGGCGATCGCATCGGTCACGTGGAGCATGGGACGGGCGAATTGGTCGCGCTCGGCCTGGTAGTCGGCCAGCGCCCGGTCGCTGCCCCGCATCACGGCCATGGCCAGCCGTTCGGCGTCGAGCAGGGCGTCGCTGATCCCGTGCGCCGTGACGGGATCCTTGAAATAGCCGGCATCGCCGACCAGTGCCCAGCCCGGACCATGCGACTGGCGCAGATGCCCGCGGATGCCCCCGAACCGATGCAGGCCATCCTGCGGCCCGGCCGCGTAGACGTCGGTTGCCAACGCCACGTCCGCTGCCGACAGCAGCCCGAGGAACCCGTCGAACGCATCCGCGCCGAAGCGTGTTCTGAACTGGTCCGACGGCACACCGGCGAAGACGCAGTGCAGACCGTCATTCGTCGGGATCGCGCCGGCGCTGAGGCCCGGCCGAAAATGCCAGCGATAGCCTTCGTTCGCGATGCCGGCGAAGTAGCCGTAGACGGTCGCAGTCCGATGGGCGGACTGTAGGTAGGTGCCGGCCCCGACCTGCTTTGCGACCGCCGAGCCGACGCCGTCCGCACCGATGACCCAATCGGCTGCCAGCATGACGCGGTGCTCGCCGCGGTCGCGCAGACACACGCCGCGAACCCGGCCCTGACCGTTGGTTTCAACGGACTCCAACGCCGTGCCGAAGCGGATCTCGGCCCCGGCCGCCACGGCGGCGTCGACCAGGATCCCGTCCAGCACACGACGCCGCGGCGCGTAGAGCGCGTCGATCCCGTCGCGCGGCTGGATGTCGATCGGCATCACGTCGCTGCCGTAGTGGAAGGTCGTACGGGTCACTGCCGGCGTTCCGGCCGCAATGATGGCCGGCAACAGCCCCCAGCGATGCAACTGCACGACCGCGCCGCGCATCAGGGCGTGGGTCGACTGCGTATCGGCGCCACGCGCCCCGCGATCGACCAGCAAGACCTTTGCGCCGGCGCGGGCCAGCAGCATCGCAGTTGCTGCACCCGCACAACGCGCGCCGACGATGATTGCGTCGTACCTGGAGCGCGAGAACGTCATTCGGAACATCTGCAAACTCCTTGAGACATTGGCATTCAGGCTGCGCGCCGCGTGCCCAGGCGGCGGAACAGGTGCGCGGCGAGCTCCCGCGCATCGGCGCCGACGCCGGAGATCTGGTGGGATCTGCGCCGACGCAGGAACGTCAGGCCGAGCGCGTAGAGCCCCGGCGCCGCAACCACGCCGCCGTGATGGCGAAGCCGCCCGCGGGCATCGAAGACCGGCATATCGAGCCAAGAGAAGTCGGGCCGATAGCCCGTCGCCCAGACGATCGAGCGGATCCCGCCGTCGCTGAGGCTCCGGCTGAGCGAAGGTGCGTCCGGCAGACGTGTCGGTGCCGGCCGGTCCGGCGGCGGCAGGGTGTCGCCCAGACCGCGCTCCGCCACCCAGGCATCGATCGCGTCGAGCAGCCGGTTCATCTTCAGGTCGGCCGACGCACAGGCATTGGCCAAGCCGCCGGAGAACAGCGCCTGGCCGTCGCGGACCGCCGACAGCCGGCCGACAACCTCGATGCCCAGATCCTGCAGCGCGTTGAGATCCACCGGTTCCGCGCCCCCGATCAATTGCGGTGAGGGTGTGCGGCGCGCGCGCTCCAGATCGTCGATGGCGTCGAACTGCTCATCCAACGCCCCGATGGCGTCGAGCCACCACTCCACATCGCGACCGCGATAGGTGCGCGGCAGGCGCGTGTGCCAGCCGACGGCCAGCGTCACCGGACGACCTGAGGCGTGGATCTCGCGCGCCAGCTGCACGCCGGACGCCGAGGCCCCCACTACCAGCACGCCGCCATCCGGCAAGTCGTCCGGCCGCCTGTAGGCCGATGGCGTCGTCTGAAAGACGCTCGCCGGCACGGCGGCGGATACCGCCGGAACGTTCGGCCGGGCGCAGGCGCCGGTCGCCAGCACCAGCGTGGTGCACTGGATCGGCTCCCGGTTGGTCTCGACGCGAAAGCCGGCGTCCGTCCGGGTCGCCCTGAGCACCGCGGTATGGCTTTGCACTGGCGCACCGATCCGCCGCGCGTAGGCGTCGAGCTGTGCCACCAGGTCCGACACCGCCATGTAGCCGTGCGGGTCGGGACCCCGATAGGGGGCCCCCGGCAGCCCATTCGCCCAGTTGGGCGTGAGCAGGCTCAGGCTGTCCCACCGCTCGGTGCGCCAGGCATTGGCGACCGCACCGCGGTCGAGGATCAGGTGATCCACGCCGCGGTGCGACAGCTCCCGGCTCATGGCGAGCCCCGCCTGACCCGCGCCGATGATGACGGTCGTTACCGCATTCACGACGCTTGCTCCTCTCTCCGCCGCCACGCCCGATCAGGCGACGGTGACCCGCACATTGGTGGGGTTGGTGACCATGTCGAACATGGCCGAACGCTTCTGGGACTGGGCCACCAGCCCGGCGATCTCCTCCGGCGTGGCGTCGGCGTCGACCGCGAAGGAGACGCGAATGGCGCTGAACCCGTTCCGCACCTCGGCATCCACGCCGAGCACACCGGCGAGATCCATGTCGCCCTCAACCGTCGCCTTCACCGACTTCAGCTGAATCCCGCGGTTCTGCGCCACCGCAGCCACACCAGCGGTCAGACAGCTGGCCAGAGCCGCCAAGCCGACCTCGGCCGGCGTTGGGCCCATATCGGCTGCTGCGAACTGCTCGGGATGGTCGGCTTCGATGATGTGAGGGGCCTTGCGGGCCTGCTCTTCGCCGAGGCCGAAGAAGCCCTCGACGGTCGAACGGCTGTGCACGCCATCGACCCACGCGCAGCTGGCGCGCCAGGTGAACTGCCCAGCCTCGGGGGTCGCCTGCAGGGCTTCTCTGGCTTCAAGCAGGGCGGCGACATTGACGCCGTTGTTGACGGTACTGGGTTCGGTTTGCATGGTCATGGCACTCACCTTTCATGTCCGTGGCTTTCACCAGCACGTCGCGCCGCAGCCGCGTGAAAGCGGCGCGATGCCTGGCGAGCCGTGGGGGATAATCCGGTTCGGCCGGCGAGTCCTGCACAGAACCTGAAGAAAACATTGGGAAATGCTGGCGATTTCGATCGACGACGGTAACATTCTGTTTTTATTGACTTTTCTAAGTCGCCAAGCCTCATGACGCATCGTGTCCGGGCGCTATACTGCAGGCATGAGATACCTGTTCGACGCCTTCGTGCTGGATACGGCCGTCAGAGAATTGTCCGAGCGCGGGGCGACCGTGAAGATCGAACCGAAGGTGTTCGAGCTGCTGCTTTACCTTGTCGAGAACCGGAACCGCGCGGTCTCCAAGGACGATGTTGTCGAGACGGTGTGGGACGGCCGCTTCATCTCCGAGGCGGCGGTGTCAAGCGCCGTCCGGTCGATCCGCAAGGCCTTGGGTGACGACGGCAAGAGCCAACGCTACGTGAAGACGGTGCACGGACACGGCTTTCGCTTCGTGGCCCCTGTCGTCGAAGCGGGCGCTGGACACAGGGCGGCAACCGCGGACGCGGGAAGCTCGGGCGGGCCGCCGGTCCAGGACATCCGCTTCTGCCACAGCGCCGACGGTACCCGGATCGCCTATGCCCTCGCCGGATCGGGACCGCCGTTGGTCAAGGCGTCCAACTGGCTCAATCACCTTGAATTCGATTGGGAAAGCCCGGTCTGGAAGCACTTCTTCAAAGAGCTGGCCGGTGCGTATCATCTCGTCCGGTACGACGCGCGCGGCAACGGGCTCTCGTCCTGGGACGTGGCGGACTTCAGTCTCGCTCGTCAGGTGGAAGACCTGAAGGCGGTCGTCGATACACTGGGGCTTGAGACGTTCCCGCTTCTGGGTTTGTCGCAAGGCTGCGCCAAGGCCATCGCCTTTGCAGCACGATATCCTGAGCGCGTAACGAAGCTGATCCTGCTGGGTGGCTATGCGCGCGGATGGCGGCGCCGGGACGAGCCGGACTCCGTGACCGTGGGCGAGGCCCGGTGCGCCTTGATCCGCGCCGGCTGGGGCAGCGACAACAGGGCCATCCGGCAGATGTTCACGACGATCTACATGCCGGATGCGCCGGCGGAGAGCCAGATGTGGTTCACGGACCTGCAGAAAAAGACGGCGTCGCCGGAAAATGCAGCCGCGATCCTCATGGCCCACGGCGACGTCGACGTCCGGACCCTCCTGCCGGATGTCCGGGCGCCGACCCTTGTCTTCCACTCCCGCAACGATGTCGGCGTCCCCTACGGCCAGGGGCAGGAACTGGCGGCCGGCATTAGGGATGCCCGGTTCGTGACCCTCGATACCCCCAACCACATTCTCCCGGTCACCGACCCGGCCTGGCCGCGCTGCCTGCGCCTGATCCACGACTTCCTGAAGGCCTGACCGACCGATCGCGGATCACCAAGATTGCTTGAGCTGGCCTCGTCGCTTCCGCGGGCCCATGCCTCGGTGATCACCGATATCCTCCACGCTGCGGACACGCACAGGCGTTTCCTGCCTCCACGGCCCGACCTGTCGTTGCCGAAGACATTCGGGACCGACGTGCGAAGGTCTGATCTGACCGAGCGCGCCGCTGCCTGTGTGGGCCATGATGTTCCCAACGGCGTTCACGAGGTCGAACGCCAAGCACGTGCCGCCGGTCGTGCGGCGATGCTAACCCTCGTCGATATCAGCACGTCGGCCGAGGACGCCGACTTTGAATTGCCGCGGGCCGCCGGGTTCCGGTCTGGCGGCGTCCTGCCGCGCTACCTGAACGCGGACGCCTTCTCGATGCAGGTGACCCTGTCGCCCCCCAAGCTTCATCAAGGTCAAGGCATGTTTTCGCGCAGTGCAGGATCTGCTGTCTGTGGTCCAGCCGACTGGTCCAACGCCAACGTGTCCCTGATGGTGACGGCGCCGCACGACAGCGCCAGATGAATGGCCTAGCCAGCTGTTGAGAAACCGGATGTTCAGCCGGCTGGGGCAAGATGCGCCGTCAGCGGTCGCATTTGCCCGGGGCGAAATCACGCAGCACATCAGCAGCGGCAAGCACTACTTACGCCTGGAAGATTGCGTACGATGATTGTATGATTTTTTCGGATATGGCGATGGGAAATTCGGCCTATGTACACGAATCTTCCTCACCCTATGCTCAAAAAAAGCGCATGGTCGAATTGCGGCGCAAGCTGTCAGGCGATCATAGAGCTTGCCGGGGCGAACTTCGCCCAGGTAGGCGCGGCAGCCGATTATGATGCGGCGACTGCTGGTGCCCTATACACGCTGTTGACCAATGCGCCGGCGATCTACACCGTGCTTGATGTCGCCATCTACGACATCCACGAGTTCATGATCGACCTCGCCCCCGGTGGCGGCCGCTTTCTGGTCAATGGCTATCAAGGCGGCTACAGCGGCCTATGGTGGTGCGGGGCATCGCTCAACGGTGCCAACGCCGCCGCAAGACCCCTTGCGGAAGCCTGGGGTAAGGGGCAGGACATCCAGCAAAAGTATCAGACATTGGCGCAACGGCTTCGCAACCTGCTGTGGTGCGGCACCTGGGGTGGCCACACGCCTGGCGGCACGACCGCGGCTGCGGTTTGGAATACACTGCCCTTCTTGCCCGACGACACGCGGGTCACGCACTGGGTAAATACGGACCAGCCGATCCGCATTAAGGTCACGCGCTTTCAGGTAGCGGCGCCGCCGCTCGGCGTGCCGATGGGCTATGCCACCGGCTCCGTCTCCGCAGCCCTCGCGGCGACCGAGGCCAACGCACTGAACGTGTTCGCGGTCTGGTAGGTGCACATGCCCCCGCGGTTACGCCGCCGCCGTCCGCAGAATTTTGGACCGGCATACAGGCACGGAGCGTAAAGGGTCAGGTCTCTCCTTGATATGTTGCTCCGACTCCTCTGGCGCTGTCGACCGCCATAAGCTGAAGGTCCGGACGCCCCCTAAGACCCTTTTGCAACGATGCAAGGCGCGGCCGAATTCTCACGCGATTGCCCGCTAGAGCATTTTCTGATCATTCTGGTTCATAGCCGCAGGCTGTGAAGTAGTTGGCGCACTCGTCAGGGGTGATGGCGTCGATGGCGATGCGGATGG
>JANQIX010000113.1 GCA_028281925.1 Alphaproteobacteria bacterium
GGGCCCTGGCGGCGCCCTTCATCGACGGGATGGTGGCCCACGCCATCGAACAGCACCGGGTCGAACGTCCGCCCCGGCGCCCGGCACGAACCGATGGCCGGCTAAGCCAGGAAGCGTTTTCCCATGTCGTCGGCCAGTTGGAACGGACGGTCGGTGCGTCGTCGTCCGACCCCAAGGGCGTGGCGGCGCTGGTCGCCAAGCCACGCCGGGTCCAGGCAGGACGCCGGCATACCGAAAGCCTGCACCAGATCGCGCTGGCCTTCGCCCGCAAACGGTACGACCCCTAGACCGGCGAACGCCGACCCCCCCTCGCTTAGGGCGCCAGGGAGAACCCGGCGATCTCCCGGAACGGGGTTTCCCGGTCGGGCTGGTGGAACACGGCCAGCCGGTCGACGGTGAACGGCATTTCTAGAAACGGCGCGGCGGCGGTCTGTGCGGCCAGGCGGACGGCTTGGCGCGTCTGGTCGTCCAGCGGCCCGCTCAAGGTCATGTGCACGCGGAACTGATCGAAAACATAAGGATAGCCCCAACGGTCGAGCAGCGCGCGCTGCCGGTCGGTCAGGTTCGACGCCAGGCGCTTCGCCATCTCGGCCGCATCCAGCGGGGCCCGGAACGGCTCGAACCGCTCGACCGCGGCAGCGGCCAAATCGTCGATCCGGGGCGACGCATCGTCCGGCACGATGGCGACGAACCGGCCGAGCACGGCGACCTTCCGGTCGGGTCCGGCGGCCGTTCGTTGCTCCGCCGCAAAGTCCCGGACGGAATCGATCAGGGCCTCCGGGGTCGCCCCTTCGGCGAGCGCGAACGGCGCCTTCAGGGTCGCATGCAGGCCGTAGTGGCGGGGAAAGGCCGTGATCGCCGGCATATCCAGGCCGTCGATCCGCGGCTGGGCGACCGGCTGGCCACTGACCACGTCGCGGCCAAGCCAGCGGGCCCCGAAGACCGCCAGCGGGTCGCCCAGCGGCGGGGCGTAGAAGATCGCATAGCGTGGCCTGCCATTGCCGGTATCTGCCGACATCGCCTCAGGCCACTCGCTGGCCGGCGCGCCAGACGCCCCGGACGACCGGGATATCGCCGGCCATGCCCACCCGGATCAGGTCGGCGCGCAGCCCGGAACGGATTTCGCCCCGGTCGTCCAGTCCGACCTGTCGGGCGGGATTGGCGCTGACGATCGCTGACGCCTCGGACAGGGACAAATGGAACGGCGCCTGGGTCAGCACAAAGGCGGCGTGCAGCAGGCTGGCCGGGTAGTAGTCCGACGACAGGATGTCCAACAGCCCGTGCTTGGCCAGTTCCGCCGCAGCGACGTTGCCGGAATGCGACTTGCCGCGCACCAGGTTCGGCGCCCCCATCAGGATCTTCAGCCCCTCGTCGCGGGCCGCCTGCGCGGCTGCACGGCTGGTCGGGAATTCGGCGATCGACACCCCTTCCGCCTTGGCGATGGCGACATGGTGCGGGCCGGCATCGTCGTGACTGGCCAGCACCAGGCTGCGTGCGTGGCACCGTTCGACCAGCGCCGACCGGTTCTCGTCGGCAAAGCGGGTCTGGTTGTCGACCAGTTCGGCGATGTGGGCGTCGGCCTGTTCCGAGCTCAGGTCCCGGGCGTGCTGATAGTGGCGCTTGTATTCCTCGACATCGCTGAACTGGCGGTCGCCCGGTGTGTGGTCCATCAGCGAGACCAGCCCGACCAGCGGTTCGGCGGCGATCCGGTCGAAATCCGGCAGCAGGTCGGGATGGGTGACTTCGCAGCGCAGATGGATCCGGTGGTCGGCCCGCAGCAGGCGGCGCCGATGGGCTTCGCGCACCGCCCCGATCAGGTCCGACAGGGCCGTGTCGGTATCGATGGCCCGGTACCGGTCGCCCAGGGTCAGCGCATCATAGACGGTGGTGATGCCGGCGGCGGCCACCTGGGCATCGTGGGCCAGCATCGCCGGCAGGCCGGGCCACCAGATGCCGGTGCGCGGCACCATGTGCTTTTCCAGATTGTCGGTGTGCAGTTCGACCAGGCCCGGCAGCAGATAGTCGCCGTCCATATCTTCGCTGGCCGCCGCCACCGGAGCTTCCGGCGCCACCTCGGCGATGCATCCGCCGCCGATGGTCAAGCTGCCGTCGATCACTGCCCCGGGCGTGACGATCCGCGCACCGGTCAGCGCCAATTCCGCCGTCATTTTCGCCTGCCTTCCGACGACCGCCAGTCTCCCAGGGGTCGGGGCGGCGGTCTTTGCATGCAGTCGGATAGCCAACCCCGTGGCCGCACGCAACCACGGTGGCGGTCAGAACCGACAGGCCGCCTTCGCCATGTCGGTCGCCCGGGAGAAGCCGAGAAGGGATATGGAGAGGCGCTGACCGTCGGCCGACGGCGCGCCGATGGCCAGTGTCAGGACAAGGTCGGCGCGCATCGACTCGAACAGGGACGGGCTGTCCCCGGGCCGGCTGTAGGCATGGCGGTCATGCCCACGCAGCAGGTCCAGCGTGCGGCCGTCCTCCAGGATCACTGTCACCGTTGCATCGGCCGCCATCAAGCGGCGGTCCACGGCGAGATAGCCTTGGGGGTAGGGGTCGGTGCGGCCCGGATCGAACACCCACAGCACCTCTCCCGCATCGAGCTGTGGATGGTAGGCGCGGGCGGCACATCGCGGCGCAGCGGTGGCATCATCGGAAAGGCGACGGGCTTCCCAATCCTGGGAGACGCCCAGAAAGCCGTCATCGGCCTGCTGCGCCGACGGCGACATCGGAACCAGGGTCGGTATCAGGATTAGAACCAGGACCGGCAGCCACCGACGCGGCGACGACCTGACGTGACGAAATCTACCAAGCATCCGCGGCACTGTGCCGGGCCGCCGCTCACCTGTCCATGTTGCAGTGCATCTCAATCGCTTCGCAGTTCCGAAAACCGCTGCATGAACAGGTCATAAGCCCGGCCCGGTCCAACCGGGACGATACGATCGGGGTGGGGCGGCGGCAGATGCCCCCAGTCCATCCAATGGGCCGGCAGCAGGTCGCGCAGTTCGGTGGCCATGCACACCTGATCGGCCCGCTTCACGGCCGGGATGCCCAGCCGGAACCCGAACTCCTTGGCCAGTGCCTTCTCGATCGGAACGACCAGCTGGTTCAGCGTTTCCCGGCCGACCATTTCCTTCACCGGGGTCGGCCAGTCGCCCAGGAACTCGTGGCTGTCGTGCATCAACGCGTCGTAAGCGTGTGCCTTCGGCACCAGGTACGATGCCATCACGCTGTGCTCGGCAACGCTGTACCACGGCGTGCAGGCGCCGCCCCAACGGGGTTGGCTGGCCAGCGCCCGGGCGATATCGCCGATAGGCATCCCGCCGGCGTCCGGTGCCTTCAGGTCTAGGATGAACCCCGACGCCAGCACGATCGACGTGCGGCCGTCGGGCCGGTCCAGCAGGTGAAGCTGACGGTGATCGACCTTGCGGCTGCGCCGTCTGGGGGAGTCTGCGGGCATGGTCCAGATGGGGGAGACAGAGCCGTTGCGGGTCAGCCGGGAGTGCCGTGCACGGCACGACGCTAACGGTGCCGCCATCCTGACACTGCATGATGACCCGGCCAACCCGGCCGAACCGCCTTCTATCGCTTGCCCAATCCACAACCAATAGGTGCAAACCTCGCTTCCCGAGAGACAATTCGGCTCAAATTGAGAGCGTCTGGCACCGCACCCAGGCAACTCCGTAAAGCAGCGCTCGCCTATTACGTGTGTTTGATGGATGAGCAGTTGTCCTGACCGACTTTGCCGGATACAGGGTGTCTTGAGAGCCAAAGTCTTCATCAGCAGCGATGCTGCGTAGAATGGCGCCTTTCGGGCTTGCTGCGCTGGCTTGGGTGACCGCACCTATGGGCGTTCGTCTTTATTTCATCTAAAATCTCAGCAAAATCCGTATTATGATAGAAAACAGCATATTATAGAGCTTTATTGAGGTTCTGTCCGATTTCTCTTGAGGTCCGTTGCTCTCAAGCCAGCACGTCGAACGGCATCATCCAAGCTGAACCTGTTGGAACAGCTCAGGCGCGTTTCGAACAGGCACCGAATGGGCGAATCGGTCGTTTGAAACCCTAGACATGCGCAGGGGCGTGACACAGTCCGTCACCATGCATGCACTGGTATTCGGCGCCGTCAATCCGATAATCAATCAAAAGTCGTGTCCCAACGCCCAGAATGCTGTGATGCAGCACGCACACGACCCGTGATATCGGGCTTCCGTCAAAGCGCTTTCTAGACATGCTTTGGTGCATGGAACTGTCATGGACAAAGTTCACAGTCGAATCGATTCGACGACCGATTTAGATGCCTTGGCAGACTTTTTTCCTTCGTCGATGAGCGGCCAGCAGGCGGCAACTTGGGGGCTCAAGCCTCTATGGTTCTCTCCAGTCGACAGAAAATTCTTTTACTATCAACAGATTAGGCAGTGGCCAGGGAGTGCAGTCGCGCGAAGACGCCGTCTTTGGGCAAGTCCGAGAACTAGCTTCTGCGCATCGCCGCTGGCAGCCGGACAGACGGGTTGCGCATCGGGCGCAAGCGTCGAGGAGGCCAGATGACCGCATCGCTGGCCTGCCAGGTCCCGCATTATCGCGTATAACGGGTATTCTCAGGATACAACGTCGTCCCACGGCGCTCAGGCCGGCAGCGCCTCGCCGATGCCGAAGGCCGACAGCAGCCGCTGGACCGCAAGGGTGGGCGTCGTCGTCCCGGCCAGCACTTCGCGTTCCATGTCCGGCAGCAGGGTGCGTACCCGCGGGTCGGCACGGAAGGCGCTGATCAGGCGGTCGTCCAACATCGCCCACATCCAGCGGATCTGCTGCTGGCGTCGCACTTCGGCCAATTCGCCGGTGCCCGAGAGTTTGGCCCGATGGTCCAGCACGTGGTCCCACAGGCGATCCAGGCCGGTGTTGGTGATCGCGCTGCAGACGGTCACCGGCGGTGACCATGTCGGCGTTGACGGCTTCAGGATGTGCAGCGCCGCCCGATACTCCGCCGCCGCCATCTTGGCCCGCCGGACGTTGTCGCCGTCGGCCTTGTTGATGGCGATCATGTCGGCCAGTTCCAGGACCCCTTTCTTGATGCCCTGGAACTCGTCCCCGGCGCCGGCCAGCATCAGCACCAGGAAGAAGTCCACCATGTCGGCCACCATGGTCTCCGACTGGCCGACGCCGACCGTCTCCACCAGCACCACGTCGAAGCCGGCCGCCTCGCACACCACCATGGTTTCCCGCGTGGTGCGAGTGACGCCGCCCAGGGTGCCGGCGGAAGGCGAGGGGCGGATGAACGCATTGGGGTCGACCGACAGCCTGTCCATCCGGGTCTTGTCGGCCAGGATGCTGCCGCCGGTCCGGCTTGAAGTCGGATCGACCGCCAGCACCGCCACCTTGTGGCCGGCCGCGGTCAGGTTGATACCCAGCGTCTCGATGAAGGTGCTCTTGCCGACGCCGGGGACGCCGGTGATGCCGACCCGGTGTGCCTGACCGGCATGCGGCATCAGTCCCACCAGCATCTCCTGGGCGCGGGCCTGATGCGCCGCATTGCGGCTTTCCACCAGCGTGATCGCCTGGCCCATCATCCGACGGTCACCGGCCAGGACACCGTCGACTAGGGCCTCGACGCTGGGGAGCGGCTGCCGTCGCCAAGTCGATCGGTCCGGCGGCGGCGCGGCCGCCGCCGGACCACGGACTGGTGAAGCTGTCATTCGGCCGCTGCGTTCGCCTTGCCGGGCTCCGGCAGAAGCCGGCTCAGCAGATCGATGGCGGCCTCGCCGATCACCGTGCCCGGCGGGAAGATCGCCGCCGCCCCGGCTTCGTACAGGGCCTCGTAGTCCTGCGGCGGGATTACGCCCCCGGCCACGATCATGATGTCCTCGCGTCCCAGTTTGGCCAACTGGCTGGATTTAAATATTGTCATTATAGTGGCCACTGTGCCCACAGCGTTGCAAACTTGTGCAAAAGTGCTGCAAATACAGACTTCAGGGGGTG
>JANQIX010000116.1 GCA_028281925.1 Alphaproteobacteria bacterium
CGCCAGTCCCGATGCGCGCGAATATCTGGGCACGCCGATCGAGACGGGCTTCTGGGTGACCGGATCGGTGGAGGCCGACGGCGATGGCGGCCATGCCGATCTGGAGATTCCGGTGACGGGTCCCAACGGCAGCGGCACGGTCTATCTTGTCGCCGACAGATCGGGCGCGCTGTGGCACATTCGCGTGCTGTCGCTGGAGATCGACGATACGGGCCGGCGCATCGACCTGCTGACGCCCGGCGGTGCGGAAGCGCGATGAACGGCCGGGCCCGCCGCATGCGGCGAGCGGCTATCGGAACCGGTCGAGGATGGCTAGACTTGCCGCCGGGTGAGGAGGAGGCGGCGGCGCCCCTACGTACGGGCCGCCGCAGCGGTCGGAGCCGGAGATGACCAGGCTGATCGAATTCGAGTTCGCTCCCATCGAGACTCTGCGGGGCGCAGGCAGTCAGCTCTCATGGTATGAGCTGTCCGACGGGTACTTCCAGTTCAATACCGAACCGGAACGGCTGATGGTCTATTCCGACGCCTTCCTGGACCGGTATGCCGCAGCGGAAGGGATACGCTTGCGGCCTCAGGTGCAGTACTACATCGCCCGACTGTGGGAAGATGTCGCCGGCGCCTACCCCGACCTGATGGATCCGGTCCCCTCCAGCATCGTTGAACGGGTTGCCCCCTATCTCGGCGCCTGGCGCGACTGGCAGGACCGAACGGAAGCCTTCCTTGAGCGCACGCCGGAAATCGATCAGGACAGCGAACGGGTCACCCATTTCCTGGAACTGGCCAATGGCTGGTACCAGCAGCTGGACGCCGGATACCTCAAGGCGCCGCCCGGCATCATCGGTTGGTCGGACGAAACCCATGTCCATGTGCAGTGGGACAACCGCGACGCCGTCGAAGAAGGCGTGCCCGTTTGGCAGGCCGGCGCCGGCCACTACACCATCGCCAAGGACGCCTTCTTCGAAGATCTGAAGGCCTTCCATCGATCGTTCATGGCCGGTATGGCCAACCGCATCGATGCCGCCAGCCAGCTGCCCGCGGACCGGGGAGTCGTCGTCGACACGCCGGCCCTGTTCGCCGAACAGCGCGAACGCACGGCACTGTTGGATATGGCGGTCAGCCGATCGCCAAAGCGCAGCAGCGCCACATGGCAGGAGATTGCAGACGTCGTCGCCAGGATCTGTGACTCCGATACCGCCTCCTGACACGAAGCGGGGTGCCGGTCAGCCCCCCTTTTGGGACCAGAACGGTGCGGTGCCCTTGAAGCTGCGCCAGTCCTTCGTCAGGTCGCCCAGCATTCCGGTAGCAGCGTGGCTGTGCCAGCCCATCACTTCGCCGGCGGCGAAGGCAACATCCACCTGAGAGCCGCTTTCGTCCGTCGGCGCCTCCACCAACCGTGCGAGAAGGCCGCGGGCCACAGCCACATCGTTCAGGACCCCGAGGTCGTCCTGCAGGCGAGACAGCGCCGCCATATAGTCCTTCACCCGCTTGCCCTTGTACAGACAGCGGAAAAAGTCCGCCGCATAGCGCAGCTTCTTCAGCTGGATGCGCAGATCGTGCCGCGCTTCCGGTGCCAGCTCGGCAAAACGGCGACCGCCCTTCAGCACCTTGCGATGTCGCTGCCGCAATACGGTATCGGCAAAATCCACCACCGGCTGCTCAAGCCAATGGGCGCCCTCTGCCACCCCATGACCGTCGGCGGGCTGGCGCCAGCCTGCGTCTTCGATCCACTCCGCGAAACGCAGGGCGAATCGCGTATAGCGCGGCTCCGCAATCGCGGCATGGGCCGTGCGATAGCCGTTCCGGCGTTCCCCATCCGCCCGCCTGGTCAACATCGTCAGGCCGGCGTCGTCGGGGGCGAAGGTGGCCACAGGGGCCAGGACGGTGTCGCAGAAGACATCCCAGTCGCGTGCCGGACCCAGGCTGCCGGCAAGCCACCGCGTCTCTTCGCGCAGCCATGCCATGTCCTCAGGCGGGATCATCTGGCGGAACAGCCCCAGCGCCGAGCGCAGCCGCCTGAGTGCGACGCGCATCTGATGCACGCCTTCCACATCACGGCCGTCCAGCACGACCGCTTCGTTGTCGGTCCAGTGCTTGAAGCAGTGCTTGAGAATCCGGCTCAAAGCGCGGTCGACCGTGTCGTCGGCGAACAGCTCTGGGCGCGACGCCTTGGTGGCCTCAGGCGGCCGCCCATGCGCCAGCGCGTACCCGCGCGCCGATTTGCTGCGCCATTCCGGGCGCAGCGGAAAATCCGCGCTGAGGTGCTGGGCCAGGCGGAACAGCGCCGCCGGGGGGCCCTCGATCAGCTCAAGCTCAAGCTCACTGACGGGCTGGCGCTGCGTCAGCGTCTCCACATTGCCTTCGTCGAACGCAAGCTCGACCACCGCGTCGCCGCCCGGCTCCCGCACCGTCTTCTTGATGCGTTTGACCCGCGTCGCGAAGACCGGCACCAGCGGCTGATCCGCGACCTCAGACAGCAGTAGCTGTGGCTCGGGGTCCGTCATCGCCTCGGGCACGGGGTTCAAGGACGGAACGGGGACCTCCCATTCGCCGCGATGCAGCACGCCATTCTGCGCTTCGGTCTTGACCGTCTGAATGAAACGGCGGCCCACCTTGCGAACCCGCAAGCCTACGCCGCGCCGGTGCAGCATCAGATCCGGCGTATCGTAATAGACGCTGTGCAGCCGGCGTGCCGCGGCCGCCTTGCCCGCGTTGTTGTCGGCAATGATTGGCGCCTTGACCAGAGCGTTCAGCACCGCCGGTTCGGCCGCCAGCTTCAGCTCGACCTCCATGCCGCGCGGCGGAAGGACGTCTTCGGCGACTGGGGGCGGCTCAGGGACCTCCGGCATCGCAGGCTCTTCGGTCATTCGGCGTTGGATCTCCTCACGGGCGGGACGAATTGGCCCCACTTAGATGGTTCGGGGTGCCTGGGCCGTCAATTCCGTGACGCTTATGTTACAGGCAATCTTTTGTGCAACGGCGAAATGCCGGTCTCAGCGCCGCCCTCGTTTACCGCTGCTTGATTAAATGTCGGCTATGATTATGTGACTCCCTGAGCGGCGCCGGAATGGGCTGTTCGTTACCAGGTGCCGGGAAACCGGGCCAAGCCGCCGGTATGATACCGGTTCTCGCTCTGAAGGAGGAGAGAATGACTCGCCTATCCCTGTTCAACAGCCCCCTATTGCTCGGATTCGAGCAGTTCGAGCGGCAGCTGGACAGGATCGCCAAGGCGTCGACTGACGGATATCCGCCCTACAACATCGAACAGCTTGGTGAAGACGGTCTGCGCATCACGTTGGCAGTCGCCGGCTTTACGGAAGAAGAGCTGCAGGTGCTGGTGGAAGACAACCAGCTGATCGTTCGCGGGCGGCAGGAAGACGACCAGAGTCGCGTCTATCTGCATCGCGGGATCGCCTCCCGGCAGTTTCGGCGGGCCTTCGTGCTGGCCGATGGGATCGAGGTGACCGGCGCGCAGTTGGACAATGGTCTGCTCAGCGTCGAGCTGCGCCGGCCGATGCCCAGTGCCCGGGTGAAAACGATCGAGATCAACCGGTCAGGCGGGCAGCGGCACGGCAGGGGTATTGACGTGACGACGGGGTCGACGTCCGAGGATAGCGGGTCTTAAGGAGGGTAAACCATGAATACGTCACCAATTGTTCGCCAGCCTCCCATGACGGAGCAGGCCTTTGCGGCTCTGGGCGTGTCGCAGGTCGCGTTCGTGAAGCCGATCGTTGTGGACGGGCGCGCTGCCCAGTCGGTCCACTCGGCCGATGGGACGCCGCTGGCCGTGGTGGGCGACCGTGATACGGCGTTCGCCGTCGTCCGTCAGAACGATCTGGAGCCCGTCAGCGCCCATTGACGGCGTGTGATGTTGCCGGTCTTGCGAGTGAAGGCCGTATGCCGTCAGCCGGGATAGTCCACGCGCACCAGGTATAGCCCGTCGGCAGGGGCCGTCGGGCCGGCGGCGGAACGGTCGCGCGCCGCAAGCGCCCGGGTCACATCCTCTTCCCCCCATCGGCCCCGGCCGACCAGTTCCAGCGTCCCGACCATGTTTCGCACCTGATGGTGCAGAAACGACCGCGCTTCGGCGATCACGTGGATTTCTTCGCCAACGCGCACCACGTCCAGCCGGTCGAGTGTCTTCACCGGTGAATTGGCCTGGCATTCGGCTGCCCGAAAGCTGGTGAAGTCGTGGTGACCGACCAGCCGCCGGGCGGCCGCATGCATCGCCGCAGACTGCAGCGGCCGCGCCACATGCCAGGCGCGACCGTGGTCGAGCGCCAGACGCGGGCGGCGGTTGACGATCCTGTACCGGTAGTGGCGGCGGATGGCCGAAAGCCTGGCGGTGAAGTCCGCACTCACCCGTTCGGCCTCCAGCACCACCACCGGCAAGGGCTTCAGATGGAAACTGATGGCGTCGCGGACCGTGTCGGACGGCCAGTCCTGCGTGAGATCCACATCAGCGACCTGCCCCAGCGCGTGCACCCCGGCATCGGTGCGGCCGGCACACATGACACGGGCCGCTTCGCCGCAGAACCGTTGCACCGCCTCTTCCACGGCCTGCTGAACGGACGGTTTGTCGGCCTGCCTCTGCCAGCCCGCAAAGGGGCGGCCGTCATACTCGATGGTCAGCTTGTAGCGTGGCATGGACCCGTGTCGAGCTGCGACCCGGCCGGGACCGGCAGCCCGCGCAGCATGGCCTCCGTATCCATCGCCGCGCGGCCAGGCCGCTGCACGCGTCTCGGCCTGATGGCACCGCCCGCGGCGCACGCGATGGTCAGCCGGTCGTCGATGACCTCTCCGGGGCGGCCCGCGGCGGCCGGCAGCCGCTCGGCCTCCAGGATCCGGATCCGCTCGCCCGCAAATTCGAACGCCGTGCCGGGCCATGGGTTGAGCGCACGGATCTGGCGATCGACATGCGCGGCATCCTGCCAGGTCAGCTCGGCGTCACTGCGGTCGATCTTCTTGGCATAGCAGGCCCCCTCCTCAGGCTGGGGTGCGGGCACCAGCGTGCCGGCGGCAAGGCCCGCAAGCGCCGGGCCGATCAGCGCTGCGCCCAACGCCGCCAAGCGGTCGTGCAGTGCCGACGCCGTTGTCTCAGCGCCGATCGCGACGCCTTCGCACAGGATCATACCGCCCGTATCCAGGCCTTCGTCCATCGCCATGATGGTGATGCCGGTCTCGCTGTCCCCGGCCAGAAGTGCGCGCTGGATCGGGGCGGCGCCACGCCACCGCGGCAGCAACGAGGCGTGGATATTGACGCAGCCGAGCCGCGGTGCCGTCAATATGGGTGCCGGCAGGATCAGGCCGTAGGCCGCGACAACCGCCGCATCCAGCCCAAGGGCGGCGAAGTCCGCCTGGGCATCCGCGTCGCGTAGCGTGCGGGGGGTTCTGACCGATATGCCATGGCTTTCCGCCAGCTGGTGCACGGGCGACGGCTTGGTGTGGTGCCCCCTACCTGTTGGTCGCGGCGGCTGGCTGTAGACGGCGGCGATGTGGTGCCCGGCCTCGATCAAGGCCCTAAGGGCGGGCACCGAGAAGTCGGGGGTGCCCATGAAGGCAAGGCGCAGGGTCATCTCAACGCGGCCTCAGGCCGCCTTCGCTTTCTTCCACTTCGCAAGCTTGCGCATGATGATATTGCGCTTCAGAAGCGAGATGTGATCGGTGAACAGCACGCCGTCCAAGTGGTCGATCTCGTGCTGGAGGCAGGTGGCCATCAGGCCCTCCGCCCGCAGTTCCCGGATGGTGCCCGTTTCATCTCGATAGCGGACCTGCACCGCCGCCGGCCGCGTCACCTCGGCAAACTGCTCCGGCAGGCTGAGACAGCCTTCCTCCCGCGTCTCGTGGGCGTCGGACTGCCACAGGATCTCAGGATTCGCCATCCGGATGGGCTGGGCAGGTTCGTCCCGGCCGGCGACATCGACGACCAGAACGCGGCTCAAGACTCCGACCTGCGGGGCCGCCAGGCCGATACCGGGGGCCGCATACATGGTCTCAAGCATGTCGTCCATCAGCCGCACGACGTCTGCGTCGACGACACCCACGGGCCTCGCCTTCTTCTTCAAAACGGGATCGGGTGCAATGACGATGTCGAGCTTGGCCATGGTCAGACTGGCGTTTCGGTTTGGTTTGAGACGGATTGGCGCACCGCAATCGCACATAGGCGCAGACCCGCCGGCCGTCAAGCGGCGCGCGGCCGCGTTAAGGGAACGGAAAGCAAACCACCACTACCATAGGCACGACCCCGATCCCCACTGCCGTCACGTCCCCGGCGCAGCCAGCCTGAGAACAGGATACGACGATGCACTCCGCCAATGAGAAGCACAGCTTCACGGATGTGCTGACGGAAACGAGTGAGATCATCGACGAGCCGCATTTTCTAAAATATACGAGACGATTTCACGAAACGCCGGATGGCGAGATTTATTTTCTACCTCTCCGAGAATTCTTTATGATGCCAATGAAATGGCATGCCCATCCGTTACGTGGCCCTGACGATGAACGCTTTATCTTTAACCTACTGAAGTTGCGCAATGCGCTGGCTTTCTTTGTCTTGTTTCTTGTGATCTGCGTCGCTGTCGGTCTGCATTTCACAGGCGTCGTGCCGGCGCTACCGGTCTACCCTGATGGCGTGAAGGTCTTCATCAGCGTGGTCGTCGGAACCCTGGTCGGGTTCATCCCGGTCAATCTCTGGGCCTATCTGCTCTATTGCCGCCACAGACGGCAGCTCACGACGCGGCCCCCGCCGGCCGACGCGACCTGAGCGCCGCGGTCAACGTGCCGTCGTCGAGGTAATCGATCTCGCCACCGACAGGCACGCCGTGGGCCAGTTTGGTCACGGTCACTCCGGCACCGGACAATCGGTCGGCGATGTAATGGGCGGTTGTCTGACCGTCGACGGTGGCATTCAGGGCGAGGATCACCTCTGCAACCTCGGGGGCGCGTGCGCGCGCGATCAGTGCCGGAATCCGTAGATCGTCCGGGCCGACGCCGTCCAGCGCCGACAACGTGCCACCCAGCACGTGGTAGCGGCCACGAAAGGCGCCCGTGCGGTCGAGCGCCCAGAGGTCGCCGATGTGCTCCACCACCGCAAGCTGGCCGTTGGATCGGGCCGCATCGCTACAGATGCCGCATGGATCCGTGGTGTCCAGGTTGCCGCAGATCGAACAGGCACGCACCGCATCCGCTGCCGCGGACAGCGTTTCGGCCAGCGGCGCCATGACGTCATGGCGATGGGTCAGCAGGTGCAGCGCCACGCGTCGCGCGGACCGGGGGCCAAGCCCCGGCAACCGGGCCAGCATGCGGATCAGTTCTTCGACTTCCGGTCCGATCATCTCCCACTCCAGGGTGCGCGAGCCCATCGCCGGCGGCGCGCCAGCACGAGCATAGCCGCGCCGTCGCGACGTCGATATCCCATTGCAGCCATCGGACCGACGCATCCGCCATGCCAATCGAAAGGCTTGCGGCCTGCGCGCACTGGCATGCTGCGCTGCAACAATCGCATGCCGTTGGGCCCGATGGACGACAAATATCTTGCTTGAGCGTGCGCCTGCTGCCGTTGCCGCAGCGGGCCGACCAATTTCCGGTCGATTGAGGAAAACAGCGATGAGCGAAACCGACACCCTTGCAAAGAAGGCCAAGGCAAAGGCCGCACACCGGTCATCCGCGCCGGCCGCCGTTACGAAGGACATTCCCGAACTGGTTGACCCTGCCACGGCGGACACCATCGATCGCATGGTCAACGCCGCCCTGGCGCGCGCAACATCCGGCGTGTCGCCGATGTCGCTGGCCTTGGAATACCTCGACTGGATGGGCCATCTCGCGATGTCGCCGGGCAAGCAGTTACAGCTTGCCGAGAAGGCGGTGCGCAAGGGGTTGCGCTTCGGCCAGTATGCGATGACCTGCGCCACCGACCCCGACGCGCCGCCGTGCATCGATCCCTTGCCGCAGGACAGCCGGTTTGCCCATGAAGGCTGGCGGCGTCCGCCCTACAACCTGATGCATCAGGCGTTCCTGCTCTATCAGCAGTGGTGGCACAACGCGACGACGGGCATCAAGGGCGTCTCCCGGCACAGCGAGGCGGCGGCATCCTTCATCGCCCGCCAGATCCTGGACATGATGGCGCCATCGAACTTCCCCTGGCTGAACCCAGAGATCATCGAGCAGACGCGCAAAGAGGCTGGCGCCAATCTGATGCGCGGGACTCAGCACTGGCTTGAGGATCTGCAGCGCGCCGTGCGCGGCGATGGGCCGGCAGGGGCCGAGGCCTTCCAGGTCGGTCGCGATGTCGCCGTCACACCCGGTAAGGTCGTCTATCGCAACCGTCTGATGGAGCTGATTCAGTACACGCCGGCCACGGAAAAGGTTCGGCGCGAGCCGGTGTTGCTGCAGTCGGCCTGGATGATGAAGTACTACATCATGGACCTTTCGCCCCATGACTCCCTGGTGAAATACCTGGTCGACCGCGGGCACACGGTGTTCATGATCTCGTGGATGAACCCCGGCCCTGACGACCGCGACCTGGGTATGGACGACTACCGCAAAGAAGGAACGCTGAAGGCGATCGATGTCATCAGCGACATCCTGCCGGGCCGGAAGATCCACGCCGTCGGCTATTGCCTGGGCGGCATCCTGCTGACGATCACGGCGGCGGCCATGGCCAGAGATGGCGACCGGCGGCTGGCCAGCATCACGCTGTTCACCACCATGATGGACTTCACCGAGGTGGGCGAGATCGGCGTCTTCATGGACGCAAGCGAGGTCGCCTATCTGGACGACATGATGTGGCAGCAAGGGTATCTGGACTATCGCCAGGCCTCCGGTGGCTTCCAGCTGTTGAAATCCCGCGACCTGATCTGGTCGAAGATGGTGCGGGAATACTTCCTGGGGCAACGCGCGCCCATGTTCGACCTGATGGCCTGGAACGCCGATGGCACGCGCATGCCCTACCGCCAGCATTCGGAACTGCTGACCAAGCTCTATCGCGACAACGAACTGTTCCAGGGCAAGTACATGGTCGGCGACCGGCCGGTGCGGATCAGCGACATCCATATCCCGATCTTCGCCGTTGCGGCGGAGCGCGACCACGTAGCTCCCTGGCGGTCGGTCTACAAGCTGAACCTGCAGAGCGATGCGTCGACCCTGACCTTCGTGCTGACGCGCGGTGGCCACAACGTGGGCATCGTCAACGAGCCCGGGCGGCCGCGCCGTGCCTTCCAGATGACCACCTGGCAGGAAGGCGAGCGCTGTCCGGATGCCGAGACCTGGCATGCCGAAACGCCCTATACGGAAGGGTCTTGGTGGCCGGCCTGGCAGGACTGGCTGGTGGCCCATTCGACGGAGGAGGAGACGCCGCCCGCCATGGGTGCGCCAGAGAAGGGCTATGCGCCGCTGGAGGATGCGCCGGGCACCTACGTGCACCAGCACTGATCGGCGGCCGCGGACAGGTGACGATCACCTGTCCGCGGCACCAAGCTACGGCCGCTTGACCGCTGACAGCATGTGCGCAGGGGCGGCGAAAGCCACCGTGCCGTCCAGTGCGACGAACTCGGCCAGCGCCTGCCGGGCCTCCGACAGCAGCAGGTCGAACTGGGCATCGTCGATCATGTCCGCCAGGGTCCAACCGCGGACATCCGTCGTCACCCAGGCGTCGATCGACACGAAGCGCGCGGTGCCACCGTGCGTCTCGATCCGCACATCGTCCAGCGGTACGCCGGTGGCCAGACCTTCGAGCACGGTGCGGTCGCCCATGTTGAACGGAGCCCTCAGGGCATCCGCCGGCTCCGATCCGAACAGCCGTTCCAGAAGGGCTACCATGGCGGCGTAACCGGGCGACGTCTCCAGCGCAGCCCAGACGGCGACCGCCAGGCGCCCGCCGGGCTTCAGCACGCGGT
Organism: Alphaproteobacteria bacterium; assembly: GCA_028281925.1. Lineage (GTDB taxonomy): Bacteria > Pseudomonadota > Alphaproteobacteria > DSM-16000 > Inquilinaceae > JACKIG01. The sequence continues at coordinate 9,891 of JANQIX010000116.1, forward strand.
GCATCTCGCGGATTGCAGCGGCACGGTCTTCGAAGAACATCACGCCGAATTGGCAGACAACGGCATCGAAGCTGCCGTCTTCGAACGGCAGGGCCTCGCCCATTCCTTCGTGCCAATCGATGTCAGGCGACGCCTTTCGGGCAACCGACAGCATGTCCGAATTGCGGTCGACGCCGGTCACGGAACCGTCCGATCCGACCCGGCGGGCCGCTTCGCGTGCCAGCACGCCGGTGCCGCAGGCGACGTCCAGAACACGCTGCCCCGGCGCGATCTGGGCCGCATCCGCGACCACCGGCGGCCAGTCTCCGAAGAGCGCCGGAACGAAGAATGCCTCATAAACCTCCGCGGCGCTGCGGTTGAGCTGGCCTGCCGCGGCTGCATCTCCCAGATCCATCGCCCTTGTCCTCCTCTGTCGCCATACCGCGCCCGACCGGCGCGACAAGTCGAAGGGTGCGGTAGAAAGCGGATCGGAGATAGTCCACAGTCTGTAGCTCCCACCCCAGCCCGACGGTGATCGAACGTGGCCGAAGGAGGGCTCAGCCATGCGCCGATATGGTCAGTTCTGTCCGGTGGCCAAGGCGGCCGAGGTGTTCTGCGAACGCTGGACGCCGCTGGTGATCCGTGATCTCGCCTGGGGGGCCACGCGATTTTCCGAGCTGCATCGCGGCGTGCCGCTGATGTCGCCGACGCTGCTGTCGCGCCGGCTCAAGCAGTTGGAGGCCGAGGGCATCGTAGAGCGCCGGCCGGCCGCCAGCGGTCGTGGGCACACCTATCATTTGTCCGAAGCGGGGCAGGAATTCGCGCCGATCATCGAGGCGCTGGGGGTCTGGGGGCAGCGTTGGACACGGCGCGACCTGATGGACGACGAGATCAATCTGGATCTGCTGGTCTGGGCGATCGAACGCAGCGTGCGGGCTGACGCCTTTGCCAGCCTGCCGGCCGTGGTGCAGGTCGACTTCACCGATGCGCCGGACCACAAGCGCACCTGGTGGTTCCTGAACGAGGCCGACGGGTGCCACCTGTGCATCGACGACCCCGGATTTGAGATCGACCTCTACCTCGCGGCCACGGTTGCGGATTTGACCCGTGTAATCCGCGGTGACGTTGCCTTGCCGCGCGCCTTGGACGACGGCCGGCTGGAGGCGATCGGCTCGGCCGCCGCGCGGGCCTCGCTGCCGGCCTGGCTGAATCTCAGCCCGCTGGCGGCCGTCACCTCGCGCCGCGGTGACGGGGCGGAGGGCCGCGCGAACCCGGCATCGGCAGGCGCCTAGCATGATCAGGCACGCTGAAGGGGCCTACGGCCCCCGCCAGCACGCGATCGTGCCGGATTTCCCGGACGACGCTTTCGCGGGCCTGGCGGAGTTCTACGACACCTACCGGATACGGTATCCGCAAAGCCTGATCGACGCGCTCTGCACCGGCGCCGGCGCCGGCGGCACAGGCGACGGCCGGCTGATGGACATCGCCTGTGGAACGGGACATGTCGCGCTGCCGTTGAGCCCTCACTTCCGCGAAGTCTGGGCGGTGGATCAGGACCCGGGGATGGTCGAGGCCGGGCGCCGGGCTGCGGCCGCCACCGGCGTCGGCAATGTGCGGTGGATGGTGGGACGGGCGGAAGATCTGGAGGCCCCGGCAGGCGCGTTCACGCTGATCACCGTCGGCAATGCCTTCCACCGGCTGCACCGCAGGCTGGTGGCCGAGAAGGCCAAGACCTGGCTGGCCCCCGACGGATGGCTTGCCGTTCTCGGCAGCAACAGCTTCTGGACCGGTCCGGAAGCTTGGCAGGCCATCGCCCGCGACGTCATCTGCAAATGGTCGGCAAAGCCGCAGTCCGTCAAGCAGCAGCCGGCCGAGGGCCCGCGCGAAACCTTCGAAGAAGCGTTACGGTTCGCCGGCTTCGACGATATCCAAGAGCGCGCATTCACGGTGGCCCATGAGTGGGCGCTGGACGAGTTCATGGGCTGCGTCCGGTCGACGACGGTTGGGTCCAGGCGTGCTCTCGGCGAAGCAGCCGAACCGATGGAGGCGGACCTGCGCAATGCCCTCTTGGACTACGACAAGCGCGGCCGCTATCGCGAAGACGTCCGGTTCTTTCTGATCCTTGTCAGGCGGCCGGCGTAGGTGTCAAGCCCCGTCCGGGTGGTTGCCGCTGAGGTAGTCGATCACGCGGTGCGGGATGGTGACCTCGGTCAGCAACCGCTCCATCTCGCTCTCAATTCCATCCACCGGACGGTGAAGGTCGCCAATGTCAAAGGCGTCGGACCGTCGCGGTATAGCCAACAGAAACTCGCCGGCATCAAAGGCCGCACGCAGCGACCGGTCCGGTGCCAGCCCGCCGGTCAGTCTATCCAGTTCGATCAAGGTCTCGCGCAATCTGGGCACCAGCAGCTTGCGCGCTTCCGCCGGATCTTCCGCGGACACTTCAAAGATGCTGTCGAAAGGCAGATCATCGAACGTCACTGTCTGCAGGTCTTGGCCCGCCGCGGCAAAGCTCGCGATGCGGCTGAAGGATTGGCCTCGACCTCCCGTCAACAGGATCGTCCCGGAAAACGGCACCGGCACGTCGATCGTGAGCATGACCCCGGCAAAACCGAATGCCGGCTGGTTCCCGTCCCAGGACGGCTGGCTCGCCTTGAGCATGCGGAAGGCCGTACCCCGGTGGCGTCCTTCGAACTCGTCCTTCAGCTCCGCCGACGAGAACCGCTCAACCACCCGGAGTCGCAGAAACCTGGTCGCATCGGCATGGTGGTAGGGATCCCGTCGATAAGAAAGGTCCCCGATGAAGCCGCAGATGGCGGGCATGATCGCTTCGGTGACTCGGTCAACAAAGCCTGTCGCGGCCCAGCGGTAGTTCTGCCAGGCGATAATCAGCCCACCGATCAAAGCCCCAACCATCAGCACGGCGATCTGCAGGACACTTGGGCTGCCGATGACGAGCGGCACCGCCCCAACGGCAGCACAGCCCGCCAGTATCAGCACCGTTTCGGTCTTCAGTCGGGCGAGACGCCGCAGACGGAGAGCCTCAAGGCCCGGAAGCAGCGGCGCGACCTCATCCTGGAATGCGGCTCTGAATTCCGACGCATTGGCACGCCCAGCGCTACTGGATGAACGATGTGAATCGGAATCGGGCATCGATTTCAAGACGGTGTGCAGCACATAGTCAGCCGATCATATCGCCCGATGCTGTTCTCAACAAAGTTGGAGTGGCTTCGGCACCTTCAAAGCGAGCCGGGCAAAGCGAGCCGGGACCAACCGCGTCCGCCGCCTGCCGGTTCGCCGGCCGGCACGGTCACGAAACGCCAGGTTGCCGTTGCAGCGTGCCCGTGACCGCCGCGACGTTGACCTGCGTCGCGTCCAGATGGTGGCGCAGAGCCGTTGCGGCCGCGGCGACATCGCGGGATCGCAGCGCGTCAACGATCGTCCCGTGCTGGGCCAGCGTCCCGTCGCGGTTGATGCGCCGCCGCGATGAGATGAAGCGCGCTCGAAACAGTCGCGCGTTGTACTGGCTGTGGGTCTCAGCCAGCGGAACGTTGCGTGCCGCCTCCACGATCAAGCGATGAAAACGCATGTCGAGATCGAAGAAGGCGAGCGGTTCCGACCTCTCCGACACCGCCACCATCTCCCGATGCAGGGCGGCGAGCCGGTCGAGCTCGGCATCGGTGGCGATCTCGCACGCCAACTCGCCGGCCAAACCCTCGATGGCGCCCAGAACCTTCAGCAGCTGGCCGATTTCCTCCACGGTCGGGTTGGCCACCAGCGGCCGCCGGCTTGGGGCCATGTCCACCAACCCCTCAGCCGCGAGGATCCGCAACGCTTCCCGCAGCGGGGTCCGGCTCACGCCGAGGGCCTCGGCCGTCTCCCGCTCCGGGATCACGGCGCCCGGTGCCAGCGTCTCCAGCAGGATCAGCTCGCGCAGCTTCGCGGCGATCTGGGCCGGCAGAGTGCGCCGTTCGATGCGCGGGATCGCGCCGGCGGTCAGTGTTGCTGCCGCGGTGATGGTCGCCATACCGGCACCGCCTTCACCGACCCCAGCGAAGCGCTAGAGGGTCGGCCATCCGCGCCAGCTCCAACAGGCCGGCACGGGTCTCGGGATGCAACGGCACCGTCGGGTGGCGGACATGGTCGGACGCGATCACGCCGCCTTCCATCATCACCGTCTTGCACGCGCGCAGGCCGCATTGGCGGTTCTCATAGTTGATCAGCGGCAGAATGCGGGCATAGCCGTCGAGCGCGGCCGCGCGATCGCCGCCGCGGTGGGCGTCCACCACCGGCTTGATCAGATCGGGCAGAAGCGCGCTGGACATGGTGCCGGTTGCGCCGGCGTCGAGATCGGCCATCAGGGTAATGGCCTCCTCCCCGTCGAACGGGCCTTCGATCGCCTCGCCACCCTCGGCGATCAACGCACGCAGCTTTGCTGCCGCCTGGGGGGTCTCGATCTTGAAATAGGCGAGCCCGGGGATCTCGCGGGCTAACTGCGCCAAGAACGGGACTGGCAGGTCCACGCCGGACAGCGGCGCATCCTGCACCATGATCGGCAGCCCGACTTCGGCCGCGCGAGCAAACTGCTCACGGGCCTGCGGCAGTGCCGCCTTCAGGGCCGCGCCGTGGTAGGGCGGCATCAGCATGATCATCGCCGCACCCATCGCCGCCGCGGCCCGGCACCGCTCGACCACGACGCCAGTGGAGAAGTGGGAGCAAGTGACGATCACCGGCACGCGCCCGGCGACATGCTCCAGGCAAAGCCGCATCAGGGTCTCGCGCTCCGCATCGGACAAGAGGAACTGCTCGGAATAGTTCGCAAGGATGCAGATACCGTCGACGCCCTGGTCGACCATGCAGTCCAGAACGCGTTTCTGCCCCTCCAGGTCGAGATCGCCGGTTTCCGTGAACGGGGTCGGTGCGACGGGCCAGACGCCGCGATAGGGTCGGGTCATGGGAGCCTCATGAGAAGAGACGGACGGCCGTCATTGCACGATTGTGAAATTGTCGGCATGGGCGTCGGCCAGCGTCAGGCCGAGCCCGGGCGTGGCGTCGTCGAGGTCGATATGGCCGTCGACCGCCTCCGGATCGCCCTCGAAGATGTAGTAGAACAGCTCATTGCCGATCTCGACGTTGAACACCGGGAAGTATTCCGAGATCGGGCAGTTCAGGTTGGCCATGGTCAGATGATAGTTGTGCATCTGGCCCGCATGGGGGATGACCGGGACCTGATAGGCCTCCGCCAGCGCGTTGATCTTCTGTGCCGCCGTGATGCCGCCCACCCGATTGGTGTCGTACTGGATCACCGATACGGCCTTGGCGTCGATCAGCTGGCGGAAGCCGAACAGGGTGAACTCGTGCTCCCCGCCTGAAATCGGGATAGGCCCGGCATTCAGTTCCGCATAGCCGTGGATGTCATCGGCAATCACCGGCTCTTCCAGCCAGCGGGGCTCATAGGGCACCAGCTTCGGGATGATCCGTTTCGCGTAGTCCAGGGTCCAGCCCATATAGGCTTCCAGCATCAGGTCGCAGTCCGGCCCGATCACCTCGCGCACCGCGGCCACCCGCTTGATGTTCTCGCGCATGCCGGCGGGCCCGTCCTTGGGACCGAAGCCGAAGCGCATCTTGAACATGGAAAAGCCCTTGTCGAGATAGGCCTGGGCCTCCGCCTGCATGGCCTCGACATTGTCGGCATAGAGCTTGGAATAGTAGCAGGGGATTTTCTCTTTGGTTCGGCCGCCGAGAAGCTTGAAGACGGGCCGCCCGGCCAGCTTGCCCATCAGGTCCCAGATGGCGATGTCGACCGCTGAGATTGCGGTCATGCCGACACCCTTGCGGCCCCAGGCCAGCGTCCGCCGGTACATCTTCTCCCACAGATAGGCGTAGTCGAACGGGTCTTCGCCGACCACCAGCGGGGCGTAGTAGCGGTCGATGGCCTCTTTCACCAGGGGCGGGCAGAGTGCTGCATTGCCCAGGCCGATCTCGCCGCTCTCGGCCTCCACTTCGCAGACCAGCCATTGGTGGAACCGGAACGATCCCATGGCATCGCCGCGTTCATACAAGGCATCCGAGGCATTGGTGCAGAAATGGGGCTGTGGCGGCACGGTCGGACCGGTCCATTCGTAGAGCTTCGTGCGGACGCTTTTGATCGCCGTCATGCCTCGTTCCCCTTCGCGCAAATCAGGACCGATGCCGACCGCCGGCAACGCAGCGCGATCAAGGCCACCTGCCGCGGAGTGCACCGCTCAAGTGTCACGCATCGATCGCATGCATGTCAACGATGTTTGGTATACCAGATACCAAACATCGATCGGCGGATATCCGTCAGGAGAGGCAGTGCGGCGTGTGACGACAACCGCCGCACCGACCTTCACGCGCCGGCATTCCTCGGAACGTCAGGGTTTGCTGTGCATGCCCATGGGACCGGGTCGGTCACTCTGGGTCACCCGCATGCAAGCAGGCGCGGCGGTCCGCGCTATGGTCAGTCGCTCTCGTCCGGCCAGAGCGGCGTCAGCGCGGACGGTAGACAGCGGCGGATCGTCCGGGCGGCCTCGGGCGCAAGGAAGCGGCGCCATACGGCAAAGACGTCCCGCACGATCGTCTGCGGCGGCGCATGATGCAGCCGCAGCATGTGGTGAACGTCCCGGAAGAAGGACTCGGCCGTCTCGGCGCTCTCGCGCGTCTCGTCGAGCGACCAGCCTTCGATAAAGATGCCGCGCGGCAGGGCGGGAAGGGCGTTGGCCACCTGCAAGACTTGGTCCGGCGCCAATGCCCTGCGCAGGCGATGCATGACGGCGCGCATCATCGCCTGGCTCTGATTGTGGGTCTGCAGATTGGCCTCCGTCTTCAACGCCGTCAGCCATTCCCTGTAAAGCTCTGTCGCGCGCTCAACATCCAAAGGCTGTGTCACTGCCTCTCCATCACTGATCCGGCACACGTGAAGCCGGGTCTGTCAGCGCAGTTTGCATGAAAAAGTTGGTCAGCCGGACCCCATCGCGTTCTGCTGTCTGCTCCCTCATCACTGTCCAGCCCTGTCGCTCAAAGAAGGGCCGCGCCAGATGGCTGGCGTGGGTGTGGAGCTTGGTCATCTGCTGCCGGGCAGCCTCGCCAAGGATGGCTTCGTGCAGCCCCTTTGCCACGCCGGTTCCCATCGCGTCGGGGGCGACAAAGGCAAGATCGATGCAGCCGTCGGGCCTGAGCGTCATGAACCCGACGATGCGGCCATGCCGTTCCGCCACGAACACGGCCTGACCCCCGAGCCGATCGCGCCAAGTCGGCAGGTCGGGGATGCGCGGCGCCCAGGCGCGGCGTTGCGCCTCGTCATAGTGGCCGGCCGCCCCCTGGTGCACGGCCTTAAAGAAGATGCGGGCCGTGGCGTCGGCGTCTTCGTCACGGAAGCGGCGGACGGAAACCTGAGTGTTGCCGGTCACGGCCGTCCGGCCTTCTCCATCACGAGCGTCAGGTTGTTGGCGGGCATCTCATCGACGGCTTCGAGCCTGAGACCGGCGCTCGCGGCTAGGGCCTCGATATCGGCAAGATCGCGCACGCCCCAATCCGGATTCTGCTGGCGCAGAGAGGCGTCGAAGGCCGCATTGCTGGGGGCGGTGTGCACCCCGTTGCGGGCAAAGGGCCCGTAGAGGAACAGGCGCCCGCCCGGCTGCAGCCAACGCCCGGCGCCGGCCAACAGCCCTTCGGCCACGACCCAGGGCGCGATGTGGATCACGTTGAACGCCAGAAGCGCCACGACCCCGTCGATCGGAGGCCGGCCCGGCTGGCCCAAACCCCAATCGGCCGACGCGGCGTCGAGAGAGACAGACGGCATCAGCGTGTCCGCGCCGCTCGCCTGCCGCCAGGCCTCGATGCTCTCAAGATGCTCCGGCACCACATCGGTCGGCCACCAAGTCAGCGCCGGGACCAGCGGCGCCAAGGCCGCCGCATGCTGGCCCGTGCCGCTGCCGATTTCGATCAGGTGGCCTGCCGTATCGCGAAGATGGCGCCGCAGGACCTCACCGATCGGACGATGATTGCGGTGAAAGGCCGGCGCATCGAGTCGCCGGTCCGCCGAGACCGTGCCCCAGCCCGACCGGCTTCGGCCCTCGGGCATCCGCGCCATCACCCGATCTCCTTGCCCTCAAATGGATTTCGGCCTTGCGCGTCCTCCACCTCTACCACCCAGAGGTCGGGGTCGCGGGCGACGGCGCGGTCGATATAGGCATCGGCCTCGGCCTCCGGCACCACGCGGCCGCCGAGCGCCGGCAGCCAGCCGAGCCGGCCGTCGATATCGCGCGCCTGCGTCAGCACGCGGGCGCCGTCGGCCATGCGGCTGATCTTGACCAACAGCGTGCCGCCCTCCGACGGTCCCTTGCGGACCACATAGGCGGCGCGCCCCTCGGCCGACAATTGCCGGAGATGGGCGGAGAGCCAGAGGCCCATGGGCAGCGGCGCTTCGAACATGGGCCGCAGCATAGGCGGCGGCGGCAGCGGCCGCACGCCTTTTGCCCGAGCTTCTACCGCCGGAACAGGATGCGGGCCCAGCGGCGCGGATCCAGCACCGTCCGCAACGCCGCGGCGACATAGGTCAGCGCGCAGACGCGCAGGATGCGGCGGGCCGCCGGCATGTCCCGCGGCGAAAGATATCCGCCGCGCGAGAGGATCGGCAGTGCCCGGCGGAAGCTGGCATCAAATTCCACCGGCAGCGTCACCAGGTGCAGGGCCGCCGGCAGCAGCAGCGTCAGCACGGCGAAACCCATGCTGACCAGCGCCAGGCTCGGCGCGCGTGTCGCCCCCAACAGCACCGGTGCCAGGAACATCAGCACCGCGCCCGCGATCTCGAACACCTGCACGAACACGGCCAGGCGCTGACGCATCATCAGCGGCACATAGCCTTCGGCGTCCTGGATCGCGTGCCCCACCTCGTGGGCGGCGACGACCACGGCGGTCAGCGATCGCCCACCATAGTGCTGCGACGTCAGACGCACGCGCTTGGCGCGCGGGTCGTAGTGGTCGCCGCGGTCGGTCTGCTCCACCTGCACGCCCTGAAGGCTGAACTGCTGCACCAAGTGTTCCGCCAGTTCGCCGCCCGTGCCCGGGAGATCCGGCCTGTCGGCCGAGTGCTGCCGCAGGGTCCAGCGCACCCACAGGCCGGGACCGACCAGCAGGGCGAGGGACATGACGATGGCAACAACATACAGCATGACCTGCCCTCAAGGATCGGTCGGACCGCGAGGCGGTGTCGGGCGAACAGACATCTGGGCGGATCGGCCGGGAACGCAAGGCCCCAAGACGCTCGGAGACTTAAGGACGCGCCAGCGGGGCCAGCCTTGACCGACCACCCTCTCCAGGCCTATCCCCGCGGTACAGTCCTTACGCAAAAATGGGGCAAATCCATGCGTACTCTTCTTGCCGGTTTGATGATCGCCGCCGCAACGGCGGCCCACGCCCATGACTTCCAGATTGGCGGGGTCACCATCGACCATCCATGGGCGCGGGCGACGGCGCCGGCCGCCCAGGCCGGTGCGGCCTATTTCGTGCTAACCACGGAGGCCGAGGCGCCGGACCTGCTGGTCACCGCCTCCACACCGGTGGCCGAGCGGGTAGAGCTGCACACCCACATGATGGACGGTGGCATCATGCGCATGCGCCAGGTTGAGGCGATCGAGGTCGCGCCCGGCACGCCCACAGTGCTGGAGCCGGGCGGCCTGCATGTGATGCTGATGGGCCTGCAAGGCCCGCTGGTGGAAGGCGAGACCTTTCCCCTGACCCTGGTGTTCGAAACGGCTGGCGAGGTGACGGTGGACGTAATGGTGCAAAGCATCACCACCGGCGGCCCGGCCGAGGATCACGAGGGCCATTCGCAGCACCTGAACTGAGCGTGCTTGCGCCTTACCCATCCTGAGAAACGCGGCCGATCACCGCTTGCGGTCGGCCGATCCTGCCCGGTCCTAGAAAGGAACCGATCATGAGGGGCCTTTTGGCTGCTTTCTGCCTCGTCCTGATGGCAACGCTGCCGGTGTCGTACGCACACGCGCAAGACCAGGACGATCCGACCATCGTCTTCAACCTCACGACGGACGACGTCTGGTCCGGCCAGATGGCGCTGGGCTTGGCCCAGGGCATGCTGGACGACGGGCACGCCGTCGTCGTGTTCCTGAACGTGCGCGCCGCCACGCTGGCCAACAGCAACATCCCCCAGCATACCGAGGCGATGACCGGCCTGACCGCGCATGAGATGATCGCGCGGTTGATCGACGGCGGCGCCCGCGTCTTCGTCTGCCCCGGCTGCACGCGTCAGGCGGGGCTGGACGTCGACGACCGGATCGAGGGCGTCGAGCCGGGCTCTCCGGAACTGCGGCAGATCCTGATGGCACCCGGCACCCGGATCATGAGCTTCTAGGGCCCACCGCATTCGCCGGCCCGCCTGCCCGGTGGGTCGGCGGCCAGAGGTTGGCCGATGGGATTCATGCCTTGGGCTTATCGGATGCAATTGGATCGGCCTTCACTGTACGATTAGAACGGATCAGACAATCGACAGGCGAACACCGTAGCCTGGACCCACATGACCCCCGCAGCGGCGACAAGGCCTTCGGCGGATCGATCTCCGGAGACGCGGCGCGTCTTCCTGTTGGGCGCCACGGGCACGATCGGCCGTGCCACGGCTCGCGCTTTGGTCGAGCGCGGCCACCAGGTGGTGTGCTTCGTGCGTCCCCGCGTCGGCGTGGGCGGCACGATGACGGCGGACGACATCACCGAACTGCTCGACGGAACGACCGTTCGGTTCGGCGATGTGACGGACCCGGCGTCGCTCGTGCAGGAGGGCTTTCGCGGCGAGCGCTTCGATGCCCTGGTGTCGTGCATGGCGTCACGTACCGGCGCCCCGAAGGACGCCTGGGCCATCGACCACGAGGCCCATGTGCAGGCGCTTGGCGCGGCGAAGGATGCCGGCATCTCGCAGATGGTACTGCTGTCCGCCATCTGCGTTCAGAGGCCGCGCCTCGCCTTTCAGCATGCCAAGCTGGCGTTCGAGAAGGTCTTGATGGGCTCAGGCGTGACCTATTCCATCGTCAGGCCCACCGCGTTCTTCAAGTCGCTGTCGGGACAGGTGGACCGGGTGGACCGGGGCAAACCGTTCCTGGTGTTCGGTGACGGTACGCTGACGGCCTGCAAGCCCATCAGCGACGACGATGTCGCCGGCTACCTTGCCGACTGTCTGGAAGACACAAGCCGTCACAACCGCATCCTCCCGATCGGCGGCCCGGGAAAGGCCATTACACCGAGAGAGCAGGGCGAGCATCTATTTGCCCTGTTGGGGCGAACGCCCCGGTTTCGCCAGGTGCCGGTGGCGCTGTTGGATACGATCGTCTGGACCCTGAGCGCGATCGGCCGCGTCGTCCCCCGGGCTGCTGAGAAGGCGGAGCTGGCGCGCATCGGACGCTACTACGCCACGGAGTCCATGCTTGTCCTCGACCCGGTCTCAGGCCGCTACGACGCCGACGCCACGCCGTCGGTCGGTTCCGAGACGCTGTTCGATTTCCAGGCGCGCCTGATCAAGGGCGAGGCCACGATCGACCGCGGCGATCACGCCGTGTTCTGATCGCCTGCCCGATCTTGGCTGGCCGGTTCAGCCGTTGCGTTGGCGCGTACGCCACCCGGGCAAGCGTCCCCGCGGCCCCCCCGTTCGGCGGCGGGCGCGCGCGATGGCCCCTGCGTTGGCGGCGCAGGCCGGTGGGCGTCGATGGCCCGATCCACTGTCCGCAGCAAAGACAGACTGTATCTCAGGATCCACATCCAGATGATCCTGCGTATTGTCTTGATAAATTCTAATTTGGCCCCAAGTCTTCCTCGATCAAGTCTTCGAGATTCAAAATAATATCAAGTACTTTGATCAGATTATCAGATCTGGAATTTTGCAATTGGCAATCTGAACAGTTGTTCAATTGCTTCGAACGTCCGACTGGGGAGGGGCCAAGCGAACATGCACAGCCTGGAACATGACCATTCTGCAGACGCCATCCGCCGTCGATTGGCAAGCGGGCCGACGGTCAGTTATCTGCGCGACTGGGTCTATGGCGGCATCGACGGCGCGATCACGACCTTCGCCATCGTCGCAGGGGCGGTGGGCGCCGGGTTCTCCGACCGGGTGGCCCTGATCCTCGGTATCGCCAACGTTGTTGCGGACGGGTTCTCCATGGCCGCCGCCAACTACAGCGGGACAAAGGCCGAGCGCGACGACTACCGCCGCATCCAGACCATCGAAGATCGCCACATCCGCCTGGCGCCGGAAGGCGAAACGGAAGAGGTGCGCCAGATCTTCGCCGCCAAGGGCTTCCATGGCGCCGATCTGGAACGGGCGGTGGCGGTAATCACCGCCGACCGCCAGCGCTGGATCGCCACCATGATGGCCGAGGAATACGGCCTGCCCGCCCAGCCCCGCTGCCCCCGCCGCGCGGCGCTGAGCACCTTCGCCGCCTTCCTCATGTGCGGCCTGGTCCCGCTGTTGCCGCTGGCGCTGGGCCTGGCCAACCCCTTTGCCGTCGCCATCGCCCTGACGGCCTGTGTGTTCCTGGCCATCGGCTCCATCAAGAGCGCGTGGTCCGTGACACCGTGGTGGCGGTCGGGCGTGGAGACCGTGGCCATCGGGCTGGGGGCGGCGGGCCTGGCTTATGCGATCGGGTCTGGGGTGGAGGCGCTGATCTAGCGGTGGGCTCATATCCAAGAGAACCGGCCGGAAACCGGAGCTATTGCAGCGCGGCCCGCCGGAGCGATGCCGGCGCGAGCGCGACAGCTCCGCGGTCGGCCCTGAGCGGTCCGCTGGCCCTCTCACCGGAGACCGACAGCGATACCGTCAGGTGCAGACAGTCGGCGTTCTGCCGCTCGTGACCCCAAGCTGACTGTTGAACCTCCGCGAGCGGCGATCGGTTTGAGCCCGAACCAATGGTCGGTGACTTCATCGCGAATGGCTGCTAACCGTAAACCTCGTGGTGGCGTGTAGTTCGACCGTTTGTGGAATGCAGGTGGATCAGGTGACATCGAAGAAGGCCCAGATCCAGAAGCTTCTCAAAGGCATCGAGACCGGCGATCCTGAGGCGGCCACTGTCGTCAATGAGGCCAAGTACATCCAGCACAATCCTCGAACACATGAAGGCAGTGAGGGTCTTGCGGAGCTGTTTGCTCGGCTGGCGAAAACGAACCCTCGCGTCACCTTCGTACGCGTGTTCGAGGACGGCGATTTCGCGTTCGCTCACAACGAGTACGACTTTGCCGGCGTGGAGGTGGCGTTCGAAGTGTTCCGGTTCGAGGACGGAAAAGCTGTCGAGCACTGGGACAACATCCAGCTCAAAGAGGGGCCCAACCCCTCTGGTCGCGGCATGCTTGATGGCGAGACAGTTGTCACTGACCATGACAGGACCGAGGCCAACAGGCATTTGGTGGTTACGTTCGCAAGGAAGGTTCTCGTCGACCGCCAATTCGATCTTCTCGATACCTATATCGACGACGGGCTGATCCAGCATGACCCCGAAATCGCCGACGGCATCGCTGCGCTCCGTACCGCTCTCGAAACCGTGGTAAATGGAGCCCCCCGGATCGAGTATCACCAAGTCCACCGCGTTCTTGCAGAGGGAAGCTTCGCGCTGTGCATGAGCGAGGGCAGAAAGGCCGGCCTCCATTCCGGCATCTACGATCTTTTCCGTGTCGCCGATGGCAGAATCGTCGAGCACTGGAATACGGTCTCAGCGATTGCTCCGCGCAGCGAGTGGAAGAACCAAAACGGGAAGTTCTGAGGGCCCTTCGCCCCATCCTCCTCACTGGATAGCTGCCTTTGCCGCATGGCGGCACGGCCTGCATTGGTGGCTTTGCAGATATGCAGGTCGGCGGCTACATCTTGCATGAGTCGGTCGGTTCGACCGTTCGGACTATGTCAGCTCCGACTCCTGAACCCACCGCTCGCGGGTTTCCAGCGCAGTCGACCGGATTGAAGGCAGACCGGCCGCAACCCGTTGCTCGGGACTGATTGCCCCGTGCCAACTGCGGACGGTCGTTGTGCGAGACCGCACTTGAAAATCACCGAGCGAGTAAGTATCGCTATATATGCAATCGCATCAGATATGTACTTAACTAAATCGATGCGGCACGAAGAGTGAGGCATCATAATGGATGGAAATCAAATCATCTTTGGCGCATTCTTCATGATACTTGGTATTTTTATTGGATCTATTTTGCCGAGATCTTCTTCTGCACTTTTCGGCCGCGATTTCCGCGCCGGTTTCCAGTTAGGCGGTGTTCTTGTATTTCTCTTCGCAGGTAATGCGTTCTGGGTAATTGCAGAGTTGATGATGTCATATATCGGCAGGTCGATAATGTCCGGTTATCTGCTTCTATTTTTCCTATTGCTTTCTGGATTCTTCTTTGCTGCAGGAATATATTATCTTTTTAAATATAAAACCGATCTTAAAACTATTGAACACTTTCCGTTCGAGGCAATGGGATGGTTTCTTACTGGAAACTTGATATTAGTCATCTCGTCTACATTGGGTGGGGCGATACCGTTTAGCGATATAGATACTTGGGGGCGCCTGTTGTCGGTAGTCTTATTTGGGCTAGGGGTCTTTAGTGTCTGGAAGCAAAGAAATGTGATCGAATGAATGAGAATCGCGAAATTGATGCGTCCGCCTTGGGTCGCTAGCCGCGGAACACCAACTGACTGCGGCTGAGCGGATAGCGTTCGGTTTCCGGCGAAACCGCTCAGGCGACCGGATTGGGCCACTGCACCTGACACCCCCAGCCGAAGCCAATGATGCAAACCGTGCTTGGCGCTCCGTTTCCAAAGGTAGGGGCCTAAAAGGGGAACCCGGTGCGGCGTCCCCATCAGGGACCAGGACCGAGGCTGTCCCCGCAACTGTAAGCGCCAGGTCGCGCACGGAAGGTCATTCGCATACGCGCCACCTTGCCATTCGTCGGTGTTGCGTGACGGCTCTTCGTGGATCGGTTGGGGCTCCAGCTGGACCGACGACCCGGGCTGACACGGGTTAGTGCCTCGTCGCTGGCAGGGAGACACTACGCCGGCGATATCGGCGGACCCGCGTCGCCAGCGAGTCGATGAAAGCGACGGCGATGAACAGCAGCCCGTAGAACACCGCCATGGACGCGGAGGTGGCAGCGTTCAGGGCATAGGCGATCCAGAATCCCCCGAGCGCCCCCACGGCGGCGAAAAGGGCCGTGAGGACG
>JANQIX010000022.1 GCA_028281925.1 Alphaproteobacteria bacterium
GGGGCCCGTGATGCGCACGCTCTATGACGCCTCGGTCTACGACCGCAGCCTGCCGACACCCAGCTATTGGGAGGCTACGGCTCCCGCCGTCGCGCCGCAGGCGCCGGCCGTTGATGGCGACGTGACGGCGTCGGTCGCCGTGATCGGCGGCGGCTTGACGGGGCTTTCCTGCGCGCTGCATCTGGCGCGCGATCACGGGATAGAGGCGCGGGTTCTGGAGGCCGGGCCGATCGGCTGGGGCGCTTCGTCCCGGGCCGGCGGCTTCGTCTGCTTCGGCGCAACCAAGCTGAGCTTCGCGCAGTGCCTCGCCCGGCATGGGGAAGACGGGACGCGAGCCCTGTGGCGGACCCAGGTGGAAGCCGTGGAGCTGGTCGAGGCACTGGCCGCGGACGAGGAAATCGACTATTGGCGCCAGGGCGATGGGCAGTTCGAACTGGCCCACAAGCCGTCCCGGTACAGGGAATTGGCGGAGGAGCGCGAGGCGCTCGCGCGCTATGCCGGTGTGGCGGCAGAGCTACTGAGCCCCCAGGCTTTTGCCGAACGGGGGCATGGCGGCGGCGAGAACCATGGCGCGCTGCACGTCAAGGCAGGCTTCGGCCTCCACCCTTTGCGCTGGACATGGGGGCTGGCCGAAGCCGCGCTGCGCCGCGGTGCCAAGCTGCATGCTCAGAGCCCGGTTGTGGCGTGGCAGCGGGAAGGAGCGCGCCATCGGCTGATCACGCCGACCGGGTCGGTGCTGGCCGAGCGGGTTGTCGTAGCAACGAACGGCTATACGGCCGACGGCCTTCTGGCGGATCTCGACGGCCGGGCCATGCCGGTGATCTCAAACATCATTGTGACCCGCCCGCTCACCCATGAAGAGCGGGCGGCCGTGCCCTGGCATACGGAGACGCCGATCGCCAACACGCGGATCCAGCTGTTCTATTACCGGCTGCTGGCGGACAGCCGATTGCTGTTCGGCGCCCGAGGCGACACCACCGGAAAGCCGGAAGACGGGGCCCGCATGGCCCGCTGGATGCATCGCCGGTTGGGCGAGCTTTTCCCGCCCTTGCGGGGCATCGCGATCGACTACACGTGGCGCGGCCTCGTCTGCCTGCTGCCTAAGCTCAGCCCCGCCGTCGGCCGCAGCACCGATGACCCGTCCGTATTCTATGGCCTGGGCTACCACGGCAACGGCATGGCGATGGCGCCGTGGACGGGGCGGCTGTTGGCGCGCCTAGCGGCTGGTAACGGCATGGACTCCGACCTCGTCCCGGCCGCCCTGCGCGGCGCCGGGCCGGCGGTGGTCTGGCCGTCCCGTCGCCTCTGGTGGCTGCGCCTGGCGCTCGCCTGGTACGGAGTGAAGGATCGTCTCTAGAGACCGCGCGCCAACTCGTAGAGCGCGACCGCCGCGGCATTGGAGACGTTGAGGCTGGCAATGGGGCCTGTCGTCGGCAGACGGACAAGAGTATCGCAGTGCTCGGCGGTCAGCCGACGCAGGCCAGCCCCTTCAGCGCCGAGAACGATCGCCACTTTCTGCGGTGCCTCCAGCGCGGCCAACGGCGTGTCGGCGCGTTCGTCCAGGCCGACCCGGTGGACGCCGAACTCGCCCAGCCGCGCCAGAGCCTGCGCCAGATTGGTGACGCGCACCAGCGGCACATGCTCCAGCGCGCCCGAGGCGCTCTTGACCAGCGTGCCGGTGACCGGCGGCGAATGGCGGTCGGGGACGACGACGCCGACTGCGCCGAACGCGGCGGCGGAGCGTAGCGCGGCGCCGACATTGTGCGGGTCGGTCACACGGTCCAGCACCAGGACCACCGCGCGGTCCCGGACGGCTGCGGTGCGACCCAGATCATCGAGATCGACGGGCGGCAGCGCCTCGGCCTCCAGCGCCGCACCCTGATGGACGGCGCCCGGCGGCAGCTGCTTGTCGATCGCCACGCGGTCGGCGATCTCGACCGGCGGCCGCTCCAGCCCCGCCGCCTGCGCTTGGTCCAAGGCTGGTTCCAGTTCGGCGCGAACCTGGGTGGTCACCAGCAGCCGACGGCACTGGCGGTTCGGGTTCAGCCAAGCCTCGCGCACCGCATGCAGTCCGTAGACCCAGCGGTCGGCTGCGCGGGCGCTCGGCGGTGCTGTAGTCCGGCCGGGCCGCGGCTTGCCGGACGGGCTGCCGTGTCCAGCCTTTCGGGCTCCCCGGCGGGACCCCATATCTCGCGTCGTGCGGTTTTTGTCGGGCATGGCGACGGCGGCAGATCCCTGGCTTTGCGGTTGACATGCGTCTTTGGATTACCATAGTGCCGCACTCTGTCTCGCATGCGTTTGTGCGGTTGTCCGCGCTCAGGCGGGCGAGGCGGTCACCGGAGGGGTGGCCGAGTGGTTAAAGGCAGCAGACTGTAAATCTGCCCGCGTATGCGTACGGTGGTTCGAATCCATCCCCCTCCACCAATCCTCCGGCCGGGCCGGGGCGTATGACGGTTGCCGTGGACGGTCGCGGGTGTAGCTCAATGGTAGAGCAGCAGCCTTCCAAGCTGAATACGAGGGTTCGATTCCCTTCACCCGCTCCAACCCCGGGCGGTCGCTGCTGAGGGCTTTTGCGACCCGAACCCCTATCCGTTGACCATCTGGCGCGCTGACAAGGAACGCGATCATGGCGAAGGCGAAGTTTGAGCGGACGAAGCCGCACTGCAACATCGGGACGATCGGGCACGTTGATCACGGCAAGACGTCGTTGACGGCGGCGATCAC
>JANQIX010000012.1 GCA_028281925.1 Alphaproteobacteria bacterium
GCCTCGCCGGCGAAGAACTTGAAGATGGCGCCGGCGCGCTGGGCCTCGCCGATGCCTTCGGCCTTGGTCTTGCCTTCCTCGCGCGACAGCAGGGTGCCCAGCTCTTCCTTCCGCGCCAGGATCTCGGTGCCGGCGGCATCCAGCACGTCGAAGCGCTGCTGCGGAGTGCTCAGGCCCCAGGCCGGGGCGGCCCGCACGGCCGCTGCGATCGCGGCTTGCGCCTGCGCGGCATCGGCACGGGCGTAGTGGCCGACCACATCGTCGGTGTTCGACGGGTTGATGTTGGCTGCGGCTTCGGCGCCCTCCACCCAGGTGCCGTCGATATAGTTGCTATGCAGGTCCATCGGTGCGATCGCTCCTCGTCACGGGGATTCTATGATTGGTTGGGCGCTGCGCCGGCCAATAGGCCACGTGCCGCCAGGTTGCGCATCAGGTGGCTTGCCCCAAAGGTCCAGGGGGCGACAAGGTCGCTCCGCCCGACGCGGTTGATCAGTGTGCCCAGCCGGTCCGCCGCCACGGCGACGAGATCGCCCGCCTTGTGGGTGAAGCCATGGCCCGGCGTGTCGCGGTCCTGCACCGGCGCGAACATGGTTCCGGTGAACAACAGCAGGCCGTCGGGGTACTGGTGGTTGGCGCTGATGGTCTGGCGGGCAAGCTGCTCGACGTCGCGGCTGATCTCGGACAGCGCGCTGGTTTCCTCTAGCACGAAACTGTCGTCGCCGCTGATGGTCATGCGCACGTCTGTGGCACGCAGGTCGTCCAGCGTGAACCGGTCGTCCAGAAGGCGCAGGAAGGGGCCGACGGCACAGGATGCGTTGTTGTCCTTGGCACGACCGAGCAACAAGGCGCTACGCCCCTCGAAGTCGCGCAGGTTGACATCGTTGCCCAGGCACGCGCCGATGATGGCACCCTTGGCTGAGATCGCCAGCACCACCTCCGGCTCCGGGTTGTTCCAGGTGCTCTCTGGATGGATGCCAACCTCCGCCAACGTGCCGACCGCCGACATGGGCTGGGACTTGGTGAACACCTCCGCATAGGGTCCGATCCCGACTTCCAGGTACTGGGACCAGAGGCCGCGTTCGATCAGCACCGTCTTCAGCCGTTCCGCCTCGGCGCTTGCGGGCACCACCGCCGAGAGGTCTTGTCCTACTGCTGTTGTTAGGCTGTGCCGCAACGCTGCGGCCTGCGCCGGGTCGCCCTGGGCACGCTCTTCAATCACGCGCTCCAGCATGCTCTTCACGAAGGTCACGCCGCAGGCCTTCAGCGCCTGCAGGTCCGCGGGTGCCAGCAGCCAGGGCCGCTCAGGGTCGCGCCGCTCGGGCGCAGTGTTCTCCAGCACCTCGGCCAGAGTACCGATCGGCCGCCCGGGCCGCGCCTCCTCGATCAGACGCAAAGGCGCTTCGGCTTGAAGCAGGTGGGCGAGCGTCGGGATTCTGGCGGTGATATCGACCAACCGGTCGCCGTCGACCAGCACGACCGAAGGCCCGCCGACTTCGCCGGGAACCCAGGCCCGGCCGATCAGTATGGCCGAGGCGGCGTCGCGCGGCAGGCAGTCTTGCGGCGATATCGCCAGATCCATCGTTGGTGGCTCCCCAATCCGGTTCTCGATTTTAACCACTTAGTTATGCGCTGATCCGCGTCAGCGAAAGACCGAACCTGCCGATCGTGATCATGCAGCCGATCTTTCTATCGGCGCAGCTCCGCGACTGCTCCTGTATAGAGTCCGGCGAGGATCACCAGACCGCCGATCACCGTCGCTGTGGCTGGCACTTCTGCGAAGTACACAACCCCCAGCACCGCACCGAGCAGGGGTTCGCCCAAAAGGAACACGGCGATGAACCCGGTGGAGAAGCGCCGCAAGCCCCAGTTGAAGCTGGAATGGCCAATCACCTGGCAGACTAGCCCCAAGGCGGCGATGGCCGCATAGGTTTGCAGGCTTAGTCCGCCGACAGGCAGGGCGAGCAGCGCGACCGTTACCCCGAGCACAATGGCGGCGACTGAATAGCAGCCTGCGACATAGCTGACGAAGGGCAGATGGCGCTGCACGCCCTGGCCAAGCATCAGATAGGCCGCCATGCAGAGGCCGCCGGCCAGCGCGAGAGCGTCGCCCAGCAGCGAACCCTGAGCCGATTGTCCGCTGCCCACGCCGATGATGACGCTTCCGGCCAGCGCCAGCCCGACGCTGACGAGAACGGGCCGCGTCGGCATGCGACGGTGCAGGACGGTCGTGGCCAGCGCGATCCAGACCGGAGTCAGGCTGACAAGCACGACGCTATTGGCGATCGAGGTATGGTCCAGCGACGCGATCCAGGTGGAGAAGTGCAGCGCCAGGCAGACGCCTGCAAGTCCGCCCCGCACGGCGACGCTGGGCGGCTGCCCGCGCCACGACCGACGCTCCAGCGCAAAGGCGACGGGGATCAGGATCGTTGCCGCGATGGCAAGCCGACCGAAGGCGATCACGATAGGGTGCGCGTCCGCAAGGCGGACGAAGATGGCGGAGTGCGAGACGGCGGCCAGCCCGACCGCAAGCGGCAGCAGCGCGAGCATGCGGCCGCGCGCGACCCCTTCACCCATCATCAGGATTGCCTAGCGTCGCTGCGGCGCCAGGGCCGCCATCGCTTCGACGAACCGATCCGCCCGCTGGCGGATCTCCGACAGCGGAAACGAAGGACTGAAAAGGGCGGAGCCGAGGCCGAACCCACGGGCACCGGCTGACCAGTAGTCGGCGAGATTGTTCGGTGTCACCCCGCCGGTCGGCACCAACGCGACTTCGGCCGGGAAGACGGCGCGCCAGGCCTTGACGATCTTGGGCGGCATCGCCTCTGCGGGGAACAGCTTCAGTGCGGTGGCGCCGGCGCCCAGTGCTGCGAACCCCTCACTGGGTGTCGCCACGCCGGGCACCGCGGCAAGACCGCGCCGATTGGCCTGCGCGACAACGGTCGGATCGAAATTCGGACTGACAATCAGCCGCCCGCCTGCTTCCGTCACGTCGTCGACGGCATTAGGCGACAGCACCGTACCGGCACCGATCACGGCCTCATCGCCAAATCTGCGCGCCAGGTCGGCGATGCTGTCCAATGGCGCCGGCGAGTTCAACGGAACTTCGATGATACGGAACCCCGCTTCGATCAGCGTTTCCGCAACGGGGATCGCCCCTTCAGGCGTCACCCCGCGCAGAATCGCGATCAAAGGCTGGTGTTCCAGCGCATCGGCAAAGCTGATCATCAGTCGCTGTCCAAGAGGACGGTCAGTCGAGCAGCCGCTGCCACCATCCCCGTTTCGGCTTCTCAGGCGGGACATTCACCAACTGATGGGGATCATTGATCGCCGGACCGTTCGTATCCTCCTCCGCCGGCGTGGCATCGGAGGCGTAGGCCGGTGCCTGCGGGGGTGGCTCCGGCGTTTCGTCAGGCGCTTCCACATGTCCGGCGTCAGATTGATCGGCCTCGGTGATCGCCGGATCCACTGCTATTGGCAGGTCAGCTGCCGGTTCCTCCACTGCACGGGGCTCAGCAGGCGCCGCCTCGGCCGCTGGAGCTTCGGCCTCCTTTTCTATTCGCCTGCTGCGCGAGCGCCGCCGGACAGGGGCGGGTCGATCCGCCTTTGCGGCTTCCACGACGGGCGGGGGAGCGCCATCGGCTGCAGTGTCGGCCGTCGGCTCGCTATCGCCATCTGGGGCCTCGACCGGCGGCTCTTTGCTGAGAGCAGTGGTCTGCTCTTCGCCATCGTCCTCCTGTGCGTCGCCATCGCCCTGACTGTCCTCAGCGTCGGCAATCTCCTCGCCGGCGGCATCAAGCCGGGGCTCGCTGCGGCGCCGTCCCCCGCGTTTGCCGCGACGGCGCCGCTTCTTGGGTTTGTCGTCATCGCCCCCATCGTCGGAAGCCTCGACCGTCTCGGGCACATCCGCCTCGACAGCGTCTTCGGCTGGCGCAGCTTCGGCCTGTTCGCGCCGACGCGGCCGCCGTGATCGTTTGGGTGCTTTGCCCTTGGCGATGGCGTCGTCGGCCGCTGCCTCCTCCGCCGCTTCGGAGGCAAGGGCTTCGTCGGCTTCCGCCATCAGCTTGGCGAAGTCGATGCCGGGGGCCGCTTCGCCGGTATCCGTCGTCCGCGGCGTCCGGCGTTCCAGATGGAAGTCCGGTCGCACCAGACTGTCGTCGCGCTCAAGCAACACGCGAACATCGTACCGCGCCTCGATATCCGCCAGGGCATCGCGCTTCTGGTTCAGCACGTAGAGCGCCACATCGGTGGGGACGCGCAAGATCAGCTCCGCCGCCCGGCGCCGCAGGCCTTCTTCTTCGATCGCCCGCAACAGCCTCAAGGCTGAGGACCCCACGGACCGCACATGGCCCGTGCCGCCGCAGCGGTCGCAGACATCGAAATGGGTCTCCGCGAAGCTGGGGCGCAGCCGCTGGCGGGACATTTCCAGAAGACCGAAGGGGCTGATGCGGCCGACTTGGATGCGCGCGCGGTCGGTCTTCATCGCCTCCTTCAGCCGGCGCTCAACGCCGGCGTTGTGGCGATCCTCCTCCATGTCGATGAAGTCGATCACGATCAGCCCGGCCAAGTCGCGCAGACGCAGCTGGCGCGCGATCTCTTCCGCCGCCTCCAGGTTGGTGCGGTAGGCCGTTTCTTCGATATTGCGTTCGCGCGTCGACCGGCCGGAGTTGACGTCGATGGCGACCAGCGCCTCGGTCGGGTTGATCACCAGATAGCCGCCCGATTTCAGCTGCACGGTGGGGCTGTGCATGGCGTCGATCTGGCCTTCCACCTGATAGCGATGGAACAGCGGGATCGTTTCGTCCTTGTAGAGCTTCACCTTCTTGGCGTGGCTGGGCATCAGCATCCGCATGAAATCCTTCGCCGTGCGGTAGCTTTCTTCGCCGGAAACCAGGATCTCTGCGATGTCCTTGGAGTAGAGGTCGCGTTCGGCCCGCTTGATAAGGTTGGCTTCCTCATGGATCAGCGTGGGCGCAGTGGATTTCAGGGTCAGCTCGCGGATCGAATCCCAAAGCCGCAGCAGATAGTCCAAATCGCGCTTGATCTCGGCCTTGGTCCGTTCCAGCCCCGCGGTGCGCAAGATCACCGCCATGCCCTCGGGCACGTCGAGCGCATCGAGGATCGCCTTCATGCGCTTGCGCTCTTTGGGGTTGCTGATCTTGCGCGAGATGCCGCCGCCGCGCGGCGTGTTGGGCATCAGCACGCAGTACCGCCCGGCAAGCGAGAGATAGGTGGTCAGCGCCGCGCCCTTGTTGCCGCGCTCTTCCTTCGTCACCTGCACCAGCATGATCTGCCGGCGCTTGATCACCTCCTGGATCTTGTACGACCGGCGGTGATGGCGCTGCCGGCTGGCGGTTTCCTCTTCGATGTCGTCGCCGCCGACCGTCTCGATCGAATCAGCCGAGGCGTCGGTTTCCACCACCTCCGGCCCGGAGGTCTCCGGCTCGCCTGAGTCTTCCGATGCCTCGGCGTCCGCGGTCTCCGCATTTTCCGCCGATGCCTCGGAATCGGTCCCTGAGTGTTCCGACTGATCTTCGGACGCGGCCGGTTCGCCGACCTCGGCTTCCGGACCCGCTGCAGCCTCGGGTTCGCTTTCAGGATGATCGGATTCTATCTGATCGTGTCCCTCGGTGGCCTCGTCCGCCTGACTGTCGGTGGCAGGCTCACCGTTCTCCTCGGCGGCGTCTTTGGCTTCAGCAGTCTCTGCCGCATCCGGGTGGTGCGTCTCTTCTTCCGGATCTTCGGCAACGGTGTCGTCGCCGTTTTCATCGCCATTGTCGATCGGCGCAGATCGCCGGGCCTCGTCGGCCGCCAGTTGCTCGCGATCGGCCACCGGAACTTTGTAGTAGTCGGAATGGATCTCAGAGAAGGCGAGAAAGCCATGGCGATTGCCGCCATAGTCAACAAACGCCGCCTGCAAAGATGGCTCGACCCTGGTCACCTTGGCCAGGTAGATATTTCCCTTAAGCTGTACCTTGGCTGCTGTTTCGAAATCCAGTTCCTCTAAACGCGTACCATCCAGCACAACCACCCGTGTTTCTTCAGAGTGGCTGGCATCCACCAGCATCCTTTTTGCCATAGTTCATCCCCAAGACACGCCTCCCACGGCCCGCGCGACAGACGGGGCGGGAGCCGTGTCTTTCGGTTGCAGCGAAGCCGCCGGCGCTGACGGAACCCCTCGACGCCGGCGCTTCACGAGCGGCATTCGGCGGCGAGGCAAGCCACGCATTCCGGGTCTGCCCCCAAAAGGTCGAGGGGCGGACTGGCTCCGTTAATCCCAAATTCACCTCCGCGATGACCTGTATAGGCACGGGCGAATGGCGTTGGCACCGGTTTCCGATCCGTGTCCTGGCCGCATAGACCAAGAGCGCTTTCATCGGCGCACTAAGCGCCGCGACGCGGACCGTCCCATGCGTCACGCCGAATTGCCCTGTGAGACCAGGCAATCGCGAACTGTCGCTTGAATACCTTAGCGATGGCAGGAAGCCCACACAATCACTCTGTCCCGACAAGGGAATATGGGGGGCGGCGCCGGAGTGACCGATCGGACAAATCAGACGCTGTCTCATGTTTTTCATTGAGTGCGTTGATTCGGATCGATTATCGTTCCGGTCCAATATGAGGCGCTGGCCATGAAACCGCTTCGGCGACTGCGGATCACTGCCGTCATGGCGTTGGCGATGATTGCCATCGCATGCCTTGCCGCGCCCCTGTCGTCCGGCGCAGCCGCCCAGGAAGGTGGCCCGGCCACAGTCTTCGACGCGCGTGTTGGCGACCACGGCGACAAGACCCGCTTCGTGCTTGAAGTGACTGCGCCGCGGGATTTCCTGCTGCATGCAGAACCGGCGCCGCATCGCCTGATCATCGAATTCGAAGATCTGGACTGGCCCGAGGCCTCGCCGGGAGGCGGGGCCGGCATGATCAGCGGTTACGAGTGCATGGGGATGCAACAATCCGGCATCCGATGCGTTCTCACGCTGGACGGCCCTGCGGCGGTGCGGGACATCTTCTACCTGCCTGCCACCGGGACCGTGCCTTTCCGTTTTGTCTTGGATCTTGAGGCCAGCGACGACGAGACGTTTGCCCAGATGGTGACGTCGCCGGTGAGGGCGCAGCTGGAGGCCGATCCGGTGCCGGTCGCGCTTGGCATTCCTTTGCCGCCGCGGCGGCCCGGGAGCCAAGTGCCGGTGGTGGCCATCGATGCCGGCCATGGCGGCGTCGATCCCGGAGCGATCGGTATCTCGGGACTCTATGAGAAGACAGTGACGCTGTCGGTCGCCCTGCTCCTGCGCGACATGCTGGAGGCGACAGGTGACTATGAGGTGTTCCTGACCCGGGACGATGACACCTTTCTGCGCCTGCGCGACCGCGTCCGGCTGGCGCGCGAGGCCGATGCCGATCTCTTCATCAGCCTGCATGCCGACAGCACCGAAGGCGACAGCATCATCCGCGGTGCTTCGGTCTACACGCTGTCGGACCGGGCGAGCGATCAGGAAGCGGCGATGCTGGCGGCGCGCGAAAACCGTGCCGATGCGCTGGGGGAAATCGCGCTCGACCCCGACGACGATATGATGGCGGAGATCCTGATCGACCTCTCGCAGCGCCTGACGCAGAACGAATCGAACCTGTTGGCGGAGTTGATGGTGGACCATCTGGGCGAGGCGACGCGCCTCTTGCCCAACCGGGCACACCGGTTCGCCGGTTTCGCGGTGCTCAAGGCGCCGGACGTGCCGTCGGTACTGATCGAGATGGGATACCTGTCAAACGCCGAAGACGAGGCCTTGCTCGCCTCCGAGGCGCATCAGCAGGCGATTGCCGAGTCGATCGCCGACGCGATCGAGAGCTATTTCGCGTGGCTGGCCGATTTGCAGCGCTCATAGGCGCCCGGCTTCGCGCCCTTTCCAAGCCGCAATTGCTTGCTGGAGTGATCGCAAGCACCCTTCGGCGGAACCGGGCGCCCGAGCGCAGGCACTGCGAGCGCGGGCAAGGCGCCGACCGCTGGAAGACCGCCGGCTGGCGCGTGGCCGCAAGCGAAGCCGGCAGCGGGGTTGGGAGTTCAGGAGATCATATGCGGATTTTCGGCTGGATCCTGTCGTCACTGGCGTTCCTGGCCGTATTGGCCGGGCTGGGCCTCTACGGCGCGTTCGTCTATTACGCCCGCGACCTGCCCGATACCGCACAGCTGGCCGACCATGAGCCGCGCGTGACGACGCGGCTCTATGCCGATGACGGCCGCATGCTGGCGGAGTATGCCGTGGAGAACCGGCTGTTCGTGCCGGTCGAGGCGATGCCGGAACATGTCCGCCAGGCCTTCATCTCTGCCGAAGACCAGCATTTCTACGACCACAGCGGGATCGACTTCATCGGCGTCGTGCGCGCAGCGATCACCAATCTCCGCAATGTCGGCAGCGACCGGCGCCTCGTGGGTGCGTCGACCATTACCCAGCAGGTGGCCAAGAACTTCCTGCTGACCAACGAGGTTTCGTTCGAGCGGAAGATCCGCGAAGCGATCCTGTCCATGCGTATCGAACGGGCGTTCGACAAGGATGAGATCCTGGAGCTTTACCTGAACGAGATCTATCTCGGCCGGAACTCCTACGGGGTCGCCGCGGCCGCGCTGAACTACTTCAACAAGTCGCTGCCTGAGCTGACGCTGGCCGAAGCCGCCTATCTGGCCGCGCTGCCCAAGGCGCCCAACAATTACCACCCCACGCTACGCCGGGAGCAGGCGATCGATCGGCGCAACTATGTGCTGCAGCGCATGCTGGAAGACGGGGCGATCACGGCTGAAGAGCTGATCGAAGCGAGTGCCCAGCCGCTGGAGGTCTTTGAGCGCGACGCAACGGAGGTGGTGCAGGCCGACTATTTCGCTGAAGAGGTTCGGCGCGAGCTGCAGCGGCTCTATGGCGACGAGATGCTGTATGGCGGTGGGCTGACCGTCCGCACCACCGTTGATCCAAGGCTGCAGGAGATCGCCGACCGGGTGCTGAGGGACGGTCTGATCGACTATGACCGGCGTCATGGCTGGCGCGGGCCGGTGTCGCGGCTGGAGAGCTTCGACGGCTGGCCGACGCAGATGGAGGCGCTGGAGGTGCCGGCGGGGGCGGGTGCCTGGCAGCTGGCGGTCGTATTGGAGATCTATGGCGATGCGGTGCGCGTCGGCTTCGCCGACCGCCAGCAGGGCATGGTTCCTTTCGACGAGATGCAGTGGGCTCGCCCGTGGCGGGAGGGTCAGCGCGTGGGCGCGGCTCCGGAATCCGTGGACGATGTCGTGGCGCTGGGCGACGTCGTACTGGTCGAGGCTGTCGAGGGTTACGAGACCCCGCCGGCGGCCGGGCCAGGCGCGCCTGTTGACGACGCCGGCAACCTGCAGCCGCTGCAGCTCTACAGTCTGCGCCAAATGCCGGAGATCCAGGGCGCGTTGGTCGCCATGGATCCCCATACCGGCCGCGTGCTGGCGATGAGCGGCGGCTTCAGCTTCGAGATCAGCGAATTCAACCGGGCCACGCAGGCGCTCAGACAGCCGGGATCGTCGATCAAGCCCTTCGTCTACCTGGCGGCGCTGGAGCTTGACCGCTATCCGGCCATCACGCCCGCGACCTTGATTTTGGACACGCCTTTGGCCGTGGATCTTGGCCCCGGTGCCGGCTGGTGGCGGCCGGACAATTACGGCCACGACTTCCTCGGCCCGCAGCCGCTGCGCGTTGGGGTGGAACGGTCGCGCAACATCATGACCGTACGGCTGTTGCTGGAGATCGGGCTGGAGCCGGTGCAGCAGCTGACCCGGACCTTCGGCGTCTATGAGGAGATGGAGCTGCACTATTCCATGGCGCTGGGGGCCGGAGAGACCACGCCGATGGCCATGACCAACGGCTATGCCATGATCGTGAACGGCGGCCGGCGCGTGCGGCCGGTCTTCATCGACCGCATCCAGGACCGCCACGGCAGCACGATCTATCCCATAGACCACAACGCGTGCGACGGCTGCCAGGCGGTGCCCTGGCGAACGCAGGATGCACCGGTGATCCCGGACATGCGCGAACAGGTGGCCGATCCGGCTGCCACCTATCAGATGGTTTCCATCCTGGAGGGCGTGGTCCAGCGGGGTACCGCTGCGAGGCTCGCGTCCCTCGGGCTGCCGCTGGCGGGCAAGACCGGGACAACGAACGACGCCCGCGACGCCTGGTTCGTCGGCTTCTCGCCGGATCTCGTCGTCGGCACCTATATCGGCTTCGACACGCCACGTGGTCTCGGCCCTGGCGAAACAGGCGGCCGCAGTGCCGCGCCGATCTTCGGGGCATTCATGGCCGAGGCGCTGGAGGGGCAGGACGTGCCACCCTTCCGGATCCCGCCCGATGTCAGCCTTGTGCGCATCAATCCGCGGACCGGCGCGCCGGCGGCGCCAGGCGAAGCCGCCATTCTGGAGGCCTTCCGCCCGGGCACGGAGCCGACGACGACGTCCATGCTGCTGACGGACCCCGAGCGCGAAGAGGCCTTGATCGAATCGACGCTGTCGCCGACGACGGGAACGGGTGGGCTTTACTAATCGGCGAGGCCACCTTAAACGGATTGGGTGCTGCCCGCTGCGGCACTTTCCTTTGCAAACAGGGCACAGAGTATGCGTGCGGAAATCCAAGCGGTGGTCGACGGCATTGAGCAGTCGCTGACCCTGCTGAGGAGGTCTCTTTGACCTCGATACGGCAACGACGCGGCTGGACGAACTGAACGCGGCTGCGGAAAACCCGTCCCTCTGGGACAATCCCGACGAAGCGCAGAAGGTGCTGAAAGAGCGCAACCGCCTGGAACAGGCGGTCTCCGGCTTCCGGGAACTGGCCGACAGTTTCGACGACGCCATTACGCTGCACGAACTGGGCGAGACGGAAGACGACGCCGACACGGTCGGCGAGGCGGAGGCTGCGCTGCAGGCTCTGGTCGGGCGCGTATCGAAGCGCCAGCTGGAAAGCATGCTGTCCGGCGAGGCCGATGCCAACGACTGCTATCTCGAGGTCAATGCCGGCGCCGGCGGCACGGAGGCCCAGGACTGGGCGGAGATGCTGCTGCGCATGTATGTGCGCTGGGCAGAGGCGCATGGGTACAAGGTCGGCTGGCTGGAGGAAAGCGCCGGCGAAGAGGCTGGGCTCAAATCGGCGACGGTCGAGATCAAGGGCCCGAACGCCTATGGCTGGCTGAAGAGCGAGACCGGCGTTCATCGGCTGGTGCGCATCAGCCCTTTCGACAGCCAAGCCCGGCGCCACACCAGCTTCGCATCCGTCTCCATCTCGCCGGTGATCGACGAGAGCATCGAGATCGAGGTGGAAGAAAAGGATCTGCGCGTCGACACATACCGGGCATCCGGTGCGGGCGGGCAGCACGTCAACAAGACTGACAGCGCCGTGCGGATCACCCATGAGCCCTCGGGCATCGTCGTCCAGTGCCAGAACGACCGATCGCAGCACCGCAATCGGGCACAGGCCATGGCCATGCTGCGCGCGCGCCTCTATGAGGCGGAGCTCAAACGCCGCGAAGAAGAGGCCCAGGCTGCGGCGGATGAGAAGAGCGATATCGGCTGGGGCCACCAGATCCGCAGTTACGTGCTGCAGCCCTATCAGATGGTGAAGGATCTGCGCACCGGAGTGGAGAAGGGCAACGCCCAGGGCGTGCTGGACGGCGACATCGATGCCTTCCTGGAAGGGGCGCTGGCGGCGAAGGTGACTGGCGGGCGGACCGACGCGACGCAGTAGCGGACGCATTCGCCGTAGCGGACGCATTCACCTTGGCGGCGACCCCCAAAACGCAACGCGGCGGAGATAGCCGAAGCGATCTCCGCCGCGATTGGCGCACGTATCTTCCCTAAACCTGAGCCGCGTTTCGCGACGCTGCCCTCAGGTCACTGTCGATCCGCATGCGCATCGACGATGCCGAGGGTTCTGTTGTTCGGCGAAGCCGTCGCCCGAAATGAAGCGCCCATTGTGCTCGGGCGACGGCTCCGTAATACCCGAACCGGCGCGTCCCCCAACGGCCGGCCCGGGATCCCGTCAGTGTCCCTGATCGGACTCTAGAACTGTTCTGCCTCCGTGGAGTCGGCGAGCGCGGTGGTCGCCGACTTGCCACCCGACACGGCCATGGACACCGCGTCGAAATAGCCGGTCCCGACCTCGCGCTGATGGCGGGTCGCCGTGTAGCCGAGCGGCTCGGACTCGAACTCCGCCTGCTGCAGCTCGGAATAGGCGGCCATCTGCCGTTCCTTGTAGCCCTTGGCCATCATGAACGTGTGATAGTTCAGGCTGTGGAAACCGGCCAAGGTGATGAACTGGTACTTGAAGCCCATCGCACCCAGTTCCCGCTGGAACTTCGCGATGGTGGCGTCGTCCAGATTGGCCTTCCAGTTGAAGCTGGGCGAGCAGTTGTAAGCACACATCTTGTTGGGGAAGTCCTTGCGGAGTCCCTCGATAAAGGTGCGGGCCTGGTCCAGGTCGGGGTGGGAGGTTTCCATCCAGATCAGATCGGCATAGGGCGCAAAGGCCTTGCCGCGCTCAATGCAGTACTCCATCCGGTTTTCCGGCCGGATGCGGTAGAAGCCTTCTTCCGTCCGGTCGTCCTGGTCGATGAAGGGATGGTCGCGCTCGTCGACATCGCTGGTGATCAGCTTGGCGCTTTCCGCATCCGTACGCGCGACCAGCACGGTCGGCACATCCATGACGTCGGCCGCCAACCGTGCTGCGTTCAACACGCGCACGAACGTCTTCATCGGAACCAGCACCTTGCCGCCCAGATGGCCGCACTTCTTCTCCGACGCCAACTGGTCTTCGAAATGGACGCCGGCGGCACCCGCTTCGATCATCGCCTTCATCAGTTCGAAGGCGTTCAACGGTCCGCCGAAGCCGGCCTCCGCATCGGCCACGATCGGGGCCAGCCAATACCGCTCGGCACCGCCTTCGCAGCTTTCCACCTGATCGGCGCGAATAAGCGCCTGGTTGATCCGGCGCACCACCTCCGGCACCGAGTTGGCGGGGTAGAGGCTTTGGTCGGGATACATTTGGCCGGCCAGATTGGCGTCGGCAGCGACCTGCCAGCCCGAGAGATAAATGCTCTCCAGCCCGGCACGGACCATCTGCATGGCCTGGTTGCCCGTGGTGGCGCCTAGCGCGTTGACGAAATCGCGCTCATGAAGCATCGACCACAGCCGTTCAGCGCCCAGCCGGGCAATCGAATGCTCGATGTGGAAGGACCCGCGCAGCTTCTCGACCTCGGCAGGGGCATAGTCGCGCCGGATGCCGTCGAAACGGCCCTTGCCGTTGCCGCTGGGGGTACCTGTATCGAGGGGGGACATGACACTCTCCTTGCCCGCCTGCACTTCGCATATGCGGAAAGCGGCAGGCATCGTTGTCGGCTTTGTAAATTCGAAACAACGTGCAGTCGGCACTCTGGGGGTGTTTCGCAGCCTGGTCAATAGGCTGTTGCTAGTAAAGTCGTAAAACTGTAGCATATTGTAGTGTAATGTTTGTCGCTTAGAAAATACTGTAAATTCGGGCCGCTCCCGTTCCGGATGCCGGAGATCGCACCATGGCGAAGAAATCCATGCTCGGGCCGCGGATCCGCCGCCTGCGCCGCGAGCATTCGCTGACGCAGGCGGAGATGGCGACCCGTCTGTCGATCTCCGCAAGTTATCTCAACCTTATCGAAAACAACCACCGGCCGGTAACCGTCGATCTGCTCTTGCGGTTGGGCCAGTCATTCGACGTCGATCTGCAGAGCTTTGCCGAAGACGATGCAGGCCGTCTGGTCGCCGACCTGAACGAGGTGTTCAGCGATCCGCTGTTCGCACAGATCGATGTCAAGCGCCACGATCTGAGTGACTTGGCAGGCTCTGTGCCGACAGCAGCGCAGGCGATGATCACGCTCTACCGCGCCTATCGCGAGGCCAGAGAGAACCTCGCCCTGTTGTCGGCTCAAGGGGATGGCGGCGCCGCACCGGTCGACAGCCCGCGTACCATGGTGGAGGAGGTGAGGGACTTCTTCGAGCGTGAGACCAACTATTTCCCGGACCTGGAGACCGCGGCGGAAGAGGTGTGGCAGGCCGGCAAGCTGGATCCCGCCCATCTCTGGCGCGGGCTGACGGAGTTCCTGGAGCGCGAACTGAACATTCGCGTAAAGACCATGCCGATCGAGGTCATGGGCACGGTGCGCCGCCGCTATGACCGCCATGGCCGTCGGCTGCTGATTTCCGAGATGCTGCCGATGCCCAGCCGCACCTTCCATCTCGCTGTCCAGATCGGCCTGATCCGCTATCACGGCCTGATCGACAAGTTGACCGAGCAGGCCGGCTTCGTGCTGCCGGAAGCGGCCGATCTGGCGCGGCTGGGTCTCGCCAACCATTTCGCCGCGGCCGTGCTGATGCCCTATGACCGCTTCTACCGTGCGGCGACAGCCGTGCGTTACGACATCGACGTGCTGGAGCGCCGGTTCGAGGCGACCTTCGAGCAGGTATGCCACCGGCTGACAACGCTGCAGCGGCCGGGCGCAAAGGGCATCCCCTTCTTCATGATCCGCATCGACAATGCCGGCAACGTTTCCAAGCGGTTCAGCGCCACCGGGTTGCACTTCGCCCGGTTCGGCGGCGCCTGTCCGCGCTGGAATGTGCACGACGCATTCAGCTCACCCAGCCAGATCCACATCCAAGTGTCCGAAATGACGGATGGTGCGCGGTACTTCTCGGTCGCGCGCACCGTGTCCAAGCCGGGGGCCGGGTACCACCAGCCGGGCCAGACCTTTGCTGTCGCGCTCGGCTGTGAGCTCTCTTACGCGGCCCAGCTGATCTACGCCGACGGTGTGGACCTGCAGAACGATGACATCGCCGTACCCATCGGCCTGCAGTGCCGCCTCTGCGAGCGCCGCGACTGTGTGCAGCGGGCGTTCCCGCCCGCCAACCATCCGCTGACACTGGACGAAAGCGTCCGCGGGGCTTCGCCCTATCACTTTGACGCTGAGTGAGGGCGGGGCTCAGGCGGCGCCAATTAGGGACCGTGCCTCCCGCTCAATCCAAACCTGCGTATCGTCCAGGGCCGCCGCGACGGCATCGACCAGCGCGTCGATCTCATCGGGTTTGATGATCAGCGGTGGGCAGAAGGCGATCGTGTCGCCCAGATTTCGTACGATCGCGCCGTGGGCGATGGCCCGTTGGGCGGCATGGGCCGCGACCTTGCCGACGGGGTCGAAGGGACGGCGGGTCGGCTTGTCTGCCACCAGTTCGATGGCGCCGATCAGCCCGATGCCGCGGGCTTCGCCGACCAGCGGATGATCGCCGAGGGCGGTGAGGCGCGCCTGCAGATGCGGCCCCACTTCGGCGACATGGTCGAGGATCCGGCGTTCCTCATAGATCTTCACTGTCTCAAGCGCCACGGCGGCCGAGACGGGGTGGCCGCCATAGGTGTAGCCGTGGCCCAACATGCCAACAGCCGAGGAGTTGTCCGCAAGCGCTTGGTAGATCTCGTCACTCAGCAGCAGTGCCGAGATGGGCAGGTAGGCCGAAGACAGGGCCTTGGCCACCGTCATCATGTCGGGGGTGATGCCGAAGGTCTCGCAGCCGAACATCTTGCCGGTGCGCCCGAAACCGCAGATCACCTCGTCGGCAACGACCAGAACGTCATGGCGCCGGCAGACCTCCTGCACGCGGGCCCAATAGCCCGCCGGGGGCACGATCACGCCACCGGCGCCCATCACCGGCTCGCCGATGAAGGCGGCGACCGTGTCCGGCCCTTCGCGCAGGATCAGCGCCTCCAGCTCCGCCGCCATGCGTGCGGCAAAGGCCTCTTCGGTCTCGCCGGGCTCTGCATTGCGGTAGTGATGCGGGCAGGGTGCGTGAAGGATGTTGGCGATCGGCAGGTCGAAATCGCGATGCAGATGCGGCAGGCCGGTCAGGCTGGCAGCGGCGACCGTGACGCCGTGATACCCCTTCACGCGGCTGATGATCTTCTTCTTCTGCGGCCGGCCGCGGGCGTTGTTATAGTACCAGACCAGCTTGACCGCGGTGTCCACCGCTTCCGATCCGGAGGTGGAAAACAGAACCTTGCTTAGGCTTTGCGGCGCGATTGCCAGCAGCCGCTCCGCCAATTCGATCGACGGCGGGTGCGCGCGATGGGCAAAGCCGTGGTAGTAGGGCAGGCGGCGCATCTGCTCCGCCGCAGCCTGCACCAGCCGTTCCTCGCCGAACCCAAGCGACGTACACCACAGGCCCGCCAGCCCCTCGATGTACCGGTTGCCGGCATCGTCATAGACGTACACGCCGTCGCCATGGGTGATGATGAACGGGCCCTGCTGCTCGTGCCGGCGGGCGTCGGTGTAGGGATGCAGCTGATAGGCTATGTCCCGCGCTGCGGCGGAATTCGGGGCGTGGGTCATACCCTGAGTGGCGTGCTGTGGAAGGCGGGGCGCCGCATCACAAGCTGGCCCCCATGCGCGTTGATTCGACGAAATGTTCCGTCTGGTCGTCGATCGCGCGGCTCGACCGTCCACGCGCGTTGTGAATATAGAGGCCCTTAGCGTTCACCTTTTCACTCGCCGGCGGCGGCGGCGTCATTTCGTACTGCACCGGCCGGCGGTGGTCCGCCAGCAGCAGCTCGGGGTTGTAAACTTTGTTGAATTTCCAAAGCATGTTCACGAAGTTCGTCTGCCCCTTCAGCAACAGCTTGCTGGCCAGCTTCGCCGTGCCCTTCAGCGCCGTCCAGCCCAGATGCTTGCGGTTCAGCACCTGCTGGGTCCGCACCAGCTCGGCATAGAACTCCTCAAGCGGCAGCTTGGTCGGCAGCACGGCGTGCTGAATGTCGAACAGACGGTAGTCGCGCGTGGTCAGGCGCCGCGCTTCGGTATGCCAGGTCTCGGTGCCCGGATAGGGCGTGTTGATGCTGAGATTGACGATCTCCGGGATTTCCATGCACCACTCGCGCACGATGCGGAAGCGCTCATGGTCCCAATCGGGATCGGCGATGATGTTAATGGCGACGGCCATCCCAAGCGAGCGCGCGAATTCCAGCGCCTCGAAGTTCTGGCCCAGCGGGATGCGCTTGCGGAACTTCTTCAGTCCCTCGTCATCAATCGCCTCGATGCCGAGGAACATGTACTGCACGCCGAGCTTGCGCCAGAACCGGAAGACCTCTTTGTGGCGCAGCAGCACATCGCCGCGGGTCTCCAGGTAATACTGCTTCTTGATGCCCTTGCTGGCGATCGCCTCGCCGATCGCCATGCCGTGCTCGTCATGGATGAAGGCGACGTCGTCGACGATGAAGATCCCCGGCTCCTCGATGCGCGACAGGTCTTCGATCACGTGCTCTGGCGTCATTGTGCGATAGCTGCGGCCGTAGAAGGTCCAGGCGCTGCAGAAGGCGCAGTCCCAGGGGCAGCCGCGCGAGAACTCGATGGAAGCACAGGGGTCCAGCACGCCGATGAAGTATTTGCGCCGGTGACGCACCAGGTCGCGCGCCGGGTGCAGGTCGTCCAGGCTGTGGACGAAGCGCGGCGGCGGGCCTTCGCCGTCCAAGGTCACCGCGCCGGCGACCTTTGAGACGGCGGCGCGATCATGCTCCGCGGCCAGCAGCAGATTGGCGATCGTGGCTTCGCCTTCGCCTTTCAGCACACAGTCGATCGCACCGTTGCCGTGCTCGAGGAACTCGTGCGCCGTGAACGAGGCACTGTGCCCGCCGACGAAGATGAAGCAGTGCGGCAGGTCCAGCTTCGTGGCCTTCGAGAGATCGACGATCTCCGGCACATTGGCGAGATAGTTGCACGAGAACGCGATGGCATCCGGCTGGAAGTCGCGGACCAGCTTGAAATAGGCCTTGTGGCTCTCGACCTGCAGGTCGATCAGCCGCACCTCATGCCCGGCGCGGCGCGCCGCTTCGGCCACAAGCTCCAGGCCCAGGGGCTCCAGGCGCAGGAAGATCTTGGTGTACATCAGCGGTCCGGGATGGACGCATAGCAGCTTCATCGGCCTGGCGCTCCTGACCCAGCGGGTGGTCTGTTAACGGAAAGGGACGACGTTACCACTGCCCGTTAACCATGCCGAACGGAAATGCCGACGGCACAACTTGTCGCAAGGGCGGTCAGACGCCGCAGGATGGCGTCATCGGCCCACCGTGGCACTCAGCGTCATCCTCTCGCTATCGCGGATGATGCCCAGACGCACCGGCTCGCCCAGGCGCATCAGGCCGATGCGGGCCCGCAAGTCCGACGCGTTCTGGACGATCCGGTCATTGACGGTCAGGATCAGGTCGCCGGTCTCAAGCCCAGCGACGGATCCCGCCGACCCGTCATCCACCTTGGTCACCAGCGCGCCCTGGCCGTCGGGCAGGGTCAGAACGGCGGCGACTTCCGGCGTGACATCGCTGATGGTTATGCCGAGACGCCCACGCTGGACGTCGCCGAAGCGGACGAACTGGTCCAACACGCCGCGCGCGATGTTGCTGGGCACAGCAAAGCTGATGCCGACATTGGCGCCCGTGCGCGACAGGATCGCGGTGTTAAGGCCGATCAATTCGCCGCGGCTGTTGACCAGTGCGCCGCCCGAATTGCCGGGATTGATCGCCGCATCGGTCTGGATGAAGTCTTCATAGCCGCCATCGATCAAGCCGCTGCGGCCCAGCGCGCTGACGATGCCGGTCGTCACCGTCTGGCCCAGCCCGAACGGGTTGCCGATCGCCACGGCATAGTCGCCCACCCGCAGCGTGTCGGAATCCACCAACGGAATGTCCGTCAGGCTTTCCGCCGGGATCCGCAGGACCGCGACGTCGGTTCCGGGGTCGCTGCCGATCAGCGTCGCATCGAATTGCCGCCCATCCTTCAGCGTCACCACGATGCGGTCGGCACCGCTGACGACATGGTGGTTGGATAGAACATATCCGTTGGCCGCGTCGACCACGACACCGGAGCCGGCATTGATGTTGAGCTGCTCAGGCGGGTCGTCCGGGATCCCGAAATAGCGCCGGAAGATGGGATCTTCGAAGATGGGATGCCGCTGCGGCGGTGCCACAAACTCGACGGCGACATTGACGACGGCCGGTGTCACGCGCTCAAGCATCGGCGCGATGGACAGCACGGCCTCTTGCTGTGTTTCCGGGAAGGCGGCTCTCGCCGGGGCGACGGACCGCACTTCGGGCCCGCCGCTGGCCCGGCACGCAGCCACGGTCAGCAAGACGGCCACCAGTGCAAGCGCGCGGACCTTCCGCCTGGCGGTCGACGTAGACATCCTCGGATCCCTTACCGATCGCATGAGAGGGAGATGGGAATGCGGTTTCATCAGGCAAGCCCGGGCCCACGCCGGTCCCGATCGACAAGCCGCACGACCGTCAGGCCGGTTTGCCGGCGATAGCCGGTGACCGGTCCGAGATCCGGCACGATCGACCAGTCGGCAATCAGGGCGCGCGCCCTTTCGCATGCCGCCAGATCCATATCGAGGGTCCGCAGCCGGCCGTGTCGGGACCAAGTCAGGCGCTCGCCATCCCGCCAGGTGGTTTCGTAGAGCATAGAAATTGTCGGCGCCGGCGGCCGGCCGGTGGCAAACAGCAGATGCGACGGCAGGTTGTCGTCGAAGATCAGCCAGCGGAAGCCGCGCGCCCACGCCTCGCAGACGCGGGCAGCCTGATCGACATGGTCGTCGAAGAACCCCATCGCGCCTTCGGCGTGGATCGGCGGCAGGTCGCCATCGCGCCAGTCGCCGAGGCGATAGTCGATATCGTCGGCCCGGTGGGCGAGGGCGTCATGCGTGATGTCGAAGGTGACGATGCGCGCGTCGGGCGCAGCCTGGCGGAACAGCCAGGCCGACTGCCCGCGATGGGTCCCGCTCTCAACGATCAGGTGCGGGCACAAGAGGCGAGTCAGCGCGAATAGCCACGCACAGGTGTTGAAGCGGCTGCCGCTGGCGTTGTCGGCGATAGGCCGTTTCGGATAGATCCTGAGGAAGCGCCGTATCGCAGGCCCGGCGTGGCCCGCCGACGGGATCGGGAGCCATGGGTTGGCGCCAAGCCAGCCGGTGATCGTGCCGGTCATCGCGGCGGCTAGCCGCGCAATCTGGCGGGGCCCGACCGGGCCATCCACCATCTCCGGATCATCCGCATGCAGAAGTTGGACCATGGCGTGAGCGGTAGCGTAGCCGCCCCGGCAATGCCAGACCTCCGTGCCTTTCGCGTCGCGGATCATCCAGGAGCCGGCGCAACGGCTCCTAATTGGCGGTCTGCGGCATGGGCAGATGGCCGAAGCGCGCGCAGAGATCTTCCACCAGCTGACCCTGGTTCAGGGTGTAGATGTGAAACACTGATTCGCCGTGCCGCAGCAGCGTGTCGATCAGTTCGCAGGCCACATCAAGGGCTAGGGCACGTACCGCTGCGGCGTCCCCCGTGACCTTGGCGAACCGGTTGGCCAGCGCTGTCGGCACCGAGGCGCCGCATTTCCCGGCGAACTCGCGTGCTTTGTCGAAGTTCGATATGGGCAGCAGTCCTGGGACGAGTGGGCGGTCGATCCCCGCAGCACGCGTCCGGTCGCGAAACCTCAAGAACACCGCCGGATCGAAGAAGAACTGCGTGATGGCACGAGCGGCACCGGCATCCATCTTGCGCTTCAGGGCGTCAAGATCCGCAGCCGCGCTCTCGGCTTGTGGATGCACCTCCGGATAGGCGCCGACCGAAATGTCGAAATCGGCGATCCGGCGCAGGCCCGCCACGAGATCGGAGGCATAAGCGTAGCCCTCAGGATGGGGCAGATAGGTTTCGCCCGGCCCCTCGGGCGGGTCGCC
Source organism: Alphaproteobacteria bacterium (assembly GCA_028281925.1). GTDB lineage: Bacteria > Pseudomonadota > Alphaproteobacteria > DSM-16000 > Inquilinaceae > JACKIG01. Next base: position 20,777 of record JANQIX010000012.1, read on the forward strand.
GCGCAGGGCGACCAGCCGGCGAATGCCCATCGCATGGTACTCACGGGCGATGGCGTCCACCTCTTGCCGAGGGGCTCCGATGCACGTGAGATGCGCGGCCGCCGGCACCGGCGCTTCCCGCACCAGACTGGCAACGATATCCCGCGTAACCGCCCGGGTGGAGCCGCCGGCACCATAAGTGACGGAGATGAAGCTGGGGCGAAGGGCGGTCAGTCGCTTAACGGTGCCGCGGAACTGTGCTTCGCCCTTGTCGGTGCGCGGCGGGAATACCTCGAAGCTGAACCGCACGGCGTCCCCGGTGCCCGAGCCTGTTGCCGATGAAGAGGCGGCCGGGGCAATGGGCGATGGGGTCGGGTCAGCGTTCGCAAGCATCAGCATTCCATAACCATTGTTCGTTAGTGTCTTACCTGCGCCCGTTCCGCCCGGGCCTGCGGTGAGGATTCCACGGCAATCAGGCTTGCATGTCAATATAAAGATATGTTTATGTTTCCTTACGAAGATGCTGCCCCTCGGTCGGCGGCAATGTGCATAGGCTGACGGATCGAATGGGGATGGCACGAGGCATGGGTGATCGGACTGAAGCTCTGGAGGCCGCAGCCTCGCAGCGCATCCTGCTGCTGGACGGGGCCATGGGCACGATGATCCAGCAGCATGAGCTGGGGGAAGACGACTACCGCGGATCCCGCTTCGCCGACTGGGGGCAGCCGCTGAAGGGGGACAACGACCTGCTTATCCTCACCCAGCCGGAGATCATCGGCGCGATCCACCGTGCGTATCTGGACGCCGGCGCCGACATCCTTGAGACGAACACCTTCAATGCCACGTCGATCTCTCAGGCGGATTACGGCCTGTCGGATCTCGCCTACGAACTGAACCGCGAAGGCGCGCGGATCGCGCGGGAAGCCGCCGACGCCAAGACGGCGGAGACCCCCGACCGGCCGCGGTTCGTCGCCGGTGCTCTGGGCCCGACCAACCGCACGGCCTCCATCTCGCCGGACGTGGAGGACGCGGGCGCGCGCAACGTGACGTTCGAAGATCTGCGTGTTGCCTATGCCGAGGCGGCGAGGGGCCTGATCGATGGCGGTTCCGACATTCTGTTGGTGGAGACGGTGTTCGACACGCTGAACGCCAAGGCGGCCCTGTTCGCCATCGATGAGTTGTTCGAAGACCTGGGCGCAACGCTGCCCGTGATGATTTCCGGGACGATCACGGACCTGTCCGGGCGCACGCTGTCGGGCCAGACGACCGGTGCCTTCTGGCATTCGGTGCGCCACGCCAAGCCGTTCGCCGTCGGCCTCAACTGCGCTCTCGGCGCGGCGGAGCTGCGCGCCCATGTGGCGGAACTGGCGCGCATTGCCGATACGCGGGTTAGTGCCTATCCCAATGCCGGGCTGCCCAACGCCTTTGGCGGCTATGACGAGACACCGGACCAGACAGCGGCGCATCTCGGCGAATGGGCGCAGTCGGGCATCGTCAATATGGTCGGCGGCTGCTGCGGGACTACGCCCGACCATATCCGGGCCATCGCCGAGGCCATCGAGGGCATGCCGCCCCGAGAAATCCCCGAAAAACCCCGGCGGCTGCGGCTGTCAGGCCTGGAGGCGTTCGAACTCGTCCAATGATCGGCAACTTCATAAATATCGGCGAACGAACCAACGTCGCCGGCTCCGCCAAGTTCCGTAAACTGATCCTGGCCGGCGATTTCGAGGCCGCGCTGGCGATCGCGCGTGATCAGGTCGAAAACGGCGCCCAGATCATCGACGTGAACATGGACGAGGGCATGCTGGACGGCCTTGAGGCCATGGTCAGGTTCCTCAACCTGATCGCGGGCGAGCCCGACATCGCGCGCGTGCCGGTGATGATCGACAGCTCTAAATGGTCGGTGATCGAGGCGGGGCTGCGCTGCGTGCAGGGCAAGGCCATCGTCAATTCCATCAGCCTGAAGGAAGGGGACGCGGAGTTCCTGCGCCAGGCCCGGCTGGTGCGGCGCTATGGTGCCGCCGTCGTGGTCATGGCGTTCGATGAGCAGGGCCAGGCGGAAACCGCGGACAGGAAGTTCGAGATCTGCGCGCGCGCCTACCGCCTCTTGACCGAAGAGGCCGGTATCGCGCCCGAGGACATCATCTTCGATCCCAACATCTTCGCCGTGGCCACCGGCATCGAAGAGCATGACGACTATGCCCGCGCCTTCATCGAGGCGACGCGGCGCATCCGGGCGGAACTGCCCCATGCCCATGTGTCGGGCGGCGTATCGAACGTGTCGTTCTCGTTCCGCGGCAACGACACGGTGCGCGAGGCGATGCATTCCTGCTTCCTCTACCACGCCATCGCGGCCGGCATGGATATGGGCATCGTCAATGCCGGACAGATCACGGTCTATGACGACATCCCGGAAGAGCTGCGCGAGCGGGTCGAAGATGTGCTGCTGAACCGCCGGCCGGACGCGACGGACCGCTTGCTGGAGATCGCGGAGCGTTATCGCGGCGGCGGCGCACAGGCCCGCACGATCGACCTTTCCTGGCGCGAGACGCCCGTGCGTGACCGTCTGGTCCATGCGCTGGTGCATGGCATCGACCAGTACGTTGAAGCTGACACGGAAGAGGCGCGCGCTGCGGCCGACCGCCCTCTCGCGGTGATCGAAGGCCCGCTGATGGACGGCATGAACGTGGTCGGCGACCTGTTCGGCTCCGGCAAGATGTTCCTGCCGCAGGTGGTCAAGAGCGCGCGGGTGATGAAAAAGGCGGTGGCCTATCTGCTGCCGTTCATCGAGGCGGAGCGGACGTCCGACGTGCCGGAGGCCAAGGGGCGCATCCTGACCGCGACGGTGAAGGGCGACGTGCACGACATCGGCAAGAACATCGTCGGCGTGGTCTTGCAGTGCAACAACTACGAGGTCATCGATCTCGGCGTCATGGTGCCGGCCGAACGCATCCTGGAGACGGCGCGCAAGGAAGCCGTCGATATCATCGGTCTCTCCGGCCTGATCACCCCAAGCCTGGAAGAGATGTGCCACGTCGCCCGCGAGATGAAGCGGCAGAACTTCTCCCTGCCGCTGCTGATCGGCGGCGCCACGACCAGCAAGGTCCACACCGCGGTGAAGATCGCGCCCGGCTATGACGGCGCCGTGGTGCATGTCACCGATGCGTCCCGCGCTGTGGGCGTGGTCAGCAACCTGTTGTCCGAGGTCGAGGCGGAAGGCTACGCGGCGGGCATCCGCGCGGACTATGACCGGATCCGCCAGAACCGCGCCGGCGGCGATGCCACGCGCAAGCGCATCCCCTTGGCGGCGGCCAGGGCGAACAAGCCGATCATCGAATGGGCCGACTACCGGCCGGTGAAGCCGGCGCGCCCCGGCCTGACGGTGCTGCCGCAATACGATCTGGCTGAGCTGACGACGCGGATCGACTGGCAGCCCTTCTTTAACGCCTGGGATCTGCACGGCGCGTTCCCGACGATCCTGGACGATCCCAAGGTGGGCGAGACCGCGCGCAGCCTTTATGCCGATGCCCAGGCCATGCTGCAGCGGATCATCGGCGAACGCTGGATCGAGGCGCGGGGCATCGTCGGCCTGTGGCCGGCCAACTCAGTGGGCGACGACGATATCGTGGTTTTCGCCGACGAAGACCGGTCAACCGTGCTGGCGACGATCCACACCTTGCGCCAGCAGATGGCGTGGGACCGTGGCAAGCCTAACCTGGCGCTGGCCGACTTCGTGGCTCCCTTCGAGACCGGTACGCCCGATTATGTCGGCGGCTTTACCGTGACCGCAGGCCTTGGCGTCGACGACATCGCCAAGGAATTCGAGGCGGCCCACGACGACTACAGCGCCATCATGCTGAAGGCGCTTGCCGACCGCCTGGCGGAAGCCTTCGCCGAGCGTCTGCACGAGCGTGTGCGCAAGGAATTCTGGGGAACTTCGCCGGACGAGGATCTCGACAATCGCGCGCTGATCGCGGAGTCCTATGCCGGCATCCGCCCGGCGCCGGGCTATCCAGCCTGCCCGGACCACACGGAAAAGCGGGCGCTGTTCGACCTTCTGGGGGTGGAGCAGGCTCTGGGCGTGACGCTGACGGAAAGCTTTGCCATGTGGCCGGCCGCCTCGGTCAGCGGCTACTACATCGCCCATCCCGACGCCCGCTATTTCGGGCTCGGCCGCATCGGGCGAGATCAGGTGGAGGATTATGCCCGTCGCAAGGCCATGACGGTGGCGGAGGCAGAGCGCTGGCTGGCGCCCAGCCTTGGCTACGTTCCCGGGGCCGAAGAAGAGACGGCGAATGCAGCCTGACGGTGGCCGGGCCTAGCGCCTGAGTGCGTCGAGCAGGCCGCCGACCATGCCCAGCAGCTGGGTGGCGATGGACGCTCCGGCCGGCGGGGCCGAAGAGACGGGCTGGCCCTGCAGCGCCACCGATGAAGCGTCTGGCGCCCGGCTCTCCACCACTTCATACGCATTGCCGTAAGTGTCGCCCATCTGCAGCTGCAGCTGGTAGTTCAGGTGTTCGGTCACCGCGACGTCGGAGTCCCGCGTGACCTTGACGTAGTAGGTGCCGGGGTCGAGCGTGACGAAGATGGCACCCGGCGTGTAGGACTCGTCGTCGTCGATCTCGATCGGCGTGAATTCCAGCGCGGCGTCTTCACTGTTGTCGCCGAGCTTGGTGTTCAGATCGTTGTAGATCTCGATATTGACGCCGTCGTTGATGGCATAGGTCAGCTGCATCTCGCCGCGCGAGGTTACGTTGAACTTGTAATAGTCCACCGTGTCGCCGTCATGCAGCGCCGTGATCAGGTTCAGCCGGCTGTCGTTGATGTTGACGAGGCCGATATCCCGAGCGTTCGCCGGCTTCTCGTCGATGTTCTGAATGTCCTGCGTCTGCTTCTGCCAGAAGGCCGCTTCGCGCTCGACGTATTGAAAGTCCTGAATGCTCGGTGCCATGGCCCCACCCCCGACCGTTGCCGGACTGTACCGGGCGGATGGTCACCAAGCCGTTAACTCTGAGCGTGGGGCGGCAGCACCGTGTGACCGGTACTGCCGCCTATCGATACAGGGGGTCGTTGGTCGGGGTTGCGGCGCCGCCGCCTCCGTCGATTGGTACCGACACCGGCGCGGTCACGCTACGCTGTGCTGGCCCTCATCGCCGTGCTGGGCGGCGTGCAGCATGGCAATCGCCCGGTCGATCGATGGACGAAGCGTCTCGATGGCCTGGTCCTCAGGCAAACCGGCGACGCTCTCGGCCTCCACCTCCGCCGACCACCGGCCGTCGGTCAGGATGATCGTCTGGTCCGTCGTCCGCACCCGGATGTCTTCGGGCACGAGGCGGCGCGCAATGATGGCTGTCTCCATAGCCGTATCCCTTCTTGTCTCTGCCGCGGGCGCGGCGTCTTCACTAGACAGTTACTTAGGGGGTGACAGCACCATGACAAGGTGCTGACGGGATGGAGAACGTAGAAACCTCAGCGCCTATTCCAAGGTCACACCGATGTGATCACTTGCGCTCCAGGTTCGCCTTCAGATAGGACAGGATCGGGTAGAGTGCGGCCATCATCGCGATGACGAAACCGTACTGTCCCTCTCGATAACCGCGGCGGGCCACGTAGCATTTCCAGAAGCGCGAGAAGATGCGGCGCACGTTCTGGCCGAAGCGCCCGATATCGCCGCTGGCGCGGAGGTCGGCGGCGCGCGCCGACGTGTAGCGATCGAGCCGCAGCAGCATGTCGGAAACGTCGCGATGGGCGAAATGCACCATGGGCTGCGACAGTTCGCCCTTGGTGCCCGAAAGTTCCAAGGCGGGGTGCACGCGCTGTTCGCCCCAGCGCTTGCAGCCGCGGGCAAACAGCCGCTCCGTCGCCCGCACGCCCCAAGCCGCTCCCCAGCCGTGCCGCACCAGCCGGTCGCCGATATAGTTGTCGAAGGGGATGCGGAAATGGCCGGGCTCCGCCGTAGCGATGGTCTCGCGGATCTCCGCGGCCAGGTCCGGCGTCACCCGTTCGTCGGCATCCACCTCCAGGATCCAGTCGCCGGTGCAGGCATCGATACCGGCATTGCGCCGGGCCCCCTCGATCTCCCAGCCGCCTTCGACGATGCGGTCGGCGAACCGCTCGGCAATCGCCTTGGAGCCGTCGGTGCAGCGGTCCAGCACGACGACCGTCTCGTCGGCGAAGGCGAGCGCCTCCAGGCAGTCGGCCAGCTGATGTTCTTCGTTATGGGCGACGACCAAGGCCGACAGGCGCGGGGCTGGCATGGCAAGGCTCTGCAGACGGGACTGGTGACCAAGAGGCGCCGCGATCCTAGCCGGGCGCTTGGCCGGTCGCCAGAGGGCGGGCGTGACGATGGTGAGTTACGCACAGGATCAGCCGCGGTGACGGCAACTTCCGGCCATGCCTCATCTGTCCAAGATCCCGCAATCTCTCACTTCGCAGCGCAAGGTTGGAAGACTGAAATATGATGTTTGCAAATCGAATCTCGTCAAATCCATATTACGTGCGGGTTTCAGCAATCATTTTTACTGCTCCATAATGATCCTGTAATTCAAAACCAATATACTCTAGCATCTTCATAACTTGCGCTAGGCAAAGAGAGAGATCATTGCAAATGTCATCCATCTCAATCTTGCTTGCGCCCTGCTGGGAAGGTGTGAGAGTCTCGTAACTCTTAGTTATCGAGGACCATTTTGACACCAAAATTTCCATCCGTTTTTCGATTGCTTGAAGTACGGATAACTCAGATTGACTTAACTTTTCTGATAGCTCTTGACGGGTGATCTTCTTTGCGACTCGCCCACTCGTAGTGTGAACCAAGGCGTCTCCCGACGTAGATGAAGTAATTTTCTCATCGTAGTCTCTTTTCGCACTCGAATCGACTTGACCAGATCTTCGGAATTTGGCCCAGGTGTCATACACGCTGTCAACCAGCCGAACAGCCGACGAGATTGTCTTTACCGCGAGTGAGGCGCCATCCAGATCCATCATCCCATGCCTTATAGATTTACACAGCCGACGCTCGACGCTTCGAGAATATCAGGGGTTTCTCAAAACTTGAACCATGGAAAATTCTCGAAGACACCATGAACATCCCATATTGGCTTCAAACAACTCAAACGACAGAATAAATAAGGACGATCCTGACCGTGTTACGCGATCTGTCCTTGAATTCGGACACTCAAATTGCTCGGCGCAGACGAATCGGTAGCCTGATTTCAGGTAGTGGATGGGCGGACAACTCGGCGCATCTAAGGAGAAGAACTGGGATCTAGGAGGCTTTCACTGCCGTTCCGTCCACATGTGCCTAGTAGGAGTCCTCGATTTAATCAAGCCAGGTTCGAGGGTCGCCATGCATTGACACGGACTTGCTGAGAGGACTCTGTCCATAATGATCGGCTTTTGGGTAACGGATATGCCTTCGCGCTCATGAGTCCAACCTCGAGAGCGGGCGCGTGTCGCTGCAGCCGCGGAGTTCGGCGGCCGGCAGGCGGCCGTCGATGCGGAAGGTGCGGCCGGGGCGGCCGCAGGGGCAGTCGTCGGTGCCGGTCACTGAGCCCAGGTCTTCCGTCAGCAGGCAGTGGCCCGGATAACTCCTGGGCAAGAGGCTCATCACCTGGATCAGGCCCTGTTCGCCCGGCGTGGCGGGCCGCAGGGTTGTCGGGTCGCGGATCAGGATGTCGGAGAAGACGGGGGTATGCAGGCGGCCGGCCTCGCATTCCATGAAGATTGCACCGACCTGTTCGATCATGCCGTAATAGTTGTGGATGGCAGTCAGGCCGAAGGTCTCGGTCAGGCGCCCGCGGAACTCGGCATTCGAGACCGCGAGATCCGCCAGGCGCTTCCAGCCACCGCCATGGATCAGGATGGCGGGGCCGAGATCGATCCGGCGGCCGGCGGCCTGGGCCGCTTGGTAGAGATGCTGCCAGACGACGAAGGTGAAGCCGAACACCAGCTTCGTTTCGCCGTGATGGCGCGCGAGGAAGGTGTCGAGCGCGTCCCAGTCCGGCGCCATGTTGGGGCCCAGCAGGTGGAGATGGTCGCGGCCGAAGGTGCTGAAGCCGCGGACGGCGGCGGCCCGGGCCGACGCGGCACCGCCGGTTCCCGCGGCTTCGCGCGCATCGACGATGATCATCGGCAGGCGCTTCGGACCGATGAAGGGTTTGACGACGGCGACCAGCGCCCTGGAAAGGTCGGCGGCGGTCGGCCGGTCGAGCGCGATGCGGGAGACCGCCTGACCGCTGGTGCCGCTGGAGGTCAGCACCTGAGCGACCTCGGCGTCCGGCACGCTCTGCAGGGGCGCCACCTTGAACAGGCTGGCAGGCAGATAGGGCACGGCGTCCAGCGTGGAGGCCGGCGCGGCCCCCTGACCGACGGCATCCAGAATGGCGCGGTAGCCGGCACAATTCTGCCGATGATGCTGCGTCAGCCGGTTCAGGTGGCGGCACAGCATCTCGTCCTTTGCCGTTGCCGGCTGGCCGAACGGATCGACGGCGAACGGGTCGATCTCCGGCAGGGCGGCGGGCGCCGTCATCGCATGCGGGCTCCCAGCGCCAGATAGTCGACCTTGCCGCTGGACAATCGCGGCAGGGAGGCCACCGTGTCGATGGCAAAGGCGCTCGCGTGCAGGCGATAGCGCGAGGCTACCAGCCGATCCATCCCGGACGGAGGGCCGCTTGTGCCTTCCACCAATACGCGGATCCGGCTGTCGTCGCCGATGCAGGCGACCGGCCGGTCGCCCATCTCGGCAAGATCGCGCTCGAGTTGGTCGAGGTTGATGCGCAGGCCGAACAGCTTGACGAACCGCTTCAGCCGGCCTGTGATTCGAAAGAAGCCGTCGCCATCGACGGCGGCGAGGTCGCCGGTGCGAAGGCGCCCGCCCAGCTCGTCGCCGCGTGCAAGGTCGGCGCGGCCTTCGGCATAGCCCAGCATGACGTTTCGTCCTTCGTAGATCAGCTCCTGCGACTCCGGATCGAGCGAGAGTGTGCCGCCGGGAATGGCGATACCGATGCTGCCGATCTTGGCCGCCAGCCGGTCCGGTGGGACATAGGCGATGCGCGCCGTCGCCTCGGTCTGGCCGTACATCACGTAGAATCGCCAGTTCCGGGCTGCCGCCATGTCGGCGAAGGTCTTGGTCAGCGTCACGTCCAAGGCACCGCCGGCCTGAGTTAGTGTCCGCAAGCACGGCAGGTCACGTTCGTCGAAGCGAAGGCGCTGCAGCATCTGGTAGGTGTAGGGCACGCCGGCGAGCGATGTCGCGTGCTCGGCTGCCAGAAGGTCCCAGAACGACCGCTGCATCACGCCATTATCAGTCAACAGCAGCGTGGCGCCGGCTTCGAGGTGGCTGTTGATCACCGACAGGCCGTAGCTGTAGGCGAAGGGCAGGGTGGTGATCGGGCGGTCATCGGGCGTCAGCGCAAGGTATTGCGCGATCGCCTCGGCATTCGCCTGCAGATTGCGATGGCTGAGGCGCACGAATTTCGGGTCGCCGGTAGAGCCGGAGGTGGCCAGCAGCACCGCCAGATCCGGGTGGATCGGTGCCGCCTCCGGCGCATGGCGGCGGCGCAGGAGGGAGAGCGAGTCGAGAGCGCCCGCTTCACCGTATCCGTCCGGCGACGGTGGCTGTGCGTGCCCCGCAATCCAATCTGGCTGATAGGCGGCGACAAGACGGTCCAGCAGGCTCGGTGCGAGATCGGCGTCGATCAGGGCGACGACCCCGCCGGCATTCAGCACCGAGAGATAGGCGGCAAGCCCCTCTGCTGTGTTGCGGGCCAGCAGGAAGATCAGAGGCTTTGTCCGCTGGCGCAGCCGGTCGGCGAACCGGTCGACCCGCGCACGCAAGTCCGCGTAGTTGAGCCGCTCTCCGGTCGCCCCGTCGATGGCGGCCAAATGGCCCTGCGGGTGCTGTAGATCCCAGAAGCTCAAAGTCGGCGCCAGCCAGCAAGCACCGCGGCTACGGTGCCACGTAATTCTCCACGATCGTCTTCGCCTTGGCGAAGCTGCTCATGTCGATAACATCGTCGGTTTCGATCATGATGTCGAACTGGTCTTCAATTGCCGCAATCAACGCCATATGGGCGACCGAGTTCCATTCGGGGATCCCGCGATAGGCAAGGTCGTCGGTCACCTGCGCCGCCGCGATCTGCAATGCGTCTGCGAAGACGGCCTGCAGGCGGTCGTGCAGCGAGATCGGGGGCATGTAGTTCATGAAAACGCGGTCCTCTCGGGCCGGCCTGAGGTCTGGCACGCGGGTGCGCATGCTTAAGCAGAAGTGACCATAGCGCCATTAGCAAGTAGTAAACGTTGTTGAGAGACGACTGCAGGTCATCCGTCTTACGACTGGACCATGAGAGATCCCATACCGTGACGCCCGTGGCATCCAATACGCCCACCGACCTTGTCCGCCTCGACGGTCGGGTCGCCCTGGTCACCGGTGCCAGCCGTGGGATCGGGTGGGCCGTGGCGGACCTGCTGGCGGCGGCGGGCGCGTCCGTCGCCCTCAACGGCGTGGGCGACCCGGAGGGGCTCAACGATCGGGCGGAGTCCCTTCGGCGGTCGCATGGGGTCGACGCGATGCCGGTCGTCGCCGATGTCGGCGACGCGACAGCGGTGACGGCGATGCACCGCGCGGTGGCCAAACGGTTCGGGCGGCTGGACATTCTGGTGAGCAATGCCGGCATCCTGGGCGATGCGCTGATTGGCATGATCCCAGATGCCGTGGTCCGGGAAACTCTGCGCGTCAATACCGAGGGGGCACTTTATACCCTACAGGCCGCGGCACGGCTGATGCGGCGCTCCGGCGGGGGGGCCATCGTCACGGTCAGCTCCATCGTCGGGCGCCGCGGCAATCCCGGACAGGTCGTCTACGCCGCGTCCAAGGCCGCCCTGATCGGCATGACGTTGTCCGCTGCCAAAGAGCTCGGGCCTCACGGGATCCGCGTCAACGCGGTCGCACCCGGCGTAATCGAAACGGATATGACCGGGCATCTGGATGCCGGCACGCGGCAATCTCTCCTCTCCGGCGTTCCCCTTGGCCGGGCGGGCAGCGCAAACGAAGTGGCGTCCGTCATACTGTTCCTTGTGTCCGACCTTGCATCCTATGTCAGCGGTCAAGTCCTTGGCATTGATGGCGCCATGGCCCTCTAACAAGGGTGCAGTCCGCTGATCTGCCGGCTCTGGACGCCGGTAAGAATTGTTAACCAAATGGACCGCATACTCAGCCTGCCTTGCCACGGCGGGAGCAAGTTGCCGGATGGATCCGGCCGTGCTTCCGTTGCGAACAGGTGGCCATGCCGGTGGTGATCGTCGCTGACTGTTTGGCGTCGACGCCCTCTAGCGACGGTCGGCGAATGCACAGAGTCGGTGGATACTCCCTGCATGGATGAATCGCTTCCGCAACTGTATGGGCGAGCGGTGGACCTCCGCCACGCTGACATCGACCATGACGCCGGCCAGAGCGAGGGCTTCACGACCATCGGCATCGGGCGCCGCCGGCTGACCGGAACATCGGTCGATGTCGGCCCGGCCGACGATCGGGTGGGCTTCCTGCGCAAGGCGGTTGCGTGCGCGCTCTTGCCGAGCGCCTGCCTGCGTGGCGTCGGCATCGCCGGTGCGCCGGATCTGGCCGATGCGCTGGACCGGGCCGGAATTCCCGTCACACGTCTGCCCGTCACACCTCTGATGGAGGATGGTCGCGACTGTGCGGTGGGTGACGCCGACGGTTCTCTGTCCATGCTGGTCATCGGTAATGCCCTCGGCGACGCCGTTCGGGACGGCGATGTCGAAGCGTGGCTTGCGAGGCTGGACACGACGCAGGGGGTGCTGGCGATCGTACGTGCCGACGCCCCGTCCGGTGTTCCGGGCGGAGACCCCGGCTGGCCGGATTTGGCGGGGGTGCCCGACGAACTGCAGCGGGTTTCGGGATTCGGCGCCAGCCTCATGGACCGCAGTTCGGGCCTTTGCCTGTTCCTGCGCCGCGCGCCGGACACGCTGTCCGCCCGTGCCAGGCGGTTCATCCATCGTGAGGGCATCCTGACCCGTGCCGGTCCGGCCAACCTGGCCCAGGCCACTGAGACGGGGCTGCCCAACGGGTCGCTGGTGCCGGCGGCGCGTCCGCACATGCCGCCGGCGAGCGCACTGATGCCCTATCTGGAGCGAATCGACAGCGCCCAGTGGTACACGAATTTCGGATCGCTGGTTCGCGAGTTCGAGGCGAAGGTTTGCCGCTCCTACGGTCTGGCCGCGGGCTGTGCGGCAACGGTGGTCAACGGCACCAGCGGTCTGACGCTCGCCCTGGCCTCGCTTCACGTGCCGCGTGGGGCGCTCTGTGTCGTGCCGTCCTGGACGTTCTGCGCCACCGCGCATGCCGTGGTGGCCGCCGGACTGCGGCCCTATTTCGTCGACGTTGACCGGCAGACCTGGTGCCTTGAGCCGGAGGCGATCGACGGCATCCTGGCCGACGCGCCCGGACATGTCGCCGCCATCATGACGGTGGCACCCTTCGGCGCCCCCCTCGACGTCACGGCCTGGGACCGCGTAACCGAAGCCACCGGCATCCCCGTGGTGATCGATGCGGCTGCCAGCTTCGACGGGCTGTCCCCGGGGCGCAGCCCGGCCGTCGTCAGCCTGCATGCGACCAAGGCGATGGCGGTGGGCGAAGGAGGCGTCGTGGTGTCGACCGACCCGGATCGCGTCCGGCATATCCGCTCGCTGTCCTATTTCGGCTATGACGGCGACAGGGCGTCGCGGTTCAGCGGCGCTAACGGGAAGATGAGCGAGTATCACGCAGCCGTTGGCCTTGCGCAGTTCGATCGGTGGGAGGACACCCGAAGGCGTTACCTCGCACTGGCCGAACGGTATCGCGAGCGTCTGGGCCGATTGCCCGGCGTGGCGCTGGCGCCGTGGTTCGGTGGCGGCATCGTGACCAATACCTGCAATGTGGTGCTTGAAGGCGCCGATGCCGCATCATGGAGCGCATGGCTGCAGGCGAGGGGCATCGGCACCTTCCGATGGTGGCCGGAGGCCTGTCATACGCAGCCTGCCTTCAGCGGATATGCGCGATCTCAGCTGCCGGTGACGGAACATCTCAATCGGCACATGCTGGGTATTCCATTCCATCTCAGCCTTTCGGGCCGGCAGATCTCGCAGGTGCTGTCCGCTGTGGTGTCGACGGTGAAGGCGTGCGCCGAGGCGGCCTGAACAGGTCGGCCTGCCAGCGAAATGCCGTACAATGCTTGCCCCATCCCGGGGCATGGATGACGGCGTGCGTGACGCGGATTTCGACCTGATCATCGTCGGTGCCGGTGGCTTCGGTCACGAGGTGCTGCAGTATGCGCGAGACCTCGCGGCGGGCGACGGTCTGCGCGTGCGCTTCAAAGGGTTCCTGGACGACCTTCAGGCGGAGGCGGGTGCGAGCCGCCACGGAGAGCGCGTGCTCGGCACAACCGATTGGTCGGCGCCCGCGCCAGCCGACCGCTTCATCGTCGGGGTTGGCGAGCCGGAAAATCGCGAGCGCCTGGCGGACCGTATTGCCTCAGGCGGCGGCACGTTTGCCACGATTGTCCACCCGACCGCCTACGTCGCGCCGACGGCGATGATCGGGCACGGCAGCGTCGTCTGCCCGTTCGCCTTTGTCGGCCCCCATGCGCGGCTAGGCCGCCATGTCGTGGTCAACACACATGCGTCCGTAGGGCACGATTGCTTGATCGGTGACTTCACCACCATGTCGCCGCATGTCGCCGTGAGCGGCAACGCCGTGATCGGGCGTTGCGTCTTCCTGGGTTCGGGTAGCGTCGTCACGCCGCGGTGCCGAATCGGCGATCGAGCCGTCGTCTCAGCTGGCGCCGTGGTCTACCAGGACGTGGCCGATGGTCAGCTTGCGCACGGAAACCCGGCGCGGGCGCGGCCTATGCCCGCCGATCCGGACCGAGGCGGTGAGGCGTAGGAGGAGGGGCGATGCGCGTCGTGTCGTCACGACGCCGTGGAACCTCCCGCCGATCCGGCCGGCAGATCTTCGCGAAGCTGGTGCATATGCGCGGTCAGTGTGTCGATCAGCGCCTGGGGTCCCGAAACCTCCCGGATGACGCCGTATCCGTAGTGCAGGAGGACGCGCGCCAGCAGCACGGGATCGGCAAGCTGTGCCTGCTTCAAGGCATCGACATATCCCGGTAGGTGCTTCTCGAAGAGCTGGGCCGCCTTCAGGAAGTCGAGGTCGGAAGACTCCTGCTCGGGCATAGGATCAACTCTCCCGGAATAGGTCGCTGCCGGCCACGGACAATAGTCTTCGTTCGTGCTCTGGGATCCGCTTCATGCAGGCGCCGATGTGAAGCGGCGGCTGCAAATGTCCGTAGGGCGGAAAGTCGACGGCACCGTGCAGCCGGTAGGTGCTGTCGTGGATCATACAGTCGTCCTTGATCAGAGGCCAGACGACGCGGCGCAGGAAGTTCTGATCACCCCATTTGTCGAAGTGTTCTTCGTCCTCCGCTTCCCAGGTTTGGCGGATATCCGGCAGCAAGCCGGCATAGCCGCCCCACATGCCGGCCATGATCAGCTCGACATGGCCGATATGGTCGCGCATGAGGTGGAAGCTCTTGCCCGAGGCCAGCCAGTCGTCGACGGCAACGCGTTCCTTCGGCGTCAGCCGGCTGTCGGCATCGCGGCAGAGAAACAGGTCGACCTCGGGGTCGTCGGAGGCATAGAGCCGCCATAGAAGACCGTGATAGCGTGGGCCGGTTTCGTCGATCCGCACCAGCTCCGCTGCGGCGTCGTGAAGCGCGGCAAGCACCGCCGCGGGCACGGAGTCGTCATGGTAGAATCGGCAGATCCAGTCCGGGAACATGAACGGCGCGATGCGCGCATTGACCACCGCACCAATCGTGTAGATCGGATTGTCCCCCCATAGGCTGAAGGCGATGATGCGCTTCGTTCTTCGCTGGTCCGGCGGATCCGCCCGAGGCCGCAGCGATACTGTCGGATCGCGCTGCTGAAAGGCCAGAGCATCCTTGATAACCAGCGTCTGCTCGCCGGCCGCCTTGGCGTCCTCCAGCCGACCCAGTGCCAGATAGGTCTCCGTCAGGTTGCTCTTGATCGTCATGTGGTCGGGCATCAGGGCATCGGCACGCAGCGTTGCCTCAAGCGCCTCTTCCAGCCGCCCGAGTGACTTGAGCAGGATCGCGCGGTTGTTGTGGGCCGCGCCCAGGTTGGGGCGAATCGCTATGGCGCGGTCCAGCGCCTCAAGCGCTGCCTCGGGGTTGCCCAGGTCCTTCAGGATGTTGGACTGGGCCCATAAGAGTGATGCGTTTTGCGGATCCTGCTCGAACCCCTGCTGACACGCGGCGGCTGCGTCTTCCAGACGGCCGAGCCGGCGCAGAATGGCGGCGTAGCTGCTCCACTCTGACGAGCGGCCAGGCTGGCGGGAAAGCGCTTCGTGATAGGCGTCCGCCGCATGCGGCAGCCGGCCGTCGCGATGCAGAGCGTCCGCCAGCCAGAACCGGACATCGTCACGCTCCGGCCACTGCTCCAGCACGCGTCGGCACGCGTCGGCAGCATCGGCATAGCGCCGGACGGCACTGAGGGCGGTCGCATGCCGGGCTGCGACTTCGTCATCTCCGGGTGCCAGTTCAGCCGCCAGCGCCAGATCGGCTATGGCCTCGTCGAAGCGCTCGGCCAGGAAATAGCAGTTGCCCCGGCCTTTCAGCGCTTCAGCCGATCCAGGGGTGATTGAAAGTATCTGGGTGAAGCCGGCAATGGCGTCATCAAGCCGCCCGCAGCCCGCCAGCGCCGCAGCGCGGTTTTGCATGGCTGCCGTGAAGTCCGGGCGCAGGGCGATGGCGGCGTCGAAGGCATCGGGCGCCTCTTCGTGCCTGCCAAGTGCGGCAAGGGCTGTACCCAGATTGTTGTGCGCTTCGGCCAGCCAGGGAGCGGCGGCGACGGCCGCTTCCGCGGCCGGCAGCGCGTCTTCCAGCCGGCCCGCCGACCGCAGCAGGTCCGCCCGGTTGACCAGCGCCTCCGCAGATCGCGGATCCAGCACCAGTGCGGCCTCGTAGGCGTGGAGCGCTTCGTCGATTTCCCCCAACGCGTGGCAGGCCCGGCCCAAGGTGCAATGGGCCTGCGGCGATGTCGGTGTCCGTGCCAGCACCCGTTGCAGGATCGGCTTCGCTGCCGCCGGGTGGCCCAGGTCGATCGTCGCCGCTGCCAGCAGGTAGAGGGCGTCGGGATTGTCCGGATCGTCCCGCAAGAGACGACGATACAGGTCCGCAGCGGCGGCTGGGTCGCCGGCACGGTGGCACTCGATAGCTTTAGTCAGCCGGCTTGACGGCGAAGGATCCGCCACTTCGGGCGGGGCCGATGCCGAGTTGCTGAGACCGACCATTAGCCTGTTCCTAACCAATACCGCGATAGACTTCGCAAGTGTTGGTGAAGAACTTCTTAACCAGAATCTTAATCTCGCATCATTTGTGTCCCGACTTAACCACACGTTAATCCGTGGCTGCTAGCGTCGTCGTGTTGGCAGAAGGCCAACGTCGACTCAGAAAGGGATGACAGATGAGCGAGATCCAACTTACTTCGTCGATGCGGTCCAACCTCCTCAGCCTGCAGAACACGCAGAACCTGATGGACACCACGCAGAACCGCCTCAGCACCGGTCTGAAGGTGAATTCGGCCCTCGATAACCCGAGCGCTTTCTTCACCGCCAGCTCGCTGAACAATCGCGCCAGCGACTTGAACTCGCTGCTGGACGATATCGGCCAGGGCATTCAGACGCTGAAGACGGCCGATGAAGGTATTCAGGCGTTGACGGACCTGGCCGAGCAGGCCAAGGGTCTGGCCAACCAGGCGCTGTCGGAGTCCGACACGACCACGCGGTCCCAGTTGGCGGCCTCGTTCGACGATCTGCTGAGCCAGATCGACGGCCTGATCGCCGACACGAGCTATCGCGGTACGAACCTGCTGAGCGGTGACAACCTCGAGGTCAAGTTCAACGAAGACGGCTCGAACGCCATTACGGTGACCGGTGTCACGTATGACAGCTCCGGCCTGAGCATCAACGCCGCGGCCAGCGCCTGGGCCTCGAACGCCAACATCAACGCGGCGGTCACTGAGGTCAACTCCGCGATCACCACGTTGCGGAACCAGGCCAGCACGTTCGGTTCGCAGTTGAGCACCATTCAGACCCGTGAGGACTTCACCAAGGCGATGGTGAACAACCTTCAGGAAGGTGCCAGCAAGCTGACGCTCGCCGACAGCAACGAGGAAGGCGCCAACATGCTGGCCCTGCAGACGCGCCAGCAGCTTGGTACCGTCAGCCTCAGCTTGGCCTCGCAGGCCTCGCAGTCGGTGCTGCGGTTGTTCTAATCGGTTTCCCCAGGCTCACCGGGATGATACGGCTCATCCCGGTGAGCTTTTTTTTGGGCGCCAGCCCCCGTTAAAGCCGAAAGGGCGCTGCCATGGCGCTGAAGCTGAAGGTCCGCAGACAGGAAAAGCTGATGGTGAACGGCGCCGTTCTCGAATTCGCGAACGACGCCGAAGTCACGTTCCTCAATCGTGCAAGTATCATGCGCGAGAAGGACGTGATGGTGGAAGACCAAGTGAACGATCTCTGGTCGGCCGCCTACTTTGTCGTTCAGCTAATCTATATAGATATTGAAAACAAGATACGGCTTCATGATGTATTCAAACGGATCGTGAATGACCTCTTGCGCGAGCATCCAGGCAGAGCGCAAGAGCTTAACTTGATGTTAAACAACTTCAACGAAGATAATTTCTATGAATGTTTGAAAATGATCAAGAAATCAGCTGCAGAGATGAAAGAGGTCATGGCATGAGCCACGTCATGTATCAAGAGGCGACTAGGGCGGAGCCACCTCGCGTGACCGAAGCACGAGCGCTGCTCAATACGGCACGGGGAATCTCCGACGCTGTTGAGACCGAACAACAGGCCGCGCTCTTGGACGCGATCCGTCGTAATCGTCAGCTCTGGGTCATGTTCGGAACTTCGATGATGGCGGCGGACTGTCAGTTGCCGGCCCAAATTCGCCTGAACATCTGCCAGCTTGCCGATTTCGTCTCCACCCGGTCGATCGAACTGGAAGTCAGCCCGGTCGCCGAACGGTGCCAGGTCTTGATCAACATCAACAAGCAGATCGCCGCCGGTCTGCTGGAGAACACCTGAACTGCCTCGGGCAGCCCCGGCGCCGTGACGGATTGCGCCGGAGCGCCGACCCGAAGGGATACTGGAATCCCGGCAAGAGACACGGCGTCACAGCCGTCGGACGACCGTCGCCGTCCCCCCGCAGAAGGCAATGGAGGACCGGAACCATGCCAGACGATCACGGCAACCAAGCACTGGCGGAAGTGATCCACCGATTGATCGAGTGTGCCAGAGACGGGCTGAACGCCGATCTCAGCGACCCCGCCAACGAAGCCGGGCGCGGCATTGCGCCGGTTCTCGCCATGGCAGCGGGCGTTGCCACAGTCGCGCTCTACGGGGACAGTTGGCAGGGTGTGGCGCCGGAGATCCGCCAGCGTCTCGAAGACGGCTTCAAGATCGGCGAGTCTTCCTTCTGACTCTGGATTGCGGCCCAGCGGCCGGAAGGGTCGCGTAGACAGACTGCGTCGCTAAGCCGCGATACGGACGACCGGCTTCCTGCCGCCGGTCTCAGCCGGATGTCACCGGCAAGCGGTCGGCCACCATGGCGATCGTGCGCTCGAT
This sequence comes from Alphaproteobacteria bacterium, assembly GCA_028281925.1. Lineage (GTDB taxonomy): Bacteria > Pseudomonadota > Alphaproteobacteria > DSM-16000 > Inquilinaceae > JACKIG01. Next base: position 39,459 of record JANQIX010000012.1, read on the forward strand.
CACCGGTGCCCAGTCACCTTCCGCATCCTGTCTGACCAGCACCGCTCCGGGGTACCAGGGCGTGCTGTCACCCTGGGCAAGCCAGCGCCAGTCGCTGTCCCTGTTCAGGAGGACGATCGTTGGAACGCCGAGACTGCCGGCCAGGTTCGCGACCGCCGTATCGACGGTGATGAAGAGGTCGAGGCTGGACAGCCGCTCGGCCGTCTGGCGGAAGTCCGATACGTCGGCAAGGGCACAGGGCAAACCCAGCGCCGCAGCCTCTTCACGATCGTTCTCACCCTTAAAGAAGCTCAGCCATTCGATGTCGTGCCGGGCGAGCAGCGGCCGAAAAGTCTCGACCGAGGCGCTGCGGCAGTTGTTGTAGCGGAAGGTGGGATTGCCGCGCCAATTCAGGCCGATACGCGGCCGCTCTCGCTGTTCGGGCCGCGTCTCGAGGGCGAGCGGGGCAGGCGGGGGCACCAGCGATAGGCTGTCGACGTCCATCCGGCCCGGAAGGCTCATCATCGGAAGCCAGAGATCGAAGTCGACCGAGGCAGTGCTGTCGATCATTTGGTGGCAGCCTTCGGTGCGTTCCACGAGATCGATCAACTGGGGTGGCACACGAACGAGGATCCTGGCGTCAAGTCGGGCCAGCGGGGCGAGAAAGCGGGACATCATGATGGTGTCCCCCATCCCCTGTTCCGCGTCGACCAGCAGCGTCCGGCCCTTCAGGTCTTCGCCTCTCCAGAGCCGTTGCCGCGCCGGCTCGGGATAGACCATGAAATCCAGCCTGGCGTCGAAAAGGGGCCAAGCCTCACGGTAGCAACCGGTCAGCAGCAAGGTTTGGGCGAGGCCATAGCGGCCTAATGGCGTTTGCGCCGTCCGCCGGAAGGCCTGGGCCGCTTCGTCGAGCCGTCGCTGGCCCTTCAGCGCCAAGCCTAGATTGTTCCATAAGCCGGACGTTTCCGGGGCGCCGCGCAGGGCCATCCGCGTGTAGCGCTCGGAAAGTTCGTTCAGCCCCAGATAGTTGAGCGTGGCGCCGATATCCACAAGGGTCGCGACATTCGCCGGATCGGTCTTGAGGGCACGCTGGAGCAGGCTGCATGCCTCTTCGTAGCGCCGCTGTTCGCGCAGGACGGAGGCGAGCACTCTGAGCGCCTTGCCGTCGGCAGGTGCGGTCTCAAGGGCAAGGCGGGCTTCGGTTTCCGCTTGGGCCGCGTGCCCGTCGCGCAACAGCAGTTCGGCCAGATTTGTGCGATAGAGGGTCGCTTTAGGCGCTATGGCGATTGCGCGGTCTATCAGCCGGCGTCCTTCGCGGTCGCCGGCGGACATCCGGATCACGCCAAGCAGATGAAGCGCATCGGCATGACCGGGCTGATCACGCAGAATGCCTGCATAGAGACGTTCGGCACGATCGAGATTGCCCTGTCGGTGCAGTTCTACCGCCCGGTCGAATGCATCGTCGCGCGGCATGGCTCATCCGGCCCTGAGAAATGTGCAGCAACGTCACCCGGAGGCCGCCAGTGTTCCGGCGGCCGACAGGCGACGACAACAGAAGAGTCCCCGCCTTCTAGGCGGTCCCGGCAGCACCGTTGTTCGGCGGGCTCGACAGGATCTGCTCACACATGTTCAGGTTCAGAGCGACCAGCTTATCCATGAGGTCGAGATCCAGGGACCGGTTCAGCACAACGGCGGACTTCATCATGAAATCGCTCATGCGCATCAGGAACTCATGATACTCCTGCGGGATCTCGTCGAAGTTCTGAGAGAAAGAGTTCTTGATATGGGTCCAGAGCAGCGCGTTGCTCTCCAGAACTGCCATCAGCGCTTCCCGGTCGTCTGGGTTTTGGCGAGCCTGATCGATGCGGACCGCGGTCTGCAGGAAGGGAAACGCCAGTTCCTGGTGGGGCGAGAGATCAACATTCGTAAGCGGTAACGTCATATCTGTGTCCTCCGACAGGACAATCGGCCGGCCTTGTCGACGCGGATCCCGGCGCATTTTGCCCGAGATCACATACGGCAGGGCCAACCCCGGTTGGGCCGTGTCGGGAGGGGCGGATGGATGTGGCATCGACCCTTAAGGGAAGAACGCTGCACACCTCTGGCGATCCCGCTTCTGCTCGCCGCGTCCCCTGGCCACCTCCGACACGTTCACCACTAACAGAAGAAGGGTTAAGCAACGCTTAAGCGGTATTTGAGATTGATTGGGTGGATTACGTGAAGTTGCGCGGGACTATTAGCGGCTTGTTAAAATCCCTCGGGTATTGTCGGTCAACGCGGAACGAGAACGAAGAAGCAAGGTACGAGCAGCGCATCATGGGGCACGTGCACGGGACCGACCCGGTTGAGGACCTACAGGACCTGGCGGACCTTCCGCCTCCGGACACCAAGCGATGGGTCAGCCGCCGCAAGGCCAAGGTTGTGGCGGCGGTGCGATCGGGACTACTGAGCCTGAACGACGCCTGCCGGCGGTACAATCTGTCGGTCGACGAGTTTTTGGCGTGGCAGCGCATGGTGGACCGGTTCGGCGTCCCCGGCCTTCGCGCCACGCGGATCCAGCATTACCGCCAAGCCGACGATGGCCCCGAATTCGCCGTTCCTGCTACGGCGGTCCAACCCGGCAATGGCGGCGGATCGTAACGTCGATCCGCCTCTCGCAGCGCCAACCCGATAAGCCGCTAGGAGCGGACCGGTTTCAGCACGCCGTTGTCGATGCAATCGGCATGTCTGTCATTCAGCCACAAGACGTCGGCCGCGCATGTCGGAGTTTCCGGATGCCACGTGTCACCGCCGAGGCCCTGCAGAAAAGGCCGGTAGCCCAATGGCCGCAGAAACGCCGCGACGGCGCCAATGTCATCGCCGGCGCGCTGCAGCGCATCCGGTGACAACTCGACCAAGAGGGCAGGGCGGAACCGCTCGAGGCACTGTCGGGCGCCCACAAGCAGGCGCAGCTCCCAGCCTTCGATATCGGCCTTGATCAGGTCGATCCGGTCGATCTCGAGATCCGATGCGGCATCGTCCAGACGCCGGACGTGCACCTGCTCGCCAATCGTCTCTGTCTGCGAGGCCGCCCGGCCGAAACTGGCGATGCCGAAACCGGCACTGCCGGATCGTTTTATCGGCGTCTGCAGCTCAAGATCGACCTCTTCATCAGCCAGCCCGTAGCCGTGGATGCGGACATTGGCGAGCCGGTTGAAGCGTATCGCCCGGCGCAGGATGGACCGCGCATAGCCGCTGGGCTCGAAAGCGTGCACTTGGCCATCGGGCACGAGCCTTGCGAACAGCTTGGCGAACTGGCCGCTATGCGCACCTGCGTCCACGACGACCCCGTCCGGCGGCAGGAGCGTACGGAACAGCGGCATCATCTCGCGGTGATGCTGCTGCGCGCACGCCTTGAACAAATGCGCCAGATAGGTGGCACGCCCCCGCCAGCCCAGTCGATCCCAGTAGGGCCGCATCGCGCCAACGCTCCACGCCTCGTTTCAGTCCGCGCGGACTGTCATGCGGCCGATGGCGAGCGATCGCAAGGAAAACGCGACGCCGGAACTGGTCGGCCCGCTGCCGCTGGGCGCGGATCCTAGATGTAGTTTGTCAGCGAGAGTTGGCTGATCCGAGAGGTCACCTGGTAGGTCGCTTCCAGACTGGTCTGCAAGAGTTGGAAGCTGACGATCGCCTCGGCAGGATCGGTGGTTTCCAAGTCCGCCAGCAGGTTCTGCTCCAGCGTCTGCACCTCCTGCAGGCGCTCCAGGGTGTTGTCGACAGTGATCTGTGCACTCGCGGCGCGGACATGCGTCGACGTGATCTCCGGGATCGCGTCGGCGATCAGGTTGCTCGCGATCTCCATATTGGCCATGTAGAAATCGCGCTGCTCCTCGAAGGTTGGATCGCCCACCGGCGGGTTCGGATCGGGCGGTTCGATCAGCACCATCATCTGCAAGCCGAAGATCAGCTTCTCGAAGCCGGGCTCGGCTGCGGAGAATCCGGTCGGTACGGTCTGGTCGCGGTCGACACGCACGGTCAGGCCGTCATCGACATCGCCCGTCTGCGTCACGCCCGGTCCACCCTGATAGTAATTGTTCCGATAGGCGTCGTAGGGGGTGCTGTTGGGAATGTCGTCACTTGCATAGGCAAAGTTTGCCGGCAGCTCCGTGGCTGGGTTGTTCTGCGGATTCGAACCACCGCCGGGCTGCAGGATGTCCTTGTTCAGAAACCAGAAATAGCCGTCGTTCGGTGCCGACGGCGGTGTCCCGCCATCGAAGCTGGCCCAGTCGAGATTGGTCCAGCTCGCATCGTCCACCGGGACGCTGAATTCCACCGGAGCCTTGTCGCCGACCAGGCCGCCGAACAGGTAGCTCTCGCCGTCATTGGCATTGAGCGTGCTGACCACCGTGTCCAGCCAGCCGCGTGCCGTCTCGCGCAGCTCGGTCGCCTGGTCCGGATCGTAGGCGGCGAGGTCGGGGAACCGGCGTGCCTGATCTGCGATGTCGCCCAGTTCTTCCAGTGACTGATCCACCAGCTTCAGCCGGACATTCGCCAGTTCGGCGTTAGTGATGAACTGCTCTCGCTGATCGACCGAAGCGTTGAAGTTCACCATGCGCACCGAGTCCGGATAATCGGTGAAGGTGGGCCCCTTCTTTCCGGTGGCGATCTGGTACTCCAGCGTCTGCATGTCGCTTTGCGTACGGTTGATGTAGGTCAGCATGCTGTCGAGGCGGAAGGCCGAGCCGACGGTAAGCATGGCGAAATCTCCTCAGGCGGGCGCTCAGCGTCCCATGCTCTCGAGAATCTCGAACATCTGGTTGACGGTATCGATGACGCGCGCGGCCGCGGAATAGGCGTTCTGCAGCTTCATCATGTTGGTCAGCTCTTCGTCGATATTGACGCCGCTGGTTTCGGAGATGCGCTGGTTCAGCTGGTTCACGAACAGCTGCTGCACTTCCATGTCGGTGGTTGCGATCTCCGACATGTCGGTGATGTTCCCGACAAGCTGGGCCGTATAGTTGTGGAACGTGGCGTTCAGGGACGGCAGGCCGCCCGATTGCGGGAAGCTGTTGGTCGCCTGAAAGGCTGCCGCCATGTCAGCCGCAATCGATCCGTCGCTGGACCCCAGCCAATAGGTGCCGTTCTCGTCCAGCACGGGGCGCCCGTGGGCGATCCGGCCTGGATCCGACTTGATCGTCTCGGCGACGTCCATGTTTGATGCCGCACCGGGCTCAGACACGTGGAAGGCGAAGGCCTCAGGACTGGCACCGGTGCCGATCTGAACCTTCATGATATCTGATGGGCCGACGCGGATGGTGTACTGGTCACCATCCTGCACCACGCTGGCCTGGACGCCGGTGATGCCGTTCAGCGCGGTCGCGATGTCGTCGAGCGTGGAAGAGGCGCCGAGCGCCGCTGTTCCGACGAACCCGTCCTCGGTCAGAACGTTGATGGTGTAGCCGGTTGTGTTGATGGTGGCATCCCGGTCATACGTGGCGGACGCGAATTTCGGGCCGGAATTCTCCGCCTGGATGAAATCGTTGAACCCGAACAGATTGGAGAAGCCGTCGACCGTGGTCGTCAGTGCGGCGGGCCCGCCGGCCGTGCCCATCGTGATCTGGGCGTCCGGGCCGGCACCGGCCGGGGTGTTGTCGACCAGCGCCAGGCCATAACCGGCAGACGACAAGGCGCCGGAGAGGGTGAAACTGAGGTTGCCGCTGGCATCCACCGAGACGGTGAAGTCGCCGCTTCCGGGATTGCCGATTTCGTCCAGAGCAAAGCTGGGCCACGTACCGCCACCGTTGGCGACCAAGGTACTCAGGTCGACGGTACTGTGCTCTTGCCCGTCTGCGTCCAACACGACAATCGTGGTGTCGTGGCCGGTTGCATAGGTGAACTGCATGGAATTGGCGTTGGCCGCCAGAGACGTGAACCCGTTGGACGCGGTCAGTGTGCTCGGCGGTGGCATTGCCGTGCCGCGATTGTGCGCCTGGTTGAGTTCATCGCGCAGCGACACGGCAAGATTGTCCAGCTGGGTCTGGACATGCGGCAATGTCTGGTCGCGCATCTTGAGCAGTTCGCCGATGCGCCCACCGTCGATATGCGTGCTGATGTCGGCACCGGGCGTGTCGACGAAGCTGATATCGTCGAACTGCTGCGGATACTCCGTCTGCGCGTTCGGCTGCGACAGCGCCTGATAGTCGTCCAGCAGGCGGGCCTTGCCATCCACCAAGGTGATGCCGGAAGGCAGGAACACCGTCACCTGCTCGTTCGCCTTCTCGACGACCCGGATCGGCACCAGATCGGCGATCTGGGCGAGTGCGACGTCCCGCGCGTCCTTCAGATCGCCGATCGGATGGTTGACGCTCATATGATGGCCGATCTGCCCGTTCAGGTCGGCGACATCGGATATGGCCTTGTTCAATGTGTCGATCGCAGAGGCAAGATCGGCTTCGACCGACCCGCGCAGATCCTGAATGCCGGTGCTGAGATCACGGATCGTCGACGACAGCTCTTGTGTGCGGTCGCTGGCGAGGACCAGGTTGTGCAGCTCGCCCGGGCTCGTCGACAGTGTCTCGAGGGCCGACGACAGGTCGGACAATTGGGAGGCGACGCGTCCACCGTCCGAAGGGTCGCCCAGCAGGCTGCCCAGCCGTTTCAGGTAATCGTCGGACACCCTCAGGGTGGAGAACTTGGTGGTCTCGCGTAAGGATTCGCGGATCAGCGTATCGTTGGTGCTGCGATCGACAGACGTGACGCGCACACCGCCCAACGTGTTGGCGGATTGCTGCACCACTTTCTTGGAGTAGCCCGGCGTGTTCGCGTTGCCTACGTTTTGCGCCGACCACTCCATGCCGATTTGCGCGGCATGCAGGCCACTGATCGCGCTCTTCAACGCCCCGGTCAAACTCATCGAACCGTCCCTTTCACCGCGCTGCCGACGCCCGCTCCCGGCCCGCTAGGGGGCCGGGATGGTCGGATGCGGCCGATTACCGCTTGAGGTTGATGACCTCTTCCAACATCTGATCGCTGGTCGTGATCACCCGGCTGTTGGCCGAATAGGCCCGCTGTGCCTGGATCATCAGCGTGAACTCTTCGGCGATATCGACGTTGGAGGCCTCCAGCGCCTCCGGCGCGAATTCGCCGGCCCGGCCGACGCCAGCGTCGGAGATCACCGGATCGCCGCTTTCCACCGTGGCCCGATACGTACCGCCGTCCATGAGCTGCAGGCCATCGGGGTTGGAGAAGGTGATCATCGGAATGCGGAAGATCTTCTCCGACACGCCATTGCCGTACTGGGCAAAAACATCCCCCTGGTCGTCGATGGTGATGGCCTCGAACTGACCATAGGGCAGGCCATCCTGGGTCAGGTTGGTGATCGCAAAATCGTCGGAGGACTGGGTGACGCCGATCGCCCGGTCGGCCTCACCGATGTTGATGATGATATCGCTGGCAAAGCCGGGGAAGGTGCCGCCGTCCAATGTCAGGATCACCTCGTCGTTGACCACACTGGCCACCAGATCGCCCGCGCCCGCATGGCCGCCGTTGGTGATGCCTGTCGTCTGGTCCGAGGCCAGAGTGCCGGCGGCGGTACCCGTGGTGTTGAAGTTGACCTCCGTCCACGCATAGTACGTGGTCGGCGTACCGGCGCCGTCATCGGCGGGTGTGCCGTCGGCGGCCACTTCGAAGACCTGCACCGTCCATTCGCGCGGGTCGGCCGTGTCGGCGCCTGTGGCATACCATTCCATGCGCATGGTGCGCGGACGGCCCAGGTCGTCGTAATAGACCTGCTCGGAGAACATTTGGCTGAGCGTCTGGTTGGCGATCGGCGTCGTGGCGGCCGGTGTCGTCCGTGTCGCGCCACCGGACTCCGACGCAGGCAGGTTGGCGCCGAGGACCACACTCGTGGTCGTCCGCACATTGCCCGTGAGGTTGCCGATATTGACGGTGGTCAGTTCCTTAGACGGGAAGGTGACGCCGTCGGCGTTGTAGCGCCAGCCCTGCAGGAAGAAGCCTGAGGAGTTGACGAGGTTGCCTGTCGCGTCGGGCTCGAAATCGCCTTTGCGGGTGTACGAGATCTGGCGGTCGATGCCCGGCGTCTGGTTGTCGTCGGAGAAGTTCTTGACCGCGAAGAAGCCGTTGCCGTTGATCGCCAGGTGGGACGTCCGCGACGACGCTTCGATGGAACCCTGCAGGCTGACATTGTAGTGCGGATGGGCAACCACGCCGCCGGGTTCGTGCGACTGCTGGCTGGACTGTGTCACCAGGGCGGAAAACCGGGTCCCAACCTTCTTGTAGCCGATGGTGCTGGTGTTGGCGATGTTGTCTGAGATATGGCCGATCCGCGCCGTCTGCGCGTTGAGGCCGGAGATGGCCGTCGTCATGGCGCCGTAAATGGACATGTCACACTACCTCGTATTGCTGGCTGTTTCGGTTGGCTGTCGTGTCGCCCCACATGACGTTCTGTCGGCCGATCAGGCGTTGGGATCGGCGGCCTGCGGCGGCATGTGCACCGCAAGCACGCTGTCCATGGAGACGTAGAGATCGCCCACCTTGAGCAGCGCGTCGGTTCCATCGGACTCCACGCCGTCCACAAGGCCGCGGACATAAGGCACTGCGGTCACCGCATTGCCGTCCACGTTGGTTGCTTCCACCTGCAAGAAGTACTGGCCCGGATCCACCGGGTTGCCGTCGTTGTCGAGACCGTCCCATGTCACCTGGTGGTAGCCGGGTGAGGTCTCGCCGGTGGCGCTCCACACCGCGTTGCCACCGGCATCGACGATCGAGACGTTGGTCAAGATGGAGTTGGAATCGAGCGTGTAGGCCATTTTTGCCGGCTGGCCGTCGTAGCTGAAGCCGCTGCCCTGGACCTCGACCACCATGCCGATATAGCCGAGAGCCGTCTGCATGGGGGAGGTGGTCTGTGCGCCGATCAACTCGTCCAGCTTCTGGTTCTGGGCGATCAGCTGTTCGACCGTGCTGAATCCCACCAGCTGGTTCGTGAACTCCGCCGTTTCCAGCGGGTCCAGCGGGTCCTGATGCTGCAGCTGTGTGGTCAGCATCAGCAGGAACTGGTCGAGCGTCTCGTCGATGCTCTCTTTGGACTGGACCTGATCGCCCGTCAGGGCGGTTCCGGCAGCTGTGCTCTGGACTTCCATGGCTTAGGTTCCCGTCGCGCTAGATGCGCAGGTCGAGCCGGCCGGTGGCTGTCCAGCCATCGGTGCGGATCGTCACCTGTTGCTCGCCGTCGACCTGGTCGCCGGCGGGCTGGTCTTCGCCTTCAAGGCCATCACCGGCAGCGCCTTCGCCGCGACCGGCACTTTGCTGGCCCTGACCGCTGCCGCCGTTCTGGCCCCTCAGCGAGAATTCAAGGCTGCTGTCGTCCGTCTGCAGGCCGGAGCTGCCGAGCGCGCGTTCCAGCGAGCTTGAGTCCCGGCGCAGCATGTCCAGCGTCTCCGACCGATCGACCACGATGCGCGCGTGCACGCGATTGTCGTCACCGATCTCCAGCTTCACCTCCACATTGCCGAGGGACGCCGGTTGAAGCCGGATGGTGAATCGGTCGATGCCGTCGGCCCCAGCCTTGCGCATCTGCACCGCGACCTGATCAGCCACAGGCATTGGCGTGGCCGCCGGACGTTGGGCGGCGAGTGTGGCCTGGAAGCTGGGGCCGGACTTGTCGGCGCCGGCGGTGGCGGCCATGCTCGGTGGGCTCTGCAGAGGCCGTTCGTCGCCAGCCGACCGGGATCGCCCACCATTGCCTGCCGCTGCTTCAGCGATGGCCGCAGCGGGACCTGTCTGCGGCTTCTCCGGCAGGATATCCGCTGGCGTCTGACCCGCCTTGGCATCCACACCGCGGGGCTTCGCCATGGCGTTGGCCGCCTCGGCAACCATGTGGCCCGGGGCATCCAGATCGGCAGCCGGCGTGGCGGTCCGCGCGGCCGCGGCAGCTTCGCCAGCCTGGCGGCCGCCCTGCTTGTCGTCGACCAGCACCGCCGGGCGGATCATGGCTTCGACGTCCGGCTCTGCCGAACCGTCTTGGTCCACGGCGTTCGCCACGGCCTGTGGGTTGGTCGGCGTGGGAACTGTTGCCACCGCCGCGGCTGCCGGGTCGGTCTGCGCTGGGGTCTCGCCAGGTACGGGAACCGGAGCCGCATCGGCGACTGCACCCTCGAGATCCGCTTCCGGGGCGGCCGCTTCTTCGCTGCCGCCATCTTCGGCATTCTGGCCGTCTGCCGTCTCGTCGCCCACAACCTGCCGGGCCAGCGCGAGCAGCGCGTCCGGATCGGTCGGCAGGCCGTCTTCGCCCAACAGATCCTGGTTCGCAAGCCGCGCTGCCATCTGTTCGACGGAGGGCAGCTTGCCGGCTTCCGCCAACGCGGCACTTTGCGCGCCAAGCAGCTGGTCGAACGTCATGCCCAGCGTCGGGACCGCCTTGCCTCCGGTGGCGGCTCCGGCACTGCCGGGTGCGGCCGCTGGCTGGACAGGGGCGATGGCTGCAATCGGGTTCACTGTCTCACCCTCGTTCGGTTCATACCCACAAGGCCTGGCATCAGAAGGTCTGATTGATGGCGACCGGCACATAGGCCTGGTCGCGCTCTGTCGGTTTGGCGGCCTGGCCATAGCCGGCCGGCTTGACCGAAGCGTCGCGGGCACAATCGACCACGGTGTCGATGATGCGTTGGCTGACCGATTGCGCGCTCTCAATGGCCTTCTGATTGGCAAGGGCCGATCGCTTCAGCGCCGATTCGCCATCGCGCAACGCCTGAACGCTCTCTTCGTCCAGTTCGTCGAGTTCGGCCTTGCGAGTCCCCAGAGTCTTCAGCTTGCGCTGAAAGACCTGTTCAAGCCCGGTCTTGCGCACGGAGAAGCCTTCGACACCGGCGATGCGCATCGCACGCAACGCGTCGGTTTCTTCGTCCAGCACCGCCCTCAGATCGTCCATGGTGCGGCTGACGCTGGTCACCAAGTCTTCAATACTCATCACGGCTCACGCCTCCTGAAGGGTCAGCAGCTCGCGGGACACGGCATCGGCAAGACCGATCCCGCCCGACCGGGCCATTTCCATGCCGAACTGTTCGACCAACATGGAGCGGTAGATGTCCTCTGCCTGGCCGCCGCCGAACATCGGGTCGGTTTTGATGCCGGCGAACATGTGCTGCAGCATCTGCGAGATGAACACGGCCTCGAACTGGACGGCGGAGTCTCGGGTTTCGGCCGGGTCGACACCGCGCTGCAGCGGGCGCGCCTGCTGCAGCGCCGGTTGAAGCTGTAGCGCTTCCGTGCCGGGCAAGGGGGCCATGTCGCTCATCACAGCACCTCCAGTTCGGCCTGCAGCGCGCCGGCCGCGCTGATGGTCTGCAGGATCGAGATCATGTCGCGCGGTCCGATACCCAGCGCGTTCAGGCTCTGCACCAGCTCTTGCAGCGTCAGGCCGCCTTCGACGACGCCCAGCTGCTGATCATCGCCGGTATCCACATCCACCTGGGTGCGCGGCACGACTTCGGTGGTCCCGCCCGACAGCGGGCCAGGCTGCGAGACCTGGGGTGTCTCGGTGATGCGCACCGTGAGATTGCCTTGTGCGACCGCGACGGTGCTGATCTGCACGTTCTCACCCATCACGATGATGCCCGTCCGCTCGTCCACGACCACCCGGGCCGGCTGGTCCGGCACGATCTCAAGCTGTTCGATCTCGGTCAGCAGGCCGACCACGTCGCCCGCCAGCGACGGCGGGAGGGTCATGCGCACTGTCGCGGGGTCGGTCGCCACGGCCATGCTGGTGCCCGTGTAGCGGTTGATGGCGTCCTGGATGCGGCGCGCCGTGGTGAAGTCGGGATTGCGCAGGGCCAGGTTGATCTCGCTCAGATCCGCCAGTTCGAACAGGATCTCGCGTTCGACAATCGCGCCGCCCGGGATGCGGCCGGACGTCGGCACACCCTGTGTCACCGTCTCGGCCTCGCCGCCGACACTGAAGCCGCCGACGGAAACGGAGCCCTGCGCCACCGCATAGACTTCTCCGTCCGCGCCCAGAAGCGGGGTCACCAGCAGGGTGCCGCCCAGCAGGCTGTCGGCATCGCCCAGCGATGAAACGGTGACGTCGATCGTGCTGCCCTGGCGGGTGAAGGCGGGCAGGGTTCCCGTGACCATCACCGCGGCCACGTTATCGGTCTTGATGTTGTCGCCGCGGGTGTTGATGCCGAGGCGTTCCAGCATGCCGATCAAGCTCTGCTCGGTGAACGGCGAGCCGTTGATGCTATCGCCGGAACCGTCCAGTCCGACCACCAGGCCATAGCCCACCAGCATGTTGGATCGGACGCCCTCGACATCGACGATGTCCTTGATGCGCGACGCCGCGGCGGCTGGACCGACCATGGTGGCAAGCACAGTCAGAATCAGCCACATCGTCGGCAGATACCGGCATGGTGCGGCCGCGACCCTGGCGAGGTTGGATCCGATGTATGAGGGGCGGCGCTGCGCCATGTTCACTTCGTCCCGTGGGCTCGATGACTCGTTTCGCCTCATCGTTATGCGAAAGCCGTGCCAATCGCCGATCGCCCGGATTCGCCGACGGATCCTCGGGCTTCAGCCGTATTGGCCCGCGGCGGCAGGCAACGCTTGCCATCACCACCCGGCAAGAGATTCCCATCCGTTTTCAGTGGCTTAACGGCGTCTTAACCATGCTGCGCGAGGATCGGTGTGGCACGAGATCGTGAGTGCCGTGCGCGGGCCCGGCAGCGTGCCAAGGCGCCGAGGGGTCGGGATAAGCGAATGAAGATCGAGACGACCGGACAGGTTCGCCAGGCGTCGAAGAGCAAGAGGGTCGACCGCCGGGACGAAATCGGCGCGCGGTTCTCCGACGCGCTGTCCCGTATGCTCGGTGTCGGCGAGGGCCCTGCGACCGTCGACGGTCCCGGAAACGTCACGGGCGTCGAAGCCTTGCTCGCCGTTCAGGCGGCAGGCGATACGGACGATTCTCCGCAAGGCCGCGCATCGCGGGCGCGCCAGCGGGCGGACCAGCAACTGGATGCGCTGGAGGGGCTGCGCCGTGGCATTCTGGCGGGCCGCCTGACCGAGCGCGACTTGCTGGAGTTGGCCCGCGGGGCCGCGGAACGCCGCTCACAGGTGGACGACCCACGGCTGGCGGAAGTACTCGACGAGGTCGAACTGAGAGTGCAGGTCGAGCTGGCAAAACTGGGCATCAGCATCGAGATCTAGCCTCCGTTCCGCCGCACTGCAGAAAACGGACGACCAATCAACAGCTTGTGACGCTTCTTTCCGTCACAGACGGGATTGTCGAGCGGCCCTTCGATTCATATACTCCGCCCGCGCCGCGGCCGAGGGTGCCGCTTTGCCTTGGTCAGTTCACGGGAGCCAGTATGTCGAGCCCGCTTGTTCCCCCGGACTATCGGCCGTCGGAAGATGAGCCGTTCATGAATCCGATTATGCGGGAGTATTTTCGCGCGCGATTACTTCAATGGCGTTTGGACCTGTTGGCGGACTCGTCGGAAACCATCCATCACCTCCAGGAAGGCAACTCGCTGGAACCAGACTTGGCCGACCGTGCGACGGTTGAGACCGACAGGTCGTTGGAGCTGCGCACCCGCGACCGCGAGCGCAAGCTGATCAGCAAGATCGACGAGGCTTTGCAGCGAGTGGAAGACGGCAGCTACGGCTTCTGCGAAGACACCGGCGAACCGATCTCCATCCGCCGGCTGGAGGCCCGCCCGATCGCCACCCTGAGCCTCGAGGCGCAGGAAAAGCATGAGCGGCTGGAGCGGACCCATCGGGACAACGCATAGCGGGGCCGGGCCAGGCACCGGATCAGCCGGGAAGACTCGGTGCCCGGCAGGAATTGCCGCCGCCTGCCGCGCCCACCGGGTGGCGGGCGAGGCAGGCAAGGGCGAGAGGCCGATCGGTCCCGATCAGAACGGGAACAGGATGTCGTAGAGCTGCTGGCCGTAGCGCGGCTGCTGGTAGTCGGTGATCTGGCCCCGGCCGCCGTAAGAGATGCGGGCCTCGGCAATTTGCTCGTAGTTCACCGTGTTCTGTGAGGTGATGTCTTCCGGCCGCACGATGCCGGCGATCTCCAGGTCGCGGGCTTCAAAGTTCACGCGGATCTCCTGCCGGCCGTAGACCACCAGATTGCCGTTGGGCAGGATCTGCACCACGGTCGCCGCGACCATCAGGTCGATCGATTCCTCCCGCTGCGTGCTGCCGTCGCCGTTGAACGAACTGTCGGCTCCGAACTCGGTCAGGTTGTCGTTGTCCACGCCGTCGGGAAGCCAGCGGTCGAGCCGCTGTTCGAAGCCCAGGAAGTAGGGCAGAGTGGCGTCCTCGTTGCTGCCGCGCGAGCGGGCCGTCGTATTGCTCAACTCGGCAGAGTCGTCGATCTCGATCAGGATGGTCAGGATGTCGCCGATTTCGTCGGCGCGCTGGTCGCGGAAGAAGGCGCGCGACCCCGACTGCCACAGCGAATTCGGCTGGTTCTCCGCCACCCGCGGCGCCGGCATGGGCATGCGGACAGGCTGATACCCCGGTGCTTCCGTCGGGCTGACGATGGGAGACAGCGGCGGCGGCCGTCCGATATTGGCGATCCGCTCACCCGCGCCGCAGGCGCTGACCGCGAGGGCGGCCAAAGCCACCATCGCGCCCGTCATGCCTTTCCGGCTGGACATGCCATTCATCGTTTGGACCTCCATTGATCCTAGAACCCGGCCATCGCGCCGGGGGACATCACGGAAACGGTGTTGGACCCGGTCACCAGGGCGTCAATCGTCCGATTGCTGTCGACGTTGACGACCCGGATGGTCTCGCCCATGGCGCCGTCTTCAAGTGCCCGGCCGCGCGCCGTGACCTGCAGTCCGGGCGCTTCCAGCACCATGGCGATGCCGTCGCCGCGGCGGACCACGATGGGCAGCCTGAGATCGCTGCGGCGGACCGGCTGGTCTGCGGTCAGCGTGCGCCGCGGGCTCATACCGATCAGCTCTTCGGCGTCGATCGCCACACCGTCGCCGATGCGGGCTGGCGGCAGGCTGACCCAGGCAATATCGGCGGCGCCGATCACCTCCCCGGCGCGAAGCCGCCGGACGGGAACGGCCACCTCGACGGAATCGCTGTCGGTATCCGGCTCGGCCGCTTCGATCGTGTCATCGCTCGGAATGCTACCTGCGGCGATCACACGGGCCAGAGCTTGGCGGACTTCGCTCTCCGCGGCACTGCGCTCTTCCGCTGTCGCCCCGCGCACCGTGATGGACGGAACGCGGTACCCCGGCTGCCAGTCGATGTCATAGGCGCTGGCCACGCGGACGATCCAGTCTGCGTCCAGCACGACCTCGCGGCCCTCTGGCGGAGCGGATGCGATCTCCAAGACGGCCACCTCCGGCGCGAGCCCGTCGAAAAGATCGCCCAGCCGGATCTCCTCGCCGGTCACGACGGCCTCGCGCCGCAGCTCGGCTGCTTCCGCGGGTGCCGAGAGGCCGATAATCAGGGTGAAGATTGCCGTGAGTTTCTTCATGATTTCAGGCCATTACCGGAGGTTGTTCGTCGATTTCATCATCTCGTCGGTGATCTTCACCACCTTGGCATTCATCTCGTAGGCGCGCTGGGCCGCGATCAGCTGCGTGATCTCGCTGATGATCTCGACATTCGAGGCCTCAAGCATGCCCTGCTTGATGGCGCCAAGCCCCTCTGTTCCCGGCGTTCCGGTCACCGGCTGGCCGGACGCGACCGTTTCGCGGAACAGGTTGTCGCCGATCGCTTCAAGCCCGCCGGAGTTGGCGAAGCCGGCCAACTCGATCTGCCCGGCATCGGTGGGTTCGGTCTCGCCGTCCAGTGTCACGTAGATGCGGCCTTCTGCGTTGATCCCGATGTCGACAGCATCGACGGGGATCGGACCGGGGCCGATCAGGCGGTAGCCGTCGGGCGTTACGATCTCGCCTTGGGCATTCAGCTGGAACTCGCCGGAACGGGTATAGCCCGTGTCGCCGTCGGGCAGCTCGATCTGGAAGAAGCCGCCGCCGTCCAGCGCGATGTCCAGCGGGTTGTCGGTCAGCTGCATGCCGCCCTGCTCGTGCACCCGGTAGGTACTGCCCAGTTCCACACCCGTTCCGATCTGAACGCCGGCGGGAAGCGCGATGCCGGGCTCACTGGACACGGGCGTGACGCTCTCGATTGCCCGGTAGAGCAGGTCATGGAATTCGGCGCGCTGGCGCTTGAAGCCGGTTGTGTTCACGTTGGCGATGTTGTTGGCCAGGATCTGAACGTTCATCTCCTGCGCCAGCATTCCGGTCGCGCTGATGCTCAGTGATTGCATGGTCTTAGTCCCCTATCGGCTTCAGCCGTCCAGACGGCCGAGCCGGCGAATGGCCTCGCGCTGGCGGTCATGTTCTGTCTTGATCAAGCTGCCCGTCCGCTCGTAAGCGCGGGACACCTCGATCAGCCGGGTCATCTCCACCGCTGCTTGGATGTTCGAGCGTTCGACCATGCCCTGGGCCACCCGCGTGTCCACCGCGTCCTGTGGCACCTGATTGGTCGTCAGAAGGTTGCCGCCCAGAGGGATCAGCTCGTTCTCCCGATCGAAGGTGACGATCTGCAGCTGCCCGGCTTCGCCTTCGGCGGTGGTAATGGTGCCGTCGTCGAGAATGGTGATCTCGCCAGCATCCTGCGGAATGGTGATCTCGCGGTCGCGCTTGTCGAGAACCGGAAGTCCGTTGCCGTCGACCAGGCGCCGGTCGATGTCGATGCTGAGGCGGCCGTTGCGGGTGTAGCGCGGCCCGGCCGGGGTCTCCACCACCAGATAGCCGTCGCCGACCAGCGCGAGATCGAGGGTATTGCCCGTTCGATCCACCGGCCCGGAGCGAGTATCGCGCAGCACGGCCTGGTCTATCACGAGCGAGACGGCGGGATCCTCGCCGTAGCGCGAGGCCCTGCCTTCCGGCTCGGCAAGATATTCCACGAACAGGGTCCGCTGCGCCTTGTAGCCCGGCGTGTTCAGGTTGGCGACGTTCTGCGCCGTGACGGCAAGCTGTTCGCGCAGGGTGACCTGTCGGGAGAGGGCGATGTAGCTGGCGTTTTCCATGACGACCGTGTCCGTAAACTTGCGAAGATCGGCGGTCCTGCTGTGCTTGTCGGCAGGGGAGCGATCCCGTGGCCCACGTTGCACGGTCCGTGCCAAACGCCGCGGATCGGGGATTCCGGGGGAACGCGGGCGTCTTGCGGTGCGGATCTGGCGCCGCCGCCCGGCAGAAACTGCCGCACCGATGCCGGACCGGCGCCCGCAACAACTTGTTAACGCTGACGCTTCTAGACTGCCCGCGACCGCAGAAGAGATGCGGGATCAGGGATTGGGAAGATGTCTTCAGAAGCGCTCGAAGGCGCGGTAGATGAAATCACGGAAGACGTGCCGCGCCGCAAGTTCAGCGGGAAGCGGCTTGTCTTGTTCATTCTTCTGCCGATCCTGGTTCTGGCGGGCGGCGGCGTGGCCCTTGTCATGTCCGGTCTTCTCGACTCGCTGCTCGGCGGCGGAGATGAGGCCGAGACCGAAACAGCGGCCGTTGCCGAGGGTGAAGATGGGCATGTCGAGCCGTCGGATGGACCCGGCTATTTCTATGACCTGCCCGTGATGACGGTGAACCTCGATACGGGCGATCGGCGGCAGAGCTTCCTGAGCCTATCCATCAGCCTGGAACTCGACAGCTTCGCCGATACCAACACCATCCAGCAGGCGATGCCGCGGATCATCGACAACTTTCAGATCTATCTGCGCGAGCTGCGGCTGGAGGATCTGCGGGGATCCGCTGGCCTTTATCGGCTGCGCGAAGAGTTGCTGCGACGGGTGAACCATGCCGTTCAACCCGGGCACGTCCGCGACGTGCTGTTCCGCGAAATGCTGGTCCAGTAGCGCCGCCCCCGGCCGCAGTGCAGTGAGGATGATGTAGCCGATGGCAGGCCCCGACACCGACGAGACCGATCAGGACGCGTTGGCCGCCGAGTGGGAGGCGGAATCCGGCGGCGATCAGGACGCGATGGCCGACGAGTGGGCGGCCATGATGGACGAGGACGGCGATGGCGATGGCGAGGGCGAAGCCCCGCAGGCCGGCATTGCCGGGGCGTCCAATCGGGTCCTCAATCAGGATGAGATCGACAGCCTGCTGGGCTTCGACGGCGCGGGCGGCGCCGACGGCGACAACACGGGCATCATGGCGCTGGTCAACAGTGCCATGGTCAACTACGAGCGGCTGCCCATGCTGGAGGTGGTGTTCGACCGCCTCGTGCGCATGATGTCGACGTCGCTGCGCAACTTCACCTCCGACAACGTCGAGGTGAGCCTCGACCAGATCACCTCCATCCGCTTTGGCGACTATCTCAACTCCATTCCTCTGCCCGCCATGTTGTCTGTCTTCAAGGCGGAGGAGTGGGACAACTACGGTCTGCTGGTCGTCGACAGCGCCATGATCTACTCGATCGTCGACGTGCTCTTGGGCGGTCGCCGCGGCACGGCGGCCATGCGCATCGAGGGACGGCCCTACACCACGATCGAGCGCAACCTGGTGGAGCGGCTGGTCCATGTCGTCCTCGCCGATCTGAGCGCCGCCTTCGACCCGCTCTCGCCGGTGACCTTTCGTTTCGACCGGCTGGAGACCAATCCGCGCTTCGCGACCATCGTGCGTCCCGGCAACGCGGCCATGCTGGCAAAGCTGCGCATCGACATGGAGGATCGCGGCGGCCGGCTGGAGCTGATGATCCCCTATGCCACGCTGGAGCCGGTCCGCGAGCTCTTGCTGCAGATGTTCATGGGCGAAAAGTTCGGCCGCGACAGCATCTGGGAAAACCACCTGGCGACGCAGCTCTGGCAGACGGACGTGACGATCAGCGCCGTGCTTGACGAAGTGGCGCTGAAGCTGCGCGACGTCATCAACTGGAAGGTCGGCTCGCGTCTCATGCTGAACACCCAGCCGGAAGGTTTGGTGGAGCTGCGCTGCGGCGACCAGAACATGTTCAACGGGCGCATGGGTCAGCGCAAAGGCAGCATCGCGGTGCTCATCGAGCAAGACACGCCACGCCAAGGGGAGCACTCGCTGTGAACTTCGACTACGGGCCGTTTCTCGACAGCCTGATCATCGTGCTGCTTGTGGCGACCATCGCGTATGCGTCCATTCTCAACCGCAGGCTGACCCGCTTTCGCGACAATCGGGTGGAGCTTGAGAAGGCGACCCGCAGCTTCGCCGATGCCGCCTTGCGCGCCGATGCCGGCATCAAGAGTCTGCGCAGCATCGCCGACGAAACCGGCCGCGTTCTGAATGAGAGACTGGTGGCGGCCCAGCAGCTTCGCGACGATCTGGCCGTTCTGGTGGACAGCGGAGAGCGCCTCGCCAGCCGGCTTGACGGCGGCTACGACCCGGCGGCCAAGGCCCGGACGTCCGCCAATGGGGCCTCATCCCGCGCGATGACCAAGACCCATATCCCCATTCCGGATGTCGCTTCGACAGAGCCGGCCGGAGTGCCTGCGGGCCCCGCGAAGGACGGCAATCGGCCGGAGCCGGGCCGCCGGACGGAGCCGGACCGCGATCTGCTGAGAGCCATCGAGGAAATGCGATAGGCCCATGACCTCCAGAACCGCCGCCGAAGATACTGACCACAAGGCCCTGCAGAGGACCGAAGAAACGCCGGTCGTCGAGAGTGAAGAGCCGACGGCGCTCACGGTCGACGGCTCGACCGACGCGGTCAGCATGAACGATGTCGCCGCCGCCATGGGCAGCATTCCCGGTCGCGTGGCCGCGCATTTCAAGGGCGCCCGCCTGAGGCTGCTGCCCACAATCATCTTCGTGGCCGTCCTGATGATCGGCGTGCGGTTCGGGGATCTCTGGAACGCCGTGGCAAATCAGGGACAGCTCGCAGCCGTCAGCACCACCCTGGCCGAGGCCACCGACGACGAAGGGCCGGAAGTGGAATCCGTCCTGCCGGAGGACGCCGATACGCCCCTGGCAGAGGCGGAAGAGGCGCCGGCCGCAGAGGATGCGACCGCGGAGGCCGATGACGCCGCGCCGGTGGCGGAACCGGAACTGCCCCGCCGCTTCGACGTGAGCCAGCTGACCGACAGCGAGGTCGCGGTTCTGCACAATCTTTCCGAACGGCGCGAACAATTGGATGCCCGCGAAGCAGAGCTGGATCAGCGGGCTGCCATGTTGAGCGTCGCCGAACAGCGCGTCGACGAGAAGCTCGCCGAACTCGACGCTCTGAGCGGGCACATCGAGGGTCTGCTGACGCAATTGAGCGCGGCGCGCGACGGACAGCTGGACAGCCTGGTCAGCATCTACGAAGCCATGCGGCCGTCCGACGCGGCCTCCATCTTCAACGGTCTTGAGATGGAAGTGATCCTCTCCGTCTTCGAGCGCATGGCCGAGCGCAAATCGGCTCCCATCCTGGCGGCCATGAACCCGGAACGCGCGCGCGAGGTTACCTCGGAGCTTGCCCTTCGCCAGGGTATCGACCTGGAGATCCCCGAGCTCGAATAGCGGCTGGCGCCGTGGCCCAGGAATGTGGGAGACACCACAGTTCAGACTTTACGCGAAATTAACGCTCGCCCACTAAAGTCCAGACGATCCACAGAATGTGCTGGCGGATTATTACTGGCAGTGACGGAGACGTACGGAGAATACCATGGCCGTTGACATGTCGATGCGCGTACTGATCGTGGACGATTACAAGACCATGCTCAGAATCATCCGCAATCTGTTGCGCCAGCTTGGGTTCGAGAATGTCGAGGAAGCGACTGACGGCTCGGCAGCGCTCCACAAGCTGCGCGAGGCTCCCTACGGTCTGGTGATCTCGGACTGGAATATGGAGCCGATGACGGGCCTGCAGCTTCTGCGCGAGGTTCGGGCCGACTCCCAGCTGAAGGCGCTGCCCTTCATTATGATCACTGCGGAGTCGAAGAAAGAGAATGTCGTGACGGCCAAGGAGGCCGGCGTCAGCAACTACATCGTCAAGCCGTTCAATGCGGCGACGTTGAAGTCGAAGATCGAGGCGGTCATCGGCTCCTTCTGACGTGGCTGACCAGAGACGCCACGGTTCAAAGAGCACAGGTTAACGAGGAGCAAGGTCGATGTCCCCCCCCAGCGCCGCCGAATCGCAGATGTACGAGCATGTCAACGCCGTGCGCGAGGAGGCAGCCCGACCGTTGTCTCGCGAGGAAGTGGCCGAGATCATCACGGAAGTGATTGCCAGCATGGACGGCGATCTCTCCATGCTCGACATCAAGCTCTATCACGAGCTCGACAGCCTTTCGAAGTTCATTCAGACGGCTCGGCGGGAGATTGCGGACATCCGGCCTCAGGACATCGGTGACGAGTTCATTCCGACGGCGACGGACGAACTGGACGCCGTCGTCGCCTCCACGGAAGAGGCGACCGGCCGGATCCTGGACGGTGCGGAACAGCTGATCACCGCCGCGTCGGAGATGGAAGAGCCGCTGCAAAGCCAGCTCACCGAGATTGCGACCAACATCTTCGAGGCGTCCAATTTCCAGGACATCACCGGCCAGCGCATCACCAAGGTGGTGAAGGCGCTGAAGCACATTGAAAGCAAGATCGAGGCGCTGGTGTCGGTGCTGGGCGAAGAGGTCGTGCGCACGCGCAAGGACACCGCCGAAGACGCCGCCGCAGTGGCGGAAGAGGCGCCGGCAGCTTCGGACGAGAAACTGCTGAACGGTCCGCAGCTGCCCGACAACGCCATCGATCAGGACGAAATCGATCGGTTGCTCGCCAGCTTCGACTGACAGCGCGCATTGAGCCGGCGGCGCGGGAAGCGTGCCGGTTCGGGGATCACCATCGTGCGAGGGTTCTTAACGGCACGACAACTGCGATCGGCACTCACCGCGGCGGTGCTTGCGTTCGCGACGCCGGCGTTCGCCGCCGATCCGGAGATTCGCGCCTGGGACCATGGGCAAGAGGGCCAGCTGGTTCTCGATTGGGGTGTCCCCGTTGGGTATCAGCTCGCAGATCATGCGGGTCAGGTGGTTCTGAGCTTTGCCGAGCCCATGGACGACGGCCTCGACGCTGAGCTTGGGGCGGCACGGGATAAACTGTCGGGCTACCTTGTCGACCTGTCGCTATCGGAAGACCGCCAACAGCTCACGATCGCACTTGCCGCGGGCTTCTCTGTGGACCATCGGTCCGTGGATGGCACCGTCATTCTCTCTTTCCAAACCTCGCCTTCGACTGAGCCGGAAGCGGAACCGGCGCCACCGTCGGTCGGCATCGTCGTTCAGGACAACGACAGCTTCAGCCGCTTGACGGTGATCTGGCCGGAACCTGTCGGCTACGAGGTGGACCGCCAGTCGGATGAGGTGTCGATCCGTTTCGACGGCCCCGCAGTAGTCGACGCCCCGGCGTTCGGCGCGATCGAGTCAACGCGGATCGCGGACTTGCAGAATGCCGGCAGTCCTGATGGGCCGTTGGTGCTGAAGGTCCGGGTACCACCCGGATCAACGATCACCGATCGCCAAGAAGAGGGCAGGGTGATGATTGACGTCGTCGGGGCGGCGCCTGTTGCCGTCGGCGGCGAAGCGGAGGTGGCGCACGACGATGCCGGCTGGCCCGTCGCACCGCCCACACCGGCGCACCACCCCCTGCGATCCGATGTCTCCGAAGCCGAGGCCGATGGCGATGAAGCCGCTGCCTTGCCGACTGAGGTTCCGGCAGACGCCGCAGAGCGGCAAGCCCTGTTCGTTCCGTCTGTGCCGGCGGCCGCTGCCGTCTTCATCCGCGATGGGGCACTTTGGATCCTGTTCGCCTCCGACCGACCCTTGGACGTCAACGCTCTTGCCGAGGCCGGAAGGCCTGCCTTCGGGCCGGGCGAGATCGTGCCGGCACGGGGAGGGATTGCCATCCGCTACCGCGTCGGATCCGCGGCGCATCCGACGGTAGAACGCGACGGTGTTTCGTGGAGCGTACGGCTGGACAGTGTCGAGGAAGCGGCGATGGCGGCTGCAATCCCGGTGCAGCCGGACCCGAACTACCTGCTTGGGCCGCGGCTCTTGCTGCAGGTTGCCGGAGCGACCGGCCCCGTGACAGTGGTGGACCCCGAGGTTGGCGACACCCTGCATGTGGCGCCGCTGACCGACGCACCCTTCAGGGTCGCCGAGACCCATGCCTTCGTTGACGTCACACTGCTTGAGACGGCGCAGGGTGTGGCCATCGTGCCGCACACTGAGGCGATCGAAGTCGATCTGACCTCCAACGGCGTCGGAATCATGGCGCGAAGCGGATTGATCCTCTCACCGTGGCAGCCTGTGGCGGCGGTGCATCAGCCACAGGAAACGGAGGATGAGCCCCACTACGATCCCGCCGCATGGCGCGGCTCGGAACCGCGTTTTCTCAGAGCTCGCCAAGAGTTGCAGCTGTTCGTTGCTGAGGCGTCGGAGGCAACGATCAACCGTGCGCGGCTGGATCTCGCACGCTTTTATTTCGCCGCAAACTATGGCGTCGAGGCAGCCTCGATACTGCGGATGATCGACGCGGAGACGCCGGATGCCGCATCTCATCCGGAGTACCTCGCGTTGCGCGGGGCCGTGCACGTTCTGACCTTCGATCCCGAAGAAGCCCTCCTTGATCTTGGCGATGACCGGCTCGCCGGCATCCCGGAGGTCGCCCTCTGGCGCGGAGCCGCGAACGCGCTTCTGGAAGACTGGCCTGAGGCGGCGCGGGAATTCGATGCCGCCGGGCAGTCGATCAGCGTGTTCCCGCCACCGCTCGGCAACCAGCTCGCCAGACTGGGTGCAGAGGCGGCCATTCGTACCGGCGACCTCGCTGCTGCCGAAGAGCGCTTGGGCTGGTTGGTCAACGCCACGAACGACCGCGCCTTGCGGTGGCCGAGCGTACAGTTCCTGCAGGGCATGGTGGCGCGGCTGCGGGGCGACCTGCCGGGCGCGCGGATGGCATGGCGCCGCGTGGTGGAAAGCGAGGACCGCAAGCATCGTGTCTTGGCGGAGATGGCGCTTCTCGACCTGGCTGTAGAGGAAGGGACCATGTCGGCGGGAGACGCCGCCGAAGCGCTGGAGGCGCTGCGGTACGCCTGGCGGGGCGACTCGCTTGAATTCCGGCTGCTGGAACGTCTTGGCAATCTGCACTGGCAAGCCGGGAACTATCGCGAGGCCATGGTGGCCTGGGACCGCGCCATGGACACCTTCGACGACCTCGCCATCGCCGCCGAACTGGCCCAGTGGCGCGACCATCGCTTTGCTGAGCTGTTCACCTCGGACCTCTTGGACAGCATTTCCCCGACGACGGCGCTTTCGCTGTTCGAGGATCACGAGGCCTTGGTTCCGGACGACGCCGTCGGCAACGAGATGATCGAGCATCTGGCCGAGAGGCTGGTCTCGATCGACCTGCTGGATCGCGCGGCGGACCTGCTGACGTCATTGGCCGAGACCCGTCTTACCGGCGAAGCCCGCCACAGGGTGCAGACGCGCGTGGCCGGCATCCGGCTGCTCGACGGCGACGCGCCGGGGGCTTTGCAGACGCTGGAAGCCCTCATGCCGGTCACGACTGCACCCGATATCCAGTTCGATCAGCGCCTGCTGCAGGCGCATGCGCTTGCCGAATTGGGCGAGGGGACCGCGGCATTGGCGTTGTTGGAGGACACCGACGATCTGTCACCGGTCGAATCCGCACTCCAGCACGCCGCTCGGCTGGACATCGCGTGGCGTCTTGGCGACTGGGCCGTCGCGGCGGAAGAGCTGGCCAACCGGTTGGGATCGCCACCGCCTTTGGGCGAGACGATCGACGAGCGGCAGGCGGGTACGGTGATCGACTATGGCATCGCCCTGGCGCTGGCGGACGACAGGTCGGGCCTCGACCGCTTGGCGATCGCCTTCGGGCCAGCCATGGAAGGCACACCGGACGCCAACACCTTCGCGATCGTCACCCGCGCACAAGGCGCTTCCGGTCCGATCGCTGACCTTGCCTCTGTGCGGCGGCAAGTCTCCGAAGTCGGCGTCTTCCAATCCTTCCTTGCCAGCTACCGTGACAGCGAAACGGCCGGCGAGACGGTGATCGAGTGAAGGCCTTCCGCCGCGCGATCCATCAAGCTGCGGATCAGGACGATGGCTTCTGTCGTGGAGCGAAAAGCGTGACGGCTTCGGCCAGCCCCTTCAGCCTGTGTTCCCCCAGAGGCTCAAGCGGACAGTCGAGCCTGTTGGCGACCGGCTCCGTGATCAGGATGGGGCGGCCAAGCGGCTTGCTGAGGGCTTCGACCCGGCTGGCGGCATTGACCTCGCGGCCGATCACGGTGAAGTCGAGGCGTTCGGGCGCACCGACATTGCCGAAGAACACATCCCCCTCGTGAAGGGCAATCCCGGTTCTGAGCGGTTGCCAGCCGCCGATCGCCGCCAAATCCGGCGGAGGGGCAGCGTTCAGGGCGTCAAGCGAGCAGATTGCCGTCTCGGCAGCGGCGAGCGCTGCTGCGGCTGCGGGATCGCCACCGCCGAACGTGGCAAAGGGAAAGACTGCAAGCAATCCGTCGCCAATGAATTTCAGCACCTCTCCGTCGTGCTTCAGAACGGCGCCGGCCATGCGTTCGAGATAGGCATTGAGGATCGCCGTCGTCTCTCGGCCCGCTAGACGGTCGGCGAGGTCCGTGAAGCCGCGCAGATCCGAAGCCCAGATGATGGCGTGGATCCGGTGGCCGTCGCCGCGCCTTATGGTTCCGCGGATGACACGGGCAGCCGCGGCGTTCCCCAGATAGGCGACCAGCACGTTACTGGTGATCCGCCATGCAATGTGCCGTTCCACATGCAGCGCCAGCAGCCTGAGAAGAGCGCCCAGATCGGCGAACTGGCTGTCGGAGAATCCCCCCTCATGCATCGTCGCCACCGTAGCGGCGTTGTGATAGGCGCCACCGGCCCTGAGCGGTACGGCGAGATACTCCGTGATGCCTTGCGCGGCCAGCTCCGCCACCAGCGGGAAGCGGCTCAGGGACTCCGGGTCGTTCGTGCTGGCGCGGACGGTTTCACCGTACTCGATCACGCGGAATAGCGGGTTTCGACGATAGGCGTCCGTGCTGAGCGTCGATTCAGGGACTTTGATTTCGTCACAGAGGCCGTCGGACCGCGCCCAGTTCCAACCGAAGCCGTAGAGCTGTGGATCCAGGGTGCCGATATGCAGGCTGGTCCGATCCAGCGGCACTCCGGCGGCCACCAGGCGCCAGGCAAGCGACTCGAAGAGCTCCAGTAGATCTTCCTCGCCAAGGGCCTCCGTGAGCAGCCAGGATTCGATCTCCCGAACCGTCGTTCTCTCCGGCGCGGATGCAGGACCGCGGCTGACCCTGCGCAGCACGGTCGCACCGGGCGCGTAGGATCGGGGCGCGGTGCCCAGGGGGCGGTTCGGCATGCGCTGTCCGGTGCTCCCGCTACAGGCCAGGACCGTTCTAATGGCTTGGCCTAGCCTGCGTCAGGCTTCTTTTGGGGCACCCGATCGATCGGCGTCTGCCGCTGTGGGCGGCCGCTTCACGGGTCACGGCCTGCCGATCACAGCACGCCGTAGCTTTCCACCAGGCTGCCCGTGACCAGGTACCACCCGTCGACCAGAACGAAAAAGACCAGCTTGAAGGGAAGGGAGATCATCACCGGCGGCAGCATCATCATGCCCATCGACATCAGGATCGACGCGACCACCATGTCGATGATCAGGAACGGCAGGAACAACAGGAAACCGATCTCGAAGGCGCGCCTGAGCTCGCTGATCATGAAGGCGGGCACCAGCGCCTGCAGCGGCACCTCTTCCGGCCCGGCCACAGGCTCCAGCTGACCCATCTCCATGAACAACAGCAGGTCCTGCTCGCGCACATGCCGCAGCATGAACTCGCGGAAGGGCTGTACGGTCTCCGCGAATGCCTCTTCGCCGTCGATGCGATCGTCGATATAGGGTGCGACGCCGTTGGTCCAGGCTTGCTCAAGAGTCGGCGCCATGATGAAGGCCGTGAGGAACAGGGCGAGGCTGATCAGCACCGGGTTGGGCGGTGCCTGTTGGGTCCCCAAGGCACTGCGCAGGAACGACAGCACCACGACGATGCGCGTGAACGAGGTGACCATCACAAGGATCGACGGCGCGATCGACAGGACGGTCAGCAGCGCCACAAGCTGCACGACAAGACCGGTGGTCGAGCCGGTGCCGTCGCCGAAATCCAGGTTCAGGCTCTGTGCCGCCGCCGGCACAGCGGAAGCGGCGACCAGCAGCAGGCCCAAGAGCCCTCGTGCCAGGATGCGGGTCACGCTTGGCCCTCCGTCTCGCCGGCAGCCTCTGCAGCGGCCACCGCCTCTTCAAACGGTGGACTGATCCCGGTCTCGATCACCAGATCGGCGGTGGTGCCCAGCAGCACCAGATGCTCAACGCCGTCGCGCCGCAGCAGCACCAGCCGCCGCTTGGCGTCCACTGGCAGCGCCTCGACCAGGGCGAGCCGCCGGCGGCCGCGGCCGCCGCGCACGATCGGCCGGGCGCCGGCCAGCCCGAACCGGCGCACCAGCCAGGCGGCCGCGACGATCAGCACCAGCACGAAGACAAGTGCAGCCACGAACCGGAGATAGGTGTCCATATCCATCATCGGCCCGCCTTATCCCTTTGCCCCTTCGCTACCGGCCACCGCATCGACCGGCGCCATTGCCTCGCGCAACCTGTCTTCCAGCGTGTCCAGAGCGGTAACCAGGCCCACCAGGTCCTGTTCAAGCGCTGCTGCCGCTGGCCGCGGGACGCGACAGACTGCGCGGCACAGCTGGTCGATCCGCCGGCCCGTCGCATCCAGCGCCTGGCGGCCAAGCGTCTCGGGCGCGGCGGCGATCCGGTCCAGTTCGTCTTTCAGGGCCGTAGCCTGGCAGCGAAGCTGCTCGACAACGGCGGAGCCGTCGGCCATCAGGGTGTCCCTTGCCCGATCCGGCGGCCATTGGCGCGGTAGACGTAGCTCAGGATCTCCGCAACGGCGATCAGCGCCTCCACCGGGATCTCTTCGCCGACCTCCACCAGGCTCAACAGCTTCACCAGGTCGGCGTCCTGCCTCACCTTGATGCCGTTGGCGAAGGCCAGCTCCAGGATCCGGTCCGCCAGCGCCCCCTGACCCGATGCGACGACCCGGGGCACCTCGTCCTTCGTTTCGTCGTAAGTGAGCGCCACGGCATGCGTGCGGGCACCGGGCTCGCCCGACGGCGGCCCGTCATCTTCATCATTTCCGTGCCAGCGACCGGACACGATAGCGGCTCCAGTAATCGTCTGAAGGAACGCCCCAACGGCAAGTCGCCGCTTCGAAGCCGGCCAAGTCTGCGCGGGCCACGTTAACTACGACTTAAGCAAGAGAGGTGGCATGGTCGAAGAGGTCGGCACTGGGACGCCGAGCGCCCGCATCCTGACCAGCCCGCATCAGCTTCAGTCTTTCTTAACGGCGAACGGCCATTCTGAAGGTAACGGGGCGCACACCAAAGTGCGCGCGCCAGGATTTGCAGCCGGGTACGCGTAGGCATGGATTTCAACGAATACGGCCTGTTTCGGATGGTGGCGGGAAGGCTCGATTGGGTGAGCCAGCGCCAGACCGTGCTGGCGCAGAACATCGCCAACGCCGACACCCCGGGCTATCAGGCGCAAGAGATCGAGAGCTTCGCGTCGGTGGTAGCCCGCAACATGCCGGGCCAGCTTTCGCCCACCATGACCCATGTCGACCACATGTCCGGCACGGCGCCGGCGTCCGCGGCGCAGGTGCGGCCGCTGGCCGACCCTTATGAAGTTTCCCCGTCGGGCAATACCGTCGTGCTGGAGCAACAGCTGATGGCGCTTACGGACACGGCCGCCCAGCACCGGCTTGCCCTCAATCTCTACCGCAAGCATGTCGGCATGATCCAGCTAGCCCTGGGTCGCGGCGGCGGCGGTCGTTGATCGCCTGCCGGACGCGGCTAACGCGAGGACCAGACCATGGACCTTCGAATCCCCATGCAGATCGCCGCCGAAGGAATGCGGGCCCAAGGCACGCGCATTCGGGTGGTGTCGGAAAACCTGGCCAATGCCGAGAGCACCGGCGCCACGCCGGAGGACCTTCCGTACCGGCGCCAGACGGTCAGCTTCCGGTCCGTGCTGGATCGCACGCTCGGGGCCCAGACGGTCGAGGTTGCGGGCGTAACGCCAGACCCGTCGCCCTTCGGGCGGCGCCACATGCCCGGCCATCCCAGTGCGGATGCGGAAGGCTATGTGCAGTTTCCCAATGTGTCGTCGCTTGTTGAAATGATGGATTTGCGAGAAGCGCAACGCAGCTACGAGGCCAACCTGAACGTGATCACCACGGCCAGGTCCATGCTGATGAACACCCTCGACCTGCTGCGGTCGTGATCTGCGGCGCGGACACCGACTAATATGGAGTTGAGTCAATGGTAGCTCAGATCGCCCAGGCCGCAGCGGCGTATGCGAATGTGGCCGGCAGCGCCGCAAGCCCCGGCATGGAGGCGCGCGACCGCCTGCCCAGTATCGATTTCGGCGACATGGTCCGAGACAGCATCGCCGGCGCGGTCAATGCCGGCCAGTCTGCGGAGCAGGTTTCCGGCGAAGCCCTGTTGGGTCGCGCCGATATCAGCGAGGTCGTCATGGCGGTGAACAACGCCGAGGTCTCGCTGCAGACCATCGTCAGCATCCGCGACAAGATGATCGAGGCCTATCAGCAGATCATCCGGATGCCCGTCTGAGGCGGCGCGCCGTTCTCCGGGAAATACCGCGGCAAGGTACTGGGACCGCCGTCTATGGGCACCTTGGAGGTCATCGATATCGGCCGGGAGACGTTGGGAGCGACGTTGACGATTGCGACACCGGTCATGCTGGTGGCGCTGATCACCGGGCTGTCGATCGCGCTCTTTCAGGCGCTCACCCAGATCCAGGAAATGACGCTCACCTTCGTGCCGAAGATCTTGGTGATCTTCCTGGCGATCATGGTGTTGCTGCCGTTCATGCTGACCACGCTGGTGGGGTTTACAGAAGGGTTGTTCGACCGGATCGCCACGTAGATCCCGTGATCCGAAGGGCCTTGGTCAGGCGGTCGTGCGGCCGATGGGGCGGGGTCGGTCGGCAGAAGCCGTCAGGAGCTTGCGCGCGTGTTGAGCACGGTCATCGTCGACGAGCTGTTCGTCTTCCTGCTCGCATTCACGCGCATCGGTGCGGCCCTCATGGTCTTGCCGGGGTTCGGTGCGGCCACGGTATCGCCTCGCATCCGGCTGTTGCTGTCGTTGATGATCACGGCGGTGGTCCTGCCGACGGTTACGCCATCGTTGCCGGCCATGCCGGACTCGGGGCTGGCGCTGGCGGCGCTTCTGGCCGGCGAGGTGGTGGTCGGCCTGTTCATCGGCTACATCGCCCGGCTCTTGCTGACCGCGCTGGAAGTGGCCGGCACCATAATTGCCTTCAGCTCAAGCCTGGCCAATGCGTCGATCTTCAATCCCGCCGCGGCAGAACAGTCCACGATCATCGCCACGTTCCTGTTGCTGACCGCGATGCTGCTGATCTTCGTGACCGATCTGCACCATCTGATGCTGATGGCCATCGTCGGCAGCTATGACGTGTTTCAGCCCGGCGCGGGCCTGCCCGTCGGCGACATGGCCGAAGTGATCGCGCGGCTGGTGGCCCGCAGCTTCGTGCTCGGCGTCGAACTGGCAGCGCCGTTCATTGTGGTCGCCATGGTCTTCCAGTTCAGCATGGGGCTGATCGCCCGTCTGATGCCGCAGCTCATGATCTTCTTTATCGCCATACCGGTGCAGATCATGCTGGGCTTCGTTGTCCTGTCGATCACCCTGTCGGCCATCCTGATGGTGTGGCTCGGGACCTACCAGGACGGTCTCTCCACCTTCATGGCCTTCTGACCGGACGGACAGCCGCGCCATGGCAGAAGATCAAGACGAAAGCCAAAAAACAGAGGAACCGACCGCCCGAAAGCTCTCGCAGGCGCGCGAGAAGGGACAGGTCGCCCAGTCGCAAGAGGTCAAGCACTTCTTCGTGCTGGTCGGGGCGCTGATGCTGGTTGGCGTGTTCGCGCCCTTTATCAGCCAGCGCGCGGTGGAGGGGCTGGGTGGCTTCCTCACCAACCTCCATGCCATTCCGACCGATGCCGGAACCTTGCAGGACATGCTGACGGACGGCATCGCCACCATCACCATGGTGATGGCGCTGCCGCTGATCGTCTTCATCGTTCTCGCGATCGCGGCGTCTGTCGCTCAGTTCGGCCTTTTGTTCAGCACCGAGTCCATCACGCCCAACCTGGAAAAGCTCAGCCCCCTGGGCGGCCTCAAGCGGCTCTTCTCGCTGAAATCTGTCACCGAGCTCTTGAAGGGCATCGTGAAGATCGGCGCTGTGGCGGCCGTGACCGCGCTGGTGATCATGCCGGAGTTCGATGGGCTCGACACGTTGCCCGGCGCCCATGCCGACGAGTTCATGAGCCTTGTCTGGAAGCTCTCCCTGCGGATCCTCATTGCGGTGACGGTGCTGATGGCCGTCGTGGCGTTGGCTGACTTCGCCTACCAGAAGCATACCTTCCTGAAGCAACAGCGCATGACCAAGCAGGAGGTGAAGGACGAGTTCAAGCAGACCGAAGGCGATCCGAAGGTCAAAGGCCGGATCCGCCAGATCCGGATGCAGCGCGCGCGCAAGCGCATGATGGCCGCAGTGCCGAAGGCGGATGTCGTGGTCACCAACCCGACCCATTTCTCCGTTGCGCTGGAATACAAGCCCGAAAGCATGATGGCACCGCGCGTCGTCGCCAAAGGCATGGACCACCTGGCATTGAAGATCCGAGAGGTTGCCGCGGAGCACGACGTGGCGATCGTTGAGAATCCGCCGCTCGCCAGAGCACTCTATCGAAATGTCGAAGTTGACGAAGATATTCCGGCGGAGCATTACAAGGCGGTCGCCGAGGTGATTTCTTATGTCTTCAAGATGCAGCATCGCGCCATGCCGAGCGCCCGCTGACCCAGGCTGTTCATCCAGCGCCGCTCGGCCGGCAGAAGAGGCGGCCGCTGTCTGCGCGGCGGTGATGACGACCACTGGCGGCCAGCCCCCGGCGGCGTCGGTCCACAGCGTCCGTGGAGATCGCTGATGACGGCATCGACCGAGGCGGCACCGATATCGCGCGCCGAACCTTCGTCGCCGGCGCGTTTGGGCGTCCTGTCCGTTGCTGCCTGGGTCGGTGCTGGCGCAATGGCCGTGTCTCTGGGCTTCTCACTGCTGGTTGCAGGGGGGCAGCAGAGTTGGCTGGTGCTGTCAGCAGCCGGCGTCGCGACAGTGGCATTCGCCGGCATCGCAATCGCCTGCCGGTCCGCGGCGGCCTCTTACAGGATGCAGGCGCGGCTGCTGGCATGCTTCGACAGCAGCCGCGAAGGTCAGCTTGTCGCCGATTTCGATGGTCGGGTGAGCTTCATCAACTCCACCGCATTGAAGCTGCTGAAGTTTGATCGCATCACCGATCTGCAAGAGATCGAAAAGGCGCTGGTCGGCGACGCCGACGCTGTCGACCGGTTCCGCCGGCTGCGCGTCGCGGTGGCCCAGGGGTCGGCCTTCACGGTGGAGATCCGTCTGAACCGGGACGGCAGCCATCCAGCCTGGTGGCTGATCTCCGCCAGTCCACTGGTCGGCTGGCCGCGGCATGCCCAATGGTCGTTCGAAGACATCACGGCGCGCCGCGAGATCGAGCTGGTGCTGCGCGAAGAGCAGCTCAAGCTGGTCGACTTCATGGACCATGCGCCCGTGGGGTTCTATTCGGTCGACTCCGACGGCCGGTTTCTGTTCGCCAATGCCACACTGGCGGAATGGCTCGGCATTGATGCCCGCGAACTGACCCAGGGCGGGCATTGCCTACACGATTTCCTGTTGCCTGCGCCGGAAGGTGCGCCGCCCTATGCGTTAACGGACCGCGGCGACGATCTGCCGTCGGTGAACGTGCTCATGCGCGCAGGTGAAGGGCAGGTTCTGCAGGCATCCATCGCGCAGATGGTGGTGCGCGGCGACGCCGGAGAGCCGCTGTGGACACGGTCCGTCGTACGTGACCTCACGCCCGAAAGGCAGATCCGCGAAGCCTTGCGCGCCTCGGAAGACCGGTTCGAGCGCTTCTTCAAGGATGCTCCGATCGGGGTTGCGCTGCTCACACAGGCGGGTCGGCTGAGCGAGTGGAACCGTGCGTTCCAGGACCTGATCGGCGCGCCGCAGGAGACCCTGGCCGACCTGCCCATCACCGATCTGCTGACCGACCGTGATCGCGATCGCGTGGCCACGGACCTCGCCGCAGTGATCGACGGTGAGGTTGCCGAAGGGCCGATCGAGGTGACGATGAGGGGCCAGGGAGACCTTGTCGTTTCGCTCTACGCCAAGCGGCTGGACGGCGCGATGGATGAGCCGCCGAGCCTTCTGTTGCAGGTGATCGACCGCACCACCCAGAAGAACCTGGAGATCCAATTCTCGCAGAGCCAGAAGATGCAGGCCGTGGGCCAGTTGGCAGGCGGCATTGCGCACGACTTCAACAATCTGCTGACGGCGATGATCGGGTTCTGCGATCTGCTGCTGCTGCGCCATAAGCCCGGCGACCCGTCCTTCGCCGATATCATGCAGATCAAGCAGAATGCCAACCGGGCGGCCAACCTCGTGCGCCAGCTGTTGGCGTTCTCACGACAACAGACTTTGCAGCCGCGCGTGCTGAATGTGACCGACGCGCTGTCCGAACTGTCGAACCTGTTGCGTCGCCTGATCGGCGAGAACATTGAGATGAAGATGACCCATGGCCGCAATCTCGGCCTGGTGCGCGTCGACCAAGGGCAGCTTGAGCAGGTGATCATCAACTTGGCCGTCAACGCTCGCGACGCCATGCCCAACGGGGGCAGCGTGGCGGTGACGACGGAAAACGTCACCATAGGCGCGCCGCTCAGGCGCGGATCGGAGGAAGTCCCGCGGGGCGACTACGTGGCCGTCACCGTGGCGGACACCGGCATCGGCATCCCGCCTGAGAACATCGATCGCATCTTCGACCCGTTCTTTTCGACCAAGGAGGTTGGCTCGGGCACTGGCCTTGGCCTGTCCACCGTCTACGGCATCGTACGGCAGACCGGCGGGTACATCTTCGTGGACAGTGAGCCCGGCAGGGGCGCGAAGTTCATGATCTATCTGCCGCGCTACGAGAAGACGGAGGAAGATGCCGCAGCGGCACCGCCGGAAGCCGTGTCCGCCCGAGACCTGACCGGCGCCGGGCGAATTCTCCTGGTGGAGGACGAGGACGCGGTGCGGACCTTCAGCTCGCGTGCCCTGCGCAACAAGGGCTATGAGGTGCTGGAGGCCGACAGCGGCGAGTCTGCCCTTGAGTTGATGACCGCTGACAGCGGCACCATCGATCTGCTGATCACCGATGTGATCATGCCCAACATGGACGGGCCGACGCTGATCGGACATGTCCGCGAAGAGCATCCGGACATGAAGGTGATCTGTATTTCCGGTTACGCGGAGGATCGGTTTCGCGGGCGCCTGGACGAGGGCAGCGAAACGGTGCACTTCCTGGCCAAGCCGTTCAGCCTCAAACAGCTTGCGGCCAAGGTGAAGGACGTGTTGCGCGCCACGCCGGACTGACCGCCTGCGGCCGGCAGTCGGGACGCCGGCAGTGCGCGAACAAGTGCCGAACATGCCAGAAAATATGTATGTTTCTCAGCGCATTAATCCCTATTGCCATGAGTGAACAAAACAAGTACGATCTCGCCGTTGAATAGGGCGTGCGCCTGTGGGACACAAGAGGGGAGTACTGACCATGACGGTCACCCAATTGCGCTTGGTAGAAAGGGCGAACATGGACAAGGGCAAGGCCCTGGACGCAGCGCTCACCCAGATTGAGCGGGCGTTCGGCAAAGGATCGGTCATGCGGCTGGGCGACCGTCAGGCCGTCGATGCTGAGGTGGTGTCCACCGGGTCGCTGGGGCTGGACATCGCGCTGGGGATCGGCGGACTGCCGCGGGGTCGGGTCGTGGAGATCTATGGGCCGGAGAGTTCGGGCAAGACCACGCTGGCGCTGCACACCGTAGCCGAAGCGCAGAAGCGCGGCGGCACCTGCGCCTTCGTCGATGCTGAGCATGCACTCGACCCGGTCTACGCGCGCAAGCTGGGCGTCAATGTGGACGAGCTGCTGATTTCCCAGCCCGATGCCGGCGAGCAGGCGCTGGAGATCGCGGATACCCTGGTGCGGTCGGGCGCGGTCGATGTGCTGGTGATCGATTCCGTTGCCGCCCTGGTCCCGCGGGCGGAATTGGAAGGCGAGATGGGCGAGAGCCATGTCGGCTTGCAGGCCCGGCTGATGAGCCAGGCATTGCGCAAGCTGACGTCGTCGATCTCCCGATCGAACTGTATGGTGATCTTCATCAACCAGATCCGGTTGAAGATCGGCGTGATGTTCGGCAATCCGGAGACGACGTCGGGCGGCAATGCGCTGAAGTTCTATGCCTCTGTACGCCTGGATATCCGCCGCATCGGCTCGATCAAGGACCGCGACACGGTGGTCGGCAACCAGACCCGTGTGAAGGTGGTCAAGAACAAGATGGCGCCGCCGTTCAAGGCCGTGGAATTCGATATCATGTACGGCGAAGGCGTGTCCAAGACGGGCGAGTTGATCGATCTCGGGGTGCAGGTCGGCATCGTGGAGAAGTCGGGCGCTTGGTTCTCTTACGATGGGCAACGCATCGGTCAGGGCCGGGCCAACGCCAAGAACTTCCTGCAGGAGCATCCAGAGGTCGCTGCCGCCATTGAGCTGCGCATCCGGGAGAATGCCGGCATCGTTGCCGATGGAATGCTGCAGGGTGAGGGCGAGGGCGGCGCTGACGCGGACAAAGAGGATATCGCCTGACCAAATCTCAAACGGCGTGATGGCCAGGGCCAAGCCGGCTCGCGCGATCCGGTGATTTGAAGGGGCGGGCCGGCCCTCCGGTCCGCCCAGCCGGCTCTGTGTCGGACCGCCGCATGCGGACGCGGTGGCTGGTTTGGCCGGGCTGTCGGGCGATGCCCAGGAGCGCCGGTGCATCGCGGAATCCGGGCAGCCGTCTGGACTTGGCACCCGGCAGAGGGTACAAGCGTGCGCTCCGATCGCGGGGGCACTGCATGGCTTCGTCCGCCCGCGGGGCAACGAGATTCAGGGCCATGCCCACGACAAACGAGATCCGCAGCGCGTTCCTTGATTTCTTTGCGCGCAATGGGCACGAGCCGGTTGCCTCGGGCCCATTGGTGCCGCGCAACGATCCCACACTGCTGTTCACGAACGCTGGCATGGTCCAGTTCAAGAACGTGTTCACGGGTGCGGAAACGCGGACCTATTCGCGTGCCGTTACATCGCAGAAATGCGTCCGGGCCGGCGGCAAGCACAACGATTTGGAGAATGTCGGTTACACCGCGCGGCATCATACCTTCTTTGAGATGCTCGGGAATTTCTCGTTTGGCGACTATTTCAAGGAAGGCGCAATCGAGCTGGCCTGGCAACTGGTGACGAAGGACTTCGGCCTCGCCGCCGATCGGCTACTGGTGACGGTCTACGCTGAAGACGACCAGGCGTTCGACCTTTGGAAGAAGATCGCGGGGTTGCCGGAGAGTCGTATTCTGCGGATTGCCACCTCGGACAACTTCTGGGCCATGGGAGACACCGGTCCCTGCGGACCCTGTTCGGAGATCTTCTACGATCATGGGCCTGAGATTCCGGGCGGACCGCCCGGCAGCGCGGACGAGGACGGCGATCGGTTCATTGAGATCTGGAACCTCGTGTTCATGCAGTATGAGCAACGCGGGCCGGGCGACAGGGTCGATCTGCCGAAGCCGTCGATCGACACGGGCATGGGCCTGGAACGGCTGACGGCCGTTCTGCAGGGCAAGCACGACAACTACGACATCGACCTGATGCGGACGTTGATCGAGGCGTCGGCCGAGGTGACCAGTGTAGCGGCCGATGGACCGCACGCCGTGTCGCATCGCGTCATCGCCGACCATCTGCGCTCGTCGTCCTTCCTGATCGCCGACGGTGTGTTGCCGTCCAACGAAGGACGCGGCTACGTGCTGCGCCGGATCATGCGCCGCGCGATGCGGCACATCCACATGATCGGCGCGCGCGACCCGGTGATGTGGCGCATGGTTCCGGCGCTCGTAACACAGATGGGGGCGGCATTTCCCGAGCTGGTGCGGGCGCAACCGCTGATCACAGAGACGCTGAAGCTTGAGGAAACCCGGTTCAAGGCGACGTTGGACCGTGGGCTGAAGCGGCTGATGGACGACGTGGACAGGCTGGCGCCGGGTGAGGCTTTGCCGGGGGAGGCCGCGTTTGTCCTCTACGACACCTATGGCTTCCCGCTGGACCTCACCCAGGACGTTCTGCGCGGGATCGGGCGGACGGCCGATGAGGACGGGTTCGCCGCGGCGATGGAGCGTCAGAAGGCTGAGGCACGTCGCAGTTGGGCGGGCTCCGGCGAGGCTGCCACCGATACGCTGTGGTTCGAGCTGCGCGATCGCGTCGGTGCTACGGAGTTTCTCGGTTACGAGACGGAGCAGGCAGAGGGCGTCGTGTCGGCTCTCGTCGTTGCCGGCAAAGAGGTTGAGCGCGCGAGCGCAGGCGACGAGGTCACGATCGTCGTGAACCAGACACCGTTTTATGCCGAAAGCGGCGGCCAGATCGGAGACCGGGGCCGGATCCGCGGTCCGGCAGGGGCGGCCGACGTGACCGACGTCCAGAAGCGGGTCGGCGATCTCTGGCTGCATGTCGGCCGGGTCGGCGAGGGGGCGTTGACGGTCGGCGAGAGCGTGTCGCTGGACGTCGACGGCGAGCGACGCGGCGCCGTTCGTGCCAACCACTCCGCCACGCATCTGCTGCATGAGGCCCTGCGGCGGGCGCTCGGGGCCCATGTCACGCAGAAGGGCTCGCTGGTCGCCGAGGATCGCCTGCGTTTCGACATCAGCCAGCCGCGGGCGCTGGAACCAGACGAGATCCGCAATGTCGAGGCGGAGGTGAACCGCCGGATCCGCGGCAATTCGGAGGTCTCGACCCTGCTGATGACGCCGGAGGAGGCGGTTGAAGCCGGCGCTATGGCCCTGTTCGGCGAGAAGTACGGCGAGACGGTCCGCGTCGTCTCCATGGGGGGGCTGGAGGGCAACCGCCCCTATTCGATGGAGCTGTGCGGCGGCACCCATGTGCGGCGCACCGGCGATATCGGGACATTCAAGATCATCGGTGAGAGCGCCGTGGCGGCCGGCGTGCGCCGCATCGAGGCGGTCACCGGGGCTGCTGCGGTGGAGTACGGCGCTGCGCGGGAAACTCTGCTGGAAGAGGCGGCGGCCGTTCTGAAGACGGGCGCGGGCGAGCTGCCGCAACGGGTTGCCGCGCTGATGGAAGACCGGCGCCGGCTGGAGCGCGAGATCACGGATCTGCGCCGCAAGCTCGCCAGCGGCGGTGCGGCGTCGGAGGGGGCAGGGGTCAAGCATGTCGACGGCATATCGTTCGCCGGCCGTGTGTTGGAGGATGTGCCGCCGCGTGAACTGAAGCCCATGGTCGACGATCTGAAGCGGCAAATCGGCTCGGGTGTGGTCGCTCTGGTCAGCGTCGCGGAGGGTAAGGCCTCGATCGTCGTCGGCGTGACGGAGGATCTTGCCGGCCGCATCGACGCCCGTACCTTAGTGCGGGCAGGCGCCGAGACGCTGGGCGGCAAGGGCGGTGGCGGTCGCCCCGACCTCGCCCAGGCGGGCGGGCCGCTGGGTGATGCGGCCGAAGCAGCCATTGGCGCGGTAGAACGCGCCCTTACCTGACGCAACGATGGGGGCAACCAGGCATGGCCGCGCGTTTCGAAGGCACGGCGGGCTATATCGCCACGGAAGATCTGCGGGTCGCGGTCAACGCGGCGATAACGCTGGAACGCCCGCTGCTGATCAAGGGTGAACCGGGCACCGGCAAGACCATCCTGGCGCATGAGGTGGCAGCGGCCGTGGGGGCGCCGCTGATCGAATGGCACATCAAGTCCACGACCAAGGCGCAGCAGGGTCTCTACGAATACGATGCCGTGGCGCGGTTGCGCGACAGCCAGTTGGGCGACCCGCGCGTGCACGACATCGCCAACTACATCGCCCGCGGTAAGCTGTGGGAGGCGTTCACCGCGCCGAACCGCCCGGTGCTGCTGATCGATGAAATCGACAAGGCCGACATCGAGTTTCCGAACGACCTGCTGCTCGAACTCGATCGTATGGAATTCCATGTCTATGAGACGCAGGAGCGGGTGCAGGCGCTGCATCGCCCTATCGTCATCATCACCTCGAACAATGAGAAAGAGCTGCCGGACGCCTTTCTTCGGCGCTGCTTCTTCCACTACATCCGGTTTCCCGATGCCGACACGATGGCCGCGATCGTCGAAGTTCATTTCCCCGGCCTGAAGGGTGGGCTGTTGAGCGAGGCCCTGGGCCTGTTCTACGAGGTGCGCGACGTTCCCGGCATCAAGAAGCGGCCCTCGACATCTGAGCTGCTGGATTGGATCAAGCTACTGCTGGCCGAAGACGTTTCGGCGGAAACGCTCAGGGCCCGCGACCCCAAAAAAGTC
Source organism: Alphaproteobacteria bacterium (assembly GCA_028281925.1). Classification (GTDB taxonomy): domain Bacteria; phylum Pseudomonadota; class Alphaproteobacteria; order DSM-16000; family Inquilinaceae; genus JACKIG01. Next base: position 79,006 of record JANQIX010000012.1, read on the forward strand.
ATACCTCCCCTGCATGGTGCCCTCTTGAAGAACGAGCAGGACGTGCACTTGTTCGAGAGGCTGGCGTTCATGCATCGGCGCGCGAGCCGCTGAGTGGGGTGACGGGATATGTTCCCCAGCCTGTTTCTGGGCCTGCGCGCGGCGAAGCTGCCCGTGTCGCTGAAGGAATACCTGACGCTGATGGATGCCATGGACCGTCGTGTCGCTTCGTGCAGCGTCGACGACTTCTACTACCTGTCACGCGCATGCCTGGTGAAGGACGAACGCAATCTCGACAAATTCGACCGTGTCTTTGCTGCCGTGTTCAAGGGGCTGGAGCCGGAGGCCGATGCCGGCGAGCTGGCGGTCGACATCCCGGAAGAGTGGTTGCGCCGGCAGGCCGAGCTGTACCTCACGGAAGAGGAAAAGCAGCAGATCGAGGCGATGGGCGGTTGGGACAAGCTGATGGAGACCCTACGCCAACGGCTTGAGGAACAGCGGGGCCGCCATCAGGGCGGCAACAAATGGATTGGTACGTCGGGCACGTCGCCTTACGGCGCCTATGGCTACAACCCGGAAGGCGTGCGCATCGGCCAGGACGAGTCGAGGCATAGATGGGCCGTAAAGGTCTGGGATCGCCGGGAATTCCGCAACCTGGACGACACGGTTGAACTGGGCACACGGAACATAAAGGTCGCTCTTCGGCGGTTGCGAAAGTTTGCGCGTGAAGGGGCGGCCAACGAACTGGACCTGCCGGGAACGATCGGCGCAACCGCGCGACAGGCTGGACATCTCGACATCCGCATGCGGCCGGAACGCCATAACGCCGTTAAGGTGCTCTTGTTCCTTGACGTCGGCGGGTCGATGGACATGTACGTCCGGACGATGGAGGAGCTGTTTTCGGCGGCGCGCAGCGAATTCAAGCACCTTGAATACTTCTACTTCCACAACTGCCCCTACGAGGGCGTGTGGCGCGACAATCGCCGCCGCTTCGACGAGCGGATTTCCACATGGGACGTGCTGCGCACCTTTCCGCACGACTACCGCGCGATCTTTGTCGGTGACGCCGCAATGAGCCCGTATGAGCTGGCGGTTCCGGGCGGAAGTGTCGAGCACTGGAACGAAGAGGCCGGCGAGGTGTGGATGACCCGCATCACCGACACCTATCCCAAAGCGGTGTGGTTGAACCCGACGCCTGAGGCGCATTGGCAGTACTACAGCTCAATACCGATGATCCGGCAGATCATGGGCGGTCGGATGTTCGGCCTGACCCTTGAGGGGCTGGACGCAGCCATGCGGGAACTCAGCCGTTAGTACTGACCGCACAGGGTCGACAGAGGAGGAACTGAGATGAAGAAGCAAGCAGCCATTGCCATGACGGCCATGATGGCCCTTTCGATACCGGGGGTGGTCTTCGCCCAACAGGCGATCGATGGGGTGCCGGTGGATCAGATCGGCGATTCCAATCCGCGCGCCGGCGAAGCCACCAATCAGGATCTTGGGGAAATGCCGATCAGCGATCTGCTGAACGCCTTGTCGGCGCGCGGCTACGCCCGGTATGACCGGATCGAACGGATCGGCCAAGTCTACCGCGTCAGTGCCATGACCACGGATTTCCGTGAGGTAGTGGTCGAGATCGACACTGTGCAGGGCACGATCCGCGAGATCCAGTGAGGCCCGCACGCCTGCCGGCGACCGGAGCCCCCATATCGCTTGGCGTTCCGGTCGCAATTGGCGGACTTATCCACAGCTGACTCCGGAGTTTTCGGGCGGTTCCATCCACAGGATTCAGCGCCGTGGATGATCGAAAGGCTACCTGTCGGTTCGAGGATGTTGTATGGTGATGGGCATGCGAGCACGAAATATGGCATGCGTCATGATTTGGACGCACCATTTACAGGATTGTGTCATTAAGGAGGTGTCGCGATGACGTGGACGGATGAGCGAGTGTCGCTTTTGCGTCAGCTTTGGGGCAACGGCAAGAGCGCCAGCGAAATTGCCCAAATTTTAGGCGATGAGATCACTCGCAACGCCGTCATCGGCAAGGCGCATCGGCTGGGTCTTTCGGGCCGGCCGTCGCCGATCCGCAAGAAGCCAGCCGCCGAAGCGGAGGTTGCGTCGGGCGCGACGATCCTCAGCCTGACGGATCGCATGTGCAAATGGCCGATCGGCGATCCGCGCGAACCAGGCTTCCATTTCTGCGGCCGGCCATCTGTCGCTGGCCTGCCTTATTGTCAGGAACATGCCGCACTGGCCTATCAGTCGCCCAACGCCAAGCGGCGTGAAGGGGACGCCGCGGCCGGAGTTGCGTAAGGCAGCGCCTGTCAAGACTTGCGGCGCGGTTCACGTTGACAACCGAAGTGCGTCCGACTAAATACGAGAGCGCGCGGGCTGCTGGCCCGCGCATTTTATGTTGATGTGGTCTGTTTGAGCGCCGGAGATCGAACCATGCGGATTGCCAATTCGCTGAAGACACTGAAGTCCAGGCATCGCGGCTGCCGCGTGATTCGGCGCAAGGGCCGGGTGTATGTGATCAACAAGCAGAACCCGCGGTTCAAGGCGCGCCAGGGATAGCCTTCGAAG
>JANQIX010000027.1 GCA_028281925.1 Alphaproteobacteria bacterium
GGTGATGCCCGGCGACAACACGCGGATGCACGTGACGCTGATCGCGCCGATCGCGATGGACGAGGGCCTGCGCTTCGCCATCCGCGAAGGCGGCCGCACCGTCGGCGCCGGCGTCGTCGCCAGCATCGTGGAGTAGTGAACGCGCCCGGCCGGACGGCCGCCAGTGTCCGAAACGGACGACAGGCCGCTCGGCCGGCGCAACTACGAGACGTTTGCCGACCGCTACGCGGCAAAGGCGCTCGACAAGCCGCACAACGCCTATCTTGAGCGGCCGGCCACGCTGACGCTGCTGCCGGAACTGGCGGGCCGCCACGTGCTGGATGCCGGCTGCGGGCCGGGCTTCTGCTCAGAGATCATGGCCCACCGCGGCGCATCCGTGACCGCCATGGATGTGACGCCGCGCATGGTGGAATTGGCGCGTGAGCGGCTTGCCGGACTGGATGCAACGGTTCTGGAAGGCGACGTGGCAGGCGCGCTGCCGTTCGGCGACAGTGCCTTCGACATCGTCCTGTGCTCGCTGGTGCTCGACTATGTCGCCGATCTCGCGCCTGTGTTCCTGGAATTCAGGCGGCTCCTGGTGCCGGGCGGCACGCTGGTCTTCTCTCTGGAGCATCCCATAATGGGATGCAAGACCTGGGACACCGGACGCTATTTCGACACGGAATTCCGCGAAATCCCCTGGGGCGGCTTCGGCGAGCCTCGGCCGGTGATCGCGGGCTATCGCCGGCCTCTGACGGCGATCCTGAACCCGTTGCTGGACGCGGAGTTTCGCCTGGATCGCGCGGTCGAGCCAGAGCCGCTGGAGGCGTTGCGCGAGATGGATCCGCAGCAGTTCCAGGAGATGAGTACCTTCCCTTGCTTCCTCTGCGTACGGGCCATCGCCGTCTAGAAATTGACCTGCCTGTCGGCCTCTGCCGGCGGGCATCGCTCGGTTGCGCACCCGCGGCGGACATGTGAGACTGTTCGAGTCATGCGGATTTCGAAGGGCTGGGAACGCCCGCCGGTGTCCGCAGGACGGTCTCTCGTTTGCCCCGGTCGGGCCGTCGTTCACTGACACACTGCGAACCACGACGAATTGGCGATGGCTTTTGCAGCGGGGCAACGCCGTCTGGCGCATCACCATCCGGGCACCGCAGCTGCGGCGTCGCGTCCCTCTTTCGCCGACGCTGCGCGGGAAGGTCGGGAACCGCCCGCAAGCCTGACCTCCGGCGGGGCATCAAGCTTTTCGCCTGCCCAAGTTCGTCCACCGCCTCACGCTGCTGCCTCGTTCGCGTCGCGGCAGGCCAACCAGGCGCTTCAGGCCAGCGGTTCCAGCGGTCTTGCTGCCGTCCATGAACCTCACCGCGTCGCCGCTGACGGCTTCTCCGGCGCCCCCGGTACGCTCCCGCACAGGGCGCGGATCGCGCGTGCCTTCGGCCGCCATTCCATCGACGGCATGCAGGCGCATACCGGAGGCCCTGCCCGTGCGGCGACCAACGCACTCGGGGCCACGGCCTACAGCATGGACGGCCGCGTTGCCTTTTCCGAGACACCGGATCTGCACACTGCAGCGCATGAGGCCGCGCATTTCGTGCAGCAGCGCTCCGCCCTCGGTCTCTCTGGCGGGGTCGGCCGGCAGGGTGATGCACACGAACAGAATGCCGACAGCGTCGCCGCCGCCGTAGTCGAGAACCGCTCGGCCGAGCCCTTGCTCGATCGCTATGCCGCCGGACCGCCCGCGATAGGTCCTGCGCTGCAATTCCAGCAGGGACCGGCGCCGAAGTCTAAGCCGGGCTTAGCTTCGGACACGCGCCTTACGTCCATCAGCAACTCCGAGTTCCTGAATGAGATGGTCGCGGCCAAGGGCAAGGGTGTGTCTGCCGAGCGGCGCGCGGCGGTGGAGGCGGAGCGCAAGCGCCGCGTCAGCCTGGGGCACGAGTGGCTTGAGCCGAACCTCGCTGTGACACCCACCGACTTCGTGCGGCTTCTCCCCTCCCGCTGGGGGGCGACCGTGCTCAAGCTCGATGCCGCAACCGCCCTCGGTCCACCCATCGATACGCACCGAATCCCCGTTCTCACCGCGGCTCAGTTCGATCTCCGTCGGCGCCAGCTCGCCATTCCGACGATCGCCGCCTCGTCGATGGTCGGCCCCGCAGCGGCCCGGCCCGGGCCTTCGCCGAACCTGCCCACGATCAGGCCCGGTCAGCGCGGCACGCCGAACGTCCCATACATCATTACCGACCCCGCCTCTGCCCCCGCCGGCATGCGCACGATTGAGGTGCACATGCCCAATGCCGGGCTGCTGCTGCCGCGGGACGTTTTGTTGGGCCTCGCACCCGGGCAGCAACTGGACCCCGGGGGACGCGTCCGTGCCGGCAAGCCGAGCGTCAACAGTCTGGCCCAGCTCAACAATGCCCAACCCGGCAGCGACTTTCAGCTTCGGATACTCACGGCGTTCGATCAGGGGCGGCCGCTGGGGCTCGGCTCCGACATGTTCGTGCTCAATCCCGGCGGCGATGTCGGCGGTTACACGGCCTCGCGGGAAGGCACGGGAGGGGTCGGTCGGGCGCTGCTCGCCAGGCGCATGGTCGATGCCCTGCGCGAGGGGCTGCCCCGCATGATGCTCACGGTGAATGTGCATGACCGTAAGGCGCCGGGAGCGGCCGCAGACGCCCCGACCGCCGTAGAACGCTTCCACGCCCAGATACACCATGACGCCGGCTATAGCGGAGACGTCAAGCCCAAGGGCGGTAACAAGTACTGGCTGCAGCGGCCCGAGATGGCGCGCCTTGCTATCGCCTGGGGGGCCGCGACAACACAGCAGGAGCTTGCCGCGTTGCAGCAGATCGTGGCCGGCAATCCTGCTGGACAGGCCGCGCTTGCGGCAGCGCCACGGGTCAATGTCAACCAGCTATTCTACGGTGGCCTGCTGCAAAGCGACATGCAAGGCGGCTTTGGGCGCCAGTTCCGGGCCCGAACGGCGAACCCGCTGACGCCCGAGTTCAACGCCGCCCAGCGCTACGGATCGATCTTTGCCGGCGGCCGGGCGTTCGGGACGGGCGCAGGCCTGGGCAGTGTGCTCGGGCTCGGCACGGATGCCCTGTTCACCGCAGCGGGCGGCGGCGACTGGAATGCCTTCGCGGGTCGAGCCCCGCAGACAGCGATCCTCGGGGGTGTCGGCGGCGGCGTCTCCATGGCGACTGAGCAGGCCCTGGTCAACTACTTCTCTCAGCACCTCATAGCTCAGGGCCAGCTTCCGAACTTCGGCAGCGGTCTGCGCCTCGTCGGCTCACGCATCGTCGCGGGCGGTGCGGGGGCAGGGGTTGCCGAGCTGGTTCTGATTTTCGCGTTCGAAAGGGACCGTTCGCATTCCCCGGGCGAGGTCTTCAAACGGGTCGGGCGCAGCACGGGCATCGGACTCGTCAGCGCTGGTACCGGAACGCTAGTGACGACGGCGACCACCAGCCTGATCGGCACAGTACTGGCCAGCGGTGGTACCGGCGCCGCCTCGGGAAGCGTCGTGCCGGGCTGGGGCACGGCCCTTGGTTTCCTGGTCGGCATTGGCGTCGGGATTGGGACCTATGTGATCCTCGACAAAGCCATCCCGAAGGTGAAGCCGTAACGGTCTGGCGAGGTGGGGAGAACGCGTCCTGCGCCAGCGGCGAAGAGTGAATAGGCTCTTGCACTGCAGCGGCTTGGCGGTCTACAAGGGCCGCTTCGCGACACTTATGTGATTCGCGGAACAGGTTTGTTTTGTGTGAGCGCCGCCAGCATTCTGGCGTTGGGTGGGGTCTGAACGCCCCGGCCGCCGATATGCGCTAGGAGTGTAGCTCAATTGGTAGAGCACCGGTCTCCAAAACCGGGGGCTGGGGGTTCGAGCCCCTCCACTCCTGCCAGTCGGGCTGTTTTTGGGTAAGGGACGTCCCGGCAAGGGGCACTTTCGGTACGAGGCATGGGCGATCTGAGGGCATGGCCAAGACCAACCCGTTGGAATTCTACCGCCAGGTGCGGCAGGAAGTTGCGAAGGTCACGTGGCCTTCCCGTAAGGAGACCGGCGTCACGACAGCGATGGTGATCGTGTTCGTGATCATCATGGCCATCTTCTTCTTGCTGGTCGATCAGATCGCGAGCTGGCTGGTTCAGTTGGTGCTCGGTCTCGGAGGTTAGGGCGCATATGGCCAAGCGTTGGTATGTGGTGCACGTTTATTCGGGGTTCGAGAAGAAGGTTGCCCAGTCGATCCGCGAGCAGGCGATGCAAAAGGGGCTGGAGGAATTCTTCGAGGAGATCTCCGTGCCCACCGAAGAGGTGGTCGAACTGCGCCGTGGCCAGAAGGTGAATGCGGAACGGAAGTTCTTCCCCGGCTATGTGCTGGTGAAGATGGATCTGACGGACGACACTTGGCACCTGGTGAAGAACACCGCGAAGGTGACCGGGTTCCTGGGCGCGCGCGGCAAGCCGGCGCCGATCACCCAGGCGGAGGCGGACCGCATCATTCGCCAGGTGCAGGAGGGGATCGAGCGGCCGAAGCCGTCGATCACGTTTGAGATCGGCGAGCAGGTCAAGGTCGCCGACGGGCCGTTCGAGAGCTTCACCGGCTTCGTCGAGGAGGTCGATGAAGAGAGGGCGCGTCTGAAGGTCGCCGTTTCCATCTTCGGCCGCGCAACGCCGGTGGAGCTGGAATACGGCCAGGTGGAGAAGGTTTAGGCGAAGACAGGAGCGTCGGCGCTGGCATGCGCCGAAGCCACAGAGACCGCGCGGTAGGCTCTACCCCGCAAGCCCATGGGGGGCCGCTTGCACCGCGCTTACCCGCGCCCGCCGCGACCGGCGGGCAGATCGTGTTTTGGGGATAAGGAACGATGGCGAAGAAGATTATCGGTTTGATCAAACTGCAGGTGCCGGCGGGGGCGGCCAATCCGTCGCCGCCGATCGGGCCCGCGCTGGGCCAGCGCGGGCTGAACATCATGCAGTTCTGCAAGGAATTCAACGCGCAGACCCAGAATCTGGAAAAGGGGATGCCGATCCCGGTGGTGATTACGGCCTATGCCGATCGGTCGTTCACCTTCATCTCGAAGACGCCGCCGGCGAGCTATTTCCTGAAGAAGGCAGCCGGCATCGCCAAGGGCAGCTCGACGACCGGCAAGGGTACGGTCGGCAAGGTCACAACGGCGCAGCTGCGCGAGATCGCCGAAACCAAGATGGCCGATCTCAACGCCCACGACATAGAGGCCGCGGTCCAGATGATCCGCGGATCCGCGGTGTCGATGGGCTTGGAAGTGGTGGAGTAACGGCGATGGCAAAGGTAGGCAAGCGTCTGGCGGAAATGCGCAAGGGCATCGACCGCGACCACAGCTATCCGCTGTCGGAGGCCATCACCCACATCAAGACCCGCGCCAAGGCCAAGTTCGACGAGACTGTCGAGATCGCGATGAACCTTGGTGTCGACCCGCGCCATGCCGATCAGATCGTGCGCGGCATGGTCCAACTGCCGAATGGTACGGGCAAGCCCGTGCGCGTTGCCGTCTTCGCCAAGGGTGACAAGGCGGAAGAGGCGACTGCAGCCGGCGCCGATATCGTGGGCGCAGACGATCTGGCCAAGGACATTCAGGAAGGCCGGCTGGATTTCGACCGTTGCATCGCCACGCCGGACATGATGGCGGTGGTCGGCCGGCTGGGCCGCATTCTCGGCCCCCGCGGTCTGATGCCGAACCCGAAGCTGGGAACGGTGACGCCGGATGTCACCACGGCCGTAAAGGCAGCCAAGGGCGGATCGATCGAGTTCCGCGTGGAAAAGGCCGGCCTGATCCATGGTGGTGTCGGCAAGGCGAGCTTCGACGATGAGGCGCTCGCCCAGAACATCCGTGCCTTCGTCGACGCCATCGTCAAGGCGAAGCCGAGCGGCGCGAAGGGCACCTATGTGAAGAAAGTCTCTCTGAGCTCGACCCAGGGGCCGAGCATCCGCGTCGATCTTGCCAGCGTGCAGGATGCCGGCGCGGCTTGAGACGCGAGCGGGAGAACGGGAGAGTCAGTTTTAGCCGCCGACTCCGATTGACGGAGGCGGCGGCGGCAAGATCGGTCCGGCCGGCTTGGCCGACCGGACCGTGAAGCCGGCCTGTCCGAGACGGTAGGTATCCGGCCCAGCCGGGATAAACCCTGCCATAGACGGGAGCTCATCCGCCGAACGCGGCGGACGGCCGGAAGGCCGTTCGTTGCCGGTTGTGGACTTCTGGGGCGGCTGGCGCTTTTGGACGCCGTCGAAGGGGCAGAGCCCCCGGCGGCTCGGTGCACAGTGTGGCGGCCTGCGGGTCAGGTACGCCTTCGGACCCCGGAAGGAGGAGCCATGTCGTGAAGCGATCGCAGAAGGAAGACAAAGTCGCCGGAATGCAGGAGGCTTTTCAGGACGCGGAACTGATGATCATCACCCACAACAACGGGCTGACGGTCGAACAGTCGCTGGACCTGAGACGCCAGATGCGGGCGGCCGGAGCCCGATACCAGGTCACAAAGAACCGTCTTGCCCGGATCGCGATCCGCGGGACGAGCTTTGAGAACTTGGACGGGATGTTCACCGGCCCGACGGCCGTGGCCACGGGCAATGACCCGGTGGCGACAGCCAAGGCGGCATTGGATTATGCCAAGAAGAACGACAAGCTGACTGTCGTCGGCGGCGGTCTCGGTGGAAAGGCGCTGGACAAGGCCGGTATCGAAGCCCTGGCCAAGCTGCCTCCGATCGAGGACCTGCGCGCCAAGATCCTCGGTGTGCTGCAGGCGCCGGCCTCCAAGCTGGTCGGTGTCATGGAGGCACCGGCGGGCAAGCTGGCGCGGGTCATCAACGCCCCGACTTCCAAGCTGGTCGGCGTCTTCAAGGCGTATTCCCAGAAGCAGTAGAGCCGGACGGATCGTCCGGACATGACAATCCGGATCGGGAGCCTGAACGACGGGCCCGGTCCAACAAGACATCGACCCTGGATGGGTCGGAGAAGGAGTGAGTAGAAATGGCGGATCTCGATCGTCTGGTTGAGGAGCTGTCGTCGCTGACGGTGCTGGAAGCGGCTGAACTGTCGAAGCTCTTGGAAGAGAAGTGGGGCGTCTCTGCTGCCGCTGCGGCGCCGGTTGCCATGGCGGGCTTCGCGCCGGCGGCTGCGGCTGAAGAAGCGGCCCCGGCTGAAGAGAAGACCGAGTTCGACGTTGTCCTGACCGGTGCGGGCGACAAGAAGATCAACGTGATCAAAGAGGTGCGTGCGATCACCGGTCTCGGCCTGAAGGAGGCGAAAGACCTGGTGGAAGGCGCGCCGAAGCCCGTGAAGGAAGCCGTCGGCAAGGATGAGGCCGAGGAGCTGAAGAAAAAGCTTGAAGAGGCCGGCGCGTCGGTGGAGATTAAGTAACGTCGCGTGGCAGCAGAATTCGCATCATATTCGTTCGTCGAACGGCGGCCGGCCCATGGGGTTGGCCGCTTTTCGACCTATTTTGCTTTCATAGTTGGTGTTCTGCGAGCCGCAAGGCGAAGGGTAAGGGTCTGTGCGATCGCCCCGCACCGGTTTCAGGTGCGACAGCGGCCGGTCGCTTTCGCATGTTGTCGAGGGGACTAGATGGCGAAGTCGTTCACGGGACGTAAGCGAGTCCGCAAGAGCTTCGGGCGGATCCCCGAGGTGGCCCAGATGCCGAACCTGATCGAGGTTCAGCGCAGCTCATACGACCAGTTCCTGCAGATGGACGTGCCGGTGGATCAGCGCCAGCACCTCGGCTTGCAGGAGGTCTTCCGCTCGGTCTTCCCGATCCAGGATTTCTCGGACCGGGCCGAGTTGGATTTCGTGCGCTACGAGCTGGAAGAGCCGAAATACGATGTCGAGGAATGCCAGCAGCGGGGCATGACCTATGCCGCACCGCTGAAGGTGACCCTGCGGCTGACCGTGTTCGACGTTGAGGAGGATACCGGCCTCAAGTCGATTCGCGACATCAAAGAGCAGGACGTCTATATGGGCGACATGCCGCTGATGACGGCCAACGGCACCTTCGTCATCAACGGCACCGAGCGCGTTATCGTCAGCCAGATGCACCGTTCGCCCGGCGTGTTCTTCGACCACGACAAGGGCAAGACCCATTCGTCGGGCAAGTATCTGTTCGCCGCACGGGTGATCCCCTATCGCGGATCCTGGCTGGATTTCGAGTTCGACGCCAAGGACCACATCTATGTGCGCATCGACCGGCGCCGCAAGCTGCCGGCAACGACGCTGCTGTTCGCGCTGCACAGTCAGATGACCGAAGAGTATCTGGCCGATTGCGCCGCCGAGGGCCGCGATCCGGCGCGCGAGCGCATCTTCGGCATGTCGAAGGAAGAGATCCTCAACTATTTCTACCAGACGGTCGTGTATGCGCGGGCTCCGGGCGGTTGGAAGACCCCCTTCGATCCGGAGCGTATGCGCGGCGTTAAGCTGACCGCCCCGCTGGTGAACGCGGCTACGGGCGAAGAAGTCGCCGCGACCGGAACCAAGATGAACCCGCGCATAGGACGGCGCCTGCGCGAAGCCGGCATGACCGAACAGCTTGTCGCCGATGACGACGTGATCGGTCGTTATCTCGCATCGGACGTCATCGACGAGACCAGCGGCGAAGTGTTCTTCGAGGCCGGCGATGAGGTCACGGCCGAGATGCTGGACGTGCTGACCGAGAACAGCGTGGCTCAGATCGAGACCCTCTTGATCGACCACGTCAATGTCGGCCCGTACATGCGCCACACGGTCGGCATTGACAAGAATGCGACCCGCGAAGACGCGCTGATCGACATCTATCGCGTCATGCGGCCCGGCGAGCCGCCGACCCTGGAGTCGGCAGAGGCCTTGTTCGCCGGCCTGTTCTTCGATCCCGAGCGGTACGACCTGTCGGCGGTGGGCCGGGTGAAGATGAATGCCCGGCTCGGGTTCGAGACGGAGGACTCCCTGCGCGTGCTGCGCAAGCAGGACATCCTGGCGATCCTGAAGATCCTCTTGGAGCTGAAGGATGGCCGCGGCGACATCGACGATATCGACAATCTGGGCAACCGGCGCGTCCGGTCCGTCGGCGAGCTGATGGAGAACCAGTACCGGGTGGGCCTCCTGCGCATGGAGCGGGCGATCCGCGAGCGCATGAGCTCGGTCGACATCGACACTGTCATGCCGCACGACCTGATCAACGCCAAGCCGGCGGCGGCAGCGGTGCGCGAGTTCTTCGGCTCGTCGCAGCTTAGCCAGTTCATGGACCAGACCAACCCGCTGTCGGAGATCACGCATAAGCGGCGCCTGTCGGCTCTCGGCCCCGGTGGCCTGACGCGCGAGCGTGCGGGCTTCGAGGTGCGCGACGTGCACCCCACGCATTACGGCCGCATCTGCCCGATCGAGACGCCGGAAGGCCCGAATATCGGCCTTATCAACAGCTTGGCCACCTATGCGCGGGTCAACAAGTACGGCTTCATCGAAAGCCCGTACCGGAAGGTCGTGGACGGCCGCGTGACGGACGAGGTGATCTACCTCTCCGCCATGGAGGAGCACCGCTACACCATTGCCCAGGCCAATGCCCGACTGGACGAGGAAGGGCGCTTCGCCGACGACCTGGTGCCGTGCCGAAAGGGCGGCGACAACTTGTTGCAGCGGCCCGATATGATCGAGCTGGTGGACGTGTCGCCGAAGCAGATCGTTTCGGTAGCCGCGGCCCTGATTCCATTCCTGGAGAACGACGACGCCAACCGCGCGCTGATGGGCTCGAACATGCAGCGTCAGGCCGTGCCGTTGATCCAGACCCAGGCGCCGCTGGTCGGCACCGGCATGGAAGAGACGGTCGCGCGCGACAGCGGCGTGGCCATCGTGGCGCGGCGGTCCGGCATCGTCGATCAGGTGGACGCCACCCGTATCGTGGTGCGCGTGACCGACGACATCGATGCCTCGGCCAGCACGGTGGACATCTATAACCTGCTGAAGTTCCAGCGCTCCAACCAGAACACCTGCATCAACCAGCGCCCGCTGGTGAAGCAGGGCGACGTGGTTACCAAGGGCGACATCGTCGCCGACGGGCCGTCGACGGAGCTGGGCGAGCTGGCACTGGGCCGCAACGTGCTGTGCGCGTTCATGCCGTGGAACGGCTACAACTTCGAGGATTCGATCCTGATCTCCGAGCGCATCGTGCGCGACGATGTGTTCACCTCGATCCATATCGAGGAATTCGAGGTGATGGCCCGCGACACCAAGCTGGGCCAGGAAGAGATCACGCGCGACATCCCGAATGTCGGTGAAGAGGCGCTGCGGCATCTGGACGAAGCCGGCATCGTCTATATCGGCGCGGAGGTGAAGCCGGGCGACATCCTGGTGGGCAAGGTGACGCCGAAGGGCGAGTCGCCGATGACGCCGGAAGAGAAGCTGCTGCGCGCCATCTTCGGCGAGAAGGCATCCGACGTGCGCGACACCTCGCTCAGGCTGCCGCCGGGTGTGTCGGGCACGATCGTCGAGGTGCGCGTGTTCTCCCGCCGCGGTGTGGATAAGGACGAGCGTGCGCTGGCCATCGAGCGGCAGGAGATCGAGCGCCTGGCCAAGGACCGGGACGACGAGCGCGCCATTCTGGAGCGCAGCTTCCAGGGCCGTCTGAGGGAGATGCTGGTGGGCCAAGTGGCGACCACGGGTCCCAAGGGCTACGAGACGGGCCACCAGATCACCGAAGCCAGCCTACAGGGCTTCACCACAGCCCATTGGCGGCAGATCACTGTCGCTGACGAAAACCGCATGGCCGACATCGAGGCCATGGGCAAGAGCTTCGACGAGCGGGTCGACGGGCTGAAGCGCCGGTTCGAGGACAAGGTGGAGAAGCTGCAGCGCGGCGACGAACTGCCGCCCGGCGTGATGAAGATGGTGAAGGTCTTCGTGGCCGTGAAGCGCAAGCTGCAGCCGGGCGACAAGATGGCCGGCCGGCACGGCAACAAGGGCGTCATCTCCCGCATCACGCCGATGGAGGATATGCCGTTCCTCGACAATGGGACGCCGGTCGATATCGTTCTCAATCCCTTGGGCGTGCCGTCGCGCATGAATGTGGGCCAGATTCTGGAAACCCATCTGGGCTGGGCGGCCGCCGGTCTCGGCGAAGAGATCGGGCAGATGCTGGACGCCTGGAAGGCGGCGGCGGCCGGCGGTGACGGTGCGGAGAAGCTGGACGTATTGCAGGGGCGGCTGCGCGAGGTCTACGGCGACGACCAGTACGGCGACGAGGTGGCCGATCTGGATCGGGACGAACTGATGGAGATGGCCGGAAACCTGCGGCCGGGCGTGCCGATGGCAACCCCGGTGTTCGATGGCGCGCGCGAAGACGACATCGTGCGCATGCTGGGTGAAGCGGGGCTGGATGTCAGCGGTCAGGTGAAGCTGGTCGACGGGCGCACGGGTGAGACCTTCGCCCGGTCGGTCACTGTCGGCTACATCTACATGCTGAAGCTGCACCATCTCGTGGACGACAAGATCCACGCGCGGTCCATCGGCCCCTACAGCCTGGTCACCCAGCAGCCGCTGGGCGGTAAGGCGCAGTTCGGCGGCCAGCGGTTCGGCGAGATGGAGGTGTGGGCCCTGGAAGCCTACGGTGCGGCCTATACCTTGCAGGAGATGCTGACGGTGAAATCCGACGACGTCTCCGGCCGAACCAAGGTCTACGAGGCGATCGTCCGAGGGGACGACAACTTCGAGGCCGGGATTCCCGAGAGCTTCAACGTCCTGGTCAAGGAATTGCGGTCGCTCGGCCTGAATGTGGAATTGGAGCAGCGGACATATTGATGCCGCTTGATACGCCCGCGGGCGGCTTGGTCCCGGCCGCGGGTGCGCACCTAATCATTCTTTCTTGCGCGGGAGTTCGTCGATGAGCGAACTGATCAACCTGATCGGTCAAGTTGCAAGCCCCCAGAGCTTCGACCAGATCAAGATCTCGATCGCCAGCCCAGAGCGGATCCGGTCTTGGTCCTACGGTGAGATCAAGAAGCCTGAGACGATCAACTACCGTACCTTCAAGCCGGAGCGGGATGGGCTGTTCTGTGCCCGCATCTTCGGCCCGATCAAGGATTACGAATGCTTGTGCGGCAAGTACAAGCGTATGAAGTATCGTGGCATCATCTGCGAGAAATGCGGCGTCGAGGTCACGCTCTCGAAGGTGCGGCGCGAGCGCATGGGCCATATCGAACTGGCCTCGCCGGTGGCGCATATCTGGTTCCTGAAGTCGCTGCCGTCGCGCATCGGCCTTATGGTCGACATGACGCTGAAGGATCTCGAGCGCGTTCTCTATTTCGAGAACTTTGTCGTTATCGAGCCGGGGCTGACGCCGCTGAAGCGCAACCAGCTTCTGTCGGAGGACGAGTTCGTCAACGCCCAGGACGACTACGGCGAAGAGGCGTTCACCGCCAAGATCGGCGCCGAGGCGCTGAAGTCGATGCTGGGCGCCATCGACCTGGAAGAGGACTACCAGAAGGTTCGCGAGGAGCTGCGCGAGACAGGCTCGGAGGCCAAGCGCAAGAAGCTGGTGAAGCGCCTGAAGCTGATCGAAGCGTTCATGGAAAGCGGCGCCCGGCCGGAATGGATGATCCTGGACGTCGTCCCAGTGATCCCGCCGGAGCTGCGGCCGCTGGTGCCGCTGGACGGTGGGCGTTTCGCCACGTCTGACCTGAACGACCTCTATCGCCGCGTGATCAACCGGAACAACCGGCTGAAGCGGCTGATCGAGCTGAAGGCCCCGGACATCATCGTCCGCAACGAGAAGCGGATGCTTCAGGAATCTGTGGACGCGCTGTTCGACAACGGCCGGCGCGGCCGCGTGATCACGGGCGCCAACAAGCGGCCGCTGAAGTCGCTCAGCGACATGCTGAAGGGCAAGCAGGGCCGCTTCCGCCAGAACTTGCTGGGCAAGCGCGTCGACTATTCCGGCCGTTCGGTGATCGTGGTCGGGCCGGAGCTCAAGCTGCACCAGTGCGGCCTGCCGAAGAAGATGGCGTTGGAGCTGTTCAAGCCGTTCATCTATCACAAGCTCGAAATCTACGGCATGGCGTCCACCATCAAGGCCGCAAAGCGGATGGTGGAGAAGGAGCGGCCCGAGGTCTGGGACATCCTGGAGGAGGTGATCCGCGAGCATCCGGTTCTCTTGAACCGGGCGCCGACCTTGCACCGTCTCGGCATCCAGGCGTTCGAGCCGGTGCTGATCGAGGGCAAGGCGATCCAGCTCCACCCGCTGGTGTGCACGGCGTTCAACGCGGATTTTGACGGCGACCAGATGGCGGTGCACGTGCCGCTGTCGCTTGAGGCGCAGCTCGAAGCGCGCGTCCTGATGATGTCGACCAACAACATCCTGTCGCCGTCGAACGGCAACCCGATCATCGTGCCCAGCCAGGACATCGTGCTCGGCCTCTATTACCTGACGATGGAGCGCAACGACATCGTCGGACCGGAGGTCGAACTCGACAGCGTCGAGGCGATGGCGGCGGCGCTGAAGGCCGAAGATGTGGTGCTGCAGAACCCGGCAAAGCCGACGGAAGGCTTTGAGGGGCAGGACATGGACGGCTTGTTCCAGCGGCTGAAGGCAGGTGAGACCAAGGCGTATAAGGTCTTGCGCTTCACGTCGATGGGTGAGATCGAGCAGGCCATGGCCGCTGGCGTCATCGGCATGCACACCAAGATCAAGACGCGTTATGAGTCAGTGGACGCCGATGGCCGCGCTTACGTTCAGCGGGTGACCTCGACGCCCGGGCGGATGATCCTCTCCGATATCCTGCCGCGCACGCCGGATCTGTCGTTCTCGATGATCAACCGGCTGTTGACGAAGAAGGACGTCTCCAAGGTCATCGACATGGTCTACCGCCATTGTGGGCAGAAGGAGACGGTGATCTTCGCCGACCGACTGATGTCCATGGGCTTCAGCCAGGCGTGCAAGGCCGGCATCTCATTCGGCAAGGATGATTTGGTCATTCCGGCTGCGAAGCATCGGCTGGTCGGGGACGCCACCGACCGCGTGAAGGAGTATGAGAGCCAGTATCTCGACGGCCTGATCACGCGCGGCGAGAAGTACAACAAGGTGGTCGATGTCTGGGCCACGACGACCGACAAGGTCGCTGACGAGATGATGAAGGAAATCTCGTCGACCCTCAGCGACCCGTCGCGGGAAGTGAATTCGGTCTACATGATGGCCCATTCCGGCGCACGTGGATCTGCCGCACAGATCCGCCAGCTCGCCGGTATGCGCGGCCTGATGGCCAAGCCGTCGGGCGAGATCATCGAGACGCCGATCATCTCCAATTTCAAAGAGGGGCTGACGGTCCTGGAGTACTTCAACTCCACCCACGGCGCCCGGAAGGGGTTGGCGGACACCGCGCTGAAGACGGCCAATTCGGGTTATCTGACGCGGCGTCTGGTCGACGTCGCGCAGGACTGCACGGTGATCGAGGTCGATTGCGGAACCACGAAGGGCATCACCGCCAAGGCGATCATCGACGGCGGCGATGTCGTGGTGCCCCTGGCTGACCGCGTCCTGGGACGGACCGCAGCCGAAGAGGTGCTGCACCCGCTGACCGGCGAGGTCATCCTGAAGGCCGGCGACCTGATCGACGAAGATCGTGTCGAGGCGATCGAGAGCGGCGGCGTCGACCATTTCCTGATCCGCTCGCCGCTGACCTGCGAGACGCGCGGCGGGATCTGCGCCACATGCTACGGGCGCGACCTCGCACGCGGCACGCCGGTCAATATCGGCGAAGCGGTCGGCGTCATCGCCGCCCAGTCGATCGGCGAACCCGGCACGCAGCTGACGATGCGGACCTTCCATATCGGTGGTGCGGCCCAGCGCGGTGCCGAGCAGAGCTTCGTGGAAGCCAATTTCAACGCGACGCTTGAGGTCAAGAACCGCAACGTCGTGGTGAACAGCGACGGCTTGCCGGTGGTCATGGGGCGCAACTGCGAACTGGTGCTGGTGGATGAGCAGGGGCGGGAGAAGGCACGCCACCGCGTGCCTTACGGCTCGCGCCTTCTGGCCGACCAGGGGGCCCAAGTGCGCCGCGGCACCAAGCTGGCGGAGTGGGACCCGTATACCATCCCGATCATCACCGAGAAGGAAGGCAAGGCCAACTACGTCGACCTGATCGAAGGCGTGTCGATGCGCGAAGTGGTGGACGACACCACCGGGCTTTCGGCCAAGGTCGTGTTCGACTGGCGCCAGCAGCCGCGCGGCAGTGACCTCCGACCCCGGATCACGCTCCGTGACGAGGCGGGCGAGGTGGTCAAACTGCCGAACGGCCTGGAAGCCCGTTACTTCATGTCGGTGGACGCGATCCTGTCGGTGGAGAACGGGGCGCCCGTCCGCGCCGGCGACGTGCTGGCCCGCATCCCGCGGGAAAGCTCCAAGACGCGCGACATCACCGGCGGTCTGCCGCGTGTGGCCGAGCTTTTCGAGGCGCGCCGGCCGAAAGATTTCGCCATCATCAGCGACATCGAAGGCCGCGTCGAATACGGCAAGGACTACAAGACCAAGCGCCGGATCATCGTGCGGCCGGAGGAAGAGGGCGAAGAGGCCAAGGAATACCTGATCCCGAAGGGCAAGCACATCTCGGTGCAGGAAGGCGACTATGTCCTGAAGGGCGACCACCTGATGGACGGCAATCCGGTTCCTCACGACATCCTGGCCGTTCTGGGTGTCGAGGCGTTGGCCGACTATCTGGTCAACGAGATCCAGGACGTCTATCGGCTGCAGGGTGTGAAGATCAACGACAAGCACATCGAGGTGATCGTCCGCCAGATGCTGCAGAAGGTCGAGATCACCGACCCCGGCGATACGACCTTCCTGATCGGCGAACTGACCGACCGCGAGGATTTCGAGGCGGAGAACGACAAGGCGTTGGCCGAAAACGGCCGGCCGGCCAAGGGCGAGCCCGTGCTGCAGGGTATCACCAAAGCCAGCCTGCAGACCAAGTCGGTATTCTCCGCCGCCTCGTTCCAGGAAACGACGCGCGTCCTCACGGAGGCGGCCGTATCCGGCAAGGTCGACAGCCTGGAAGGCCTCAAGGAGAACGTGATCGTCGGCCGTCTGATTCCGGCCGGTACCGGCTCGGTGGTGCAGCGCCTGAAGCGGATGGCGGCGGAGCGGGATCGTCTCGCCCAGGCGGCCCATGACGCGCAGTCGGTGGAACTGTTGCCGACGAACGAGCCGGGCGACGCGGATAGCAAGCCAAGCGCGGCGTAAGCTCGGGCAAGGCGGGCGATCGGAGACACCGGGGCGGTCTGTGCCAGTATGGAAGCATACCGGCACAGACCGCCCCTTTTTTGTATCTTGGGCCGTGCCCTGTGCTTGACGCGCTTTGGGGGCGGGCCTATAGTCCCGGCCGCCTAGATCGGGAGCTGGCTGTAGGCCTTTCCCCCGGAGGGGTCGGGCTTAGACGCGCTACTCGTTGACTGACGGGCAAGTATGCGCCCCTTGAAGATGGGGTGCATTGCAATTGGCGAGAGGGCCTCGCGCCGCACTGAAGTGCGGATGCGCGAGGTCTTTAACTTGTCGGTGCCCCCTGTGAACGATGCGCATCAGCCGGTATTCGATCGGGTTTCCCGACTGCGATCCTGCGTGGGCCGGGGCCACGCGCATTGGAAGAGTGACGAAGGGCAGCGATGCCGACGATCAACCAGTTGATCCGCAAACCGCGCCAAGCACCGCGGGTGCGCAACAAAGTGCCGGCTCTGGAGGCCTGTCCTCAGAAGCGTGGCGTGTGCACGCGCGTCTACACGACGACGCCGAAGAAACCGAACTCCGCGCTGCGCAAAGTCGCCCGCGTGCGGCTCACGAACGGCTTCGAGGTGACGAGCTATATCCCCGGCGAAGGGCACAACCTGCAGGAGCACTCCGTCGTCATGATCCGCGGCGGCCGTGTGAAGGACCTGCCGGGTGTGCGCTACCACATCATTCGCGGCACCCTGGACACCCAGGGTGTCAAGGACCGCCGCCAGCGCCGTTCGAAGTACGGCGCCAAGCGACCGAAGTAAGGACGGAGCCAGCGCGATGTCTCGCCGCCGCCGTGCCGAGAAACGAGAGATTCTGCCGGACCCGAAGTTCGGGGACGTCGTTCTCAACAAGTTCATGAACAATGTCATGCGCGACGGCATGAAGTCCGTCGCCGAGGGCATCGTCTATGGCGCGCTGGATCGGATCCAGCAGCGGTCGCGCGGTGCCGATCCGGTGATCACGTTCCATGAAGCGTTGGCGAATGTGAAGCCGCAGGTTGAGGTGCGTTCGCGCCGCGTCGGCGGTGCGACCTATCAGGTGCCGGTCGAAGTGCGGCCGGATCGTGCGCAGGCGTTGGCCATCCGCTGGCTGATCAGCGCTGCGCGCAAGCGCTCGGAAACAACAATGGTAGACCGGCTGTCCAACGAGTTGCTGGACGCGGCCAATCAAAGGGGCGCTGCTGTCAAGAAGAGGGAGGATACCCACCGCATGGCGGAAGCCAACAAGGCTTTCTCGCACTATCGGTGGTAAGGCCCACGGCGTAGAGACGAAAGCTGGCCGGAGACTCCCATGTCGCGCACCCACCCAATCGACAAGTATCGCAATATCGGCATCATGGCCCACATCGATGCCGGTAAGACGACGACGACCGAGCGCGTCCTCTATTACACCGGAAAGTCCTACAAGATCGGCGAGGTGCATGACGGCACCGCGACGATGGACTGGATGGAGCAGGAGCAGGAGCGCGGCATCACCATCACGTCGGCGGCGACGACGTGTTTCTGGAACGATCATCGCGTCAACATCATCGACACGCCGGGCCACGTCGATTTCACCATCGAGGTCGAGCGCTCGCTGCGCGTTCTGGATGGTGCCGTGGCGGTGTTCGACAGCGTCGCGGGCGTCGAGCCGCAGTCAGAGACGGTGTGGCGTCAGGCTGACAAGTACCGCGTGCCGCGCATCTGTTTCGTCAACAAGATGGACCGCATCGGCGCCAACTTCGACCGTTGCGTCGAGATGCTGAAGGATCGCCTTGGGGCGCGTCCGATGGTGCTGCAGCTTCCGATCGGGGAGGAAAGCGGCTTCGCCGGCGTTGTCGATTTGGTTGAGAACCGGGCCATCGTCTGGCTGGATGAGTCCCTCGGCGCCAAGTTTGAGTACAGGGACATCCCGGACGACTTGGCGGAGCGGGCCGCGGAAGAGCGGCAACATTTGATTGAGATGGCGGTCGAGCAAGACGACCACGCCATGGAGATGTATCTGGAAGGTACCGAACCGGATATCGACACGCTGAAGGCCTGCATTCGCAAGGGCACGGTGGGTCTGCACTTCGTGCCGGTTTGCCTGGGCAGTGCGTTCAAGAACAAAGGCGTTCAGCCGCTGTTGGACGCGGTCGTCGACTATCTGCCGTCACCGCTGGATATCGGCGATGTGCGCGGGCTGAAGGTCGACAGCGACGAGGCGGATATGCGCGCGCCGGAAGACGGTGTGCCGTTTTCCGCCCTTGCGTTCAAGATCATGACCGACCCGTTCGTGGGCTCGCTGTCGTTCGCGCGCGTCTATTCCGGGCGGCTGGACAGCGGCAGCTATGTGCTGAATTCGGTCAAGGGTCAGCGCGAGCGCATTGGCCGCATGCTGCTGATGCACGCCAATTCGCGCGAAGAGATCAAGGAAGCTTATGCCGGCGATATCATCGCGCTGGTCGGTCTGAAGCAGACGACAACCGGCGATACGCTGTGCGATCCGTCGAAGCCGATCGTGCTGGAGCGCATGGAGTTCCCCGAGCCCGTCATCGAGGTGGCGGTGGAGCCCAAGTCGAAGGCGGATCAGGAGAAGATGGGCGCCGCGCTGCAGCGTCTGGCGCAGGAGGATCCGTCCTTCCGCGTCGCCGTGGACCAGGAGAGCGGCCAGACCGTGATCAAGGGCATGGGTGAGCTGCATCTTGAGATCCTGGTCGATCGCATGAAGCGTGAGTTCAAGGTCGACGCCAATGTCGGCGCGCCGCAGGTCGCTTATCGCGAGACCATCGGACAGCGCGCCGAGGTGGACTACACCCACAAGAAGCAGACCGGTGGTTCCGGCCAGTTCGCCCGCATCAAGCTGGTGTTCGAGCCGCAGGAGCGCGGTGAGGGCTTCAACTTCGAAAGCAAGATCATCGGCGGGGCCGTGCCGAAAGAGTACATCCCCGGCGTGGAGAAGGGCCTGAACCAGGCGAAGGATACCGGGGTCATCGCCGGCTTCCCCGTGATCGATTTCCGTGTTGAGTTGATCGACGGCGCCTACCACGACGTCGACAGTTCGGTTCTGGCCTTCGAAATCGCGTCGCGGGCCGCGTTCCGCGAGGCGGTCGCAAAGGCGAAGCCGGTTTTGCTTGAGCCGATCATGCGCGTCGAGGTGGTGACGCCCGAAGACTATATGGGCGATGTGATCGGCGATCTGAACAGCCGGCGGGGCCAGGTCCAAGGCATGGACAGCCGGGGCAATGCCAACGTCGTCACGGCGATGGTGCCGCTGGCCAATATGTTCGGATACGTCAACACGCTGCGGTCCATGTCGCAGGGCCGCGCGCAGTACACGATGCACTTCGATCATTACGATCAGGTGCCGCAGCAGGTAGCTGACGAGGTGCGGGCAAAGCTTGCTTAAGCGGCGAGCGTTGCCCGTGGGTGGCCGCCGGGCCGGGATTGGTGAACGCGTGACAGAGCGCGCTGGACGGAGACTGGTGAGACATGGCGAAGGCGAAGTTTGAGCGGACGAAGCCGCACTGCAACATCGGGACGATCGGGCACGTTGATCACGGCAAGACGTCGTTGACGGCGGCGATCAC